>JAYVZS010000049.1:0-35217 GCA_043783155.1 Bacteroidota bacterium | reverse complement strand
CAACATTCTCAACGATACCATTATGGTTACGCAACCAATTCCGGGAGGACCATCTGAAAAACTTGGTATCAGGGCCGGCGACAGAATTGTAAAAATTGACGGACTGAATGTTGCATCAATTAAGATTACCAACAACGATGTTTTGAAAAAATTAAGAGGAGATAAAGGAACAAAAGTGAATGTTTCAATTCTAAGAAGATACGTAAAAGATTTGCTTGACTTCACTATAACTCGTGACCAGATTCCACTTTTCAGTGTGGATGCTACCTATCAATTGGCTCCCGGAATCGGTTATATCAAGATCAGCCGCTTCGCCGATTCAACAGTGGAAGAATTTAAAAAGGCGCTTGAGAAATTAAAAGGGATGGGCATCACAAGTCTCGTTCTCGACCTTCAGGGAAATGGCGGCGGCTACCTGAACCGCGCATACGAACTGGCGGATGAATTTTTATCAGAAGGAAAAAAAGTGGTGTACACCAGAGGCAGAACAACTCAGTCGCAGGATTATGTGTCAACTTCAACAGGAGGTTGGGAAAAAGGAAAGTTAGTTGTTTTGATAGATGAATATTCCGCGTCAGCAAGTGAAATTGTTTCTGGTGCTATCCAGGATTGGGACAGGGGAATTTTGATCGGTCGCCGTTCATTCGGAAAAGGACTCGTTCAAAATCCGTTTAAGTTATCCGATGGTTCAATGATCAGGTTAACGGTTGCGCATTATTACACTCCTTCTGGCAGATGTATTCAAAAACCTTACACGGGCGGAAGTGATGATGACTACGAGTCGGATATAATGAACAGATCGAAGCATGGTGAACTTTCCGTTCGTGACAGTATTCATTTCAGCGATACGACAAAATATTATACCAATGGAAAACGTCTTGTGTATGGCGGTGGTGGTATCATGCCTGATATTTTTGTTCCGATTGATACCAGCATGAACAGCAATTTCTATTTCGACTTGTTGCGTAAAAATGCTTTTGGTGAATTTACATTGAGTTATGTGGATGATCATCGCACCATGTTGAAGAAGAATTATGCCGACATCAGTTCATTCAGAAAAGATTTCACAGTAGATCAGAAACTGTTTGATGATTTTCTTGCCTACGCTGAAAAGCAAGGTGTGAAGAAGGATCCCGATGGTTTAAAAACTTCCGAACGATTGATTAAGATTGAAATAAAAGCGCTGGTAGCACGCGATCTCTGGGATACAGATGCTTTTTTTGAAATCATCAACGATGTAAACCCGTTTATTTCCAAAGCGATTGAAACCATTCAGTCGAATACATTTGAGAAAATGAAAATCGCCGAGAGGTAATTCATGCTCTTCTATTGTAATTAGGTTTATAATCTCGTTGCGGACTTTTTTTCTTTTCTCAGAAGTTATTAAAATTTCTATGGAAGTAATGGGTATAGACGACGCGCCTTTCGACTTCATTCAGTGGTGGGAGAAAGGGGTAATACCATTTCAGTTTAAAATAATCCAAACATTTCTTTGGTAGAATGCCGATAGAGTAGCTGTTATTGTTCAAAAGCCGTAAGGCGCATTTGACTATTACTGATATCATAACGGTATTACAACCCTTGTTCACGAATATTAAGTCTTCAGGAGAATATTATGTTTTATTGCTATCATGTATTAGTTTAGTAAAATGTTTATATATTATTCATTTTCAAATTAATAATTATTCTATATCAACTAATTTTATCAAATATTGAGATGATTTTTTCGTTTAAAAAATAATTGAAGTCGTGAAAGTTACCTGGAACATTATCAGGCAGTTTTCTGTTAAAGGATACTGAAACCATGGGAAAAAAGAAGACCTCAAAACTTAAAGTCGGGAACCTCCTGATTTCGGAGCCATTCAACCCTGAACCGAATTTTCGACGATCGGTTGTTCTGATCAGTCAGCACAATCTGCTTGGAAGCATCGGTTTTATTTTGAATAAACCTACGCCCGTTCGTGTGGATGAAGCATTGGAAGACTTTCCTGAATTTGATGCTCCTGTTTATTGGGGCGGAATGCTTCAGTTGGATTCAATCTATTATGTTCATTCCATTGAAGGGCTTGAGGGCAAGAAAAAAATTGCCGAGGGAATTTATTGGGGTGGTAACTATACTCAACTTAAAGTGATGATAGAAAGTCGTCTTGTTGATCCTTCCCAAATCCGGTTCATCGCTGGTTTTTCTGCCTGGGAGCCGGATGAATTGGAAAATCAGATCACGAACAATAGCTGGTGGCTGGCGAATGCCGACATGCAAACTACCTTCTTTGAAGAACCCACAGAACTATGGGGAAGCATCCTGCAACGCCTTGGACATATCTACGGTATCATGAATGATTTTCCGGAAGATCCGGGAGTGAATTGAAAAAAGAAGTGCTTTAGTATGTATGTGTTTATGTGTTGAAGGTATTGTGGGCGCATTTCACTCCTCAAACACTTCAACACATAAATACTTAAGCACTAACCAACGAAAAACCTCGTAAGATAAATCTTACGAGGTTTTTTGTTGGTTCAACTTGCAGAAGGAAATTAGTTCAGATGAATCGTATGAACAACACCGTTCTTGGTAACAGTTGCGATATCATCGAGTGCACCGTTTCCGTAATCCAATGTCCGCGTTGGTCTGTTAGAAGGAGTGATGACAACAGTTCCGCTTACGATGAAACGATAGTCCCCTCTTTTGATCAAAGGGTTAGTAATCGTTGTTGTGCATGAATTACCATTGCTGTTTGTTCCGCTTCCGCTTCCTGTAATCGAGTAGATGTCATCTTCAGGATGTGAAAGCAAGGTGTCGCCGGCAATCATTTCACGGTTACGCTGACTATTCCACTCGTGGTATTGACCACTTGGACGTGTAATACGCATGTTAACTGCGCTGATCGACCAGTTCAGGTGATTGGCTGCATTCAATCCGTTGTTGGTGATCGTTCTTGTTCCTTCAATGTGACGGCTGTCAACATAATAGTTGTTGAAGGTAATGATGCGTTGAAAGCCCGGAGTGAAATAGCTACCACCACTGTAGTGAATGATAATTTGTCCGCTGCGAACATGTCCGTGATGACCTGTACATCCCGTGCTGAAGTCAACCGTGATGACCTGGTTAATAGTATCGTTGGTAACCGTAGCGCAGGTTAGAATGCTGTTGGCGCCTCCGCTTGCCATCCTCGCACCGTCTACTGAATGAAGTTGAACAGCCATGTCAGAAATTTCATCCACATCTGAATGAGATGCTTCAGCTTCCTGGAACAGATCCGCATTTGCTGTAATGGAAGCTGCATCTTCTGTGTCTTTCATTGAATCATCTTTCTTGCAACTTATCATAAACGTAAGTGACGTTAAAGCTGCGGCAATCATTAAAGTTGGAATAAGGTTTCTTGTTTTCATAATCTCTATATTTTAATTGGTTTTTTCTAATTGGTTGTCTCTATGATCGCCACAAGTTATAAAAGGTTTAAGGGGCAAAGGATTTTTTTTTAGCTAAACCTTACAGAAGTTGATTTTGGATTTAGCATTTGAGGAACCATCAACCGATGTTAGGAAAGATCAGAGTAGAAGTAGGCCATTGATGAATTTAGCCAAGTATTCGCTGGCTTCGCTCTGTAAAAGCGTAAATACCTGAAACTAAAACGTGCACTAAAATACCTTACTCCGTAGGAGCAAAACATCCGTAAAAAAATCAGAACCCCTTTCTGATAATCGTCTGGTTTCTGTCGGGGCCGACAGAAACAATGGAGATCGGAACCTGTAAATGTTCTTCAAGATATGTCACATACTCATTCAGTTCTTTTGGAAATTGTGCTTCAGTGGTAATACCTGTCAACGGTTCTTTCCATCCTTTTAATTCTTCAAACACCGGCTTCGCGTCGTTGTGTACAATGTCATAAGGCATGAAATCAATTTTCTCTCCTTCGTACTGGTAATGTGTACACGCATAAATTTTTTCAAAACCACTCAACACATCTGGCTTGGTCATGATCAGATCGGTAACACCGTTGATCATAATTGCATAACGCAGTGCAGGCAAATCAATCCATCCACATCTGCGCGGGCGTCCTGTTGTCGCCCCGAATTCATTGCCGGCTTTTCGTAAAGCTTCTCCGGTCGCATCATTCAACTCACTTGGAAACGGACCGCTTCCAACACGCGTGCAATAAGCTTTAAAGATTCCAAAGACACGCCCGATTTTTCCCGGAGGAATTCCGAGCCCGGTGCAGGCACCTGCTGTAATCGTATTGGAAGAAGTTACAAACGGATACGAACCGAAATCAATATCAAGCAGTGAACCCTGCGCTCCTTCAGCCAAAATACTTTTTCCTTCTTTGATGTATTGATTGACCAGATGTTCGCTGTCGACGAAGTTGAGTTTCTTCATCGCTTCTATTCCTTCAAACCATTGCGGCTCCAGGTCCTCCAGTTTGGAATCGAAGTCCATGTTCCTGAGAAGCTCACAATGTTTAGAGGAAAGTTTTTTGTATCGATCAAGAAAATCTTTTGATTCAATATCACCGACACGTAAACCGTTTCTTCCGGTTTTGTCCATGTAAGTAGGACCAATTCCTCTCAATGTTGAACCGATTTTCTCTTTTCCTTTTGAAGATTCAGAAGCGGCATCAAGAAGGCGATGAGTCGGAATAATAAGATGTGCTTTCCGGGAGATGAAAAGTTTTTTACTCACATCTACATTCAGTTTCACCAATGCGTCAATTTCTTTTTTCAACGTAACAGGATCGATGACGACCCCGTTGCCTACTATATTGATAGTGTTGTCACGAAAAATTCCGGAAGGAATCGTGTGAAGTACATGTTTGATCCCGTTAAACTCAAGTGTGTGACCGGCATTGGGTCCGCCCTGGAAGCGCGCGACCACATCGTAATTCGGGGTAAGAACATCAACGATTTTCCCTTTTCCTTCATCTCCCCATTGGAGACCAAGCAATACGTCAACAGCCATTCTCGGTTTGTAATTTTATAATGTTATTTTAAAAAATGGGAGTTTGGAAAAACAGAAAGCCAATTGTGGAAAAACATATTTGGAATTTTTCTCCGATTTTCAATTCAATTCTGAAACTGCTTAATAGCAGAAGGGAGATTTTCAGCAATGGTAAAAACCGTATTGAGTTTGGTAATGATAAGCAGTTCTTTGATTTTATCAGAGATGCTGCAGATAGAAGTATCACCTCCGTTTTTTCTTGACTTGGTAAGAATGTTCACCAGAACATTGAGCCCGTTGCTGTTCAGGTAGCGGAAATGTTCCATCGAGATCACAAAATTGTTTGTGCCTTTCTGAATGAGTTCCTGAATTTCATCGAGCAGGGGAGTTGCCTGATTTTTATCAATCAGGTTACCACTCATTTCCACGATGGCGTAAGTACCTTTGTTGTTAAGTTTATATGTAAAATCCATAGTGCGAAGATAGATATTTGTTGTCAGATTAAGTTGAGATCATAAATTCCTTTACCAAAATAAAGCGGGCGAAAGGTAGGCAATTAATCAACTGAAACGCTGCCGGTAACCGTTGATTCTGTTAGCCGGCTTCCTGGTACTGGCATTTTCCTTTTTGTTCAAGTTCAGTACATTTCCCGAATAAATTCAGAGAATGATGCGTGACATTAAAGTGAAGAAGTCCTCCGATCATCGACTGGATCTGTTGAATCCGCGGGTCACAAAATTCGAAGATGTGCTCGCAGTCTTCACAAATCAGGTGATCGTGCTGTTTATACGCGTATGATTTTTCAAAGCGTGCCAGGTTTTTTCCAAACTGATGCCGGGTGATTAAATCGCTGTCGAGCAACAATTCAATCGTGTTGTAAACAGTGGCGCGACTCACGTTGTATTTTTTGCGCTTCATGTGTTTATACAGCGAGTCAACATCAAAATGTTCTTTGATCGAATATACCTCATCAAGGATCGCAAAACGTTCGGGTGTTTTCCGATGACCTTTTTGTTCCAGGTATTCAGTAAAAAGCTTTTTAACTTTTAACTTAACTTCAGCGCTCATTCTTTTCTGTCTATCAAAATCCAATGCCGAAATAACAAATTTTAGTTCAAATGTGAAACCGGATACTGAATAATCTATTGACAACTGACGTTCATAACTTCTGCAAATGAATAATGTAATATCTTTTGAAGGCATCCATTAGAACTAATTTTGCCGAACTATGTTTTTAAATGTTCATTACCACGAAGACACGAAGGCACGAAGAAATATTTTGAAGCTTCGTGCCTTCATGTCTTTGTGGTTTAGTTTAATTTTTTTTCAGAATACATCTCTCGCGCAGAATAAAGTCCCGCCTTTTATTTTCAAAGAATCATCGCATTGGGCAGATTCTTTAATTTCAACTCTCAGTCCGGATCAGCGCATCGGGCAGTTGTTCATGCTCGCAACTTTTGCTAACAAAGATTCTTCTCACGTTAACGAAATCAAACAGGAGATCATCAACTATGGAATTGGCGGACTGATTTTTTTTCAAAGCGGACCCATGCGACAAGTTTTCCTCACCAACCTGTATCAATCAATATCAAAAGTTCCATTGTTGATTGGCATTGATGGTGAATGGGGATTGGGCATGCGACTCGACAGTACGATCAGGTTTCCACGCCAGATGACACTTTCTGCCATGCACGATGACACGATGATTTACCAGATGGGAACTGAGATTGCGCGTGAGTGTAAACGAGTCGGGATTCATACTACTTTTTCTCCGGTTGCTGATATAAATAACAACCCTCAGAATCCTATCATTGGCAGCCGCTCTTTCAGTGACGATAAAGAGACGGTCACCAAAGATGCATTGTTATACATGAAAGGATTGCAGGATCATCACATCCTTGCCACCGGAAAACATTTTCCGGGTCATGGTGACACGGATATGGATTCTCATCTTGTTTTGCCGACGATTAGGAATTCAAAAAATGAAATGGATACGCTGGAGTTGTATCCGTTCCGTAAACTTATTCAGCAAGGTCTCGGAGGCATGATGGTGGCTCATCTCAGCGTGCCTGCCTGGGATACCATTCCGAATCATCCGTCTACACTTTCTTCAAAAATTGTAACCGGATTGCTGAAAGAGCAAATGGGTTTTAAAGGACTTGTATTTACTGATGCATTAAATATGAAAGGCGTGAGTGCATGCTACAAGCCGGGAATACTTGACAAACTTGCCTTGCTAGCCGGCAATGATGTTCTTCTTTATTCGGAAGATGTACATAAAGCGGTTGATGAAATTCACCTCGCTGTTGAGAATTGTGAAATCACTCAACAGGAAATTGATGAGCGCGTCAAAAAATTACTCATGTTGAAATACTGGGTTGGATTGAATCATTGCAGACCCATTGATACGACCAATCTTTACAATGACCTGAATACGCCCGTCGCTTTGCATCTTCAGCAACAGTTGTATGAGAAATCGCTGACACTTTTATCAAACAAGGATTCGATTCTGCCGCTTCGTTTTTTGGATTCGTTGAAAACAGCATCCGTTGTAATCGGTGATGTGAAGAACAATCCGTTTCAACAACAACTTCAACTGTATGCCCCGGTTGATTGTTATTCGATTGAAAAAGATGCTCCGCTCAGCGTGTTTGAAGCCATCGAAAAATTTCTTGTCAACTATGATCGTGTGATTCTCAGTCTGCATAACACCACCATGGTTGCTCAAAAAGATTTCGGTATCACAGAAGCGACGCTGAAGTTCATCAACTCTGTTATTAAAAAACACGCCACCATTTTTGTTGACTTTGGAAATGCTTACACGCTGACGAAGATTGAATCCATTACACAGGCAAAAGCATTGTTGCTTGCGTATGAAGATATGCCGGTTTCTCAAAATCTTTCCGCTCAATTACTTTTCGGGGGAATTGGTTCTACCGGAAGAATGCCTGTTGCAGCGACAACATCGTTTCCGAAAAATTCAGGAATCACATTGGCAGATCAAATCCGTTTTAAATATTCTTTTCCGGAAGATGTCGGAATCAACAGCAAAGATTTATCGAAGATTGACTCCATTGCAGTGAGAGCTATTCGTGCAGGCGCCATGCCCGGTTGCCAGGTGTTGGTCGCAAAAAATCAGAAAATAATTTATTGTAAATCGTTCGGCACACATACTTATGAGGATACGACTCTTGTGAAAAATTCTGATTTGTATGACATTGCTTCTGTCACCAAGATAGCGGCTACATGTCTTGCAACAATGAAGTTATATGATGAAAAAGAGATTGATATGGATCAACCCGTTTCAAAATATTTGCCGGTATTGCTGAATACAAATAAAAAGAATCTTGGTATGCGTGATGTACTCGCGCATCAGTCGGGGCTTGTTGCATGGATTCCTTTCTGGAAACAAACAGTGACTGAAACCGGAGCATTATCGAATGATATCTACACGAGGAAAGAAAATCCTGAACATACTATTCGCGTGGCCGAAGGAATTTACATGCGAAACAATTATAGAGATTCCATTTTTCAATGGATATATGATTCTCCGTTGGGTGAGAGGGGAAAGTATGTGTACAGTGATCTCGGGCCGATTCTTATGAAATCAGTAATCGAAAAAATTACACTTCAACCGCTTGATCAATATCTTGAAATTTTTTTTTATCGTCCGTTGGGTTTATTAAATCTTACTTTTCTTCCACGGACAAAATTTGATCTGAAGAAAATTATTCCGACCGAAAACGACAAAGATTTTCGTCACCAGTTGATTCATGGCGATGTACATGATCCTGCAGCGGCTATGTTAGGAGGTGTTTCGGGAAATGCGGGATTATTTTCTGATGCGAATGATCTTGCTGTTATCATGCAGTTATATCTGAACAGAGGATTTTACGGAGGCAAACAATTTTTTAACCAAACGACGGTGAATGAATTTACGAAACAACAATTCCCCCTTAACAAAAACCGGAGAGGATTATTTTTCGATAAGCCCGAACCTGATTCAACAAAAGCAAGTCCGACGAGTAAAAGCGCTTCGCGTAAGACATTCGGTCACCAGGGATTCACCGGAACCTGTGCATGGGTAGATCCTGAGTACAATTTGATTTATATTTTTCTCTCTAACCGTGTTAATCCCGATGCGACCAATGACAAACTTGTTAAGATGAATGTGCGGACAGAAATTCAGCAGGTCATCTATAACGCCATGGGTAATAAGTAAAATAAAATTTAGCAGTTAATTTAAAATTTTACCACTGAGACACTAAGAACACTAAGATTCACTAAGATGTCTTAGATGCTGTCTAAAATTCGTTTATAGAATTCCTTATGCTGGATTTCTTTGAGATCTTTGCTTTTAAACTTCGCGAACTTTGCGGTTATTTTTTTTAACCGTAAAGTTCGCAAAGTATGCACAAAGGACGCAAAGGAAGTCTCCGATTCTTTTTCGAGTAGTGCTTTATTTTTATCAATCCTATACAGTCTCTTCGTGTTTTTCTAAGTGCTCTTAGTGTCTCAGTGGTGAAGAAATGATCTCAATATTTTTCAATTTAAGTTTCGGAATCAATTCCCCACATTTCGTACATTCGTAAAATTTGTAATTATAAAAAATGAACATCGGAATTCTTTGTTACCCCACATTCGGCGGAAGCGGCGTGGTTGCTACAGAACTTGGTAAAGCGCTTTCTGAAAAAGGTCATCACATACATTTTATTACATACAGTCAACCGGTGAGGTTGGAACATTTTTCTGAAAATGTTTCATACCATGAAGTGAGTGTTGCTGACTATCCCGTTTTTGAATACGCTCCTTACGAAACGGCATTGACAAGTAAGTTGGTTGATGTCGCTTTGTTTGAAAAACTTGATGTTATTCATGTGCATTATGCGATCCCGCATGCATCGGTTGCGTACATGGCGAAGCAAATTCTTGCCGCACAGGGATATCATGTTCCGTTTGTAACAACATTGCATGGAACGGATATCACCCTCGTTGGTAAAAATGCAAGCTATGCTCCTGTGGTTACATTCGCCATCAACATGAGTGATGCTGTAACGGCCGTTTCAAAAAACCTGATGGATGAAACGTATAAGTTTTTCAAGATCACAAAAAAGATTGACGTCATTCCGAATTTTATAGATCTAAGAAGATTCAGCAAGCAACGCAAAGAACATTTCAAGAAGGCGATTGCTCCGAACAACGAGCGACTGCTTGTGCATGCTTCAAACTTCCGTCCTGTGAAAAGAGTAAGTGATGTTGTGAAAATTTTTAACCAGGTTGTGGAAAAAATCCCTTCTAAATTATTACTTATTGGTGATGGTCCCGATCGTACTGCCATAGAAAAGCAATGCCGCGAATCGAAAGCATGCGACCACATCCGGTTTCTTGGTAAGCAAGAGGCCGTTGAAGAAATTTTATCAGTGTCCGATTTATTTATTCTTCCATCAGAAACTGAAAGTTTCGGTTTGGCTGCGCTTGAAGCAATGGCCTGCCAGGTTCCGGTGATCTCCAGCAACACAGGCGGAATTCCGGAACTCAATGTAAATGGTGTAACAGGTTTTATGAGTGATGTTGGAGATGTAGACGACATGGCGAAGAATGCGATTTATATTTTGGAAGATGATGAACGCCTTGCCAAATTCAAACACCAGTCGCTGGAGCACGCAAAGAAATTCGACATCAAAAATATTCTGCCGATGTATGAGGAAGTTTATGAAAGGGTGATCAGAGAATGTAGGCGTTAATGGTGAGTTTTTATGTGTTTAAGTTCGTAAATGTTTAAGTCTGTTGGTGACTGAGCTTTCTGTTATATGAGGATACAATCGCAATTCATAACAATCCGTTTTCTTTTGGATTCAGAGCAATGCTTCTGATTGATCAATGAGCAATTCCGATCATTGCATTTTGATCGGAAGTACAAATAAAATCTTGAACCACATCAACACTTAAACACTCACGCACTTCACACTTCTAACAATGAACATCCTCTACCTGAAAGCGCTTCACATCATCTTCGTCGTTACGTGGTTTGCGGGATTGTTTTACATCGTGCGCCTTTTTATTTACCATGCGGAAGCGGAAAAAAAATCAGAACCGGAAAAAAGTATTTTGCAACGGCAATATAAAATAATGGAGACACGATTGTGGTATGGCATTACATGGCCATCGATGATCGGAGTGTACATTTTCGGCTTCTGGATGTCTTATGAAATGTTTGGCTTTAGCTTTCCAGGCTGGCTGGTTATGAAACTCGCTTTTGTATTAGGATTAACATTGTATCATCTGCAATGCGGTATTATGTTCAGACATTTTCAAAACGATGTTGTCAAATATTCTTCGTTTAAACTCAGGTTGTGGAATGAAGTAGCAACACTTTTCTTGTTTGCAATTGTTTTTATTGTTGTGCTGAAAGACAGCGGAAACTGGCTATGGGGAATGGCTGGACTTGTCATCTTTGCTGTATTACTGATGATCGCGGTGAATGTTTACAGGAAGAGAAGGAGAGCGATTGGCGGGGACGAAAGTCTGAAGACGAAGGACTAATAAACCATTGAACCAATGAACAATACCCGCAGTAAACTTTTAAAAACAAACCGTAAACCCCAACCGTAAACAATCAACCTCCCGCTTTCTTCGCCTTAAACCCCATCTTCGCCAACATCACCATCACTTTCTCACGTTGATTTCCCTGGATGAGAATGACGCCGTCTTTTACCGAACCGCCTACACCACATTTTACTTTTAATTCTTTGCCGAGTTTTTCTAATTCAGAAGGGGCGCCGATAAAACTCCGGACGATCGTTACCGCTTTACCACCATGATATTCCAGCCACACACGAAGATCCTGCTGGTTCGATTTTGTAACCAATGGTTCTGCTTTTTCTCCTGACTGAAATTTGAAATCAGGATTTGTAGAATATATAACTCCCTCGATATTTTTATTTTTCTTCGACATCAACTAAAAACTAAGAACTAACAAACAGCAACTAAAATATCTTCGGAACAAAAATAATCAACCCCACACAAGCCGATAGTACAGCGGCAATAAGCACAGCACCGGCGGCAATGTCCTTCACCTTCCCGGCTAAAAAATTATATTCGGGCGAAACGAAATCAGTGAGGTATTCGATCGCGGTGTTGATTAATTCAGTCGTCCATACAATTGAGATACTTAATAAAATGAAACACCATTCAGTTGGATTCAGTTTGTAATAAAATGAAAGTGCTATCACAAATATCGTCGCGACAAAATGAAATCGAATATTGAATTGTGATTTGATGGCTTCAACCAATCCTTTGGCAGCGTAAACAAAACCACTCATAAAACTTCTGAAATTTCTTCTTACGATCATAGCTGTTTAATTTGATGGAACAATTACATTCAAGGAAGCCGGAATGATATCAATGTGAAGATCGCCGTTAAACGTAACCGGTTCACCGTCGATATGCCCTTTCAACTCGCCACTATTTTTCAAAAATATATTTTTTCCGCGCATCATCGAAAAAAATCTTGACTTGTGTATCACATTATTCATCAAACGCCAGATCAGGTGTGGTGCAAAAATGAAGGCGAATTTTCTCATCATGGTAATGTCGATGATTCCATCCTGTACATCGGCGAACGGAGCAATCACAGCATTGTTGCCGAATTGAGAGGAGTTGGCAATGGTAAGCAGGAAACATTTTTTTGAAATATGCTGACCATCAACAGAGATATCGAATGAAATCGGATGGTACTTGTAAAATTCGGAGAGCACGAGTTTCACATACGTTGAATACCCGCGTTTCGATGAAGCTGCGAATAGATGAGCGATGTGGGCATCGAAACCAACACCGATGGTGCCTAGACAGAATTCTTCATTCACTCTCAGGGTATCAATCTTTTCAATTCTCCCTGTGTTGATTACGTGCAATGCTTTTTTAATGTCCATCGGAATATTAAGATGTCTCGCCATTCCGTTTCCCGAACCCGTCGCGATAATCCCAAGTGCAGTTTCACTTTTCTGCAATCCTGTTGCTACTTCGTTCGCAGAACCATCACCGCCGATTGAAATAACAGCATGGTATTTTTTAACAGCCGATTCAAGACTTAATATGGTCCCGTGTTTCGGAGCTTCCGTAAAGCAAATTTCGAAATCGTATTGATCCCTATCAACCAAACGATTGATGAGGTCAGGAATTTCATCCTTGCTGCTCACGCCTGATTTCGGATTGATGATAAAACGTATTTTCTTCTTCATGAGGGACGAGGAGCGATTCAATGTTTGAATGAATAATTGACTATTTGAGACATTACTGTGGACTATGCACTGTCGACGGTGGACCATCAACTACCATCTTATTTCTTATCAACGCCTCATTATAATTTTGAATAAACGCTTTCAATTTCTTTTCCATTTTTGAAGCGACAACTGTATCTGATGCAAGAAGATCATGTTGAAGTAAACTATCAGTCGTGTAATGGTAAAGGAAATTATTTTTTAAAGTATCCAAACTTAATGAATAATTGTCAGATAATATCTGGTACGTATCATTCAGATAATTCACGGCAATGTGATGATCGGTGCTGTCGAAAACACTTTTGCCGAAAGAGAAAAACGGCTTATCAAAATGGAGGTAATCGAGCACGCTTGGCAGGATGTCAATTTGCTGAGTGGTGAGTTGCGAGATTCCTTTCAAATCAGTGTGATGTTTGTAAAAAATTATCGGGATGCTATACATTCCAACTTTGCTTTGGTAGAAAGGATATTCGGAGAGCGCAGTATGATCAGCGGTAATCACAAAAAGTGTGTTGTCGAAAAAAGGCATCTTCGAAGCCGTCTCAAAGAATTTTTTTAGAGAATAATCAGCGTACAAAATACTTTGATGAATCGGCAGTGTTCCTTTTCTGAATCTGTTTTTTAGCTCCGGTGGAATTGAATACGGATGATGAGACGAAAGCGTAAAAAGAGTAGAGTAGAAGGGTTGTTTCATCTCGCTGAGTTGCTTTGCAAAGTTTTGAAGAAAGGGTTCATCATAAATTCCCCAGCTTCCGTCAAAGTCTTTTTCATTGTTATATTCACGTCGTCCATAGTAATAATCGAAACCGGCAAGATGAGTGAAGTTATCGAAGCCCATCGTACCGTTTGTTCCGCCGTGATAAAATGACGTTACATATCCTTTTGATTTCAGGATACTCGCAAGACTTGAAATTGAATTTCCCGAATAAGCGGATGTAATAAAAGGTTCTTCCATCAGCGACGGAATGCCTGCTACAATAGCAGGTATTCCTTCAATGGATCTTTTTCCGTTCGCAAAAGCATTGTCGAAGACGAGGCTTTCTTTCATGAGTGAATCAAGGAAAGGCGTATAACCCTTATAGTGATTCAGACTTCCGATGTATTCTTTTCCGAAACTTTCCATGATGATGATCACGACATTCATGTTTCGGAAAGGTTCGCCGGTATTGAATTGATGGCTTACCGGAGATTTTCTTTCCACTTCATCTTTGGAAAAATAATTTAGTTCATCCAGGTGTGTCTTACCGAATGTTTTCAAAATTGTGAACGGAGTATTTAAGATAAGCGCAACATCTTTTGAAGAACCATATTGTGAGGCGGAGATAATGAACAGCGGTTTGTACTGAAACCCGCCGCGGAATCCGATGACGACTAAATAAATTCCGATGCAGCTGATGATTATTTTTTTTAAGGTGAGTTTTGAATTGGAATTCTGATTATCGGCCGCCTCTTTTTTGATCCTGATTTTAGTATATCCCCGGACGAGCAGGATACAAAGTCCGAAAAAAACAAGCAGCAGGTACCAGAAATCGACGATCATGGAAGGAACCGTGTTGATGAAATCTTCTCCATAACTCATTACCTTGAACACATCGCTGGTGGCGTGTTTGGCTGAAAATCTGAAAAACCCGAAGTCAATGCAACTGAAAAGCAGCAGCGGAATATTCACGGCAAGGAAAATTATTTTCAGGAAACGCTGATAGTATTTGTGATAGAATAATTCGAGCGGATAGAAGTGAAGCCCGATGAAAACAATGTTTGAAATGATGATAGCAGAAATGTCGAACCGGATGCCGAAGAAAAAATCTTTCAACAAAGAACCTGTAGAAGTTCCGGAGAAGTAGTTCAGATTAAAGAGTAGAAAAAGGAGCCTGCACAGCGAGTATAAAACGATGAGCAGCAAAATACGCTGTACAAGTAGCAGCAAACTGCTTTTGTTGTTCTGCATGCCGGCGAAAGTAATAAAACGAAAAGGAATGAAAATAAAAAAGCTGCCCGTGAAGAGCAGCTTTTTGAATGATATTATCTTATACTAAATTTTAGAGTTTGGTTAAAATAGCATGGTAGCTTTCAGTTGTACCCATTGTCGCTGAATAATCTAACGTGATTTTTGTTCCAGTGTTGTTCATTGTTCCATTACCAGTAACATTGGTAAACGAACCAACGGTTTGACTTGCGATAGTAACAGTAGCTCCGTTAATTGTAGCAATACAAGGCGCAGCAGTTCCAGTGAAACCAGAAATAACAATTGTATTGGCAGCACTTCCAGCTGCTATTGATCCAGACCATGTAAAAGCACCGATGGACGGATTAGTGGTGCATGAATCATCAGTATGAAACGACATGATATAATTTGATCGCTGAATAACCACGTTAACAGTTCTGGTTGCAGTACTTGTATTACCAGCTTTATCAGTGGCTGAGTATGTTTTTGTATAAGTGCCCGCAGTATTCGGATCAACGGTTCCTGAAGCAGTTACAGTCACATTTCCATCAGTAGCGTCATTTGCGGTGGCTCCTGCATCCGTATATGTTCCACCAAGAACTACTGTCGCAGGATTGTCACCTGTTACGGTAATAACCGGAGCAGTTGTGTCGTCTTTTTTACATCCATTCAGGAAAACTGATCCTGAAATAAGAACTAAAGCACTTGCAATTAAAAGATTTTTTTTTATCTTGATTATTGGTTTTGGGGGTTATAGAGTAATTTCTGGGGCAAAGATAAGCGTTACTTTCTTTGGAGGAAATTTTATAGATTTTTTTTATAATTAAATAATCCTTCTATATTTGCGCAAAAATTCACCAAAATCAATAACTAAAAAAAATGAAAAAAGTTCTCTCTATCCTTTTAATTGCAGGTATATCGTCGTTGGTAGCTTGCGGACCAAGCGCTGAAGAAAAAGCTGCAGCCGAAAAACGTACACAAGATTCTATCGCTGCTGTTCAAAAAGCAGTTCAGGATTCTTTGAATGCAGTAGCTGCCGCTGAAAAAGCGAAAGCTGATGCTGAAGCTACAGCTGCACAGGTAAAAGCTGATTCACTTGCAAAAGTTGCAGAAAATGTTAAAAACAAACCTGTTCCAAAGGCAAAAAAACCTGCTGCACAGGTAATAAAACCAGGTCAAGCCCTTCCAGGCCGTCCGGGTGCTGTTAAGAAGTAAGGTTTATCCTGCGGTCTGATAACCGTTCTTAATTATTAATCAGAATTTGTTAATCTTTTTTGGACTACAGTTTTGTTGGTTCAAAAATAAGACTACATTTGCGCGCACTAAACAAAAATTAACAAAAATTACAATGAAAAAAGTTCTCTCTATCTTATTTATTGCCGGAATGTTCACATTCTATGCTTGCGGTCCTAATGCTGAAGAAAAAGCCAAAGCTGAAAAAGAAGCACAGGATTCAATTAACGCTGCTACGGCTGCTGCTCAAAATGCTGCTACTGTTGTTGCTGCTGATTCAAGCAAAATGACTACAGATACTACTGCAAAGAAGTAATCGGTCTCATTCAAAAAAATAGAAAAAGAGTTTCGGGAAACCGGAACTCTTTTTTTATTGTGATAAAGAAGAAATTGATTAGTGTTTCATTTTAAATAATGAAAAGGATAAAAATAACAAGCTCTCTCAGTACTTCTCAGTGTCTCAGTAGTAAAAAAGTATGACCACTAACGCTAAGAACACGAAGGTTCACTAAGAATTACTCCTCACAATATAGTCCTCAAGGTACTTTAAGCAGACTGAAGGAATACTCTCAGACAAGGTCGTCAGTTTTTTTCTCCGGAAGTTTCACAGAACTATCCATGCCGCAGTTGGGGCAGTCGCCGGATTTATTTTTCCCTGAAATTAATTTATAGAATCTTGCCCCGAGGAAAAAAAGGGCTCCGGCTGCAATGACAATGATAAGGATGACCTGAATGTTCATTTCAATTATTAATTGTACAAAGTTAGTAAGCTTTTTTCAATAATTTTGTCAAAGTAATTTTTGGTCAATCTGCTATAGGATGAAATTTGATAAATCAGGGTTCGATAACGAATCATTAATTCATATTTATAAGGAACTTTTAAAACCCCGCCTCATCGAGGAAAAGATGTTGGTGTTGCTTCGGCAGGGTAAAATTGCGAAGTGGTTCTCCGGTATCGGGCAGGAAGCAATTTCTGTCGGCTGTGGACTCGCTCTTGACCCTGATGAGTATATTCTTCCGATGCATCGAAACCTCGGAGTTTTTACGACCAGAAAAATTCCATTGCATCGCTTGTTTTCTCAATGGCAAGGCAAACCGGGGGGATTTACAAAAGGACGCGACCGGTCATTCCATTTCGGAACACAGGAGTTTCACATTATCGGAATGATCTCTCATTTAGGCCCCCAGTTAGGAGTCGCTGATGGTATTGCACTTGGAAATTTACTGAAGAAAAATAATAAAGTAACCGCAGTTTTCAGCGGCGACGGCGGTACCAGCGAGGGAGATTTTCATGAATCCGTGAATGTAGCTGCCGTATGGGATCTACCTGTTATTTTTATTATTGAGAACAACGGATATGGTCTGTCAACTCCGTCCAATGAACAGTTTCGGATGAAACAATTTATTGACAAGGGAATCGGTTACGGAATAGAGGCAGTCCAGATCGACGGAAATAATGTCCTTGAAACATATTCAACAATTAAATCGCTGGCAGAGTCGATCAGGAAAAGACCGCGACCGGTAATTCTGGAATGTCTTACGTTCAGAATGCGCGGACATGAAGAAGCATCCGGAACAAAATATGTTCCGCAGGAATTATTTGACCAATGGGGAAAGAAAGACCCTGTCAACAACTTCGAAAATTTTTTACTCCAGGAAAAAATTATTGATGTCGGCGTGATTGCGACATTCAGAAAAGAAATGAAACAGGAGATTGAAAAGAATCTTGAGATCACCTACGCGGAAGAAAATCCTAAAGTGGATACGGAGAATGAGTTGCTGGATATGTTTGATCAGTCGCCGCCGGGGTTTTTTTTCCCTTCGTCAACAAAAACGGAGAAGAGATATCTGGATGCGATCACTGACGGAATGCGGCAAGCAATGGAGCGTCATGATAATCTTGTTATTATGGGACAAGACATCGCTGAATACGGTGGCGTGTTTAAAGCAACGCAGGGATTTGTGGAAGCATTTGGAAAAGCGCGCGTGCGCAATACTCCGATTTGTGAATCGGCTATTATCGGTGCGGGTTTCGGACTCTCGATCAACGGCATGAAAGCGATTGTGGAAATGCAGTTCGCGGATTTTGTTACGTGCGGTTTCAACCAGGTCATTAACAACCTCGCGAAGAGTCATTACCGCTGGGGACAAAACGCAGACGTCGTGGTAAGAATGCCCACCGGTGCAGGTGTGAATGCCGGCCCGTTTCATTCCCAAAGTAATGAAGCGTGGTTTGTTCATACTCCCGGATTAAAAGTGGTGTATCCCGCGTTTCCTTCCGATGCAAAAGGTTTGTTGATTGCATCGATCGAGGACCCGAATCCTGTCATGTTCTTTGAACACAAAGCGCTTTACAGAAGTATCACGGAAGAGGTTCCGGATGATTATTACACGACTGAAATAGGTAAAGCGCGATTGGTTAGAGAAGGGAAAAATGTTACCATTATCAGTTATGGCTTCGGAGTTCATTGGGCCATGGAGACGTTGGATAATAACCCGGATATTTCAGCTGATCTCATCGACCTGAGAACGTTGCTCCCGTGGGATAAGGAGTGTGTGGAAAATTCTGTCCGCAAAACAGGCAGAGTCATCATCCTGCATGAGGACACATTGATCGGCGGAGTAGGAGGCGAAATTTCTGCTCACCTAAGCGAACATTGTTTTGATGCTCTTGATGCACCGGTGGTAAGATGCGCATCACTTGATACACCTGTTCCGATGAACCTTGACCTTGAACTGAATTTTTTGGCGAAGCGCCGGTTTGAAGATCAGTTGAAAAAGCTGATGGCATATTAATTTTCCTTCAATAGCTTCACCAGTTTCCCCAATGCTTCCTGGTTTTGCGGGAGGTAAACAGAAGTATAAACGGAATTTTTTTCTCTTGTTGTAAGATGCCAGCTCAGCGAAATATCCTGTTCTTTCGTAGGTAATTCAACGGTGATGTAATCTAACTTTCCTTTGAACCACGATTGCGCATATTGAAAACTTTCTTCCTGGTTATAGTCTTGTATGGTCAGAAGATTTCCATAAATATTACCAAGCGGAGTCATAAAATTTTCGAACACGGTAAGACGTGGCTTGTCTTCAATTGGTCGTGTACGGTGTGAATCACGAATATCAAAAAAGATAACGCCGCTGGTATTTTCAGCAATCCAGTCGCGGAAAACATACAGAAATTTTTGTGATGATTTTAATCCTGTGTTGTCGCGGATGCCAGCATCCATCACCTGGGTGGCGGGTTCACTTGGCATCGTAACAGCCGGAAGAATGTAAGGGAAGGTAGAACTCATCCGAAGTACTGTGGTGAATTTAATGTTGGATGCG
Source organism: Bacteroidota bacterium (assembly GCA_043783155.1). GTDB lineage: Bacteria > Bacteroidota > Bacteroidia > AKYH767-A > 2013-40CM-41-45 > JAPLDA01. The sequence goes on along the minus strand of JAYVZS010000049.1, from coordinate 15,503 downwards.
TTTTGTTCATCGAAAAGTCTTCCAAATTCAATTCCGTCAATAGTGGGTTCAAAATTAAATAGTGAATCAGGAGAATGATAGGTAAGATAAGAAATCGGTTGAGGTGAAATCAATAATCTTCTTCCATCATTTACAATCGTAGGAGCGAAGATCATCATCGGTATCAGCGCTTTTTCTTCAGGAGCTTTGTAACCCGCCAGTCGTTTCGAAAAAACGGAATGAGAATTTTCGTTCAGTTGTTTTTCAAACGCATACGCGCGGTCCTTAGTATAAAACGATTCATCTTCCTTAAACTTTTGAATGTTGAGGAACAAATCACTCACAGTCATACTGAAGGCAACAGGATTCAGCAAGTCGTTCGAGATTTCAAATAAGTGTTCGTTGCTCCGGTAATCATGCATAAGTCCGAGCTGTTGCTTCAGATACAACTCTCTGTAATATGCGGCACCAATCATTCCGCCAGATGCTCCTGTTATTAGCTCAGATGAATTGAAAAATTGATTGCCCGTTAAACTGTCAGCTGTCTGCATCACACGGAATGTCCACATAGTGGCACGCAACCCTCCGCCGGAACAGTTTACAAATATCAGTTTCGGTTTCTTTTTGAATTTACTTCTCCAGTTCTCAAGAATTTTTTTTGTATTCTCAATATCGGAGTTTACTTTATCCGGAGTATATAAAGATTGAAGATTTGCTAAGTTGTAAGAAGCATTGGTGCCATGGTACTTGAGTCCATACGCCCTGTTCTCAGGATAGAAAACACCAAACCGTGAAATAAAATTAATAAGAAGAGCAAGGAAAATAAATGCACTTGTCGACCACGACTTCAGCCAGAAACGAAATGCGCTGCTTAACATCAGAAGCATTGAAAATATAAGAATGATACTGGCGCCTGCAGGAATTTTGAACAACGAATATTCTTTGAACAATCCCATAAGAATGAAAAGGACAAAGACGATGATCTCTACAATCGCCGCGTTGAGGTGGTTTTGTCGGAACACCGACTCAAGCATTTCTTTTTTATAATGTTCCGTATGCCTGACCAGTTTAACACGGCGAAGCGAACTGATATACGTATCCACACGCCATTGCTTCGAGTACTTCATTCTGAAACTGAACTTTCTTTTTTCTTCTTCCTTCTTTTTCAGATGTTCTGCGACGGGAGCATCGGGGTTGGTATCAGATGCTTCAATACCGAACATGATCACAATGTCTTTGTTTGTCCGGAAGAAATAAGTAAGTGTAAAAAGAATGATGATCACCAGGCCGAGGAGGAATCCTGACACATCTATGATGGCGTTCAGCGGACTTTGAAATTCATTGTATATCTGGAAAGAAATAATCTGGTAGATGTAAACAAGTACGAATAGAGTAGGGACAATAAAATTGTTCACCGTAAACTTCATGAAGGGTCTTGATAACGTAGCGATAAACGGAAAACGAAAACCATTGATGATATAACTCGAAAGATTAAAGACCATGATGAAGCATCCGGTTGCGAAACCCATGATGAAAAAAGACCGGAAGTTCACTCCGCCTATATATTCAGGATCTAAAAAAAGATACGGGATACCAAATCGCTGCGATAACCAGCCGGTAATAAAGCCGAAGAGGATAAACCAATACAGTAATAGCAGATGATTCTTCTTAATGAGAAGCATCAGTAACTGGATAGGAAACGAATAAATAAAATGACTAAAGCCTAACCGCTGTCGCATAATTTAACTCGTCATCATATTGGTTTATGTGACAATCAATATCATACGAAGAAAACGCGATTGGGTTTGGGTAAATGTGCAAATTAGGAGATGTGATAATGTGCAGATGAACGATTCTCGGAATTGATAAGGAAGAGATTAACTGGTTTGATAATTAGATGATTAACAATTTATTTTTCTCCGACAAAATGGTTTTGTAAGATTATCAATAAAATAAATGAACCAATTCTCTTACCCTCCTATTTTTGAATTCACGATCTCCACTATTTCCATTTCCGCTTTCATCGCAGCATCCCGGATCGTTTTCCCTTTCTTCAAAATATTCTCTGAAAAAGATTTATCCGTTAATCCGATGGCATTAATTTTTACATTGAGATATGCTCCCATCACTGCCGATCGTGCGCACAAAGCACCGACACCGGCATCACTCACAGAATTCGGATTGCCGGTTTCAGCCATTGCTCTGATAATTTCCATCGACGCAAAGGAAAGTTCCATTACCTTGAACGGAACTTCTGTCGCGTATTTTGTTGCCGCCTGAATGGCTTCCGTGCGAAGTTTCTTTTCATCATCTGTCGTTTTCGGCAATCCAAATGCACGCATGATTTTGTTGAAGGCATTGGTGTCTTCATCCACCATCTTTAACAACTGATCTTTTAATTGTTGTCCGCGCTCAGCCCATTTTGAAAATTCTTCCCAGCGATTGTCCCAGCCGGGCTTGTGTGAGGAGAGATTGGCGACCATCGTAGCAAGAGAAATTCCAAGAGAGCCGATGTAAGCAGAAATAGATCCGCCGCCGGGAGCAGGAGATTCGCTCGCTGTTTCATCAGCAAAATCTTTTAAAGACATGCTGATGAGTTTTTCCTGCGATTGGTCTCTCAGCATGTATTCAATGATTCTTTCTTCCGGTTTGAAAGGAGTCAGTTCATCCAGCCCTAGTGACTTGATGGCGATTTTCAACAATTCTTTTTCTGAAACTCCGACAGAACGATTTTGTTTGTGTAGAAAATATTTTCCGGCGTCAAGCATTGCCTTCAGTGGAATCAATCCGACCAGTTCAGATCCTGTCACGCGCATTCCACGTACAGCCGCGCTCTTCACACTTTCATCAAAAGCAATGTGAACCGAAGTGATGTCGATGTTAGTGAGGTTCATGCTTACCTGGGCGATTCCATATTCTTCAATGAACCAGCCGATCGCCTTCACGGATTTGCAGGCGCCGGGCTGAACAATTTCTTCGCCCTTTTCATTTTTTATTTTCCGTCCGTTCTCTCTCACATCGAATGCAACAGAGTTTGCTCTTCGAACAGATGTTGTGTTGAGATTGACATTGAAGGCGACTAAAAAATCACGGGCACCGATTACGGTAGCGCCACTTTTCGCTGAAAATTCTGCCGGACCGAAATCTGGTTTCCACTCAGGCAATTTTATCTTTTTGAAAAAACCTTCGTATTCCCCTGTGCGAATCACGGACAAATTTTTTCTTAAAGGATCAGGTTGCGCCGCTTCATATAAATAAACAGGTAGCTTGAGTTCTTTGCCTACCCGTTCTCCAAGTTTCTTTGCGAAGACAGCGGTTTCTTCCATTGAAATATTTGCAATCGGTATCAGCGGACAAACGTCTGTTGCGCCCATGCGTGGATGTTCGCCTTTGTGTTTGCTCATGTCAATAAGCTCGGATGCTTTTTTGATAGCCCTGAAAGCCGCTTCTATTACAGGTTCCGGAGCACCCACTAAAGTCACCACTGTTCTGTTGGTTGCTTTTCCAGGATCAACGTTCAGTAGTTTTACTCCGTCAACACCTTCAATTTCGTTGGTGATTTGTTTGATGATGGAAAGGTCATTCCCTTCTGAAAAATTGGGGACACATTCTATTAATTGGTTCATTGTTTAATTATTGTTGAGAGGCTTCCTTGAGTTTATTAAGAAAATATTTTGCGCTTTTACATTCAGGGTGCACAGCCGCATTTGCAACATCAAATCCATATTGCAACATTCTTTTAGTAAATTTGATTTTACTACTACTGAGGCCTTGTATCCCTGATTTATTTAATTCAGATCTGAGGTAATCGAAAGGTTTAGAAGGTGTGCTTTCAGGTGAATCGCAGTGAAAATTTTTTCTAAATATTGCTGATAAAGTAACATCGTCAGCAAGATACCAACTTTCAATAGCTTCTACTGAAACAATAATTTGATGGCCTAAATTATTTTCGATTCTATTTTTTACTTCGGTAATACAGGGATCTTTTTCACGATCTGTTAGTATAAAAATCTTTTCAGCATTTAAACCAATTAGCGCATTATGAAAAGGTAAAATGTTCTTAGGTAATTGATTTCCCCCGCCAGTTGCATCTATTGCACCTACAAGTTCCAAATTTAGATTAGAAAGAAGAGACTTAAATTTTTCGGATTCAACAATTGTTTTTTCAGTTTCTCCTTCGCAAATGAAACCCAGTTTTACCATGGATTTCCTCCTCCAAGAACATTAGTAAGCCATGCTTCATCTAATTTCAACCCATAACTTTTTCCTTTTTCTATTTGTTTAACTCGAGTTTCCCCTTCAATTTTATCTACAATAATAATCTCTTCTTCTTTTAGTTGAGAAACTAAGGTCTGTGAATGAGTATTAAGCCAGATAAAATGTCCTTCTCCGGTTTTATCTCTGAACAGATTAACTAACTCTTTTATAACTTTTGGGTTTAAACCATTCTCCGGTTCCTCTATGCAAAGAAACTGTGGCTTATCGCTCTGAAATACGGCCGCAAGAATTGAAAGAATGTTGTATGTTCCATCTGAGAGGAGGTTTTTGGTAAATGGTTTTGTAAATCCTTTTTCGTAAATAAGAAGCGAGTCAGTACCGCTGAGTTCGCTTGATTGTATCTCTATGTTTTCAAACCCAGGAACCAGTAACTGAAGCCACTCAATAATATCCTCTCTAATATTTTCGTTTTTAAGAATTCTTTTCAAAACGCTTTCTAAGTTTCTGCAAGACAAGGAAAGTTTTTGATCATCTTCATATTTAATTTTTTCTAGATCCTTATTTCGAATAAAAATTCTTGAAAAGTTATTAAAGAATTGAATGTATTCATCAAACTTGATATAGTATTCATCCGTATTATAAAGGTCTTTTAAATCAGAATAAAAACGACCAGAGCCAGAGGACGTAGATTTTTCAAAAATTTCAGTCGTTGATAAATTGACGTAACTATCAAATGACTTAAAATTAGCCTCAAATCCCAGGTATTTCTTTCCGTATTTTTTATGAGTAATATTTTCAGTTCCTCCGAAAAGTCTGAAAGTCTCATTAGAAGAACTTTTAGAAATAAAATTAAAAAATTCTAACGCCTCAAAAAAATTGGATTTACCAGAGGCGTTTGGTCCAACAAATACCGAAAAAGGATTTGGAGCATGTATAGTAACTCCTTTTTCACCAATTGACTTGAAGTTCGAAATATGAAGTTTTTTTATTTCCATTTTTTTTGTTTGCTCTTTGACAAAACTAAACAACTTTTCCGTTAATAATTACCGTTTCTATCAAATTACTTCCAAACGAATAAGGCATATAAGAGAGAGAAGGAATTTCCCTGGTGATAAATACATTCGCGGTTTTTCCTTTTGCTATACTTCCATGCGTTTCGCTTATTCCCATCGCATAAGCAGTGTTGATAGTGCCTGCATTGAAAGATTCTTCCGGTGTCATTTTATATTGAATGCAAGCCAGTGCAATCATCGTATTCATATTTCCGGATGGTGAACTTCCTGGATTGTAATCGCTGGCGATTGCAACAGGTAATCCCGCATCAATCATTTTTCGTGCAGGTGGATTTTGAAGCTGAAGAAAGAACTGCGCTCCTGGTAGAATGGTTGGCATTACTTCAGAGTTTTTCAGAAGTTCAATGTCATGATCGTTGCAATACTCCAAATGATCCACACTGATGGCTCCTGTTTCGACACCTGCTTCAATGCCACCGCTATGGCTGAGTTGCTCTGCGTGAATTTTAGGAGTGATGTTGTATTTTTTCGCTGCAATAAGTAGTCGAATGGTTTCTTCTTTTGTGAAATAACCTTGTTCGCAAAAGACATCACAATAATCTGCTAACCTTTCGTGCGCTATGGAAGGAAGCATTTCATTGATAAGAAGACCCATGTATTTTTCTTTCTTGTCTTTGTATTCTGAAGGAACTGCGTGGGCACCAAGAAAAGTCGCCTTGATAGTAAGCGGATGATTTTCGCTCAGTCTTTTTATGACGCGCAACATTTTCAATTCACTTTCCAAATTTAATCCGTAACCACTTTTAATTTCAACGGCTCCGGTTCCCTGCATCATGATTTCATTCAATCGCTCCCATGCAGACAGGTACAATTCTTCTTCTGAAGCTTCTCTTAATTTTTTTACCGAATTTAAAATGCCACCGCCTCGCTGCGCAATTTCCTGGTACGATAAACCCTTTATGCGATCCACGAATTCCTGTTCCCGACTTGATGCAAAAACTAAATGAGTGTGTGAGTCACAATAGGATGGGAGGACGAGTTTGCCATTTGCATCAATGGTTTGGAGATCTGTGATGTGAGATGTGAGACGTGAGATAAGTTCAACACTCATTTCACCGAAATCCGAAATTTGATTGTTTGCAATTAAGAGAAAAGCATTGTCAATAGAATTTAAAGAAGACATTTCCGTTCCGGAAAGAAATTTCTTTTTCCCCAATCCATCAAACACTCCAACAAGTGACTTAATATTTTTAATGAGCAATGTCATCATTCCAAACTTTGCTGCCGAAATTAGTCATTTGTTCATTACTGATTCATTCAGCTATTCGGATTTATTAAAAAATTTTTCTCATCAGGAATTCAATTAACATGTCTTCGTTGAATACTGGCAACGATCATGGCCAAGCCCCTTTGTTTTTTAGGTAACTTGCACTCTTTATGTCAGGAAACACGTTCGGAAATATTTTTCGGGTTACCACTTTTGGTGAATCTCACGGAGTCGCAATCGGCGGAATAATCGATGGTTGTCCCGCTGGTTTACCAATGGATATCGATTTTATTCAATCGGAACTCGACAGAAGAAAACCAGGTCAGTCGAAGATTACCACTCAGCGTAATGAGAACGATGAGTTTGAGATTTTATCAGGAGTTTTTGAAGGACTCACACTTGGTTCCCCGATTGCTTTCATCATCCGGAACCAGGATTACAAACCAAGCGATTATGATAACCTGAAAAATGTGTATCGTCCGGCGCATGCTGATTACACGTATGATGCGAAATACGGAATCCGAGATCATCGCGGCGGCGGAAGATCATCTGCCCGCGAAACAGCTGCCCGTGTGTTTGCAGGAGCTGTTGCGAAATTATTGATGGGAAATCATCAGCCCGAAATCAAAATTCAGGCGTATGTTTCACAGGTTGCATCAATCAAGGTTGAAAAAAAATATTCTGAACTCGACCTCAATAAAACAGAGTCGAACATCGTTCGTTGTCCCGATGAAAGTGTTGCTGAAAAGATGATTCAGCAAATTGAAGAGGTGAGAAAAGAAGGTGATACCATAGGTGGAATTATAACGTGCGTTATTCAAAATGTTCCTGTTGGATTGGGTGAACCTGTCTTCGATAAACTTCATGCTGACCTTGCCAAAGCGATGATGAGTATCAATGCAGCTCATGGTTTTGAATACGGAAGCGGATTTGAAGGAGCGGAGAAGAAAGGTTCGGAGAATAATGATAACCTCATCCCGAGCCCTTCTCCAAAAGAGGAGGGGGTTAAAACGAAGGACGAGGAACGATCAGCATTGAAAATAATCACTATGACAAATAATGCTGGTGGTATTTTAGGCGGGATCTCAAACGGAATGGATATTTATTTCCGTGTTGCATTCAAACCTGTTTCAACATTGATGCAAACGCAACAGACGATTGACAGCAATGGAAATAAAGTTGAACTGAAAGGCAAAGGTCGACATGATCCATGCGTGGTTCCGCGGGCTGTGCCAATTGTGGAAGCGATGGCGGCGATTGTGCTGGCAGATCACTTATTGAGAAATAAAAATTCAAAACTAATCCCTTAGTTGCGCTTAGTGTCTTAGTTGTAAAAAAATGACCACTGAGACACTAAGAAGCACTAAGAAATAAAAACAAATTAATATGAAAAAAATTATCAAATGGATCGGCATCGTTGTTCTTGTGTTGCTGGTGTTAATGATTACACTTCCTTATCTTTTCAAAGACAAAATTGTATCGAAGATAAAAGAGGAAGCAAACAAAACCCTGAATGCGAAATTTGATTTCGGTGATTTCAGTCTGTCGCTGATTCGTCACTTCCCGAATTTTTCGATGGAGATTAAAAACCTGAGCATCATCAACCTTAAACCCTTTGAAGGCGATACATTGGTCTACGTGAAATCCGTTTCGGTAACGGTTGATCTCATGAGTGTAATCAGTGGCAGCCAGATCAAAATTAAATCAGTTAACCTGGATTCGCCGGTCATGAATTTTCTTGTCACCAAAGAAGGAAAACCAAACTGGGATATTATGAATCCTGCTACTGCAGCGGAGAAGTCAGACGGAAAACCTTCTTCTTTCAAAGCAACGCTTCAAAAATACGCTGTTGAAAATGGAAGAGTGCTGTATGATGATAAAGCATTGGGATTTTATTTGATGCTCGATAATTTTAATCATCAGGGCAAGGGAGATTTCACACAGGATTTGTTTACACTTTTTACAAAGACAGAATGTAATAAACTGAGTCTTGCGTATGGTGGTGTAAAATATATCAGTAATACAAAGACAACGATTGATGCGGATCTTGACATGGACATGAAAAATTTCAAATTCACATTCAAAGACAATAAGATTTTATTGAATGAACTGGAACTTGGCTTCAGTGGCTGGCTGGCCATGCCTGATAGCAACATCGACATGGATTTAAAATTCTCTGCCGCGAAATCTGATTTTAAAAATTTCATATCCATGATTCCTGCAGTATATAAAGATGGTTTCAAAGATGTGAAGGCGTCCGGTAAAATGTCAATGGAAGGGTGGACGAAAGGCCGATACAATGCCAAGTCAATTCCGGGTTTTGGAATGACGCTTAATATCGACAACGGATCGTTTAAATACCCGTCGTTGCCTGCTGATGTAAAAAATGTTTTTGTTGATTTCAAAGTCAACAATGCAGATGGCGTGATGGATCATACCGTTGTCAATCTTGCCCGCATGCATCTTGAAATTGCAGGCGATGCTTTTGATGCGCGGATGCTTTTAAAAACTCCGATCAGCGATCCTGATGTTGATGCAACCTTCAAAGGAAAAGTTGACCTTGGCAACATGCAGAAGATTGTTCCGCTCGAGAAAGGAACTACGTTATCGGGTGTAATCACGTCCGATCTTTCAGCAAAAGGAAAATATTCTTCCATTAAAAATCAGAAGTACGATCAGTTCAGTGCAGGCGGTTCACTCAATGTGGCTGACATGAATTATTCTTCTGCTGACCTGAAACAACCGGTTAACATTAAACTCATCAATATGACATTCAACCCAAAAGTAGTTGCGTTGAATGCATTTAATATGAAAGCAGGCAAGACAGACATCCAGGCAAGCGGCTCACTCGAAAATTTTATTCCGTATGCATTGAAAGGTGAAACGCTGAAAGGCCAGTTGAAAATGACATCCACAAAAATTGATCTAAATGAATGGATGAGTGGTGACGCCGCAACTGTTGCAACGAAATCGGATACGGCAGCCATTTCGGCCATTGAAATTCCTGCCAACATAGATTTTACATTAGCAGCAACCATCGGAACGATGATTTACGAAAATGTGATCATGAGTAATTGTTCAGGTGCGATTATTATCCGCGATCAGGAAGTCAACATGAAAGATTTGAAGATGAACCTGCTCGACGGAAGCATGGTGATGAATGGCAGCTACAACACACAGAATCCTAAAAAACCTGCTATCAGTTTCGGTCTTTCCATTACTGATTTTGATATTCAGAAAACGGCGACCACTTTTAATACAGTAGAGAAGATGGCACCGATTGCTAAAAATTGTTCAGGGAAATTCTCCTGCAAAATGGATCTGAAAGGTGATCTCGATAGCAAACTGAATCCTGTGATGCCTTCATTGATTGGTGGCGGAAACTTAGTTACCTCGCAGATTACGGTTCAAAATTTTCCTGTCACCACCAAAATAGCTGATGCTTTAAAAATGCCTTCACTAAAAAAATTGGACGTGCCGAAAACAAATATTTCTTTTAAGTTTAAGAATGGAAGAGTGAACGTTGATCCATTCGACATCACTATGAATGGTTTTAAAAGCACTGTTGGAGGAAGCAATGGTTTTGATCAGACGATTGATTACACGATGGTGACGCAGATTCCACGAGCATCTTTTGGCGGTGCCGCTAATTCAGTTTTAAACGGATTGGTTTCACAGGCAAACAGCAAAGGCACAAACTTATCTATTGGTGACATGATTCCTGTTGCCATAAAAATCGGTGGGACTGTTACTAATCCAACTATTGGTACCGACCTGAACCAGCAAGGAGCGAAAGTGATGAATGATTTAAAAGCCGCTGCTTCAGCTGAAGCCGACAAGTTAAAATCGGAAGCAGAAGCAAAGGCAAAAGCTGCCATTGATAAAGTAAAATCTGATGCTCAATCAAAAGTAAATACAGAAGCAGATCGATTGAAGAAGGAAGCGGACACGAAAGCAAAAGCCGCTGCTGACGCTGCAAAAAAGGCGGCCGAACAAAAAGCGAAAGACCAGTTGGATCAGTTGAATCCGTTCAAGAAATAATTCTAACGAAATACAATTCTCTGCCAGCTACAAATGATCTTGTTGTTGAATCGTCTTCTCATGATACAGAAAAAAATATTCATCTTTACTTTTGTTATTGTTTATTTTTTTGTGGCTCCTTTTTTGGTTTCAGCACAGGAAACGAGCTGCCCCGAATCCCAAAACAAAAAAGCGGTAAAAATTTTCAGAGATGCAAGTGATCTTTTCAAACAAAGGAAATATTCTGAAGTAAAACCACTTATTGAAAAAGCGATTGACGAAGATCCGGAATTCGCCGATGCTTATCTGCTCCAGGGAAATGCTGCTCTGAAAAAGCATGAGGACAAAGTAATGGAACAATCATTTCTGAAAGTGATTGAACTTTGTCCTGATCTGAACGCCGAAATTTATTACCAGTTAGGTTGGTATTATTTCGACACAAAAAAATACAAAGATGCTGAAAGGCTGTTAAAAAAATTTCTTGAGTTTGAAAAGATCGATGAAACTCATGCTGATAAAGCAGAAGACATGCTTACAAAAGCAAAACTGATTTCCCATCCCGTTCCGTTCGATCCGAAACCTGTTCCGGGCATTTCTACTTCCGATCCTGAATACTTGCCCTACATTTCTCCTGATAATGAAATAGCTTTTTTCACGCGCAGGTTTGAACAGAAGGACCGGAATATGCTGACTCCTGCCAGTGTTGAAAAATTTATGATTGCCAACAGAATCAACGGATCATTTGACAAAGGGAGTCCGATGCCTTTGCCGTTCAATCAAAGTAACAGTAACAACGAGGGAGGCGCAACCATTACGGTCGACAACAAACATCTTTATTTTACTGTGAACAAAAACGGAAACTTCGATATCTGTGGTTCTGATTTCATCGATGGCCGATGGGAAGAAATTTATAATCTCGGTCCAAACGTCAATGATAAAAGACAATGGGATTCGCAACCTTCGGTGACTCCTGACGGAAATACACTCTACTTCGCCAGCTCACGTGATTCAATGACCGGAATCGATATTTATGTTACGCATAAGAATGAAGAAGGTAAATGGAGTAAAGCAAAGAAACTGTCATCTGTTATCAACACAAACGGAAACGACAAATGTCCATTCATACACAGCGATGGAAGAACACTTTATTTTTCTTCAGACAGTCTTCCCGGTCTCGGCGGCTACGATATTTTCATGAGTAAATTAGATGACAACGGGAAGTGGAGTAAGCCGGTGAACCTTGGATACCCGATCAATACAGAAGCGGATGAGGTTGGATTTTTTGTAAGCACCGACGGTAAAACCGGTTATTTTGCCTCTAATAAATTACAAGGCGCCGGAGGTTTTGATATTTACTCGTTTGATTTATATCAGCAGGTTCGCCCGGGAAGAGTTTTTCTGCAGACAGGAAAACTGAATGCAGACAATGAAGATCTTCCTGTTTCAGCGACCATTGAAGTCAGGAATACAGTGACAAAACAAATGACTAAGATCAATGTAGATTCAGTGACTGGTAAGTACGCATTTGTTGTGAATTTTGAGAATGATTTATTGTTAACTGTGAAGAAAGACGGATACGCTTTTGAGTCGGAGTATCTCTCATCAAAGGACACAACCAGTCATCTGGTGAAACAAAACATTACGCTGAAAGAAATAAAAGTAGATGGTCAGTATCCGCTGAATGATATTTTGTTTGGCACCAATTCATACCAGATTAATGACACAATTAAAATTGTATTGGAGAATTTCGCGGAGTTTCTCAATGAGAATCCGACGTTGCATGTTGATATCAACGGGCACACCGACAATGTCGGTGAACATCAAAGCAACCTGACGCTTTCTGAAAACCGCGCTCACACCGTTTTTGAATTCCTCGTCAGCAAGCACATTGACAAGGCAAGACTTTCATATAAAGGATTTGGAGAAACAAAACCGGTTGCATCGAATGATACTGAAGAAGGCCGCGCAAGAAACCGCCGGACAGTGTTTGTGGTAACGGCGAAGTGAGTTGAACTGCCAATTTACAATAATCAATTGATCAATGATCGCCGTGAAATTAATATTCATTTTCAATTGGATTCACGCGAATTGATAAATTTGAAATTGATAATTGGAATGTGATAATTGGAAATTTAATAGCATGGTTTCTCCTGTAATAACTCCCTATCATCCGTCCCTCAAATCTTTTTTCAAGGAACTCAATGTTGAATGGCTCAGTAAATATTATTTTGTAACAGAAGAAGATGATAAACTACTTTCTGATCCGGAGAAAATAATGAACGATGGTGGTTGTGTTTTTTTTGCGCGACTCAATAATGAGATTATCGGAACATGCGCGCTCATTAAAGTTTCGGAAGAAGAATATGAAATCGCTAAAATGGGAGTGACGGAAAAGGCACAAGGACAAAAAGTCGGACATCTTTTAATGCAGTCGTGCATTGATGCAGCAAAGAAAAAAAATGCGAAAATTATTTCACTCGATACTGCTTACCGGCTCGAAGCTGCCATCGCACTCTACACCAAATTCGGTTTCTTAAAAACTGCTGATGAAAGAACCCATCCTGTTTTTAAAAGGAAAACATTCAGAATGGAATTAAGACTTGAAGCGTAGAAGTCACCATTCATTCATAATAAATCATTACTGTCCGACAAAAAAGATACTCACCTCTTGAAACATCTATCGATAATAGGCGTTGGGGTGAGGCCAATAAATAGAGTTCAATATTGACAGGACATTCAAAGTGAAAAAAAATATGCATTTCACAGTTTGAAGAAGAAGAAACAGACTGCGGCCCATTCTTTCTTAATATCTTTCGCATAACCAATCGTGCTGTGGCTGCTGTTTTCAATGGTACCGTCTTTCTTCACATAACCAATTGTACTGTGACTGCTGTTCTCTACTGTTCCGTCTTCTTTCACATATCCGGCTGTATTGTGACTGGCATTCTCGATGGTTCCGTTGGTTCGGATGTATCCAATTGTTGAGTGACTGCTATTCTCAATGGTGCCATCATTTCTTATGTAGCCGGTAGTGCTGTGACTTGAATTTTCAATGGTTCCATTCGCGTTGATATACCCGGAAGTGGAGTGGCTGCTTGTTTCGATCGTTTGAGATTTTAAATCAGAGAAACTCAGAAGGAGGAGAATGCTGAATAGTTGTATCTTCATTTTTTTGTCGTTAACTTTGAGATGGATTTAATTGTCATATTTATTGAAAGCCGCAGTACTGGCTGTGTTCATAGATTTATTGATTACTGTTTTCCGGGCTGATTCTATTTTACTTGATGCATTTTTTGGCTTAAATTCTTAATATATTCTCCTAACTTTCTTAATCCAATCTCCTAAATAGGTAATTAGTTTTGACAAAAAATAACTAAAAACAACTATGAAAAATCAAACTACATCCAGTAACCGCTCAAAGATAGGCAAGTCTTTGGCTGGTTTATTTGTATTGACGTTTTTGTCGATTCAGCTTTTTGCGCAATCGGCGAATAACTGTAATTCTCATTTCTATCATCAGACTAACAACACGCTCGTTTATTTTATCGGATCGGTGAATCATTCAGGAACCGTGTATGCGTGGACGTTTGGTGATGGAGACACTTCAAGTCTTCACAACCCGACGCATGCGTATGCAGCTTCCGGTGCTTATTATGTATGTTTGACGGTTACACGCAGAGATACTTCAGGTACTCTTATTTGTACTGCAACAAATTGCGACAGTGTTCATTTTACTCTGCCACCTCCACCGCCACCTCCGGTTTGCGATGCGCATTTTACTCATCACTCTTTTGGGAATGGTTCTATTGATTTAGATCCTGCCCATAACCCTGCCGGTTCAACATATTCATGGAACTACGGTGATGGCTCATCTTCTACTGTACGCGATACCGTTCACGGATACGCTGTTGCGGGAACTTATTACGTTTGTCTTACTGTAACAGATGCAGATACTGCGGGAAATATTTTGTGTACTTCTACATGGTGCGACAGCGTTCAGGCAAGTGCTGCCGGAACTCCTCCGCCTCCTGTTTGCAATGCGCATTATTACCATCACAATGGTTTTAACTCAAGTGTTCACTTTTACGGTTCGCACAATTCGCATGGAACAATGTATTCATGGAATTTCGGTGACGGCTCAACAGACAGTGTTGCGGTTACCACCCACACGTATGCGCCGGGAAATTACTCCGCTTGTCTTACTGTAACAAAAACGGATTCAGCAGGTGCGGTACTTTGTACAGCTACATGGTGCGATAGCATTCATGTTACTCCACCGCCACCTCCATGCAATGCTCATTTTTCAGCCGGTCATCGTTGCCATAATCACCTCGACGTTCAGTTTCATACAGCGCCAAATCCTCAGAGCGTAACTTATGCATGGGATTTCGGAGACGGATCAACCTCTACGATGCGCAACCCGTTGCATACATATAGTCAGTCAGGTGTTTACAATGCATGCCTCACTGTTACAAATACGGATACCGCTGGAGTTGTTATTTGTACCGCTACATTATGCGATACAGTTCACATTGACTCTGTTCACGTTTGTAATCATCCTCATCATTGCTGGAGAACAGGAACTGCACCTGCACCAGCTATGGGAACTTCAGTAGCTGCAAGCGTATATCCGAATCCGCTTACTGAAACTGCTACGCTTCATATTGAGAATACAACCGGTGACGTTACACTGAGGATATTCGAAACTACCGGCAGATTAGTAAGCATGAAAGAAAACCTGACCAACGGTGATTTTGAATTAAGCAAAAAAGAACTTGGAACAGGTTTGTATTTCTACCAGATTAGCGATAGCAATGGTGGAGTTGTAAAAGGAAAATTAATCGTTCAGTAATTAATAAAGAATGTGTTTGTTTATGGCCGTCACGCGGGTTTTGCGTGGCGGCTTTTTTTTAAATCAATGAGACTATCGTTTTAGAAACCGCCGCAGGCGGTGCACTGAAACGATTAAGTCGAATTGATCCCGGTAGCGAAGCGTATCGGGATCT
>JAYVZS010000048.1:0-36072 GCA_043783155.1 Bacteroidota bacterium | reverse complement strand
ATCAATGCTGCACTTGGTACTGCAACAGCTACTGACAACTGTGGTCCTGTAACACCAGCTTCAACAGATGGACTTGTTACAGCAAACGGTTGTGCCCGCTCACAAACAAGAACATGGACAGCAACGGATGCTTGCGGTAACGTATCAACTCCAACTACCCGAACAGCAACATGGACTTTAGATACAATCGCTCCGGTGATTACTGCAACAGGTGCGTCATTAGTATTAGGTTGTCATCCTTCAGCTGCTGCAATCAATGCAGCATTGGGAACAGCTACAGCTATTGACAATTGCGGTCCTATAACACCTACTTCAATAGATGGAAGCGTTTCAACAACAGGATGTACAAGTTCTCAAACAAGAACATGGTCAGCATCAGATGCATGTGGTAACGTGGCAATTACAGTTTCCCGTACCGCTACATGGTCATCTGATTCAATCGCTCCGGTGATTACTTGCCCGGGTAACTTAATACTTTCATGTGGTTCTGCGAGTGATACCTCTCATACAGGAGTTGCTTCAGCAGTTGATAATTGTACCCAGGCAATCATCATTTCTTATTTGGATTCAGCTTCATCAACAAGTTGCACAGGAAACGGTATCAACCGTATCTGGACAGCTACTGATGCTTGTGGCAACCATTCAAGTTGCATGCAGCATATCACTTTTAATGACAATATAGCTCCGCTGATTTTATGTGCAGCAGATGTAACAATTGTTTGCGGTTCACCAAGTGATACTTCTCATACAGGAGTTGCTACGGCGACTGATAATTGTTCAGGTGTTTCTATTACATTTTCTGATGCGGTCTGCACAATGAATTGCGCAGGCGGAATAAACAGAACATGGACAGCAGTAGATGCTCATGGAAATTTTTCAGGTTGTGTTCAGCACATTTCATTTATTGACAATGTAGCTCCAACAATCGGTCAGCCGGGAGCGAACATAACTGTAAGTTGTCCTGTTGAACCAGTGTTTATTGATCCAACGTTCTCCGACAATTGTTCAAGCGCTCACCTCGTTATTGTTTCAGATGTATTGATACCAGGCCCATGCCAGGGAACATTTACACAAACAAGAACATGGATCGCTGTTGATGTATGCGGAAATCAATCGAACCCGGTTAGTCAGAGTATCTCGGTAGTTGATACAACCCCTCCTGTAATTACTTGCGGAGCCAACATTGTTCTTCCTTGTTATACTCCAACTGTTACATTCGGTACCCCTGCAGTTTCAGATTCATGTGATGGAAGTCCAACACTGTTCATCGTATCTGATACATCCGTGACAAATGCTTCAGGTTCCAGAACCTATACCCGGATCTGGTTAGCGACCGACGCTTGTGGCAACACATCCGGCTGCCAGCAAACCATTACAGTTCCATCATTGGCTCAGACTCTTCCGACCTGTTCATTAACAGTTCCCGTTAGTTTACCAATATGTGGTTCAATCGGAAATATACTTTGTTCAAACGCGACCAATGCAACTGCTTATCATTGGAGTGTGCAAGGTACAGGTTGGGTAATTACTTCAGGAATTAATGCTTCATGCATTACTTATACTGCAGGCAGTGACACAGCTACATTCAAGGTAGTTTTGACCGGAGCTTGTGGCAATATGGATTCCTGCACAGTTCAGCTCCATTGCACCGCAGCGCTTTCAAATCTTGATCTTGGCGGTTGTACACTTGGATTCTGGAAAAACCATTCTCAACTGTGGGACAACGAAGGCGATCCGATAGCGCAATCACTTGCAAATGCACTTACAGCATTAGGGACAATGTATGATGGTGGCGGTGTTGCAGGTTCATCTTTCGCGAGAACCTTTGGATTAACAAATTCACAGATGACAGCAGCTGGCTATAACAATGGCCTTACCCTGTTGCAAGCTTTGAATTTAGGTGGTGGCGGCTTTAACAAACTGGCTCGCCAGGGTGTTGCTGCCTTACTGAATACATGTGGATTGAACGGACATTATTTTTATACTCCTGCCCAGGCGATCCATCTGATTCACAATGCTATTGTATCAGGATCCGCAGAACCTCTTGCATCTCAACTGGCAACTCATAACGAACAACAACCTGAGAATTGTCCATCAAGAGAAGAAGAGAATGATGACCGTCATGTTGCTTCGGCGTTAGGTTATGGAATAATATCAGACGGGCATGTAACGATTAGTGCATATCCGAATCCATTCGATTCAAAAGCAACCATTGAATTTGAATTTGCATACGAAGTTACCGATGTAACCGTTGAAGTATTTAATTTGAATGGAGACAGGGTAGCCTCTTTATTCAATGGTACTGCCGACGCAGGACAATCTTATAAAGTAGTGTTTGACGGAAGTAAATTAGCTGAAGGCGTTTATGTCTACAGAGTAAATACTGCTGATAAACAATACCATGATAAGTTAGTCCTTATTAAATAACTAAATGTTGATTATCATTGCAACGGAGGCTCAGTATCTACTGAGCCTCTATTGCTTTTTAAAAAATGAAAATCGGATTATAGGGTAAAAATATTAATTGTCATATTATTTAATAAATCAACCATGAAAAAAGAAATTCTTGCAGGTATCACCATTGTATTGATATCTTTTCAAAGCTATTGCCAAACTGATTCTTTGCGTCCTGTTTCAGGAGATACATTGCGCAAAGAAGGTTTCCCTGAAGCTCCCGGTTATGCCGGTCAGGAAAAAAAAAGTGTAAATAAAAAAACAACACTTTATAAAATTAATCCAGCTGTTGATATTCCCATTGTCGTCGCAGGAACCGGCTGGTCTCTATTTACATTCACAAAAATTTATGACAAAGGTGTCACGAGTGAAGAAAAGATTCTCGGATTAAAAAAATCTGATATCAATGCATTTGACCGGTGGGCAGTTTATCCCTATTCAAAAACATTAGACAGGGTAAGTTATTATCCGTTTTATGCCGCAATTCCTTTGCCTCTTATTTTCTTCGCCACCGATAAAGAAGTGAGGAAAGATTATTGGAAACTCACTTTTTTATATTGGGAAGCGATGGCTGTTACAGGATTAATGGGTACAACAGCCACCTACTTTGTCGATCGTTACCGACCTTATGCGTATAGTAATGAAACTCCAATGCCTAAACGAATGGACCGCATTTCAAAAAATTCATTCTACTCGGGACATGTTCAGATCGTATCCGTTTCAACTTTCTTTATTGCTAAAGTATATTCGGATTATCATCCTGAATCAAAAATCAAATGGGTGTATTATGGCGTTGCAGCGGCTGCTACCGGAGCAACAGCTTATATGCGACTTGCAGGCGGGCAGCATTTCCCTTCTGATATTTTATTAGGTACAGCGCTTGGAACTTTAACCGGAATCATGGTACCGCAACTTCACAAGATTAAAAATCCATCGATGAGTGTCCTTCCTTATAATAATGGTGAATCACAGGGAATCACTTTTACGTATCATTTTCATGATATCCATAAGAAGATTAAGAGTTAGTTATCGGTTGCTCCGGAGAATCTGTGAAATATGTAACCTATTTTGGGAATTATGTAACGTATAAGAGTTAAAACAACAACAACTTTGTCTTGTTAATTTATTAATTCAAATTATTTTAAAACTATATCAAATGAAAAAATCAATATTAGTTTCTTTCTCTATTATTTTTACAACCGGAGTTATTCTAACGGCTTGTAATAATTCATCAGAGAAAAAAGTTGAAAACGCTAAAGAAGATGTCAGGAATGCAAAACAGGATTTGAAGCAAGCGCAGAATAAGTATGCTGAAGAGTGGCAAAAATTCAAAGACGACTTTGAACTTAAAATCAGTGACAATGAAAATAAGATAGCTGCTTTCAAAGTGAAAGTTGCAAAGGAAAAGGGGGAGGTCAAGGCAAGACATCAAAAACAGGTGGATGAATTGGAACAAAAAAATCATACCATGAAAGTGAAACTGGAAGACTATAAGGATGAAGGAAGCGATAAATGGGAAGCTTTTAAGATCAGTATTAACAATGATTGGGAAGAGTTTAAAGCGTCATTCAAAGATAAGGACTAATCAATAGTAGAAGGGAGACATCTATTCTTAAAATTTAACTGCATATTTAATCTTACAATTTAAAATCTAATTATCATGGGAAATTTACTTTATACAATCGCTATTATATTAATTATATTGTGGCTTATTGGGTATCTCGTTTATCCATTCGGTGGCGGACTCATTCACATCCTCCTTGTTATTGCCATCATTGCAATCTTGTTAAGAGTGATCCAGGGAAGGAAACCTCTTTCTTAATTTAAATCTGTTTTATCTTGAGTTGGAACTTCAGTGGAATTTTCTTCAATGTGTGAATCTTGTAAATTATTTACTGGAATGTGTAACGTATTTTAATCAGGATTAGCTGAGATTTGCAAATGGAAATATTTTTAAAAGCAAATCATTAAAAAATGAATACGCCAGAAATTAAAGAAAATTGGGAAGAGCAAAAAAGTAAACTCAAACAAAAATTTGCAATCTTGTTAGAAAACGACTTTCTATTTGCTGAAGGCAAGAAAGAGGAGATGCTTGGAAAACTTCAGATAAAATTAGGCAAATCAAGAGAGGAATTGCAAAAGATAATTGAAGCGTTGTAAGATCATCAGAAAAAACATCGCTCATTCCTGAGAGACGAGCGATGTTTTTTAGAGTTTAGTTTTATTTATTTGGTAACTAATTTATTGAAAATGAAAAAAATACTAATTCTTTTTGTTTTACTTTTTACTTTGATAAGTTTAAAGTCAATAGCAAGGGTAAATGGATCTTCTGAAACCTATGCTCATACATTGAATCTCGGTTTGGGTATCGGTTACTATGGATATGTAGGGCATTCGCTGCCGGTTTTTCATATTAATTATGAATTGAATGCAGGAAAGAATTTTACACTAGCACCGTTTCTCACTTTCTATTCTTACAGCAATGACTATTACTGGGGCAATCCGCACTATCCTTACAGGTATTACTCCTATCGCGAGACCGTGATACCAATCGGTGTGAAGGGAACTTATTATTTTGATGAGATTTTAAATGCCGGCTCTAAGTGGGATTTTTATCTGGCTGCATCACTGGGATTTGCCATCAGGAGCGTAACTTGGGACAGCGATTATTATGGAGACAAATACGCTTACCACAGTTCAAGTGGTTTGTATGTTGATTTGCACATTGGAACAGAATATCATTTTAATGACCGGCTGGGAATGTTCCTAGATCTCTCGACCGGAGTTTCTACGATCGGTTTGGCGATTCATTAGGAATAGTATGCATACATATATTCAATGATTCAGAAAAAATAAAATACTGAAACAAATGATCATGCAGACTGAAGAAACGGATGTCATTCGCATGGCATGTGAGTAATCAGCAAAAGTATCATCTCGCCAAACCTTTTGGAACCAATAAAAATAATAGACAATCACAGGCAGGAGGCAAAGGATAAAAATTTCAAAATTACGGAAGTTATAAAAGCGGTTAAAATATTTCCATGCAAAAATGCAGGCAACGAGAAATAATAATCCGGTAAAAATAAAAGTACCCTTGGTTCCAAGTCGATAACTGATTGTCTTATCACCGCGTTCGCTGTCTTCTTTATGCTGATACACCTGTGTAAGCGGGTAGGAGGCACCAATCAATAGAGAAGCAAGGAGCATGCATGAAATATTTTTCTCACCAAACCATTCTTCGGAAAACAAATTTTCGGAGGCCATATTCACCAGAAGAAAAGTATAGCCGCCCTGGAACAGCATCACGACTAACCATCCTGTAAAACCATATCTTTTTAGCCGTATCTTTTTCCAACTGTATGCCTTCGATATTCCGATATAGACAAGCATCAGAAAAAGCATTTTGTAATTAATAAAAAGACAAAGAAGTAAACCAATACTGTCAAAAACAATACTGACATTATATAATTTTCTTGTAACGGGAGGTGGGTTTTTGAGTCCGCCGATGCTTCCTTTATCTTCATCCATGTAACTGTTGTAAATATTACTGCCCGGATAAATAAAGAAGTGGAGCACGATAAAAATGATGGATGCGTTAATCCAAATGACGGTATCAGACTGGCTTAATGCAAAACAAAATACCGGTAGTAAAAAGAACGAAAAAGGGAGGCGCAGATGAAGCAATGTATCATGATCAAAGAGACGGAATAAACTATTTTTCATTTTGGAGATATTGGCAGCAAACAAAGTTAAAACAAAGCGACGATTTAATTGTTCTACCTGTTAAAAGTTGAGTAACTTTGAAATGTTAGAAACTATTTAATTTTCTATGGAACAAAAGGTATAGCCAGCACACCCTTCTGCTTCACTATGAGCTTCGCATCAGAGTGATCTTGTGCGAAGAGTCATTCTAAGTCGAAATGTGAAGCGAAGTCTAAACAAATTCAATAGCAAGTACTTGAAATATTTTTTTTAACAGTTTCTTACTATTATCTGAAAAAAATTGTCAGGCATTCCATCCATAAAAGCAATCGGTACAGCAGTTCCTCCGCATAGGATATCGCAGGAACATCATTATACTATTTTGGAATCCGCGAATGGTTTAAACCGGGCTGAAAAACTGCAGCTGCGAAAAATTTACAGTCACAGCGGTATCATCACACGACACAGTGTGTTGGAAGAATTCGGTCACAATGATCGAATCGGAAATATTCTTTTTCATCCTGCCGGTATCGAGCCACCTGCTTCCGTTTCGAAACGGATGGATTTATATGAACTATATGCGGCTGATCTTTGTGTGAAAGCTGTAGAAAATTGCCTCGAAAAAGTTTCTTCTTTTCAAATGAATGAAATCACTCATCTTGTCACATTTTCATGCACTGGAATGTTCGCACCCGGACTCGATATTCAGTTGGTCGAAAAATTGGGATTAAACAGGAACGTAGAGCGAACCTGCATCAACTTCATGGGATGTTATGCCGGCATCAATGCATTGAAAGTTGCCTATCATATCAGTCGGTCGCAACCGGGCGCTGTTGTTTTAGTCGCAGGTGTTGAGCTCTGCACCATACATTACAAAAAAAATAATAAACAGGATCAACTGATCGCGAATGCCATCTTTGCTGATGGCGCTTCAGCTTGTATTGTCTCGTCAAAGAATATTTCACCACCATCGGGAAGCGTGGAACTTTTACTCCAGAATTTTTATGCGGAGTTCGAACCTTCCGGAAAGGATGAGATGGTTTGGCGCATCGGTGATTTCGGTTTTGATCTTCGCCTGAGTGTTTACGTTCCCGACCTGATCAAAAGAAATATCCTGTCACTCATGAATAAATTGTTCCTGAAAGCAAATATGAAACAGGAGAAGATTGATCTTTATGCCATTCATCCGGGAGGAACGAAGATATTAGTAGCATGTGAAGAGGCATTAAACATAACGAAAGAGCAGAACCGGATTTCGTATGAAATACTTCGCGATTTTGGCAACATGTCGTCAGTCACTATCTTTTTTGTATTAGATAAATATATTCAATCGCTTACTTCTGCCGACAGAGGAAAAAAGATACTGGCTTGTGCCTTTGGTCCGGGGCTTACAATGGAATCGATGATCGTGGAAGTGAGTTAATTATTCAAATTCTTGTATGCCTGACTTTTCCACCCGCACTTTACTTCCTGAAAAAATGGATCAGCCAGGTGTGGCCGTTCATGAAACACGACAGGCGTTGCGTGAGTTGGAAGTAATTAATAAACGATTGGGTGGCTATCATGTTATTCTTAACGCACTTGAACAACTCGAATGGAATAATGAACCTGTTACGATTGTAGATCTTGGATGTGGCGGCGGAGATATGCTTCGTGCGATTGCACAATGGGCAGATAAGAAGGGCAGGAAAGTAAAACTGATCGGTGTGGACTGGAACCAGGTGATGACAGAATACGCTTCTGAGTTATCAAATAAATTTTCGAATATTGGTTTCCGAACCATGAGTGTGTTTGACGGTACACTCATAACCGAGCGCGCTGATATTACCATGAACTCACTTTTCTGTCATCATTTCGATAATGACGAATTGACTGAACTGATCCGGAGAATGAATTCTCTTGCATCCCGTGCTGTCATCATCAATGATCTTCACCGCCATTGGTTCGCTTACTATTCAATCAAAGTGATTACCTTCCTGTTTTCCAAAACATACCTGGTTAGATACGACGGACCACTTTCAGTCGCGCGCTCACTGACACGAAAAGAATGGAAGCAAGTATTAGCATCGGCTGGAATAGAAAATTATACACTGAAATGGATGTGGGCGTGGAGATGGCAGATCATCATTAAAAAGTAATCAATTGATTCCACGGAAAAATAAATATGATGTAATTATTGTTGGTGGCGGACTTGCCGGTCTCACATCAGCGATCCTGCTTGCTCATCAAAAAATAAATGTTCTCCTCATTGAAAAGAAGACTTATCCGTTTCATAAAGTTTGTGGTGAGTATGTAAGTAATGAAGTGCTTTATTTTCTCCGGTCTATTGGCTTTAATCCGTTTGAGTATGGCGCGTCGAGTATTACGAAGCTGAGAATATCAACTCCCGCCGGGAAAAATATCAGTTCTTTACTTGATATGGGAGGATTTGGCTTGAGCCGTTATACAATGGATTACGCATTGGCAGAGCAGGCAAAAAAAAATGGAGTTGAGATACTAACGGAAACCAAAGTAGTTGATATTATTTTTAAAGAAGATTGTTTCGAAGTGAAACTTAATTCCGTAGAAATGTTGTCAGCGAAACTCGTCATCGCCAGTTATGGCAAGCGTGATGCCCTCGATAAAAAAATGAACCGTGATTTTATCGGGTCTCATACAGGTTACCTTGGTGTTAAGTACCACATCAAAACAAATTATCCTATTGATGAAGTGGGTCTTGATAATTTCGCCGGCGGTTATTGTGGGATCGTGAAGATAGAAGATGATAAATACAATCTTTGTTATTTATACCATCGAAATTCCCGAACGAGTTTTAATGCAATAGCCGAACTGGAAGAAAAGGTTCTGTTTAAAAATCCAGTCATCAGGAATTTATTTTCAGAATCTGACTTTATTTTCAAAGAGCCGGAGGTAATTAATGAAATTTCCTTCTCGCCAAAACAGTTGATTGAAAATCATATCTTCATGTGTGGTGATAGTGCCGGTCTCATTACACCATTGTGCGGGAATGGTATGGCAATAGCGATTCATTCAGCTAAACTTTTGAGCGACCTGATCTGTAAAATTAAAATGTCGGAAAAAATGAATATGAAAGTGAGGATGGGGCTTGAAGAAAATTACCAAAAAGTATGGGATGAGAATTTCAGGAGGCGATTAAAATGGGGGAGAAGGATACAAACAATTTTTGGTCGACCGCTCATGACCGGCATCGGTGTGCGGTCCATTCATTTCATTCCTCCTTTGGAACGATGGCTTATTTCCAAAACGCATGGTAAGCCATTGAAGGATTAGCCCGCTATGTTATTTTTGTTCTGTTCGTTTATTCTTTCCATTCCGGAACTTCTGATATTTATCCCTTGGCGTTTCATCATTTAAATCATTTAACTTTTCGTAAGCTTTCATCAATGATTCGGGAATATCACCGGTATACTTTATTTTAAAATATGAAAAACCGTTGAATGGTATCGTGTTTTCGTTTGCAAGCAGTTTAACCTGTTTGTCCGTCTTATTCTTGCTGAAATATTCGAGAAACAGTCGCTCCCTTTCCTTTACCAACTCATCATATTTTCTGTTCACAAGAGATGCTCCTACCAGGCGGTAACATTTTTCCTGCACTGTAAAGAGCATGCTATCTTTCGTATAACGATCCAGGTACTTTACAAAAACTGAATCTTTCGGAGACAATTTATCAATATTCAGTGAATCATCGTCGGTCGTAAATGTTTTATTATTAAGCGATAAGAAATATTTTTTCTTCGCTTCAAAAAACAGGATGTATTCTTTCTCTTTTTCGACATACTGAAACGGACGGACTTCAATGTTCGCTGCCGGATCACTTTTTAAGAAATCAGCAATTTTGTTCACGAACTTCTCCTGCGTGCTTCGAAGAGTTGATTGCCGTAAAGACCAATTCAGTGAAAGTGATTTCTCTATTTCATTCTCTACATTTTTTACTTCCATGCGATAAGCAGTTGTGGAAGGTTTAACAAAAATATTTTTCAACAAATCCATCAGCACATCATGTAAATGAAATTTGGGATTCTTCAAATCTCCTGTAATCGGAATGTTATAGTCAATGACATTACCGCGCTCACGGATAAAGGCCATAATGAGTGGCATCGGGATCCAGCGTGTGTCTTCCTTTTTAATCCGCTTGGTAACCCGAGGATCGATAACTAAAAAATGATTCGTGCTTTGTATTATGTCATTCCGAACATTCCAGTTTCCTGACATTTCAACAACGCCTCTATCCATTGGAAATGAAGTATACGTAATCAGGTAAGGATTAAAAGCAGCAGCAGGAACCTTTGCCAGTTTATAGGTAAGATCAAAATCTTTGTTGTCCTTCGGGTTCATGCTGACTGAAGCGGACAAGTTACCGAATGGTTTGATTCCCGTTTCAAGAGTAACCTTCACCCGGCTTTTGGTATTGTCTACAGAATCAGCTTTAATACGAAATGGATTAATGGCTCCTGAAAATTTCTCATTTAGAGAAAAATCATTGTACTGAATGTTGCCCTTCTCAACCGAGAGACTGTTAATCTTGTAATCGCTTCTCAGGAAATTTTTAAATAGTTCCTTTGTGTAATTAGCGATTTCTATGATGAGGTTAAATTTTTCCGGATCTTCTTTAACAGCAGTTACTTTCGAACCATTTTTCCCGAACATGTGTTGGATATTATCGAGGTAATCGTATTGTTCATATTTAAAATAGGGATGGATGAGCATGACAGAATCGAAAAAATAAATATTTTTTTCAGGATCCAGTTCCTTGATGTCAACGCTCATTTTTTCGAAGGATGCATAATCTTCACCTGGATTTTTTCCGAAATGAAAATCATTGTATGCCATTTTACCATGAACATTTATGGTTTGAGTATTCGTTAGATTGCCTTTGGCTTTCAGATCCAAGTCAATATTTGCGGATAAGCTTCCATAACTCATCAGGTCTTTCAGATATTGCTCGATGAGATTCATATCAAGTTTATGCGCCACAGTAGCCACACTATAATCCAATGTTTTTAAGTTAAGCGTAAAATCAATCCTGACATCACCGGTTCCTGTTCCCGGCAGGAATGAAAGTTTGCCGTTCATTGTATCTACATCCCAGTTCCTTCCCAAACTTTCAAAATTTACTTTCCTGATAAAGTAATTGATTGGAG
Organism: Bacteroidota bacterium; assembly: GCA_043783155.1. Taxonomy (GTDB): domain Bacteria; phylum Bacteroidota; class Bacteroidia; order AKYH767-A; family 2013-40CM-41-45; genus JAPLDA01. The sequence continues at coordinate 24,751 of JAYVZS010000048.1, read as the reverse complement.
TCGCCGGCTCAGAAAAGTGAAATTCTCCGTCATGAATGGCGAGGTTTAAAACATTGAAGTGAACTGGCAATTTTAAACTATCCTGAATTTTATCGGGTGAGAACTTTTCGATAATATCAGAGAAATTAAAACGCTTTTTATCTTCAATTAAATACCCAACAGGTTTGTCGAGTGTAAGAAGATTAATTTCATACGTTTTGGAAAATAGTTTTAAGATTGAAACATCAATGGAAAGCCCCTTTATCGAAAGGAAAATACTGTCACTATTCTGCTCATAGAATTTAATATTTTTAAAATAGATATATCCGGTGAAAGGATTCACATAAGCGAGGTCCATTTTTATTTCACGACCGGTATATTCTACATCGTATTTTTCTACCAGGTATTTGGTGAGTGGAGAAATAAACAAGATGATTGTTGCAATAAATATAACGATTATAGCAGCAATGATAATCAGTTTTTTTTTCACCTGGGTATTTATTAACGGAATTAGGTTGATTAGGTTAATGAAGTTAAATGATGACTGAATTCAATTGACTCAGTTCACGTAATATACTTAATCAACTTTTTTTTCCGAATAGTTGTATATAATCTTTGTCTGAAGAAATATCAATTAAAGGCATAAGTAACAGTAGGGGGAGAAATAGAAGTCACATTAATTCTGTGTCTTTTTGATTCGTGTAAATCAACGACCCAATTGCCGACAAAGAAACCAACACCTGCACCTACAAGTTCATCTGATACCCAATGTTTGTCCTGGTAAATACGAGAGAATAGTGTTAGGCCAGCCGGAATGTATGCCAGAATTTTTACAATGTCAGATTTCGCATGTCTCGACATAACGGTTGAAAGTGCGAAGGCACTTGTTGAATGCCCGCTCGGAAATGAATTGTAATCAGTATTTATACCTGCAAATGGATGGAGGGATCTTGCTCCTTCATTCATATAAGGTCTTGCTCTTCCAATAACCATTTTTAAGACAGTGGTAACTGCTTCTGAATAGAGACCCGCCTGTAATAATTCAATCGAGACTTTTTTCGCTGCGGTATCTCCGGCTATCAATCCATATAGACCGAAAATGCCGGCGACGCCTCCTATGGAATACCATTCGCCGTATATTCTGCCGCCCTCAACAGGGGCACTATAGAAATATCGTTGTTTGCCTTGTGTTACGTTTCGGAGTGGTTGATCCGCCAATGTAAGTAATGCCGTTCCCGCGGCAAGAATGCCGACATTCAGCCAGTCTTTTCCATTCCACCTGAAGGGTTGCCGTATAAATAAAAATGATTCACGACCAAACTGAGATATACTATAGAGTTTTTTTTCCTGCTTTCTTTCTGTCCTTGTTTCAGGAGCTATATCGAGTTTTCCTTTGGTTCCGGGAATGGTGTCGTGTTTAGTATCCTGCGCACTGGCAGAAAATTGAATCGTAATAATAAAAAAGAGCGGAATGAAAAGTTTGTGAAGCATGTTGAAATAGATTTGAGATGTGAGAATTTAGATGGGAGATAGTGATAGTGAATAGACAGGAATTCTCTTTTTCTGATATCTCATATCTAATTATAATGCCCCCGTCTTTGCTTGTCTTCTAAATAAAGAATCAGGAAAAGTTTCTGCTCATTCCTTGCAAGGTGAACAACAGGTAACTCGGGAGAGTGTATGTCGTTGTAATAAAATGCGGTTTCAGCTCCTACGCTAAGATTTTTTATTAAAGCAACTGTTATTCTGGGTTTAAAAATACCAATAAAATTGTCTTCCTTCAAACCGACGTAACTATGTATCCAGTAATAATAGACAGCTAATGTTCCGGTAGCCCGCTTACCAACATTGACCGTACTTTCAAATTGTCCTTCCAATCCACCGCCGAAATTATAATCTCTGAATTGTGAAGTATCAGGTCCGTAGCGTGTGTTGGTTCCTGCAAAAGGAACAACGGCGAAATGAAGGGAAGTATATAGATTGGATTTGGAGGCGATGTCTACAGGTATTTTAGTAATAATACCTCCGCCAAAAGCGATTGCCCCTAACTCAAAAGTTTTATTATCCCAATAATCATAATATTGAAACAACCCGAGCAGCATTGCTTTATGTCCGGAGTCTGATTGAAAATTTCTCCCGGTTAAAATCCCATATCCTGTAATGCGGTCGAGAACTTTTCTTCCCACTCCAAAGTCTAAGTCCATTCTGAATTTAAAGAAATCAAAAGGTTTACGCGTTCTGTTCTCAAATGGATTTCCATAATCGAGTTGTAGGTTCAGTATTTCATTGGAGGTACCGGATTGGAGAATTTCATGACGATTATCATTCAGCTTCTGGACTCCGGCATACAGCGTTACGTTGAGAGGTTCCTTTTGATAAACTTCAACATTTGTTTTCCTGAATATCTTTCCCTGCACGAGCCGGTTAAATCCTCTTGCCGGATTAATGATGCCCGCTGCCAATTCACGAAGAACGCGTTGTACGCCTCTGGCGCGATCATCGAGGATATTAGAACTGATCCTGTAAAAAATTTCTCCCAGGAAAGTTCCATTCACGGGAGTATTGATAATGTCGTTATAAGATGGCAGGGTGTTTTCTCCAAAATATTCCCACATGATACTGCCACCAACTGCAAATGGAAAGGATTGCCAATACGAATATCCATTTGAACGGGCGGCGTTATAGGAAAGTGTTCCTGAATATGGGTGACCGATAAAATTGATTCCGAACCTGTCAGTATCCCATTCCCACCCGGTTTTGATGTTGTGTTTCCATGAATTAAATCCAACCGGAACTGAAAAATCGTATTTAAAAATGAACTTGTCCATTGAAAATGTCGCCAGGTTGTTTCCCAAAACTTCGCTTATCGGAATCCACAACGGATATTTTTTATTGTAAAGCGTGTCATCATTTAGGAGGTCGCCGTATTTATTTTGAACCGTCGTGTCGACCATCAAACTTTTTTTGGGCTCGCTTCCCGTAGAGTCTGAAAGTTTTTCTTCCTTTTCTTTTTTGATTTCTTTTAATTGCTTATTCTCATTACCTTTTGCGGGAACGATGGTGTCAGTCTTTATACCAATTTGAGCAGGTAGCCGAGGAGAAGCGAGGAACAAAAAAACTAAAATATAAATTGCTTTTGTTTTGATGAAAGCATACATCATTCTTTGTATATCCATGCTTCAAAGGTGACTATCTTAAACGACGGAAGTGTTACACAATTCCGAAAATTAGTTACAGAATTCCCACATTTACGGAATGAATATTCTATTTGAAAAAGCCAATAGGAATAGGATAAAAAAATAATTGTCAGAGTTTATCCCCGGACTTTTAAAAAAAACAACCGCTAACTTCTTTATATCTTTCAAAAAATTGTTTCTTTAATTTTAATACGTTAGAAAGCGTTGGTCTCTTTACGAATCAATACAATTTGAAGTCTGCACGATGGTTATAAAATGCCAAGTTTGCACCAAAACATTTCCAATACAAACGGAACTGTCTCTGAGAAATCTCTTATTATTTTGTCATCTCCATCGAAAATTCAGGTATTTTCAGTTCTCTCTTTTTTGCATTGCGTAGCAAATTAAATTCTTCACGAAGTATTTTTCCTGCCTCCGCCAGTGATATATTATTTTCAATACAATGTCTCTCTAAATTTATTTGTTCGCAAAGTAGTTTATGTAGCAATGGAGTGCTTTCAAATTGCTTTAACTTAAAATTATGTTTTAGTTCTTCTGGCTTGAGTCGTTCGTGTGCTGTTTGAATAAGTAGTTTGATAAGTTTTAAGCAAAGTGATGGGGGGATTTGCTGAACTATATTTTGCTCGTGTATTTTCTTGAACGTTGCCAATAGAATTTCTTCTGCTTCTTGTTCTGTTGCGGAAATTTCTACTGCAATATTGAAGAGCATTCTGCTGTAGAAATCATAAATATTTTCCAATGAGTTGTTCAACATTACTGAATTATTTTTATTCAACTACATTAACATTTGCAAAAATGTGTAGGATTCAATTTCAAAGTGTTACATAATTTTTGAAATAAGTTACATAATTCGCACATTGAGTTTATTGGAATTAGTTTAAAAATACCTCATCTCGGTAGGGACAGCTAAATAGCTTTTCGGAAAAAGTTCGGAGCATGCCCCTTTCGTGTTATATATAACACTCAATCGGAGGGTTAGCATTTCCAATAACTAAAAAAGAATTTGTAAAGGATTAGAAACCAAAAATCATTTAAACAGGATTTTAATGTAATGCGCAGTCTTATTGTTTCAAATTGGGTTACTGTAAGTTTCGCATTCGATAAGGATGAATATATTCAAGCAACAATCATTTAAATTACTGTGGTATCTAAAAGAATTAAATGTCTTGTATCTCCGTTTAAAAATTTAGCCATTATATTTTCGAAAATAATTCTGTCGCCAGAGTGAATTTTATTCAATTGTTCTTTCATTTCTGTTGAAAGCATAGAAGAATTACCTTTCAAAGTTATGTTTTTTCCTCTTTCAAAAAAAGTTATTTGGTATTCTGCTATGTCAACTCTCTCAAGCTTATGTTCTTGATCAATATATATAGCATTTATTGCAAAAATACCTTTTGCATCTGATAAAGAAATTGTATCAGGAAGAGAATTCTCAGCATCATTTATTATTTTGTATTTACCCAATAGGATTCCGCTGATGGAGACTGCCGCTGGATATAGTTGTTGAGCATTGGAGACGATCGAAACAGAAAGAAACACTGCGGCACCTAAAATAATTACGAGAGCTTTCATATTAATGTTGTTTTTGGAATTTATATAATTGCTTAACGCACGACTCCTATAAAGATTTCTGCTTACATACCAATTAATGAATCATTCGTAATTTTTTTGTCAAACATTGATTACCCGACCTTACCGTAACATAATAAACCTCGTTACTAAAAGATTTAAACGAAAGGGGAGTACTCCGTTTTTTAATGGAAGATGAATAGACGAGCGTTCCGCGTGTATTGTAAATTTTTATGCTGCTGTTTTCAAAATCACTTGCTATAATGATCAGCATTGTAGAAGCGGGATTAGGATACATAGTAAAATAATGCGTGAGTGGATTTTCACATAATCCGGCAAACGGATTAACATTGATCGAATCTTCCGTCATGCTAAAGTATACTGAATAAGCGTTTGCCTTGAATACGTTGTAATTGCTAAACCCAAGAGTGAGATTAGAGACCGCTGATACTGCGGGATCTATTACAAACCGAAGTCTTGCAAACCTTCCGAGTTCAACCACATCGCAAAAACAAAAAAGCTCTTCCGTTTCGGGAAGAGCTTTCAATAAAGTTCAGTACTTGTATTAAGATTTTTTTTCTTCGATACGAGCTTTCTTTCCGGAGATATTTCTAAGGTAGAAAATACGAGCTCTGCGAACGATACCTCGTTTGTCAACCACTATCTTATCAATCTTAGGTGAGAACAAAGGGAAGATGCGCTCAACACCGACTCCGTTGGAGATTTTGCGAACCGTAAAAGTCTGTGATGCACCCGAACCTTTGCGCTGTAACACAACTCCCTGGAATTGCTGAATACGTTCTTTCGTTCCCTCAATAATTTTGTAGTGAACGGTTATGGTATCGCCGGCTTTGAAGTCGGGCATGTTTTTCTTTTCAACCAAAGTATCTTCGGCAAATTTGATCAGGTCCATGATGTCTTATTTTTTATGCTTTTTTCCTAAAACGAAACGTTTTTCCTTAAATGGAGCGCAAATGTAAGTAATTTGTTTAGTTCTGCAAGGGTTATTTCTGGAATTCTTAAAAGATTTGGGGATTCAGAGTAGGAGAATTTTGGATTTTGGGATTTAAGAACAATCAGGATAAAAGTGCCAACAAATCCTAAATATCCAAAATCCTAAAATCCTAAATTTTTCAAAACATTAGCTGGGAATCACTTAAGTTAACTTGATCAACCAAAACGACTAATGAACAACTGAATAAATAAACTATTCTGCCATTCCCGGTCTTCTCTCCATCGTCCGTATTACCGCCTGTTCATGTCTCCATTTTTCCACTTCCGGTGTATTGCCTGAGAGAAGAATGTCGGGAACTTTCATTCCACGAAATTCAGCAGGACGGGTATAAACGGGCGGAGCAATTAAATCGTCCTGGAAAGAATCTGAAAGGGCAGAAGTCTCATCATTTAAAACTCCCGGCAATAGGCGAACCACAGCATCCACTAAAACTGCTGCGGCAAGTTCTCCGCCCGACAACACATAATTGCCAATGGAAATTTCTCGTGTAATAAAATGCTGACGAATGCGCTCGTCGATGCCTTTGTAATGTCCGCACAACACAATCAGGTTTTTGAAAAGCGAGATACGGTTGGCTGTTTTCTGATCAAGTAATTCGCCATCCGGACTCATGTAAATCACTTCGTCATACGTACGTTGCGATTTCAAATGTTCAATGGCAAGTACGATCGGTTCAATCATCATCACCATGCCAGCACCGCCTCCAAAAGGAGCATCGTCAACGGTTTTATGTTTGTTGGTCGTGAAATCGCGGATATTATGAATGTGAATCTCCACCAGTCCCTTGTCCTGCGCACGTTTGAGAATGGAGTGGGAGAAGGGCGAGACGAGTATGTCGGGGAGAACGGTGAGGATGTCAAGACGCATGGGAGTTAGGATTTTTGTCTTTGGAGATTTGAGATTTGAGGAGCGAACGAGCTAAAATTTTCGATCGCGAATATCGGACTCTAAATTGTGAATTGAAACGACAGCACGCTAATCCGCATTTAAAATTCGCAATCTGAAATTATCTATAGATTCTTTGTCATTTTAAAATGCTTGATAATTCCAAATAACAAATAAGAATCTCCTACCACTTCGTATCCGTGTTTCTCATAAAACTTCACGGCGTTTATTCTTGAATCCAGGATGAGCTGTTTCAGTTTTTTTTCTTTCGCTTTCTGCTCGATGTATTTAATAATCTGAGATCCCAGACCTTTGCCTTGCATATCGGCTCTTACAGCCATCGAACGTATTTGTCCTTCATCTTCATTGTTCAGTTGTAATCTTCCGGATGCAATCGCTTCGCCTTTTTCATTCGTCATTAATATATGAACAGAAATATTTTCCCATTCATCTTGTGTGGATGCTTTCGGTTGATCCCATGGCTTCCGCAAAACTTCAAAGCGAAAGTCATAATATTTTTGGAGATCGGTGCCGGAGGTTGGTTCTGTGATTTTGTATTGAGGCATATTATTTTTTTGTCCACAGTCGACGGTCAATAGTCCATCGTCCATGCGTATGAAAATAAATATAAACTAAAAGGTGTGCAATTAAAATTCTTGTGTCCTTACTGTCTGATTCCGATCGTCGACTGTGGACTTATCTCCAGCGAAACATTCTCATCCCCCTCCTTGTATGCAAAATAAGTAACAATCAACTGAAACATTTCATCCGTCGTCCGCATGCTTCCGTTGCGTTCTGAAACAACTTGCGGGGGATGAAATGGATTGAGCGGATTGTTTGCTGTGTTATCATATACGCCTTCCACATAGATAGTTGTTCCCTTTGGCAGTTTCAGAATTTTTTTGAAGGTATATAAATATTGCCAGCGAAAATCCCAGCGGTTAATACGAATCAGGTGAATTGTATCTCCGGTCGGTTTTACAGCATACGCAAGAAATGATTTTCCAAGTAAATGCATGTGAGGGTTAATGGTAAGAAACGATAAATCCTCTGATAAAGTATAGTGAGTCCTGAAAGTCGCAATCATATTTGGTTGAATAACGAGCGCGGGTTCTACGGATGCAATTCCTGATGTTCCAAGAATGAATTCACGTGTTGGTCGCTTTGGAGGTGATGATTGAAAGAAAACATTGAAGGATGTATTATCTGATGTATCGATCGGTGAAGGACCGTAATGAATGTTGTCGAGCAGGAGAATTCCTTTTTTCTTTACGCGGTAACCTCCGATTCCGTTTGGATAAAACGGAGTCTCGACTCCCGGAAGATAATTGGTAACAGAAGGAGTGAGTAACGGATACGTTCCATCGTCGTTCTGCAAATCGAGTAAGTTGTAAGCATCCGGTTTATCATGCCGTTCGGTGTCAACAAATTTTTCGCCTTTCTGATTATTTTTTTTTGCTCCGTCGTTGTACTGAACAAGATGTGCGTTGATGTGATGAACCACTTTGGTATTCCCGGGTATAATTTCAATCGTGCTGATAAAAGTATCCTGCGGGAGTTCATACGGAATTTTCATCATCACGAAATTATCCTTGTTGTTTCCTTGGATCCGATACGGTTCTTTCATTGTCAATACCATATCCGGTTTTCCGAAATTACTGTGATCCGGAAAAACAGGAGCAGCAGGAGTTTTGGAAGCATCACCTTCAGGAGCATCTTCGTCGACCCATTGTTTGATGAGTTGGATTTCATCCTCCGTTAAAATTTTTTCATCCCTGAAATGAGAATAAGAAACATCGGCCGGCCAGGGAGGCATCAGCTTCGATTCTACGGTAAGCGAAATTGTCTTCGCATGTTTTTTTACATCCCGGTAAGTAATGAGATTAAAGGGTCCTGCTGAACCCTGACGATGACACGATGTACAGTTTTTATAAATAATGGTAGCAATGTGTTCGGAAAAAGTAGGATGAACTTTTTGTTCCTTGTGGTTGCAAGATGTAAAGAGAAGGAGAAAAAGGAAACAGAAATGTAAAGTGAAGCGCATATTGTAGGCGGGGAATTGAATACTTTGCAAAACTAATTATTATTGGGATTGCATCGCTACGCTTGCAATGATAGCTTCGTTAAACCGGAATGACTATTCAATAATACACCCGATCGCTTTGGTTTCAGGAACTCTTACCGGCTGGTGATGAGCAACTGAATTCAATGCATCCTGCAGTTCATGCGTTGTAATCATGGGTTTCTTTTTTCCGACTGCATACATCCAGTCATCAATACGGCCGCGATATAAAGTTTGTCCGTTACTGTTTGCAACAAATACTTCAGGGGTGATTTTAGCGCCGAGACTTTTCGCCAGTTTCTTTTCCGGATCTGTCACTAATAAAAAATTAATGTGATAACGTGTTTGGTATTCTTTCATTTCTTCAGGTGTATTATAATCGCCCGGGAACACGCCGTAGAAAACAATTCCGGAAGCTCTGTATTTTTCACTCAGCTGATTTAGTGTAAGCGAATAACTTTGGCAGGAAGGGCAATCAGGGAGAAGGAAAATAAAAACAGAAGCCGTGTTCTTTCTTATTTCATCAACCGAAAATATTTTTTGATCGAGCGTGTTCAATTGCAGAGAGAGCAGATGATTCTCTTGGGCCTTTTCTGCTGTTACGGTTTCCGCAGCTATTAACAAAAAAAACATAATTATTTTTTTCATCTTATCAAACATATACGATTACGGAGTCAAAAGTAAAACATTGGTAACGAACGAGAAAAAAAACAGCTTTGTGCACGTGATTATAGGAAAGGAAATCAATAGGTGAGAATATTATCCTGCTTATTCTGTAAAAGATGCCTGCGAATAATCCGATGCGCATCCCTGTTATCCTGTTTCGAAGAAATTATTTCTCTGAGTGTTTCAACTTCCGGTGATACAAAATCCGGATTGAAAAAACCGAACCCGAGATATTTACCGTTCTCCACACTTACAACCGAGCGCTCTTCATGGTTTCTCCCGCTGCCTACAATTAAAAAATTGCGATGCATGTAGTCAAGGCTTTCAATAGCTTTCATCACACGTTTGTTGTATTCCTCAGGAGCTTCACGTCCGATGCATGCGCCGTTGCACTGATTGATGCTGAAATGAAAACACGCATATTCGATGTCATATAATCCGCATAACTTCTGGCAAAGTGTATACTGGTTTATTTTTTTTTCCAGCGTCTCTCTTGCTTCATCTACAGAGTGTGCAGTGATAATGGGTTGCATACCCCTCAGTATTTTTCCTGCTTTAAGTGTAATGTAACCACCTTTGTTCATGGATTGAAAAATTCCATAGTTAAACAACGAATGGCGCAGCGCACGGTTGAAAACAGGAAGATATTTTTTAATCTCATCCGATTCAAGCAGCAAAGCGATCAGTTCGTTGCCTGTCATTTCAAAACTGACATCCCGAATGGTGTTTCTCATTTCGATGGCTTTGTGATTCGCTTTGTTCGAGAAATGAGTGAGTACGCGTTTACGGATGTTGTTGCTCTTGCCGATATAAACAACGGTTCCATCCTGGTTATGCAAATAGTAAATTCCTGTCGCTTCCGGGAGTTTTTCAATAATCTTTCTGTCGAAGTGTTCCGGAAAACGAACGTTGAGGTAATCGTTCCGGATGGATTTTGAAATGTGATCTTCCCGATCGTTCTTCAGTAGTATCTCGAAAAGTTTTACAGTTGCCAGCGCATCTCCGGTAGCGCGGTGACGGCCTTCAATTTTTATTCCAAGACTGTCGCACAGGTTGCCGAGACTGTAAGAACGAAACCCCGGAATCAGTTTCCGGCTGAGTTTAACGGTGCATACATAATCGCGCGAAAAAGTAAAACCCAGCGATTTGAATTCTTCCCTTAGAAATGAATAGTCGAATTGTGCATTGTGCGCGACAAACGTTTTTCCTTCCGTGATTTCTACAATTTTTTTTGCCACTTCATAAAACTTCGGAGCGTTTTTGACCATCTCATTGTCAATCCCTGTTAAACGCGTGATGAAAGAAGGAATGAAACGTTCCGGGTTGACGAGCGTGGAAAACTCCTCCACAATTTTTTCTCCGTCATGCACATAGACAGCAATCTCGGTGATCTTTTCATCGGATGCTCTTCCTCCTGTGGTTTCTATATCGACAATGGCGAACAATGGAAATACATTAAGAGTGTGATAGTCTTAAATAATGATGGGCTAATATACAAAAAAGACGGCTGCTGATTACGTCGATAGCACCCTTCGTTATTGATTCCTGATCTTTTTCTGAAAAATTATTCAATGATAAACTTTCCGGAGGTGATACTTTCGCTTTTGTCGTTTATCCGGTAAAAATAAATTCCGGCAGGTAATCCCTTGCTCTGAATGCGGAATTCAATTTCGTGATTCACGATGTTGAAGGAACTGATTTCGGATACCCTGTTTAACTCTCGTCCCGTTACATCCAAAATTACAAGTGAAGGAGTATGCAACAGTGAACGCGTTTGTAATTTCAGGATCGCCTCATTTTCAAACGGGTTAGGAAAGAAATTTTTCGAGATAACATTTGCGTCCGGCTCTTCAATGCCAATTAAATCAGCACGCATTGCGACATGATTCATCGATGTTGAATTCACCATCGTAAATTTTCCCCCGATCACAAGATGATTGTCCAGGGTTGTAATTGCAGTCACGTCATTGTCGGGTGCGGCGCCGACTGAATCCCAAGGTGCTGAACCGTTATACCTGGCAAGTTTGGAGATGTTGTTGGAACCGACTGTAAGACTGAATCCTCCGCCTGAATAAAGAAACGGCGCTGTTGAACACAATGCATATACATTCGCGCTTGCCGTTGTATTGTAATTGTTGAAAGAAGTAGCAAAACCGGATGCCGTCCAGGTGCATAAGCGGGGACTCGGTTGATTAAATTTTCCTCCTATCCAAAGAACGAGATTTGAAGAAGTCTGTTTTCTAAAGACCGCCAGGGAAGTTACTTCAAAGTCGGGACCGCCGGTACCCAACGAAACCCATGAACCTCCTGAAAGCCGGCTCACACCGGGAGAAGACCATCCTCCGCCGATAAAAAGTTCAGCATTATAATCGACAATTGCATTTACAATTCCTGGAGCGCCGCTACCAATTACCTGCCAGGTACTTCCTGAAAGTTTCGCGATTCGCGCAACTGATGAAGAACCCGATTGTGTGAAACTTCCTCCGGCATATAATTCTCCGCTCCATACATACAGACATTTTACTGTTGCATTAAATCCTGAGCCGACATGCGACCAGTTGCTGCCATTCCATTTTGCAATTCTCGTCGAACTGTCAGTACCTGCAAGAAGGAAATCGCCACCGGCGTACAAGTCACCATTGAAAACTGTCAGGGCAGATGCACTTGCATTAAGACCGCTTCCAACCGCAACCCAGGCAGAACCAGTCCACCTGGCGATGTGATTCAATGCGGTTACTCCGTTTCCGTCATGTGTAAAACTTCCGGCTGCGTAAAGTGATCCGTTGAAGACACAAAGAGCATTTACGTTTCCGTCAAAACCATGTCCCATCGTACTCCATACCTGGGAATAACTGAATGTGGAAAGGATAACAAGAAAGGTGAGGAGGAGTAGATTTTTTTTCATACATGAGTTAGATAAGAGATTGTGATTTAAAAAGAATTATTTGAATAATCAAAAGTAGACCGAATACACTGAATCATTTAAGGATCAAAGATGAGTAATGAACGATAGTATGTTGAAAGCCGTTACTTGCTTTTATATATAAAATTAACCGCACTGCAGGATTTTAAATCTGACTCGAGCCGGAAAATTCTCTTGCGTCCTTTCTGGTCAAACGAAATGGCTGCCGTATTCGGAGGCGTTTTTCCGAGATTGTCAGCAAACAAAACCAGGTAATTATTTGAATCTGGTTTTAGCTGAATTGTTATCTTTTTCTTTTTCCGGGTGACTTCATAGTGAGTTAAAATCCATTGGTTTTGAAATGATAACGACATCACATCTCCATCCAAAGCCGAGTTGTCATAAACATAGATATCAATGGTAGGAGAAGATACTTCCACAATGGTAGTCTTGTCAACATTTCTTCCGCCAACATGCGATGGAATATTTTCTTTGTTCAGTTCGATAATTGGTAAAGAAGAATCATTAGAACCCGTTAGAATAGTTGTCGGATTAACAGGAGGAATTGGCGCGATGGCAGAAACTATTGTTTTAGAAGAATTATCCGCAGTAGGTTCGATCAGTTTACGATCAGCCGGTTTTTGTTTCCATACGATAATACTCTTGTCATTGCTTGCCGTAAACAATGTTTGATCATCGGCGCTGAAAGCGAAATTGGTGACTTCTCCACGATGCCCGAAAAGTTCCTGCATCACAACCCGGTCGAATGGTTTCCATATTCGTGCCCACGTTCCGACACGACCGGTAACCATCATGCTGCCATTGTGAGAGAAAGCCAGCTTACTGGACGTTCCTGCTTTGAACCAGCCAAGTAAATCGGTATGCAGCTGGTTCAATTCATATTTTCTGATAACGATAGTTCCATCGTCGCTCCAGCATACGAGTTTATTGTCAGTCGAAAAAGCAACCTGTTCAATTTTTGCTGATGAAGTCACGATCTCCTGTGTGATATTATCTGTTCTTGTATTAAGCACTTTAAGGGAATTCCCGCAACTAAAAATCAGGGAACTTCTGTCGTTGGTGATCACCGCATTTGTGATGATGGAATCGGACTCATAAATTTTCTCTACCGGTTGAGTAAGATCAGAACGTGTTTTGTATAAGCGCCCCTGTCCGTTGAAATAAATAAATCCATCAGCGATAGAAAACAGCGCAAAGCGCATGTCAGTGTACGCAGGCGAATAGAGTGACTGAATAAATTTTTCCTGGTTGAAATCGTAAATTTTGATTTCACCCTCGCGCGAGGTGACGATCATTAATTTTCCGGTGGAATTAAAGTTGATGTTATCAACCGGGCTGTTGAATGTTTTTATCCTGCTGATCATCGTCCCTGAATCAGGATTCCTGAAAATAATGTTACCGGCTGAGTCGCCCGTAATCAGTTTGGTATCATCAAAACCAAGCGACATGCAGGTAACAGGAGCATCCAGATCTTTGAATGTCGTGGCAAGTTTGAACAGTTGTCCGCTTGAATGAACACCAAAAGAAAAAATAAAAATAAAAATGGCAGAAATGTTTTTTAGCTGAGCAGACAAAGTCAATGATTTTTCGGAGTATAAAAATAGCTCCGTAAAAGGAGAACAGGGGTTTAATTAAAATTACTTTTCATCATTCAAACGTTAATAGCAGGAAAGGTGCTGGAAAATTTCAGGCAAAAAAAAGGTTGAGAAAAATCTCAACCCTCTTTTATCGTTTGAACGAAGATTACTTAGCAGGAGCAGCTTCTTTTTTCTCCATCTTAGGAGCAGCAGCTTTCTTAGCAGGAGCAGCTTTCTTTACAGGAGCAGCTTTCTTTGTCATTGAATCTTTCTTCTCCATCTTAGGAGCAGCTTCTTTTTTCTCCATTTTAGGAGCTTCTTTTTTCTCAGCAGCCGGAGCAGGAGTTTGCGCAGATACTGCGAAAGCGAACAACGCTGTTACAGCCAATACAACTAATTTTTTCATTTGTTTTTGGATTTGATTGGGTTTAGAAATAATTATGACGCAATGTTACACCAAATATAATGAAGTGAAAATGAAAATGACTTTTATGCAGTAGAATAGTACGTCACGAAGTTGCGGACGAATGCATAAACAAGAAAGAGAAATCAGAACGAAGGATCTGGATGACTGAAATTCCTTGACAAAATGCCAGTTCATTTAACATTATCAGGAGACATATAATTTACTGTATATCATTAATTTATATAGATATAGAATAATTTCAATTAACTTATTTCAGAGTATTTGCTAAATATCGGGAGAGATAAAATCCTACAAATGCCAGCACTATACCAAATAGATTGCTTACTGTAAGATTGATTACAGCGTACCGGATTTCCCCGGATCTCAGCAGGTTGAGTGTTTCAAGTGAGAAGGAGGAGAACGTTGTGTAACCACCGAGAATTCCGACAAAAAGGAATGTCCTTAGGTTCGGAGAGATGAGATTTGCCTCATATAAACCTGCCAGTAAACCAATGATAAAAGAACCGGTTAGGTTCACTATCAAGGTTCCCCAAGGGAAAATAGTTGTCACAAAAAAATTGCAGGTGACACTGGAAACCATAAACCGGGCTACGGTTCCGATTGCTCCTCCTAAGCCGATTAATACATATTTAATCATCCGGGATCAGAACTTAAAACCAACCCCTACACCCAGTACTTCTTTAAACTGAGTGCGTTTAACAGTGTTATCATCATAGATTAATTGTGTGGCAACAGTTGCAGTAATTATTTTGTTAACTTTCATTGACAATCCTGTTTCCCAATTTACATCCACATTGGTTTTGTTATTTTTATCCTTGTCGGTATAGTTATCAAATAATTCGAGCTTGGTTGAAAGTACAACATTCTGCATGATTTCTTTTTTGAATTTTAGGTTCAGATAAGCACCAAATTCCGATCTCACATTTTTTCCGGTACCTGGTTGTGGAATTCCATTCGAATTCTTTGTTGCCGGCTCTACGCCATAAGCACCTGCATCTGCAAGCGCCTGCACATTCACGATCGTATATTTTCCGGTTGCAGGAGAAATAAATACTTCAAAGTAATCAACCGGTTTGTAGTTTGCACCAAGCGCAACGGTGATGTAACCGGGGGCAAGGAATTTTGAAATTACTGTTGAATCATTTGGATAATTGTACCCTCTTGCCAGCTGGCTTTTGAAATTGACCAAAGCGCTGTAATACCATTTGCCACTTATCAATCTGCCATATTTGGAAGTGAAATCAATTCTGTCGTCATTTTTCCGGAGAGGAGAAGAGCCCGATTTCAACATGGCATAAGCGACGTCAAGCGTATTATTCCAGGTGTTTTTTCCTTTTTCATAGTTGGCAAACAAGTTCATAGCACTTGCAAGGGCAATCGAGTTTTCGCCTCCCTGCGCCCACTGGTTTAAGCTCACCTGGGAGAAGTTAATGGTGATGAAACCGCCTTTCTTCCAGGAAGTATCAACCGAAGTTACGGGAGTTTGTGCAGTTGCCATACAAGAAAAAAAGAAACCAGAAATGAAAAGTGAGAGTTTTTTCATAGACGTAATATTTAATGGTGTTAAATGTATTCTGCAAATGTAAAATTTTCGATTTAATATATTTGAAGATCCAATGAAATTGTTCCCGTTTCATTTATTACTATTGTGAATTCAAAACTGCTGATGGTTCCCAAACAAACGAATAGAATTTTTATTCTCTCCTTTTTCTTCTTCTTTGTTTTCGTTTCATGGCATGTGGAAGCGCAGGAACAGGAAAAAGAAAATTACCTTGATCAGAGTTCCATCGTTTCCCGTTTACATTATGGTTTTCTGTTGGCGCATCATGATCGTGTAGCACATTTAGTTCGTCATACATTCGGTTTTGAAATTTCTTTATCGCACCAGGAGACCGGTAAAAAATTATGGCAGCAGTATTACAAGTATCCTCAGACAGGTTATTCATACATCTTTCTCGATTTCAATTACCCGGAAGTACTTGGAAATGCGCATGCACTATTGGCTTTTATCAATTTTCCCTTTATAAGAAAAGAGCATTTTCAGTTTTCAATGCGAATGGCTTCGGGATTGGGTTATATTACCAAAACATTTGAGCGTGTTGAAAATCATAAGAATGATGTGATTGGTTCGCACCTCAATGCTGCTATCCAGTTTAATTTCGAAACCAGGTATCAACTTTCTCCGCATTTGTTTTTCAACTTTAACGTCGGACTCACGCATTTTTCAAACGGTTCCTTTAAAACCCCGAATCTCGGCATCAACAATCCTTCAGTAAATACGGGCTTCACGTATCAACTCCATCCTACAAAAGAATTTATTAAACGTGAATGGAATGTTCCTGATAAACGTCTGGAGGCAGATGTATTGTACGCGACTGGTATAAAAGAAATTTCTCCGCCAACCGGCAGTAAATATTTTGCTCATACGCTTTCATCAACACTGATGAAACGAATCAGCCACAAAGTTAAATTGGGTCTTGGGCTCGATGTATTTTATGATATGAGTTTGAAGGAAGCACTTAGAAGAGCAGGAAAAAATAATGACAATTCACAATTGATAAGAGGCGGAATTCATTTCGATCATGAGTTGATGACAGACAAATTGGTAATCCTCTTTCAGATGGGCGCGTATTGGTTAAGCCAATACAAAGATGACGGCTTATTTTATCACCGCATTGGTTTTAAATATCTCGTGAACAAACATCTCTTTGTAAACCTGACCTTGAAAACACATTTTGCCAAAGCTGATTTTGTTGAGTATGGATTGGGATGGAAGTTTTGTAAGGAGTGATGTTGAATGTTGGAGATTAGGAGTTGGATGATCGAAATTAGAAGTTGGAGATTGGAAGATGGATGTTGGAAACCGTAAACAAAAATCTGTAAACAATTAGCTGAAGTGAATAAGACCAACTACATTTTATCTGCGTTTTTTCTTTCGATGATGTTAACAACATCGTGCGAAAAAGATCATTTGTTCGATTGCCTGAAGAGTACCGGGCCGATTGCAAGTGAATCGCGTGACGTTTCTGATTTTAACCGGATCGATGTTTATAATAATCCTGAGGTGATCATCACACAAGACAACGTCAACAGCATTAAAGTGGAAGCCGGCGCACACATTATCTCCGGCATCACCACCGAAATTAACAATGGAATTCTAACCATCCGAAATGAAAATAAATGTAATTGGGTGAGAAGTTATTCGAAAACAATTGCTGTGTATGTGCATGTGAAGAAACTTGACATCATACAACATCATGGCAGCTCAACGATATCTTCAACCAACGAATTGCAGAATTCAACCTTCGATTTGAATGTCTGGAATTCGGGCGATATCAACCTCGCTATTCATGCTGACAGTACTTTTGCACGGCAACATACAACAGTGGGCGACATGACACTGACCGGCCATTCGGGCTATTGCTTTTATTACAGCAACGGAAACGGATTTACCTACGACAGTAATTTGCAAGTGAATAATGCAACAGTGATTCAGCGTGGCACAGGCGATTGTTATGTGAATGTAAGTCAGAGCATGAGTGTAGAAATTCATGACTCAGGTAATGTGTATTATACCGGAAACCCACAGATATCAAGTAATGTGACCGGCGCTGGAAAGTTGATTCATCAATAGAATCTAAAATTAACTCCCTCCATTCACTTTCAAATTTTAACTTTGCACCAACATTTATAATTTATCATTAATCATTTATAATTTCCTGAATTGCTTTCTCTCAACAACATCTCTTTCGAATTTGGCGGCCGTTATCTTTATAAAGATACCACCTGGCAGATCAATCCCGGCGAAAAAATCGGGTTAATCGGTGCCAATGGTACCGGTAAATCAACGTTGCTTCGCATCATCAACGGCGAGTATTCATTAGAAAGCGGTAACATTTCCCGTCTTAAAAATCTTTCTCTCGGTTTCCTCAACCAGGATTTGCTTTCTTACAACAGCGAAAAGAATATTCTCGATGTGGCCATGGAAGCGTTTAGTGCGCAGTTAAAACTGCATGAAGAGATTGAAGAAATCCTCATCAAGCTTGAGCATGATCATAGCGAAGAGTTGCTTCACTTGTTGCACGATAAACAAACCGCATACGAAGCTGCCGATGGTTACAATCTTCAATACAAAGCTGAACAGTTGCTCGAAGGCCTCGGTTTTACAACGACCGATCTGAAACGTCCGCTCACTACCTTTTCGGGCGGATGGAGAATGAGGGTCATGCTTGCCAAAATCATGTTACAGGAACCTGATATCCTAATGCTCGATGAGCCAACCAATCACCTGGATCTTCCTTCTATTCTCTGGATTGAAAATTACCTCGTCGCATACAAGGGAACGGTTATCATTGTTTCTCACGATCGGTATTTCCTTGATAAGGTCATTAACATTACAGCGGAAATCGCCAATTCGAAAATCACCTTATACAAAGGCAACTATTCTTTTTACCTCGAAGAAAAGGAAGTGCGCGATGAGTTGCAGGCCAGCCAGTTTGAAAATCAACAACAATACATCAAAGAGCAGGAGAAGCTCATCAACCGTTTTCGTGCGAAAGCGAGTAAGGCGAAAATGGCTCAGTCACGCATTAAGAAACTCGATAAGCTGGAGCGGATTGAAGACGTAGTTTCTAACAATTCGACTGTTAAAATTAAATTTGACATTGGTCAGCAGCCCGGAAAAGTTATTTCAAAACTGACGATCAAAGAAAAGAGTTACGACAAACTCAAAATTTTCGAAAACACGGAATCGTTGATTGAACGCGGAGATAAGATCGCGTTGATCGGCGCAAATGGCCGTGGAAAATCCACGCTTCTTCGGATGATCAATGGGAGTGAACAGTTTGACGGTAAACACGAAGACGGATACAATGTGATCAAATCTTTTTACGCGCAGCATCAGTTAGAAAGTCTGAATCTGAACAACGACATGATGCAGGAGTTACAGCAATTTGCTCCGGCAGAAACCGATGCAAGGTTGAGAGGCGTGCTGGGCTCCTTTCTTTTTTCTGGTGATGATGTTTTCAAGAAAATAAAAGTGTTGAGTGGCGGTGAAAAGTCACGCGTGGCTCTTGCAAAAACAATTTTAAGCAAGGCGAATTTCCTGATTCTCGATGAGCCGACCAATCACCTTGACATGCAAACGGTGAACACGCTCATCCAGGTCCTTCAGGAATTTGAAGGGACGTTTCTCGTTGTATCGCACGACCGGTTTTTTATTTCACAGATCGCGAATAAAATCTGGTGGATTGAAAATCACCATATCAAAGAATATCCGGGCGATTATGATGAGTATGAATATGCGTTGAGCCAAAAAGAAAAACTAAAAGCGGTAAAGGAGAAAGAAGAAAAGAAAAACCTGGCTGCGAAGAAGGTAGAGAAGCGGGAAGAAAAAAAAGCGCAGCCGTCTGAAGAACAGAAAAAACAAAAGAAGAAACTTCAGAATCGTTTTCAATCACTCGAAGAGAACATGGCGAAGCTGAAAGCGGAAAAATCATCGCTTGAACATCAGCTTTCGTTGCCTGAAATTTACGAAGACCAGAAAAAATTTGCTGAAACACTTTTGCGTTTTAACGAAGTTGAAAAAAAACTCACGGATGCAGGCAAAGAGTGGGAGCTGGTTTTTGAGCAGTTGTCAGGAATGGAATAAGAGACGTCGCGGAGAATGAATCAATCAACCTGTATGTACAAATCATTTTTTCTTTTCTGTGAGTTCTTTCGAAAAAAAAATCTGTGTTTGTTATGCATTATTTTTTTGATGTCACCCGGATTTTCCTTCGCTCGTATTCCTGAAAAGCAGGTTGCTGATAGATGCATTTGGGAAAATGCGACTGACACTTCTGATTATTTCAACAGGGATTTTTTTCGCTGTGAAAATTATGTCTATGTGCCTAACATCAGCACGGTCCAATTTCATCCGCCGGATGCCGGGTTATCGCCACCCATCATACGGCTTAATTCGCAGGACGTTTTACAATTCAGTTTTGACGACCTCGATGCGGATGTGAAAAGTTATCATTACAAAATCATTCATTGCACATTCGAATGGAAGCCCACCGACATTGTGGAAAGTCAATATCAAAAAGGATACAGCGATGATCAGATTTCAGATTCCCGATATTCATTCAACACGCAACGGCGTTATACACACTATCAATTCAATTTCCCGAATGAAAATATACAGCCCGTTATCTCCGGAAATTTTCTGCTGATTGTTTTTCGTGATTACAACCTGGATAAAATCGTCATCACACGAAGATTCATGGTGCTTGATCCGAAAGTGATAATAACACCAAATGTGCATCGGGCAACGGCAATCATTGATCGTAAGTCGAAACAGGAAGTCGACTTCAGCGTCTTTCACAACAACTATAAGATTGACAATCCTTTCACTGATCTGAAAGTTGCAGTGTATCAGAACGACCGCACCGACAATGTGATAACGAACCTGAAACCGCTTTTTCTGAAGGACAATGAATTGGATTATGACTACGAAGAAGGCAATGTGTTTAATGGCGGAAATGAATTCAGGTATTTTGATACAAGAAGTCTGCGAACTCAGACTGAGCGCGTAAAGAAGATCGTGAATGATTCAACCGGCTGCCATGTTTTCCTAGTAGATGATTTAAAACGATCTTACCAGATCTATACAACCGACCAGGATATCAACGGAGCGTTCATCATTAAAACGTATGATGGAAAAACGGATGCGCTTGAAGCAGATTATTGCTGGGTACATTTTCGTCTTCCGGTTGAATCACCTTTTGTAAACGCGAACATATATGTGTTTGGTTCTTTTACGGATTGGTCGTTTAACAGCAAAACAAAAATGGTGTATAACGAAGAGGAACAGGCCTACGAAGTTTCTGTCTTTGTAAAGCAGGGATATTACAATTATGAATATGTTTCTGTAGAAGATGGTTTTGAATACGCCAACGAAACGGAAATAGAGGGGAATCATTCGGAGACAGAAAACAACTACATGATTTACGTTTATAACAGGCAGGTAATAAATCGTTATGACGAACTGATCGGGTTGAAAAGATTCAACTCACTCACGAATTAATTTTTACATACGTTAATTCTGATTTTTCCCCTTATTTTCCCAATTTATTTTCCACCGAATAACATTATCATACATTCACATACGAAACTTTTTAGTTCGTCAAAAATTTTTTCAAAGAACTTATTACGCATTTATATTTGAAGCAGCAATAAACCACTCATTATGATTACCCAGGTAACATCAGGCATTAAAATCAGCGTCGAAACGTTCTACCGGCCAGACCAGTCGAACGCACTGCACAACCAGCATGTTTTTGCTTACCGGATCACTATCACCAACAATAGTGATTACACTGTTCAGTTAAAAAGGCGTCATTGGTTTATCATTGATGCCGCTACTATCAATCGGGAAGTTGAAGGCGAAGGAGTGGTGGGAGAGTTGCCGATTATTGGTACCGGCGAAAGTTACCAGTACGTTTCAGGATGTAATTTAGAATCAGAGGTTGGAAAAATGTACGGTACGTATTTGATGGAACGTTTAATCGACAAGAAACCTTTTTATGCACGCATTCCTGAGTTCATGCTTGTAGTCCCATATAAAGTGAATTGAATCAATCAACAATTACCAGATAAGTGGAATGAAAAAACCTTTGCCGAGATGCAGAGGTTTTTTTTATCCATTCATTGTAGATACGCCATGGATGGCTTATCTACCATGAACCATTATCGTTTTTCAATCCAACATATAATCGGGTAATGATCTGAAAGTTTTTCATCAATGGTTCTGTAACCGGATGATTTCAATCGGGGATCATGTAAAATATAATCAATCCGGAAAGAAGGGAATGCACCGGCGTATGTTTTCCCGAGTCCGACACCACTTTCACGAAATGAATCTTTCAGTCCCTTCGCTATAGTGGAATATGTATACGAAGAAGGAGTGTCATTGAAGTCGCCGAAAATGATAACCGGAAAAGGGCTATTGATAATGTGTTGATGAAGTACCTCGACCTGTGTTGACCGTTTAATGAATGCCCGTTTCAATCGTGAAAGAATATTCAGGCTTCCTTTTAATTCATCCTGCTCAACATCGCTGCCAAGATTCTCTATGAATTTGTAATCCTGGTTTCTGAAACGGATACTTTCAAGGTGTGTGTTGTAAACGCGAATGGTATCAACACCGACAACAATATCAGAAAAAATAAAAATATTTCCGCCTTCTTTTTGAAAATGCACAGCTTGTTTATTGATGATTGGATATTTACTGAAGGTGGCAATTCCCCAATGATCTGTTTCGCGCATGGTTGTGGAATATTCAATGTTTGCGTACGCGGCTGGAATCAGTTTCTTCAATGCATCATTGTTCCCAAAATGAGATTGGGGATTTTCCGATGTATAATATTCCTGGAAGCTTACAATGTCAGGTGATTCTTTCGCGAGAAATTTAAAAATATCTGCTCTCGTTTCTTCGTTGTTCGTCCAATTGTAAAGATCAAACAGTCGAACATTAAACGACATGACTTTAATCGGAAAATAGCCGGAGATTTTTTTTTGCGGCTCGGAAGAGAAAAAGTGGACTTCTACAATGTTGAAGACCTTGCTGAATCCGATGAGGATGGCGATCAGCGAAAACAGGTATTTTTTTTTCCTCAGAAGTAGCCAGAAAAAAATGAATAGAAGATTGACGAGGAGTAAAGTTCCGTAAGCCAATCCGAATAAGGCCAGCCACCATATTTTTTCAGGACTGACGAATGATGCTGCATACGAAAAAAAAAGAAACATGATGACGATAATGTTTGCTATAAACATCAAACGTTGAAACAATGATTTTCTCTTCTGTTCTTTTACTTCCATACCGTTTTCTGATTTCCAACTTCCAACCTCTAGTTCTCCTTACTCGATCGGAACAAAAAATCTTTCTCCTCATTTGTCAGGCTGCCATAACCCGATTTGCTGATCTTATCCAAAATCTCATCGGTACGTTCCTGTTTTGCTTTTTTACTTTGTACAAATGTTTCATCATCCACAACTCGTTTGTATTTCACTTTCATGTGAGAACGGGGTGAAGACCTGAATAGCTGAGCAAGTTTGTCCATCAGCTTATGAAACCAGCTCGCAATGTCATTTCCTTTTTTGAGTTGCCTGATATAAACAAATCCGAATAGTGCTCCGCCAAGATGAGCAATGTGTCCACCTGCATTACTTCCGCTCACGTTCAGTAAATCGAGGAGGATTGTAAACAGGGCAATGAATTTCAAAGGGATCCGTCCAATCAAAAACAGGTTGATGGGGTATTCAGGAAGAAGTGTTGCAGCTGCCACCGTAATGGCAAGCACACTTGCTGAAGCACCAAGAGCATAGGATGAATGAAGGACATTTGAAAATAACGGAAACAGATTAAATGCAAGTATATAAAGTATTGCGCCGCTGATTCCGCCAAGTATATAGGTGCTGAATAATTTCTTACTGCCGAGATATTCCTGCAGAATTTTTCCCATCCAGTATAACCAAAGCATATTAAACAGAATGTGAAAAAATTCAATATGCAGAAACATGTAGGTGAGTAATGTCCAGGGGCGTGTAATAAGCAGTTGGATAGACGCAGGAACTGCAAGCCAGGTCGATATGTCGAAATAATTTTTTAACGACATCATAAACAAACCCATAAGGCCCATTGCAATATTGATCAGCAGGTAAACAACAATGTTTGCAAGCAACAGTTTCTGCAACGTGTCGCTTTGTTTCAGGTTATCTTTTATATCGCTGATGAAAGACGAAGCCATAAATTACTAATTGAAATATTTATTTCTTCTTCGTTTCTGAAATCTCCAGAACATAATCAGGATAAAACCGAAAAGTAAACCACCGAGGTGAGCAAAGTGAGCAACGTTGTCACCTGGTCTGCTCGCGACACCGGAAAATAATTCAATCAAACCATAAATGATGACGAAGTATTTGGCTTTAATCGGAATAGCAAAATAAACATACAGAAGACTATTCGGAAACATCATTCCATACGCAAGCAGCAACCCAAATACAGCACCCGAAGCTCCCACCACAATTGGTGCATTCAGCAGTTCCGTTCGTTGTTGATACACCTGGTCTAACTCGGCAGGATTTAAATTATGACTGGAAATATAATTGCTTATTTCGGTGAGCGCGGGATTCAGCTGGTAATAAACAATCGCATAGTGGGTGAGGGCAGCACCAATTCCTGTGAAAAGGTAATACCCGAGGAATTTTTTAGGTCCCCAGAAATTTTCAATAGCAGATCCAAACATCCACAATGCAAACATGTTGAACAGGATGTGTGATACGCTTCCATGCATAAACATATAGGTAATCAACTGGTATGGGTGAAATTTAGCGGATGCAAAATAATGCAACCCAAGTAAATCAGTCAGGTCAATTCCCCGGTTTTCGAGTATCACTGTGGCAAGAAAAAA
>JAYVZS010000047.1:0-14677 GCA_043783155.1 Bacteroidota bacterium | reverse complement strand
AGATCCCGATACGCTTCGCTACCGGGATCAATTCGACTTAATCGTTTCAGTGCACCGCCTGCGGCGGTTTCTAAAACGATAGTCTCATTGATTCAAAGTTGTTTATCGCAAAGACGCAATGATCGCAAAGATTATTTGAATCATATCTTCTCAGCGGCCTCTGCTCCTTTGCATGAACTAAAAAAATAAAGGTTGCTGACATCATCCATACCGGCTTGTTGATATTTTAATCCCTCCTTCAATTATTTCAAGACGATTTTCGTTGAACTTTACATTATTAAGCAGAAAGTAATTAGTTCAAGGTTCGAAGAAAAAAATCTGATAGAGCAAGACACCGAACTAAATTAGGAATGATTAATAAATTAGGAATGAAAAAAATTGTTGTATTCACCGGTTCCGGAATCAGTGCTGAAAGCGGATTGAAAACATTCCGCGACAGCGATGGTTTGTGGGAGAATTACAACATTGAAGATGTCGCAACTCCACAGGCATGGCTTCGCAATCGCCCGTTGGTACAGGAGTTTTACAACATGCGCAGGAAACAGGTGCTCGAAGCAAAGCCGAATGCAGCTCATGTTGCGCTTGCAAAACTTGAACACAATTACGATGTACAAATCATCACACAAAACATTGATGATTTGCACGAACGCGCCGGTTCATCAAACGTGTTACACCTCCACGGTGAAATACGAAAGGCGAGAAGCAGCGTGGATGTAAGTCTTGTGTATAATGTGGATGGCTGGGAAATAAAGGAAGGAGAAAAATGTGAGAAAGGATCGCAACTTCGTCCGCACATTGTGTGGTTTGGCGAAATGGTTCCCGAACTGAACAGAGCCGCGCATCTGATTTCATTTGCGGAGATCTTCATCGTGATCGGAACATCGTTACTGGTTTATCCGGCGGCAGGATTAATTGATTATGCTCCCGCTGATTCAGAAAAATATTTCATTGATCCAATGGCAGCAGAAAACAGGACGGATCAATATACCATCATCAATGAAAAAGCCGGAACAGGAGTGCCGGCATTGGTTAAAAAATTAATTCAACAAAAAACATGACTATATCATCCGGTTTTTTAGATTCTGAAATTTTCCGATGGGTACTACTCCCACTTCTTATTTTCCTGGCTCGCATGAGCGATGTAACATTGGGAACGCTGCGAAATGTTTTCATTTCAAAAGGCCTGAGAAATATTGTCCCGTTTCTCGGTTTTTTTGAAGTTTCCATTTGGTTGCTTTCGATCAAACAAATTATGCAACATCTTGATAACCCGATTTGTTTCATTGCGTTTGCGGGCGGCTTTGCCATGGGAACATACATCGGATTGATTGTCGAAAAACGGTTGGCTATTGGCATGCAGGTGTTACGGATCATCATCAATCAGAATGCTCAACCATTGATAGACATGCTGCAGCGGGCGAACTTCGGTGTAACAATAATTGACGGTCACGGTGCAAAAGGACCGGTAAAAATTATTTTCACAATTATCAAACGAAAAGACATTGACTACGTACGACGACTTATTAATGACACCAACCCGCAGGCCTTCTATTCCATTGAAGATGTGAGAGTAGCAAGTCAGGGAGTGTTCCCAAGTAGTTCTTCGTCTTCAGGTACATTGGCATACATCAGGAACATTTTTCCGGATCCAAAGGAGAAATGAACCGATGATTGTCAATAACAAATTGAATTCTAACAAATTCTCTTTTGAAATTATGCTACTTTTGCAGCATAAAACTAACAAACAAGTATAAATTCAAACTAAACCAAAAAAAAGAAAACAATGAAAACAAAAGCATTATTAGCGGTTGTAGTAGCCGGTGCAATGACATTCGCGGCTTGCAACAAAAAAATTGATGAGAAGACGATGGCAGACATCAACCAATTCGGTACCGACTGGTCAGCATTGGGAGAAAAAGCTACCAACTGGAGCAAGCAATTGACAGAAACTACACAGCATGCGAAAGAATTTGCAACTAAGCAAACTGAAATGATGGCGAGCATGGCATCTTCAAAAGACGAAGGCATGAAAACGAAGATGCAGGATATGACCAAGACTGCTACTGAAAATGCAGCAAACTTTGAATCCATGACGAATGACTGGAATTCATGGAAAACTTCATGGGAAGAAAATACAAAATCATTCTCTGAGTGGCAAGCGAAAGTCGCTAAAGGTGAAGTGAGTTCTGAAGATGCTGTTAAAGGCCTTGCAGACTGGAAAACTAAAATGACTGAGTCTCAACAAAAAGTTGACAACTGGAATACTGCTTACAACTCTACAAAAGAGTCTTGGGATAAAAACATGGCTTCTTGTGATGAAATGTCTAAGTCAATGACATCTACCATGGCTACTCCAACTAAAATGATGCCTTCTAAAGGTACCATGAAGAAATAATTTTTTTCTTTTTTAAAAGAAAGTCCCGGAAGTTCCGGGACTTTTTTTTTGCCCGGAGAATCGGAATTAAATTACCGACTAAGCATTTCTGCAACAACAAAACATGCAAACACAATACTTGCAATTCCATTCGTTGTGAAAAAGGCACGGTTCACTTTGGTCAGATCGTCCGGCTTCACAAGAGTGTGCTGATAAATGAGAAGTGAAACAAAAACAGTTGCCCCAATCCAGTAAATAAAACTAAACCCTCCGTAAAAACCTGCCGCGATAATAAATGAAGCGGATACGACGTGCAACAGCGATGACAGTTGCAATGCTTTTTTCTTCCCAAGAAATGATGGCAGTGAGTACAATTGATTTTCTTTATCGAACTCTTCATCCTGCAAAGCATAAATGATGTCGAAGCCGCTTACCCAACAAATCACTATGAAAGAAAAAAATAACGGCAGCCAGTCAAACTTACCGGTCACAGCTAAGTAAGCGCCAATCGGCGCTAACGAAAGACCAATGCCCAGTATAAAATGACACAACCATGTAAATCTTTTTGTGAATGAATAACCAAGCACTACCAGTAAGGCAACAGGTGACAAATAAAAACAAAGCCGGTTAATAGAATATGTCGTTAAAATAAACAGGAGTGAACTGATGACAACAAGCATGAGCGCAGCCGAAGGAGCAATTGTTCCCGATGGTATCTCCCGGTTTTTCGTCCGTTCATTCTTCCCGTCAATAAACCGGTCGGCATAACGATTGAAAGCCATGGCAGACGTACGCGCGAACACCATGCACAAAATTATTTTCAGAAACAAGAAGGCATCAAACGGAAACCGGACCTGGCGCACTCCAAGAAAGAAACCAATCACGGCGAAGGGCACAGCGAATACAGTATGACTGAACGCGACAAGCGATAAATATTTTTTGACGTGTTGAACCACTGATGCAAAAGTAGTTATAAGTCTTTGAGTTTGGAGAAACAGACCCGTGTTAATGTCTCCGAACTCTGAGCCAATTACTCACTGCTTTACAAAATACAAAGCTACATCGAATGATCAAATTCCAACAACCAATTGATCAATTAATTTTCAAAAAAATAATTCAAGATTGAAGTAAGCTTAACTACCGGTTGATAAATTGATCCTTGTCAGTTGATCCATTCTATCTACAGAACCACCAGTTTATTTGTCCTGAGAATCTTTCCGTCAATCACAACGGAATAAAAATAGACTCCGCTTTCAAGTTTGTCTTTCGACAGAACCAGCGTATTGCTTCTGTCATTCAAAGAAAAACTTAATACATCATGACCGAGTACATCACGCACTTTCAGTTCGGCTTTCCTGTATTTTGAAAGACCGGAAAAATCGTATTGAATAGCGGTCTCATCTGTAAAAGGATTCGGGTAATTCTTAAGTTCAACTCCACTCATGTCAGGATCATTGATCCCGACTCCACAACCATGAATCACAGAATACGCATTTACTTTTCCATATCCCCAATGATTATTCGGTAAAGAATTGCCGGTGAAAGCATCGTTATCAGCACAGCTAAGAATCGCGTTTTTCACATCCGCATAAGTAGCTGTCGGATTCTTCTGTAAATACAACGCTGCAATACCCGCTACTACGGGCGATGACATGGAAGTTCCTGTACTTCTGAAATGTTTTCCTCCGGCTGCAACTTTCCACGGTTCATTTGCAATTTCCTGGGTCAGGAATTGATACGACCCGCATGATAAAACCCATTCTCCGGTTGCATTGATGTCTGGTTTTATTCTTCCATCACGGGTAGGACCATGACTTGAAGAAATTGACAGCTTGCCAGGAATTAATGTTGAATCAGTTGTCTGGCTAAACTGAACATTCGAATAAGAATTTCTATTCACGTAACTCCCTACCGTAATCACATGATCGCTGCAGGTAAAACCGCTGGCAATATTCTGATTCAAATCGGGGTACTTATATTTTGTAACGAAGGGAAATACAGTTGAGTCAGGTAAATTATCTGCCACCATATCGAAACACCATCCGTCGAGATGACCGCTTCCTTTTGTCATCAGTCTCCATCGATAATTAATATTGGCAGAATCAGGTTCAATCAGAAACATCATCTTATACGAACCATTGATATATTCTCCCTGAGTTTCAATTACACCCAACCTATTTCCTCCCGAAGTAAGCGTATATGTATTGGAGGGGCCGAGATTCGTCTGGATGGTACTGAAAGGAATTTCTGCGAGGTAAGAAAAATCAGGAAGAACACGGTCAATTCCCAAAGCAAACTGAACATTGGTAAAACTTGCACTGTCGCCCCAAAGTTCCATGTAAATCTGGTTGTTTGTTAAAGGAGAATAAGGTGCCTGCATCCAGGTGAAAGAAGTGTCGCCCGTTACGTCGTAACCGATATGAATCGGTGCAGCTCCTGCATTTCCGGCGGCACATACAACGGATCGTCCTATTGTGTCAAGTAAGTTATTAATTAAAAGAGATTGCATGTCCTTCCCGTCATGAGATCCGAAATAAGTTCCAAGACTTATGTTGATTACAGCCGGCTCCTGAAGAACGGCAGCTTCACTGAAGATATAATTTACAGCATCAACGAGAGCCGTCATAAAATTATCATCGGTTTGATTTACGATATCCATTTTAACAACTACGATGTCTGCATTCGATGCAACGCCTTTGTAATTGTTGACGGCGAGTCCGTTTCCGCAGGCAGTTCCTGCAACGTGAGAACCATGACTGAATTGTCCGTCGGTGAAAGTAGTTGATGTATCAATCTGGCTTCCGATCCACTGTTTACCATAACCGTATGGCTGAGGAGAAAGAGACGTCGGACCGAAACGCTGATCCCACACCGATTTTATTCGCGTGTTACCGTTCATGTCCCTAAAATCAGGATGCGTGAAATCAATTCCTTCGTCAATGATACCCATCACCACATGTGTTCCGTCGTACCCTTGCGGTAGATTAAATCCCTGTTGAACCGGCAGCACATGATTCATAACCACCATCCGGTCATTCATCAACTGAAGTTTCTGATCACTCGATTCCATTCTTTGCACTGATTTCAGGTTAGCGATCTCTTTCACTTTGTTCAATGGAAGCCGGATCGCCGCGATATCGCCCGCTGAATATTTGAAAACGCCTCCTAATTCTTCCGTCTTCTGTTTGATTTCCTGTATGTTTCCTCTCACTAAAACAGCAATCTCCTTGTTCTGTAACGCTTCTTTTTTCATCATCCGCGTCAATGCAAAATTGAATTTGGAAAGTGATTGA
This sequence comes from Bacteroidota bacterium, assembly GCA_043783155.1. GTDB lineage: Bacteria > Bacteroidota > Bacteroidia > AKYH767-A > 2013-40CM-41-45 > JAPLDA01. Next base: position 9,010 of record JAYVZS010000047.1, on the reverse strand, counting down.
GAGAAAAGTGAAGTTGAAAAAACAGCAAGCGTAAACAGCAACGTACTAATTCGTTTCATCAGGTAAATGATTTTGGAGATCTGAATTAAATATGATTCACAAAAGTGATACTTAAAACCACCCTCTTTTGTTGCGTTCAGCAGGAAGTTTTCCATGGTATTCAGCCTTTTGCGCCTGTTTATTTTATTGAACAATTTTAGCGACATTCGCACGCAAAACATTAATGGTTTCCGGTTTACAGTTTACTCCGGCAACAATTAACAGTTGGTAGTAAACAGTAAACAAAAAATAGTAAACAGTAAAGAAAAATGGCTGACGATAAAAAGATAATATTCAGTATGGTGGGCGTGAGTAAGATTTACCCGCCACAAAAACAGGTATTGAAGGATATTTACCTGTCGTTTTATTACGGTGCCAAAATCGGCATCCTCGGATTAAATGGTTCAGGAAAATCAACGTTGTTGAAAATCATCGCCGGACTTGAAAAGTCATTTCAGGGAGAAGTTGTTTTTTCTCCGGGTTATACAGTCGGGTACTTATCCCAGGAGCCCGATCTCGATCCGAACAAAACCGCTAAGGAAGTTGTGATGGAAGGCGTGCAGAATGTCGTTGATCTTCTCAAAGAATATGAAGAGATCAACAACAAATTCGGTGAGCCGATGAGCGACGACGCGATGAACAAACTTATCGAACGCCAGGGAAAAGTGCAGGATGAAATTGAAGCGCACCACGGGTGGGAACTCGATACCAAACTCGACATCGCCATGGATGCATTGCGTTGTCCGGAAGCCGATGCAAAAGTTGCCAACCTTTCGGGCGGAGAAAAAAGAAGAATCGCTTTGTGCAGACTGCTTTTGCAGGAACCCGATATTTTATTGCTCGATGAGCCAACGAATCACCTTGATGCTGAATCGGTGTTATGGCTTGAACAACATTTGCAACAATACAGCGGAACTGTAATCGCCGTTACCCACGATCGTTACTTCCTCGACAATGTAGCGGGATGGATTCTTGAACTCGACCGCGGCGAAGGAATTCCATGGAAAGGAAATTATTCTTCCTGGCTGGAACAAAAGTCGAATCGTTTGGCACAGGAAGAAAAAACGGAAAGCAAACGTCAGAAAACATTGCAGCGTGAGTTGGAATGGGTGCGCCTGTCACCAAAAGGACGCCATGCTAAATCGAAAGCGCGTATTTCGCAATACGATAAAATGATGAGCGAAGACGTGAAAGAACGAGAAGACAAACTCGAACTTTTCATTCCGCCCGGACCAAGATTAGGCGGAGTGGTGATCGAGGCGAACAATATTTCAAAAGCTTACGGTGATAAACTGTTGTTTGAAAACCTGAGTTTCTCATTACCACCAGCAGGAATTGTCGGCGTGATCGGACCAAACGGCGCCGGCAAAACTACGTTGTTTAAAATGATCATGGCACAGGAGAAGCCCGACAGCGGTGAATTTAAAGTCGGAGAAACAGTTCGGATCGGTTATGTGGACCAGACACACGATGATCTGGTTCCAGGCAAAACGGTGTATGAAATTATTTCCGGCGGAACGGATACGATGATGGTAAACGGAAAACCGATCAACTCGCGTGCTTATGTTTCTAAATTTAATTTCAACGGAACTGATCAGAGTAAAAAATTAGAAGTGTTATCAGGAGGAGAACGAAACCGTGCTCACCTTGCAATAACATTGAAACAGGGAGCGAATGTGCTGCTGCTCGATGAGCCGACAAATGATATTGATATCAACACACTTCGCGCATTGGAAGAAGCGCTTGAGAATTTTGCCGGTTGCGCAGTGGTGATTTCCCATGATCGATGGTTCCTCGATCGCATCGCTACTCACATCCTCGCATTCGAAGGCGACTCACAGGTTTATTTCTTTGACGGAAACTTCTCGGAGTACGAGGAAAATAAGAAACAACGATTGGGTGATGTAACACCGCATAGGATTAAGTATCGTTCACTTGTCAGATAATTTATTTATTGAAGATTGAAAATTGAATATTATGTTCCCTCTAATCTTCAATTTTCAATCTTCAATTTTCAATCCTTCATGAAACCTTCCATCCCCAAAGGCACACGCGATTTTTCTCCAGACGAAATGGTTCGGCGGAATTATATTTTCGATACCATTAAGAGTGTCTATCAGCGCTACGGTTTTCAGCAGATCGAGACACCTTCGATGGAAATGCTTTCAACATTAGAAGGTAAATATGGTGAAGAAGGAGACAAACTGTTATTTAGAATTATCAACTCCGGAGATCCGTTTAGCGAAATTAAAGAGAAACATTCTAATGAAAAAATTTCGGATTTTGGATTTCGGATTTCGGATTTTGCGGAGAAGGGACTACGTTATGACTTGACCGTTCCCTTCGCTCGTTACGTTGTCATGCATCAAAATGAAATTACTTTTCCATTTAAGAGATTTCAGATACAACCCGTATGGCGTGCAGATCGTCCACAGAAAGGAAGATACAGGGAGTTTTACCAATGTGATGCAGATGTAATCGGGAGTGATTCGTTGTTGAATGAAGTTGAGTTGATACAGATCATCAACGACATTTTTTCTCAGTTAAAAATTAATGTCCTGATCAAACTAAACAACAGGAAAATATTATCAGGCATCGCGGAGATAATCGGCGAAAAAGAAAAGATCATTGACATCACAGTAGCCATCGACAAACTTGATAAGATAGGTTTGGAAAAAGTGAATGAAGAGTTGAAATCAAAAGGTCTTTCTGAAAATGCTGTCGCGAAACTTCAGCCCATCATCAATCTCAAGGGAACAAACAATGAGAAGTTGAGCGCCTTGAAAAACATTCTAGCAAATTCTGAAATCGGAAAAAACGGTATTGAAGAAATTGAAACCATCTTTTCTCTTGTCTCCGAACTCCGAACTCCTGACTCCAAACTCGAACTCGATATAACACTCGCCCGCGGTCTCAACTATTACACCGGAGCCATCATTGAAGTAAAAGCAAACGACATCCCGATGGGCAGCATCTGCGGCGGCGGTCGTTACGATGACCTCACCGGAATTTTCGGTCTACCGAACGTGAGTGGTGTCGGAATTTCTTTTGGCGCCGATCGCATTTATGATGTGCTCGAAGAAATAAACGGCTTCCCTGATTTCAGCAATGTGTCAACGAAAATTCTGTTTGTGAATTTTGGTGAAACGGAAGCAAAGCATTGTATGAAGATTGTTAAAAAATTACGTGATGACGGCATCAACTCCGAGTTATATCCCGACACAGCGAAAATGAAAAAACAATTGGGTTATGCCGACGATAAAAAAATTCCTTACGTCGCGTTAATCGGTTCCGAAGAAATGAAAACAGGTGACATCACCATTAAAAACATGAGTACCGGCGAACAATCGAAAGTGACGATGGATGAACTACTGCACATCTTAAAATAAAAATAATAACCACTGAGACACTAAGAACACTAAGAAACTCAACTCTTAATGAAACTTAGTGCTCTTAGTGTCTCAGTGGTAAAAATAATATGGCGACACATTCTATTTCCAACAAACATTTGAATTTCGAAACCATTGAAGAAATTATCAATGGTAACTGTCAACTGGTTCTCTCTAAATCTTCCAAAGAAAAAATTGTCCGTTGCAGAAAATACCTCGATCAGAAATTAGAGAAAAGCAAAGACTCTATATATGGCATCAACACGGGTTTTGGGGCACTCTATAACAAATCTGTTTCTAAGAATGACCTGGAAAAATTACAACGCAATCTCGTGATGAGCCATGCCTGCGGAACCGGAGAAGAAGTTCCGCAAGTGATCGTGAAGTTAATGCTCCTATTAAAAATCCAGGGATTGAGTTACGGAAATTCCGGCGTTCAGCTTGAAACGGTTCAGCGTCTCATTGATTTTTTCAACAACGATATTCTTCCGGTTATATACCAACAAGGTTCCCTCGGCGCGTCCGGTGATCTTGCCCCTCTTGCACACCTTTCGCTTCCCCTGATTGGAGAAGGAGAAGTGTTCCACAAAGGAAAAAAGAAACAAGCAAAAGATGTCCTGAAAAAATTCGGATGGAAACCGATTCATCTGAAATCCAAAGAAGGACTGGCGTTGCTGAACGGAACGCAGTTCATGTCAGCATACGGAGTGTGGTGCGTACTCGAAAGTTTTCACCTTGCCACATTAGCCGATTTGATTTCATCCACTTCATTGGATGCGTATGACGGAAGACCGGAACCGTTCGACAAACTGCTTCACAACATTCGCCCTCACGATGGACAAAAAATTACCGCGGAAAACATCCGGAATATTCTGAAAGGCAGCAGCATCAACAGCCAAAAGAAAAAACATGTGCAGGATCCGTATTCATTCCGTTGCATTCCTCAGGTTCACGGCGCTTCACGCGATGCGATTCATTACGCAGCTATGGTGCTTGAAACCGAAATTAATTCTGTAACAGACAACCCGATTATTTTTCCGGATGAAGATAAAATTCTGAGCGGTGGAAATTTTCACGGACAACCGCTTGCTCTCGCGCTTGATTTTCTTGCCATCGCATTGAGTGAACTTGGAAGCATCAGCGAACGTAGAATATATCAGCTCATTTCAGGACAACGCAACCTCCCTCCTTTTCTCGTTGCGAAGCCGGGACTCAATTCCGGTTTTATGATTCCGCAATACACCGCTGCTTCTATTGTTTCGCAAAACAAACAATTGTGTACGCCCGCTTCTGTTGATTCCATTGTTTCATCGAACGGACAGGAAGATCATGTGAGCATGGGCGCGAATGCGGCGACAAAAGTTTTTCGTGTCGTTGAAAATCTAAAAACTATTTTATCGATTGAACTCTTCACGGCTGCGCAGGCGCTTGAATTCAGACGACCGTTGAAAAGTTCAGCCATTATTGAAAACTTTATAGGACAGTATCGAAAGAAAGTAAAATTTGTTGAGGAGGACAGGATTTTATTTCAGGACATCGAAAAGACAAAACTTTTTTTGAACAGTTAGTACTGTTACATCTATAAAGTGTTTATAGTAAAAAAGATTTCATTCAACATCAACGAACTGCTCATACCAATCCGGTTATTTTTTTGTGAATAGGTTCTTTAGCTGGGTAGAAAATACGCTACGGAGTGTTGCGAATCAAAAAGATAACTAACTTTGGTTTAGCATTTCACACAGCATGAAGAAACTTCTATTGCTACTTTTCATAGTGATTTATTTTTCTTCTGCGCATGCACAGATTACAGGATCAGACACGGCCTGTGCAGGTTTTATCTATTCCTACAATATAAATTTTTGTCAACACCATTCCACCCATCGCACTATTCACGATCAGCGATACGGCAGTTTGTCCGAATACATGTGTCAACTTTACAAACGTTTCGCAAAATGCAACAAGCTACCGTTGGTATTTTCCGGGCGCCGTACCATATACAAGCACAAATGAAAATCCAACAAATATATGTTATCCCGATTCAGGACGGTTTGATGTAAGATTAGTTGCATCAAACATTTCAGGGAATGACACGCTCTCATTTTCAAATTATATATACGTTTTCAGTGTCCCTACTCTGACCATCCAATTAAGTAATGATTCGCTTTTTCTGCCGCAGGGTTTTACACACTATCAATGGTATCGCGATACAACCCTGATTATTACAGCGTCCAATTATTTTTTTGTACCGACCCTGACCGGTAATTACACTGCCTCAGTCTCAGACAGTAACGGTTGCAATATTATTTCCCATGTTTTTAACCTGATCACTTTAAATACCGGTGATCATGAAAGCGGAAATTATCTTGCTGTTTTTCCAAATCCTTCCGAAGGCAGTTTTAGTATTTCATTTACAAGTCAAAGCAACTCTTTCGTAAAAATTGAATTGATCAATAAACTTGGACAGTCGGTTTTCCTGAAAGAATTAAAAACATCTGCTGGAGAAACCAGAACTGAAATCCTGAACCAGCACCTGGCAGAAGGAATTTATTTGCTGAAAGTAGAAGACGAAAAAAATATCCGGATGAAAAAGCTGGTAGTCCAAAAGTAATTCTCCAGTTCTTAATGACTTTCCAAAAAGCATAAAAACCAATCTTTAGGTTATTTTCATTGTGTAAGAATAAACAGAAAAAATCATTACCCGAAAAAAATATATTCACTTTTTCAACGCTGATCCGTTTTTACTTCGTATCAAATTCAATTTTTACTTATTTTATCATTGAATTTTATGTCTGAAAACGGGTATGTTTCTATATCTTATTACCCATAAAACCGTACTTGATATAAATGAAAATCTCATCCCAAATAGTTTTACCGGTACTGAAAAATTCGACCCGGATCTACAAATCATTTTGGATATTCAATAATAAAATTTTCTGTAAAGCGACCGCTCTTTTCTCTTCAACCGTTTCAACACTTATTTTTTTAAGTCTTACATCGTCTGCTCAGAAAACTCAAACTGCCATTCCATGGACAGGAAGTCCGGGAATTACAAAGACGGTAAATCAAATCATGTCGCTCGAACCCAATTCTAAACCGGCTCGTTTCAGTATGCTTAGGGAACATGAAACAAAAGTTCACAAGAGAAAAAATCCGAATGCATCTGAAATATCTTCTTATCCTGTCAATGATCAAACAGCAAATAGGACCACGGGAGGTGGAAATAATTCAATCGCTGCCTCGCAGGCAACAGGAGCAAATTTCCTTGCTTCCAATCTGTTTTCTTCAGGGTTTGTTCCGCCTGACTGCAACGGCGCCGCAGGTCCCACACAAATATTAGCAGTATCCAACGGACGCATCAGAGTATATAGTAAGTCCGGCGTTATAGGAGTTTTGAATCTTACCTGTAACACATTTTTCACCTCAGTACGAAATGGTTCAAGTATCAGTGACACACACATTCGGTACGACCGCTTAACACAACGCTGGTTTGTTGTTGGCATTAATGTAGAGCCAACGAACAACCGTGTTGTAATAGCGATGAGCAGCGGCCCGATCATTAGTGATGCAACTTCGTTTACTTTCTTTTCCTTCCAGATGAATGTTCCGTTGCCCAATGGTGATGCTGGAAAATTTCTCGACTATCCAACATTCGGTCTTGATGCAAATGCACTCTATATTGGAGGAGTACGGTTCGACCCGAATAACTTCGATGGGTGCCCTTTATTTGTAGTCAGGAAAAGTTCTGTTCTCAGCGGTGGTCCGATTGTCGTAAGCGCATTCAGGAACGCCGGTGGAACAATTTCCGGAATTTATGTTCCGCAGGGAGTAGACAATGATGATCCCACAGCGACAGAAGGATATTTTATAGGAACAGATGCCGGGGTATATAGTTTGCTGAATATTATCCGTGTTATCAATCCGGGAGGTACACCTTCAATTACAAATCTCACAGGAATTACCGTTCCTTCAAACACAGCACCAATATTACAAGTGCATTCAGGCGCTGCAGCCAATAGAAGATTAGATGGTCTTGACGACCGGCTATATGCTGCTCATGTAATGAAAAATAAAATTACAGGTGTCACCACTTTATGGACCGCTAACAATACAGTAGCAAACAGTTCGGGCGCAGTTTCCGGAACTATGGATAGAAATGTTTCGAGGTGGTACGAGATAGGTAGTTTAACAACGTCTCCTGTTTTGATACAAGCAGGAACACTTTATGACAATGCTTCTGCAAATCCGCGCGGATTCTGGATTCCAAGTATTGCAATGAGCGGACAAGGACATTCAGTTTTAGGTTGCAGTACAGCGGGTGCTGTTAATTTTGCTGATGCGGCAATTGCAGGAAGATATAGTTCTGATCCATTGGGAACAATCCAATCATTTACATTGGCAACTTCAAGCAATACAGCGTACAATGTACAATCGACTGACGGACAACGTTGGGGAGATTACTCACAAGTGGTCGTTGACCCAAATGATAACATGACCATGTGGACATTCCAGGAATATTGTGAAGCTGTGAACTCATGGGGATTGCGGGTCATCCAGGTGATTGCACCGTCACCTCCTCCCGCAGCATCTTTAGTTCCGCCGCCTGTTGTTGGAATCACTCCTTCTGTCGCATTGGCTATCACCGCTTCTTCAACGCCTGATAATACAGGATTCTTCGATCCGGGAAGTGATGCCGGAGGTCCCGGATTTGCAAATCATCTTTCCGCTTCAGTTACAGGAAATATTTCGGTTAACAGTATCACCTTCATAGATCCTGCTCACATCTCTGTAGATCTGAATACATCATCAGCAGTTGCAGGAACATATCCGATGACCATTACAAATCCTGACGGGCAAACGACATCCGTCAACGTTACCATAGTTTCATCATTCCCAATCGAGCTCGTTTCTTTTTCTGCAATGGCAACAACACATTGTTGTTTGGTTCAATGGACTACCGCTTCAGAAATTAATAATGATTATTTCACCATTGAAAAAAGCAGAGATGGGATTCACTTTGAGGAAGCAGGAAGAGTAAAAGGAAATGGCAACTCAACATCTATATTGAATTATACATTCACGGATGAACATCCTTTTCCTGGAACGTCCTATTATCGCCTGATGCAAACTGATTTCGACGGGACCTCCACTCATTCCGACATTTCTCCTGTAAGGTTTCTATCACCAGGATTTGAATTGGTAAGTATCGTTCCGGATTACAACACTCATGCTTTTCAAATATGTGTGACCGATAATACAACTGAAAATGTCGAGTACAGGTTTATAGATGTGTTAGGAAAAATAATTTACAGTGGTTCCAAAACCGTTTCCAAGGGAAGTAACACGATTACAATTGAGGGAAACCAACTTGGACAAGGTTTTTATTATTTGATTCTCACGAATGGAATAACCACGCTGGCAAGAAAAATTTTTTACTGAATAATGGAGTCTTTATGAATATTCAAAAATTCATCCGTTTGAAATCATCAATAAACATCTCCGCCGCAGAGCAGCGGAGTATTTGATGGGAATTCTTTCCGATCGCCCCAAGGGGCGGGGAATAATTCCCATCAGATCCCGATACG
>JAYVZS010000046.1:0-14747 GCA_043783155.1 Bacteroidota bacterium | reverse complement strand
GCCAACACACTGATCATTCACAATGATAAAGTTGTGGTCGATGAACCTTCCATTGTTGCCATCGACCGGATGACGGGAAAAGTAATTGCTGTCGGCAAGCAAGCCATGATGATGCATGGAAAAACGCATGAGAACATCAAAACCATTCGTCCCTTGAAAGACGGTGTGATTGCTGACTTCGATGCTGCCGAACACATGATTCGCGGGATGATCAAAATGATTAATCCGGGCAGAAGCATATTTACTCCTTCACTAAAAATGGTCATCTGTATTCCTTCCGGAATTACAGAAGTGGAGAAACGTGCTGTGCGCGATTCAGCAGAACATGCCGGAGCAAAAGAGGTATATCTCATTCACGAACCGATGGCAGCCGCGATCGGAATCGGGATTGATGTGGAAGAGCCGATGGGAAATATGATCATCGACATCGGAGGTGGTACCAGCGAAATTGCCGTGATCGCTTTGGGAGGAATCGTCTGCGACCAATCTATTCGTGTTGCGGGTGATGGATTCACGAATGACATCTGGGATTACATGCGGAGGCAGCACAACATCCTCATCGGTGAACGTTCCGCTGAACGTATTAAAATTGAAGTCGGTTCGGCATTGCCTGAACTTGAAAATGCGCCTACTGATTTTGCCGTGCATGGCCGCGATCTGATGACGGGAATTCCAAAAGAGATTACAGTATCATATTCTGAAATTGCGCATGCGCTCGACAAGTCCATTTCAAAAGTGGAAGAAGCGATTCTTAAAGCACTTGAAATGACACCACCGGAATTATCGGCTGATATTTACCGCACCGGAATTTACCTGACCGGCGGAGGTGCCTTGTTACGCGGACTCGATCAACGTATTGCCATGAAGACCAAGTTGCCTGTTCATGTTGCTGAAGATCCGTTACGCGCTGTTGTTCGCGGAACCGGCATCGCCCTCAAAAATATCGGACGTTTTAAGTTTCTCATTCCATAGTTGACTGGTTTGCAGTTCACAGTCGGCAGTTGGTAATTTTTTTGTGTGATTCACACTGCCTTCTCCTGATGGTTAATTTCACACCAGTTACTTCATCTGTCACCGACTGCCGACTGCTACTGCCGATTGAAACATGCGCAACTTATTCATACTTCTTTGGAAATATAATTTTTTCATCCTCTTCCTGCTGATAGAGAGTTTCTGTGCCTACCTCATTGTTCAGAATGATAATTTCCAGCATGCAAGTTTCATCAATTCTACAAATAAAGTGGCAGCGAATGTGCATGAAACCGTCAGCGATATTACTGATTATATCAATCTGCGTACTACCAACGATGCACTCTCCCGTGAAAATGCGGGACTGCGTACGATGATGCCTGATGTATTTTACATGGACAGTGTGCAGAAAAAACTTGCGAACGATTCTGCATACAAACAGCAGTATACATTCATGACTGCAAAAGTGATTAACAATTCCACAAACCGAAGAAATAATTACCTCACATTGAACAAAGGCAGCTCGCAGGGTGTCATGCCTGAAATGGGAGTCGTTACCACACAGGGAATTGTAGGAATCGTGAAAGATGTGTCGGAACATTTTTGTTCTGTGATTTCTGTTCTGCACAAAGATTCACGAATCAGTACGAAAATAAAAAAGAACGGATACATCGGATCACTCGTGTGGGAAGGTTACAATGCCGGATATGCTACGTTGAAAGACATTCCGAAACATGTGAAACTGGCAGTCGGCGATTCGCTGGTTACCAGTTCGTTCTCTGCCATATTCCCGGAAGGGATCATGATCGGCGTCATTGAAAAATATGATTCAAAGCCGGGTGATTTTTATGTGATAGATGTGAAACTCGCCACCGATTTCAGCAATCTCAGTTATGTTTACATCGTTACCAATGTGTTAAAGGAAGAACAAAAAAAATTAGAGGAGCCACTCGCCCATGATCGTTAAAATTCTTCAGAATATATTTCGGTTTTTATTCATAGTCATCTTGCAGGTGCAGGTGCTGAACCACGTTCAATGGAGTGGTTTTGTAAATCCGTATGTGTATTTGTTGTTTATCCTGCTGTTGCCGTTTGAAACACCGAAATGGCTGCTGCTGGTTTCTGCTTTTACCATTGGGATAACTATTGATATGTTCGGCAATACAAGTGGGATGCATGCCGCCGCTTCTGTGATGATGGCCTTTGCCCGGCCTCGGATACTGAGTTTGATCGCGCCGCGCGACGGATATGAAGCGGAAACAAAACTGACGCCGTTTGTTATGGGATTCAAATGGTTCGTGACATACGTTTCTCTTTCCGTGTTGCTGCATCACTTCGTTTATTTTTACATCGAAGTATTCCGGTTCAGTGAATTCTTCCATACATTTTTTAAAGTTATTCTCAATTCCGTCATTACTATCCTGCTGATCATTCTCGGTCAGTATATCTTCAGCAAGCGCAGTAAAAAAACAGAACGTGTCCTCGGGTAGAAAAAATGTCATCCTGTTTATTTTTTTCTCAGTGGGATTTATTTTCCTGCTGCGTCTTTTCTACATACAACTCATCGATGAAAGTTACCTACGTTCTGCACGGGGAAATGTATTCCGAAATGTAACCGAATACCCCGCACGCGGATTCATTTACGATCGCAAAGGAAAACTACTCGTATACAATGCACCGGTGTATGATCTGATGGTTACTCCGAAGCAGGTAAAAGACATTGATACCACTGAGTTTTGTAACCTCATCGGGATTTCCAAAGAAGGTTTTATTGAACGTTTTAAGAAAGCAAAAGCGTATTCACCAGTGAAAGCTTCTATCTTTGAAAAACAACTTTCAGCTGAAACGTATGCAACGTTTCAGGAAAAAATGTATCACTTCTCAGGATTTTTTGTACAGCCGCGTACGCTCCGGAAATATCCTGAACCCATTGCCGCGCATTTATTCGGATACATCGGTGAAGTAGATACAAATATAACATCAAAGGATAAATATTACCGGGAAGGTGATTACATCGGCAAGAGTGGTATAGAACAATCGTATGAATCTGTGTTACGCGGGAAGCGTGGGGTACGGACGATGGTGGTGGACGCGTTTAACCGTGACAAAGGAAGTTACCTGAACGGACAACTCGATACACCTGCAGTTGCCGGACAAAGTATAACACTTTCGCTCGATGCCGATCTTCAGAGGTACGGGGAACAGTTGATGCAGAACAAAGTGGGAGGTATTGTCGCGATTGATCCGCAAACGGGAGAAATTCTCGCGTTGGTAAGCGCTCCTTCATACGATCCAAATCTTTTGGTTGGGAGAGCGAGAACAGGAAACTATGCTTCGCTGTTGCTGGAACTCACGAAGCCCTTGTTTAACCGTGCATTGATGGCGTATTATCCGCCGGGCTCTACGTTCAAACTCATCAATGATTTGATTGGAGAACAGGAAGGAGTGTTGTTTCCGAACACATCTTATTATTGCGATGGTGGTTATCACATGGGAAGCCAAACGGTGAAATGCGACGCGCGACATGGTTCGTTGAATCTTGAATCTGCAATCGCACATTCATGTAACACCTATCACTGTTATGTATTCAGAAGTATCATTGATCAGAAAAAATACAATACATCAGAAGAAGGTTACCAGAGTTGGAGGAATCACGTTCTCACATTTGGAATTGGTAAAAGATTATACAGTGATCTTCCGCAGGAGTTGAAAGGAAATGTTCCGTCGGTTGAATATTACGATAAGTATTTTGGCAAAGGACACTGGAAGTCTTCTACAGTGGTTTCGTTGTCGATTGGGCAAGGTGAATTAGGCATCACGCCGTTACAGATGGCAAACACGATGTGCATCATCGCGAACAGGGGATATTTTTATATCCCGCATATCATACGTCAGGTGGGTGATTCAACAAAAGCTCAACAGCGATACCGCGAGAAAAATTTCACTGATGTGGATCCGAAGTATTTTGATATTGTCCAGGACGGAATGGAAAGTGTGGTTGAATCTGGAACGGCAGCGGCATCTAAAATAAAAGGCATTCGCGTGTGTGGTAAAACGGGAACAGCACAAAATCCGCATGGGAAAGATCACTCGTTGTTTGTGGGATATGCTCCGCGCGAAAATCCGAAGATAGCCATCGGTATCATGATTGAAAATGGCGGCTGGGGCGCTGAGTGGGCGGCACCGATTGCGACGCTGATGATGGAGAAGTACCTGACCGACTCAATCACGCGTCCGCAATTGGAAAAGAAAATGCTCGATGGAGTGATTATGCCGAAGGTTTATATGGAGAAGAAAGAGGTTAAGAAGGATACGGCTTCGGTGAAAGCGGTAGCGGGGAGGAAGAATTGAATTGGAGAATCGGGGAGTGGGAAAGTGAGAGAGGGGCGAATTCGGAATTTAGTCGGTGGAATCAAATTCGAAATCGGTGTAATCCTATAAAAAAAAGTAATAAGGAAAAATGAATAAGTAATAAAAGATACTTGATGATACAGCGGTGTAATCTAATTATGTAATCGGTGTAATCAATAAATATAATGCGCGAACAAAAAAGCATACTTCGTAACATCGACTGGCTAACGGTCTCCATCTATCTCGTGATGGTAGTCATCGGCTGGTTTAATATTTACGCGGCTGTTTATAACGAAGAACACAAAAGCATTTTCGATCTCACGCAGAACTATGGGAAGCAAACCATCTGGATCGGCGGTGCCATTCTTCTTGCGCTCATCATTCTCGTGATAGACGGAAAATTCTACGCCGCGTTTTCGTACCCGATCTATATTTTCTTTCTCTTCACTCTTGTAGCCGTTATCTTTTTCGGAGCGGTCATTAAAGGATCACATTCTTGGTTTCGTATCGGTACGTTCGCGATTCAGCCGGCAGAGTTCGCCAAATTCGCCACCAACATGGCGCTTGCCAAGTTCCTGAGTACACTCGATACAAGGATGCAGAACAGGAAAACAAAAATTATAGCGACGTTGATCATGGCCATTCCGGTCATCCTCATTTTACTTCAGAATGAAACCGGATCAGCGCTGGTGTACGTCAGTTTTATATTTGTGCTTTACAGGGAAGGACTGTCGGGGAATATTCTCTTGCTGGGCTTTGTCGCGGCTGTTCTTTTCATTCTCACCTTATTAGTATCTAAAATAATATTGATCAGTATTATAGGAGGCATTGCTCTCATATTTTTTTTTCTCGTCAGGAAGAACAGAAAAAATACAACGATCATTTTGGCCGGCGTTGCCATTGCGTTCGCCATTGTATTCAGTGTCGATTACGTGTACCATCATGTGCTGCAGGAACATCAGCGGGTTCGTATTGATGTGTTGTTAGGAAAACAGATCGATCTGAAAGGAGCCGGCTACAACGTGAACCAAAGTAAGATCGCCATCGGTTCCGGCGGAGTATTCGGAAAAGGATATCTGCAGGGCACACAAACCAAATATGAATTCGTTCCGGAGCAAAGCACCGATTTTATTTTTTGTACAGTAGGCGAGGAGTGGGGTTTCTTCGGAAGCTTTATCGTGATCGGAATGTTCATGGTGTTGCTGGCACGCATCATTTATGTCGCCGAACGACAGCGATCGCAGTACTCCCGAATTTACGGATACGGTGTTGCCTCCATTTTATTTTTTCACATCATGGTCAACATCGGCATGACCATCGGTCTCGCTCCGGTAATCGGAATTCCACTGCCTTTCTTCAGTTATGGAGGTTCTTCTTTGTGGTCATTCACGATACTTCTTTTCATTTTTGTAAAGCTGGATGCTTACAGGTTGGAGATATTGAGATAGGGAGTTTGATTGCGGATTGTCTTGCAAGTTATTTCCTTCCAGCTATAATATTCAAGTCTCCTAATTCCAAAAGGATTCTTCGAATTAAGCCCCATCAATCCGAAATTTAAAATTCGAAATCCGCAATTCTTTCATCCGCAATGGTTAATAAAAAAACCTCCGGGAAATTCCCGGAGGTTTTTTATTGAAAGAAGAAAACTACTAATAAAACTTCCCCCGATTATCTTCGATTTTCGCTTTTTCTTTCAGCGCATTAAACACTTCGTATTCGCTACGGCTTTTGCGTTGCTCCGTCAATTGCTTACGGTTTGTTTCGTAGTCTTTCGTTGCAGCCGGCTCAGTGAAACTCTTCACGGTAATCATAAACACACCGTTGTCTCCTTTGATAGGTTTAGAAAGTTGTCCGGCTTTCATTGCAAAAGCGGTTCCTACCACACGCGGCTCATTTCCCGCATTTGGAATATAGGTATTACTCATGCTGATGTTATCTGCATCCATGGCACCAACGTTTAGCTTTTGTGCAACTATTTCAATGGAGGAAGCACCGGCTGCCTGCTTGTTGATTTTTTCAATCAACAGTTCAGCTTTCTTTTCTTTGATAACACCGGCGGTTACCTGTGTCTTTACATCTTCAAGAGGAAGGAATCCTTTTTCTTTGATACCAATTAAATGAGCAATCACATATTTATCATTCAGCGTAAATGCTTTTGATATTTCTCCCTTCTTAGCTTTGTACATCCACTGTATTAAAGTACGTGGCTGATCAAGACCGGCAATGTTCTTATCATTTTCTTTCACGTTGTCGGCAATCCGTTTGTTCAATCCTTGTTTCACAATCGCGCTCTCAAATAATTCAGGTGTGTTGTTGGCCGCGGCAAACTGGTTTGCTTTGTTATACAACGCATCATACGTTTTTTGTGAAGGTTCAATCTTGCGCTCAACGCTTGCAACTCCAACTTGTTTCGAAGTAGTGCCTTTGTCCATTACTTCAATGAGATGTACTCCGAATTGTGACTGAACGATGGTGAGGTCGCCTTTCTTTCCGTCAAAGCATGCATCATTAAACGGCTTAACCATCTGACCAGCTCTAAACCAGCCGAGGTCGCCGCCTTTGATAGCGGATCCCGGATCTTGCGAAAACTTCGATGCAAGGTCGGCGAACTTAGCGCCTTTCTTAATCAGGTTCTTGAGACTGTCGGCAAGTGCCATCACCTTTGCACTATCACCGTTTTCCATCTTCAACAAAATGTGACGTGCTTTTACAGAATCTGACACCGCTTTCGTTCCAATCAGCTTCGAAATTTTAATCATGTTTCCGTCCTCGTATGGCCCGACAATCGTTCCTGTGGAAGCACTGAAAAAAGTAGAGTCAAGTAGCGGTTTCAACGTACCTTTTGCGTGATACGAACTATCAAACGGAGTGTCGCTGTTTTGATTGACAAAAATGGTGTCGTTTGTACTTGCAGCAAACTCTTCTCTCTTTTTATTCACCCACGTCATGATTTCCTGTCTGTCTTCTGAGGAAGGAGTGATATCGAATGATACATATTCAATTTTACGTATTGTCTCAGGTTGCTTGTAATCATTTTGGTGTGCGTTGTAATAGGTCTTCAGTTCGCTTTCATCAGGTTTGATCGTACTGTCAGGAATGGTAATGAAATTCAACGTCACAAATTTCAAATTTGCAAGACGTCCGACTTCATAGTAACTGTTTTTTGCCTCGAGTGAAGTTACATACATGCCCGCTTTAATCAGATCCTTGTATTTCTGCGTAAGGCGTTCGTCCCTGATAGCAGTTTCAAAAGATGCCCATTGTTTTTGAGTCGCCTCATCGCGGTTTGGAAGATCTTTCAAAAACCTAGTGACTGTCTGAGGATCAAACATTCCCGTCTTCGGATCAGTAAACGCCTGTTTGATTTGCGGATGCGGATTTTTTCCTGTCACCATATCGTACAATTCGTCAGGGCTGCAAACAACCCCTAACTTCTCGTATTCTTTGTTGAGGGTATTTTCAGTCACAGCCATACTCCATGCCTGTTCGCGAAGCATGTCAGTGGTATTCTGATCAACATTTTCGTTTTTGGTATTGGTTTTATACGTTTCGATGAGTTGATCAACCTTCTTATTGAATTCCTGGTATTTGATTTTCTCTCCGTCTATCACACCAATCACATCACTGGTTCCACCCATGATACTCTTGTTATTGGTAACAAGATCACCGAGAATAAACAACAACATACTGATACCAACAAAGGCAATCAACAACCCGACACGCTTTCTGATTCGTCCGATTACAGCCATACTTTTTTGAAATTATAAATTATAAGTGATAAATTGAAATTAACCGTTTTTTTGAGGGTGCGAATATAGGAAAATGATTACACAGATGAAAAAAAATGATTGCGCCTTATTAAATGACCTGCCTGTACCAGAAGTGATTAGACGTATTTTCAGAAGTCGCATTCAGATGGCTGAACCGAAAGGTTTTCAGGAGTCTTTTTCAACTTTCATTCTCACCTGTTCAATCCTGTTGTCTTTGACCTGGAGAATAGTGATGATAAAAGGTTGAATCAGGATTTCCTCGTGTGGCTCCGGTATGTTTTCATGGTGATGAAAGATAAAGCCGGCAAGCGTCTCATACGATTCATGCTCCGGAATATGAAGGTGGTATTTTTTGTTCAGCAAATCAATTTCAAGCCGTCCCGAAAAAATAAATTCGTTCTCCGCTACCTGCTTGTCCATCTGATCAGGAACATCGTGCTCATCCTGGATTTCACCAAAAATTTCTTCAATCACGTCTTCAATCGTTACCATTCCTGACGTGCCGCCGAATTCGTCTACCACCAGCGCAATACTTTTATGCTGATTGGTGAACAGCGTGAGCAATTCATTTGCCTGCATCACTTCAGGAACAATGGATACGGGAAGCAGAATGGAAGTAATTTCTTTTGGCTGCTTGAACATTTCTGATGAATGAACAAAGCCGATGATGTTGTCGATGGAATCGCGGTAAACAAGAATCTTCGATAACTTGGTTTCTATAAAAAGATGGCGCAGTTTTTCAATCGGTTCATCTACGCTGATGGCGACAATTTCTTTCCGTGGAACCATGCATTCGCGCACTTTCACTTCGGTGAAGTCAAGGGCGTTCTGGAAAATGCGGATCTCCGTATTCATTTCTTCTACCTGGCTGTTTTTGGAGGTGAGCTCACGGATGTAAAAGTCAAGATCAATTCTTCCGAACAACGGTTTCTCTTCAGCGAATTCGAGTCGGAAAATTTTATTCATCACAAACTTTGAAATTCCCAATATCACAAACACCACCGGGTACAACACATAATAGATGACGAGGATCGGAATAGCAAGAGCATTCAGGATTCCATTCGGGTTGAGGCGAAAAATAGCTTTGGGAATAAACTCAGCTGTCACAAGAATGATCAGCGTTGAAACCAGCGTTTGAATAACCAGCATCGTGGCTTCAGACGACAACTGGTGGGGCAGGTGAGCTTTCAGTAAATCATGAGAAAGAATGCTTCCTGAAAAAACAATTCCGTATACCACCAACGCGATGTTATTGGTGAGAAGCATCGTGGCAATGAACCTCGAAGGAGTTTTTACAAACCGCCCGATAATTTTTGCGGCAACGCTTCCTTGTTTTCGGTCGAGCTCGATGCGAAGTTTGTTGGAAGAGATAAAAGCAATCTCACAACCCGATGCAAAGGCAGAAAAAATTAAGGTAAAAAAAATGATCGTCCACTCATTCATCATGAAAAAAAATTAGTGGTAACGAGTTGTTTCATCCTGCTGCTGCTGTTGTTGCTGATCAATGCGGATGCGCTGTTTTTTGCGGACCATGTACATCGTAAAAGCTGCGCATGATACAACAAACATCCAAATGGCTGATTGAATGCCGTCTTCAATAAGCTGAACGGCTGCGATCACAGCAGTAATAATGGTGAGGACGAGCCAGGCGATCTCAAGAATTTTTATCATTTTTTTTCTTTGTTGACTGAAATGGTGCCTTTGATATTGAATATTTTGTAACGGGAGAAATCCTGGTTGGATTCAAAGCCGGTACCGTAAATGATTTCGTCTTTGCGGGTGATCTTGACAAATTCATCGCTCAGTAATTTTTCCCTGCGCTGATCCCACACGAGGTGTTCGGTATTAAGTTGCTCTCCTTTTTCGTTGACGACCACCACATTTTTCCGTGCTTCCATTTTTTGTTCACGTTCGTAACGAATCCCGTAATCGGCGCTCATCCTGCTTTTTACGTTTAATGCACCATCATAGAAGATCGCCTTCAACCCTTTTGGCATCTCAAGATAAGGATTTTCTGTTGAGTAATGATTCATGACCGGCGCGGTGACTTCCACTTCAACTTTTGCGGAATCACTATAAAAGATTTTGATATTTTTTGCGGATTCAACAGGCGATTGTTCATGGGTTCCAAGCAGTTTCACTTTCTCAATGTCATTTTCACAGGAAGCAAAAAAAAATGCGCTGATAAAAAGGAAGGTGTATGTTAAAACCTGTTTCATGAACCTGTTGAAAATCGGAATCAAACATACAAAAAAAAATGAGGAAGTAGGAGACAGTTCTTAGTTGTTGGTTTTTAGTTTGGAGCGCAACTACGAACTAACAACTAAAAACTATTATAATCAACTATCAACCAACTGTGAATGAGATCAAGTTAGTCAAACTTCGGCTTAATAAACCACAGGTCATTCAAAGTAAAACCGATTGAAAATTTTAAATAGTTTTCTTCGATGAGGTTGTTGGATGTAGTTCCCCTTCTGCCTCCTTCAGCCGACAGGTGAAGCACAGCAGCTGAGCGTTTGATGGGGAGGCCTAAACCTGCTGATATTCCGTATTCGATCAACTGGCTATTCCGCAACTGCAGATAGGTTTGTCCATAATGAAAACCAAGCCGGTACTGAATAGTTTTCCAATACGATTTCATGGCGCGTTCGTTCGGAGTAAACTGGGCTCCCGCTGATATTCTCCAGCTGTTCGCAAGCGAATCACTGGCCCCCAAAATGGTATAATCTTTCCAGTTCTGCATAGAGAAGTCGGCACCAATCAGCCATTTGTTTCCTTTCTTGAGCATCATCCCGAAACCGGCGCTGAAAGGCAAGACTAATTTTCCTTTTTCACCAGAGATGTTTGCAATCGTATCCCGAACAACAGTGCCTAACGATTGACTATTCACGAAACTCTCTGTGAGGTTGCTTTTAGTTGCCGACAAAGAAGTTTGCGGAGAAGCGACAAGGCCAAATGTTAACGACCAATCGCTTTTATCTTTTCTGTGTAAAACGTGTTTCTTCAGAGAATCAGTTTTAATGTATTCAGCATTTAATTTTGCGATCGTATTTTCCCATTCATTTTTCTGTTCAGCAGTTGCCTTGTTCATGGTGTCTCTTACAACTTCCAGCGAATCGTGAATGGTTGCTAATTTCTTATCGAGCATTTTTATAGAATCGCTGGGTGCAATTCGCAAACTGTCGAACGTTAGCTGCATACCAAAATTAAAAAAGACAGCGCCAACGGAGGTAGCCTCGGTAACACGTGTATTGAAGTAATGAGCAAGGTGTGGATATTCAATTGTTCTTTCCTGATTGATGACACCGAATAAATAAGAAGCATTGGCACCGATACTCAAGTTTTTAAAAGGACTAAAACCATTGCCGACAAAAAACTGGTTCAAGCCCCCGGAACCGTGGTAAGTGTGAAGTTCCTCGTCCCCATCAGCGTTAGTCTTCGCGTCGCTGATTGAATAACCGACATTGCTGTATGGCAGCAGTCCGAAGCAAGTTCCCCACTTTTTACTTTTAACAGGGAAGCCGAAGGCAAAATAAGAAAGTGATGAGTTATTAATGTTCTCCGTTTTCGCAGCGGTTTTTAGCTGAAACTGGTTAAAGGAAACTGCTGTTTCAAATGTGGTAAGTGAAAGCGATGAATAAGAGGCCGGATTTGAAATATTCAGGTTGAACGGCGGATTGTAACCGAGTGAAATGCCACCCATACCGGCATTTTTAGTGAAGCCCCCAAATTGAAGGTCGCCGATTCCATACCGGGAGTATGGTGAACTGGAAGAATTTTGAGCAGAAGCGTTTACTGAAAATAAAATCAGAAGAGATAAATGAAAAAAAAGTTTACGAATGTTCAACATTATAGATAAGAATTTCGTGGAGGCCGATGTGAATTAAATTTGGCGCGGCAAAGATGCTATTTTTTATGTGTTTGGCAAAAATGGAAGCATCTCCTCCGCTCAAAATCACTTTAACAGTTCCGAATTGTTTTTTATACTGTTGAATGAACCCGTTCATCTCATTCAAAATACCAAGTTGCACACCGGTGAGAATTGAATCGCGGGTATTGATTCCGATCAGTTGTTTGGTTTTACCCGGTTCAATCAACGGAAGCCGGCCGGTAAAATTGTGGAGGGCTTTGAATCGCATCCGGAGGCCCGGACTAATACTTCCGCCAATGTATTCTTTTGTTGATTTAATGAAATCGTATTTGATGCAGGTGCCGGCATCGATCACCAAAATATTTTTCTTTGGAAATAATTTTGCAGCTCCTGTAACCGATGCGAGGCGGTCGCTGCCAAGTGTTTCGGGAGTTTTGTATCGGTTCTTAACAGGCCCTTTTGTTTTTGCTTCGAGCAGGATAAACCCCTCTTTGGATCGAAGGAAAGTAAGAATGCCTTTAGGTGTCATTACTACTGAAGAAAGGATACAGGCATCAACTTCATGCATCAAAAAAATACTTCTTACATCTTTCAGGGAGATTTTTTTATAGGAACGCGTCCATTTGATGTTATCTTTGTCGAATAACATTGCTTTGGAAGAGGTGTTTCCAATATCAATCGTGAGATACATGATGCGGAAATTTGATGCAATGTTAAGAAGATAAAGAAGAAAAAAATCTACATTACCTTCAAATAAGGAAAAACAATTTTGGCGGAGTGAAAAAAATTTTACTTTTGCGCTCTCTGAAAAAGGTGATGTAGCTCAGTTGGTAGAGCAAAGGACTGAAAATCCTTGTGTCACTGGTTCGATTCCAGTCATCACCACACGTTTTAAGTATGAATTACGCGAACAATGAAAAAAGAAGGAAAACCGTTTAAGTTTGATCGTGTATTGTTGATTGATGACAATGACATCGACAACTTTATCAATGAGCGAATGATCACCACTACTGATTTTGCTCAAACGGTTGTTGTTAAGTCAACGGCGGAAGCTGCACTCGATTACCTGAAGAAGAACATGGAGTCTGCCGATTTGTTGCCACAAATTATTTTTCTTGATCTCAACATGCCTGTCATGGATGGTTTCGGCTTTCTCGCTGAGTATGAACAGTTACCTGATACGGTGAAGAAATTTTCTAAAGTGATTGTGCTTTCGTCTTCTATCAGTCCTGAAGACATCAACCGGGCTTCTACCAATCAGTATGTGTCCAAATACATCAACAAGCCGTTGAACGAAAAATACCTCGACGCGATCAATTTTTAGTCAATCCTTTTATTACGTATTCATTGATTCATTTATAGAGGAGGTACAGATCATGAATCTATACTGATGTGCGAAAGAACATATAATGCTAATTGGTTGCAGTTATATAATTTGTACCTTTTGTATTCCTCTGAATCTGTATAGCTTCGATATCCCTGCCATTCCGCAAGTCGAAAAGTTCGAACTCGAGCGCAATAATTTGTACCCTTAGTATTTCTGTTAGCCTGTATAGATCCGATATTCATACCACCTTTAATCAGGATTGTCAGCTTTGAACTATTTTCAACCGGAATTGTTATAGAGTGAGAAAAAATAAATCAATGAACCAGTTTTCAATCAAAGACATTGAATCGCTTACCGGGGTAAAGGCGCATACTTTGCGCACCTGGGAGCTTCGCTATAACATTCCTCAGCCGAAACGCACCGCCACCAACATTCGTTATTATGATGATAATGATTTAAAGTTAGTGCTCAATTTTGCTTTACTGAACAAGCATGGTTTCCGCATTTCTGAAATTACAAAGCTGAGTGAACAAAAAAGAAATGAACTGATCTCAAAGTATTCCATGAAGTCGACTGATCAGTCGGTGCACATTCAATCCATGATCGCTGCCATGCTGGCTCTCGATGAACATGGCTTTGAGAAAGTACTTGCAAGCAACATTCTTTCGTACGGACTTGAGAAAACGATTACCAAATTACTCTTCCCTTTTTTGAAAACAGTCGGGCAGTTGTGGCAGGCAGGAAACATCAATCCGGCGTATGAACATTTCATGTCGAACCTGATTCGTCAGAAACTGATTGTTGCCATCGACGGACAATACGTGCATGCCCATGATAAGCAGAAGAAATTTTTACTTTTTCTTCCTCCCGGTGAATACCATGAAATCGGTTTGTTGGTTGCCAACTACATGATTCGGGCGAATAACCACATTACCTTGTATCTGGGAGCCAATCTGCCAGTCGACGAGATTTTGAAAATGGGAGACGTTTACCAACCTGATTTTATCTTCACCTCATTTGTTACCGGTGCAACTGAAGAACAGGTAAAAACGCTGGTGAAAAAAATATCGAAGCAATTTCCCGCACAAAAAATCCTGGTAACGGGCGAAGCTTTTCTCCGCCATTCGTTTACTCTTCCGAAAAATGTTTTCCGCATCAGCGAATTGGAAGACCTGAAGAAGTTTCTGTGATATTTTTTCTCTGTATTTACATTGCCACCTAAAATTAACCGGGGTGATTTCTTGCCGAATAATCTTCGTTAACTTTGTTTTTTTCTTGGAGTCCTTTGAGTTAACCTGCCTGCCGGCATTCAGGAATTTTCTTTTATCACAAAGCGTCTGCTATTTTATCTGTGACCCCCTTTTAATCAATGAGACTATCGTTTTAGAAACCGCCGCAGGCGGTGCACTGAAACGATTAAGTCGAATTGATCCCGGTAGCGAAGCGTATCGGGATCTGA
>JAYVZS010000045.1:0-5729 GCA_043783155.1 Bacteroidota bacterium | reverse complement strand
CACCCTGAGCGAAGTCGAAGGGTGCGCTGGCTTTAACATATTCTCGCATAGAAATTTAAACAGTTCCTTATTGTAAACAAATTTTACTCCACGTTTTACAGGGGATGAATAAAATAAAATATCATCGTTCATAAGATTTATGAATTAACATATATGAGTGATCGACTAAAAGACTTCAATCTCAAACGGCAATCTCGCCTGTATGCCTTTCATCTTTAGGAGCGATTGAATCCGGTTATAATATTTATAAGACTCTCCCAATTCTTTTTGGGTAATGGAAGTACTGGTCTCCGACGAAAAATCTTCCATCAATTTTTGCAGAAATTCTTTTTGTTCGGGAAGCGATACTGTTCTGTATGAATCAAGCTTTGCCATTCTCGCAGCAATATCAATAGCGGTATTGAGACCGCCCAGTTCATCTACCAATCCCAAATGCTTTGCATCAGTTCCACTCCACACACGTCCCTGCCCGATGCTGTCAACATCTGTCTTCTTCATTTTTCTTCCATCGGCAACATGCGAAAGAAACGTATCGTAAATTCGTTCTACCTGGTTCTGGATGATTTCTTTTTCAGCTCCACTCAATGGTCGTGTGATAGTCCCGAGTTCAGAAAATTTTCCGGTGCGAACGGTATCGAACGTTATGCCTAATTTATTATTAAACATTTTTTGTGCGTTGAATAACAAACCGAATACACCGATGGAACCTGTAATCGTATTCGGCTGCGCGACAATTGTATCGGCAGCGCATGAAATATAATATCCTCCGGAGGCAGCCACATCACCCATCGACACGACGACCGGTTTTGCTTTTTTTGCCAGCACCATTTCACGCCAGATCACATCCGATGCGAGCGCGCTTCCACCCGGTGAATTCACCCTAAGAACAATCGCTTTAATTGAAGTGTCTGTCCTTGCTTTCCTGATTGCAGATGAAATTCGATCGGAACCAATTGTTTCATCATTGCCATCACCGCCACCGATTTCTCCGACAGCATAGATCACTGCAATTTTTTTTGAGGAAAATGGTTTTGAAAGACCGATAGCGTTATCATATTTTTTTAATGCCATTAATTTCAGCTTATCCTTTTCTCCGATGCCGGCCATTTTTTTCAGATCGCTTTGTACTTCGTCCATATAGGCAAGTCCGTCAACCATTTTTAAACGCAATGCATCTTCCGGGTTGCGAACCAACATGTCGTTCGCGATCTTCTTCAAGTCTTCGTGGCTCATTTTTCTTCCCTCCGCCACATCATCAATATAAACGTTCCAAACCGACCGAAGTAATTCTGAAATCTGCTCCTTGTTTTCCGGACTCATTTTATCACTGATAAAAGGTTCGACAGCACTCTTAAATTTCCCATGACGAATAATTTCAGGTTCCACATCGAGCTTTTCCAATGCTCCTTTGAAAAATGTGAGTTCGGTGCTCAATCCGTGAAAAGAAAGATCTCCCTGTGGATTCAGGTAAATTTTGTCCGCAACTGAAGCCAGGTAATAAGTACCCTGAGAATAGTATTCACTGTAAGCAACGATGAATTTGTGAGCGCGTTTAAAACTAACCAATGCATTCCTGATTTCTTCCGCTGTTGATATTCCTGCCTGTAACGAAGAAAGATTCAGGAATATTCCTTTGATGCGGTCATCTGTTTTTGCTTTTTCAATATTTTTAATGATGTCGTTCAGACCGAGACTCGATTCTGATTTGAAAGATGGAAATTTCATTCCTTCAAACGGGTTCTTCGATGTTCTTTCTTTGATTGGACTGTCAAATGAAAGTTCGAGCACCGAATTGTTGTCAACATCCGTTATTCCATTACTATTAATAGAGATAATAAAAATGAAAAGAAGAAAGACGAGCGTGAATAACAGGAACACACCCAGCATCGACGCGAACATGAATTTAAAGAATTGTCTCATAAAGATCAGTTTATTAAGGTTGAAGGAGATACAGAATCATCGCAATATTAATCAATGAAAATGAGATAGAAACCATCGCCAATATATTTTGTTTTTAGAAAGTAATTCAAAAGAGGATCGTGTATATTTGAAAAAAATTAGTGCATGAACAAAGCTGTTCTTTTACTCGGTACAAATGTCGGTGACCGGCCCGGCAATCTTGAAAGAGCCACGGCTGAAATAACCCGAGTGCTTGGGAAAGTTGTTCAGCAATCTTCCATTTACGAAACAGCGCCTTGGGGAAATATAAACCAGGAGAATTTTCTGAATAGTGTAATCGTCATTCAATCAGAGATGAAAGCAGAAGAAATGATGCAGAACATTCTCACGATTGAAGAAAAAATGGGAAGAATGAGAATGATAAAATGGGAGCCGAGAATAATTGATATTGATATTTTATTTTGGGGCGATGAAATAATTTTTACAAAAAACCTGATTGTTCCTCATCCGAATCTTCACGAACGAAAGTTTACACTGGTGCCACTTGCAGAATTAATGCCCGGATTTATTCATCCTGTTTTGAAAAAATCTGTGTCCGATTTGCTTGTTGAACTCAACGACACACTTGAAGTAACAAAAACTTCTTACCACTTTTCCTGATGCGTTCACTGAGATATGACTATATAGTGATTGAGGGGAACATCGGAACCGGCAAAACTTCGCTGGCAACAAAGATTTCAAAAGACTTCAATACACGTTTGATTCTTGAACGATTCGCGGACAATCCTTTTCTTCCGAAGTTTTACGAGAACAGGCCGCGCTATGCTTTTCCGCTCGAACTTTCTTTTCTTGCTGACCGTTACCAGCAGTTGAAAGATGAACTCAGCAACCAGGAATTATTTCAGCAGCAAACCGTTTCAGATTACTTGCTAAGCAAATCGCTCATCTTTGCTTCCATCACATTGAAAGATGTGGAGGTTGACTTGTATCAAAGGTTGTTTCACATCATCAACCCGCATCTGCCCAAACCTGATTTATTGGTTTATCTTCATAAAGATGTGAGCCGGTTGCAGGAAAATATTCAGAAACGTGGAAGAGACTATGAGCAGAATATTGAAGACGATTACCTGAAGCAGCTGGAGCAAGGGTATTGGGATTTTTTCAAGCAGCAAAATAATTTACGGATACTTGTGATCGATACTAACGCCGTAGATTTTGTAAACAACGAGACCGAATACAAGTCGATTCTTGATCTGATCAACAAAGAGTATGCTCCCGGTATACACCGCGTCTTTTCAAAAGAGAGAGCTTAATGACGAAGCACTAATCAGGATTTTTTTGAAAATCATTTTCCGTTTGTTTTTTTCCATGTCTTGTAAATGTCCTGTTGCTTCGGTCTGCTTTTCGGAATTTCGCGAAGCGGTTCACATTCTTTTAAAGTTGAATAAAGTTCCGAGGGAAGCAGTTGGTACAATTGTGTTCCCTTTGTTTTCCATTCAATCATTTCTTCCGTTACATCTTTCACAATCTTTGCGGGGTTTCCCACAACAACTTTCCTGTCGGCGATCACCATTCCTTCGGGAACAAAAGACAATGCGCCGATGATACAGTTGTCGCCAACAACAACGTTATCCATTACAACGGCATTCATTCCCACCAATACATTTTTACCGATGGTTGATCCGTGAATAATGGCGCCATGCCCGATGTGAGCGGATTCTTTCAAGAGCACTGTTGTTCCCGGGAACATGTGAATCACGCAATTCTCCTGGACGTTGCAACCATCTTCAATAATAATTTCGCCCCAGTCGCCGCGAATCGCAGCACCCGGACCGATGTATACATTTTTTCCGATGATTACATTTCCGGTCACTGCAGCGAGTGGATGGATGAAAGAGCTTTTGTGGACTATGGGGATGTAGTTATTGAATGAGTAGAACATGAGAGTGGGAAAATGAGTAAGTGAGAAGGTAGGGCTGGGAGTTATTTTTTGGGTTGAGAATCCAAAGGGAGAGGTTGTTTCCCATTGTTACAAGTTTGCCGATAATAAAATCATATTTTTTATGCAGGACTTCTCCTTTTTCTTCTGCAATGTATTTACATTTTACTGAATACTCAATCCAAACCTGTGTTTCAGCAGATTCACTTTCTACTTCATTTAATTTGTTAATAAATGCGCCCTCATATTTTTTTCTTCTGCATCCCTCGCCAATCTGACTTGATACAGAAAGTGAAGATCGCCTTATTTGATCTGTCATGCTGTACGTTTCTTCTTTCGGAAGTAATTTTGACATTTCAAATATTTCAATGCATGCTTTTCAACAGATAATTTGTAAACGTCCAATTGCCAATGATTTTGAATTTTCATATTACAAAGTTTAAAAGGTTTAACAATAACTAAAAAGAATCTAAAATAAATTCACTACTCACTCTCCCACTCTCACACCTTCTCAATCACCACCGCATACCCTTGTCCAACTCCAATACACATCGTTACCAATGCATACTTTTTATTCTGCTCATGTAATTCGATGGCGGCAGAATTTAAAATTCTTGCCCCACTCATGCCAAGCGGGTGGCCGAGCGCGATTGCTCCTCCGTTCGGGTTGATTCGTGAATCATCGTCGGCTAAATTCCAGGCGCGGATACAGGCAAGCGATTGTGCCGCGAACGCTTCATTGAGTTCGATGATGTCCATATCACTCATTTTCAAACCGGCTTTCTTCAAAGCTTTGTTACTCGCTTCAACAGGACCAATGCCCATTATTCTCGGTTCAACACCAACGGCTCCTGATGAAACAATTCTTACAAGCGGCTTGAGTCCATATTTTTTGATTGCGTCTTCGGAAGCTAGGAGGATAGCAGCCGCACCATCATTCAAGCCGGAAGAATTTCCTGCTGTTACTGTTCCTTCTTTTCTGAAAGACGCTTTTAGTTTTGATAAACCTTCGACAGTTGTGGAAGGTTTCATGAATTCATCGTTACTGAAAATGATGGCGTCACCTTTCTTCTGAGGAATTTCAACCGGGATAATTTCTTTTTTGAATCTTCCTTTTTCCTGCGCTGTTTTTGCTTTCACCTGGCTGTTATAAGAAAACAGATCCTGGTCGGCCCGGGAAATTTTATCTCTGTCGGCGAGGTTCTCCGCTGTTTCTCCCATGGCGTCCACACCATATTTTTCTTTCATCTTTGGATTGACGAATCTCCAGCCGAAACTTGAATCGAACATTTGTGCGTCGCGGCCGAATGCAGAAGAGGTTTTTGAAATCACCCAGGGACCGCGTGTCATGTTTTCTACTCCACCGGCAATCATGAGTTCTGCATCACCCGTCATAATGGTTCGTGCTGCGGACATCGCAGCAGATAATCCTGATGCGCACAAACGATTCACAGTTTCTCCGGGAACAGTTACCGGCAAACCTGCCAGCAGCAAAGCCATCCGGGCTATGTTTCGATTGTCTTCACCTGATTGATTAGCACAACCAAGAAACACATCCACGATTTCGTTTACATCAATGGTCGGGTTTTTCTTAATCAATTCTGAAAGAACTAATGCCGCTAAATCATCTGTCCTTATAGTAGAAAGTGTTCCTCCTAAATTTCCGATTGGTGTACGGACACCGTTAATTATGTATGCTGATTTCATATTTTTTTTTGATTAATTAACGGGATCAATTATACTTCCCATTCTTTACTCGTTCTATAAACCATCCCTTTAAAGAAAGCTACTTTTTCATTTTTCTGATTTGAAACTTCAATGTGATACGTTCCTGTTTTATTTGTGATGCTTAACTCCTTTGCTTCTGCGGTAAGGACGTCACCGACTTTTA
>JAYVZS010000044.1:0-5734 GCA_043783155.1 Bacteroidota bacterium | reverse complement strand
AGATCCCGATACGCTTCGCTACCGGGATCAATTCGACTTAATCGTTTCAGTGCACCGCCTGCGGCGGTTTCTAAAACGATAGTCTCATTGATTTAATTGAAGTTTGAGAAGGATTCTGAATTGAATTATCACTGTGAAATAAGATTCTCCTTATCAGCAAATATTTTTCAAAAAAAATCGCAGAAATTTTAACTTACGGGTCTATAATTGTAAATTCACATTGCAGTAATTCATCAATTCAGGTACTTTTGCTGCGGAATGAATAAACAGATTCAACAAACTTAATGAGAAGAATTTTATTATTGATTTTTTTTCTGGCTACAACTTCTGCTTTGATAGGTGCTGTAAATCCCAATCAAAGACAATTTAATTTTTCTTCTTTTTCAACGCCTGTAAAAAATACCGGTCACGAACTTGATTTGCTCACACCTGAACCATTCAGGTTGCATCCTGATTATGGGATTCTTCCTTATAA
This sequence comes from Bacteroidota bacterium, assembly GCA_043783155.1. Lineage (GTDB taxonomy): Bacteria > Bacteroidota > Bacteroidia > AKYH767-A > 2013-40CM-41-45 > JAPLDA01. The sequence goes on along the minus strand of JAYVZS010000044.1, from coordinate 5,259 downwards.
TAAACCATGTGAAGACTGCATTGAACTGGAAGATCATCGAGATGCCTCTTCCCGATATTTTGTGGAAAAGGGAACGGCCGGAAAACGGTTTTACCAGATGCAATCATACAGTGCCATTAATTACCTGGATCCCTCAGGATGGTGGAGGGAAATAAACTACAGGTTGAAACCGAAATCTGAAAACGTTTTTGAAGCATCTGATCAACCGAACCCTGTTGCAGTTAATCTCAAAGAGAAATTTTCTTCCATCCGGAATCAGAATAAAGAAATCCGTTTCAATAAAAATCTTGAATTGAATCATGTGGATCGGGAAGGAAAAACACATTCGCTCGGAACACCCGACTGGAGTCATTTTACAGCGGGCGACGACGGAGTTTTGGTCAAAGATTTCTATCCCGGTGTCGATCTCCAGATGATTGCATTTGAAGGAAAGATGAAAACAAATTTTATTCTGAACGGTCGTCTTCTCTATAGCGATGGATGGCTGGTAATGAAACAAAAATTTGTGCTGCCTTCCGGGATGTCATTCAACCTGGATGAAACCGAAAAAAATGAAGATGGTCATTTATTCGGAGACATTATTTTAAACGATGAACAACAGGAATATTTCCGGATTTTTCCCAGTGTTGCTTATGATGCCGGAGGGCAAAGAAATATCATTAAACTCGGGAACAAAGTAAATCCGGCTGGTGAATTACTTACTTATATACCCATCTCCTGGCTAAATGCTGCAAATACTATATACCCTGTTATCATTGACCCGATTGTAAGTACATCAGGTTCGTTTGCGGCTGGAGCGATAACCGGGTCAAGATATAGTGCCGCCTGCTGGACAAATGGCTGCACCTATAACTTTGCTTTACCGAGTCCTGTCAATTGTACGATCACTGATATCAGGTTTAGCTTTGATTATACTACCGGGGGATTATGCGTGATGACAGACGGAGGAATCAGCTTTAATTATGGCGCCTGTCGAAGTCCGGCGGCAGGAGCAATATCATGCGGATTACCGTTTGCAGGCACATGCGTGTCAGGCGTGCAATCACTGATGAGTGATTTTGCTCCTTGTCTCCCTCCGCCTCAATGCAGTTCTTACAACATGAATTTCACGATGAACTTTTATCGCTGTAACCAGGATCCTTCTCTTGGTTGCAGTTCCGCCTGCATTGCCGCCGCATCCGCCTGGACTATGACAATTGTCGGAGAAACATTTTCCATCTCAACGCTTACTCCCAATTTACTGATGTGCGCAGGAGTTGATACGAATCTTGTCGTTACATGCACAGGCGGCGTTCCTCCGTATACATATTTATGGACACCTACCGGTTCCACGAATGACAGCATCCTCGTTGCACCACTTACAACTACCGTCTATCACATTCTCGCTTCTGATGCCTGCTTTATTAATGAACAGGATTCTACAACTGTAACGGTAACTCCGAATACCAATCCCGGTTTTACAGCTACACCGAACCCGGCTTGCATCGGACAAAACATTACATTCACCGGACTTGGTGCAGGACCAGCGGCGAATTATGACTGGCAGTTTCCCGGCTCTAACAATCCTGCCGTCAACAACAGCCAATCTGTCGTTATACAGTACGCAACACAAGGTATATACACCGCAACTTTAAATTACCCGAACGGCACCTGCATTTTTCCGTCACAGCAAACCATCAACATCGACAGTACATTAACTCCTTCGGTAACTGTTACCTCAAGTGTTCCCGGACCTGTCTGCACCGGAACAACCGTTGTGTTTACGGCAACTCCTGTGAATGGTGGAACATTGCCGTCGTATCAATGGAAAATAAATGGCGTGAATGCCGGAACCAACAGCGACACTTTTTCTGTCGCACTAAGCAGCTCATCAACTGTTTCAGTTACCTTAACATCGAACTCTCCGTGTGTCACATCTGCCACTGCAAGCGGACAGGTTATTTTTTCCGTTACATCAGGAGCAATCCCCACAGTTAATATTACATCTAATATTGTTCCTCCTTTTTGTACAGGAACCACCGTTGTCTTTACCGCGACACCAACATACGGTGGAAGTAATCCTTCGTATCAATGGCAGTTAAACGGAAGTAATATCGGTACCAACAGTGATACTATATCCATTTCAAATCTGACCAGTGGAAATATAGTCGGAGTTACTTTGACCTCGAATCTAACATGCGCGTCTCCATTGACTGCAAATGACACCGTTCATACAGTCGTTTTCCCAACGGTTGTTGCAGGTGTGAGTATAATACCGCTGCCCAATGACACTGTTTGCGCGGGAACAAATGTTCAGTTTAATGCGACGCCTGTGAATGGCGGAGGAACTCCTGCTTATCAATGGTCGCTGAATAATGTTCCGATTGCAGGTGCTGTTTTCAATAGTTATTCAACGAATACAATCTCAAACGGAAATGTGATCAGAGTCACCATGACTTCCAGCAGCACCTGTGCAACTCCGATAATTTCCGCCGACTCTGTTACCATGCGTATGGTGCCGAATGTTGCGCCGGTTGTAAACATCAGTGTTAGTCCGAATGATACTGTCTGTACCGGATCGAACGTTGTCTTCACCGCAATTCCAACCAACGGAGGAACATCTCCTTCGTATCAATGGAAAGTGAATGGAGTGAATGCAGGAACCAACAGCGATACATTTTCAGTTTCACTAAACAGCACCTCAACCATCCTGGTGACGATGACATCAAATTATCCTTGCCTGACGTTGCCGGCAATAAGCAGACAAATGGTTGTGACAGTCATCTCTTCTGTGCTTCCAACTGTAAACATTATATCAACTCCTCCTCCGCCGTATTGCATAGGAGCCAATGTTATTTTCACAGCAGTACCAACATTCGGAGGAAGCTCACCATCATATCAATGGAACCTGAACGGAATTAACGGAGGCGTAAACAGCGATACATTTTCAATCGCAGGGATCATTAACGGAGACATTATTAAAGTGACCATGACTTCCGCTTTCGGCTGCGCATCACCATCAATAGTAACGGACACCATACATGCGACAACCATTACCAATGTTGCTCCGGTAGTTGCCATCACAGCAAACCCCGGATTTATTTTTTGTAATGGAACACCGGTTACATTTACTGCCAATCCAACGAATGGAGGAAGCACTCCGACGTATCAATGGTATTTGAACGGTTCATCAACGGGAACTGGAAATTCATATTCGTCGTCGCTACTAAACAACAGTGATTCGATCTCTGTTATCATGACATCTTCTTTATCGTGCGCATCGCCGATCAGAGATACAACATCGTCTGTTGTTACAGTAAATGCATCCATTGCTCCCGCCGTTTCAATCGCTGCTAACCCGGCCGGAATTATTTGCGCCGGAACAGCCGTACACTTTGCTGCTTCACCAACGAACGGCGGAACGATTCCATCTTATCAATGGTTAATAAACGGTGCACCTATCGCAGGAGCAACTTTCGACAGCATTACAATCGCATCTTTCCTGAACAATGATATTGTCAGAGTGAGAATGACATCGAATATAAATTGCGCATTGCCTGCCACCGTAACCGATTCAATTATAATGAGTGTGACTCCCTCTGTAACTCCTGCCGTTAGTGTACAGGTAAGCCCGAACGATACGGCTTGCGTCGGAGATAATTTACAGTTCACTGCTATTACTCAAAACGGTGGCACTGCGCCCGTTTATCAATGGCATGTGAATGCAGGAAATGCCGGAACAAATTCCTCTTCTTTCGCTTCATCAACATTAAATACAGGTGATGTTGTTACTGTTTCGCTGACTTCAAACGCAGTTTGCTCCTCCCCTGTCAATGCGGTTTCCTCACCGGTAACACTAACCATTCACCCATTCGTAACACCTTCCGTAAGCATCACTTCCACTCCGCCGGATACCATTTGTGTGGGTGCTTCTATTGTATTTCTAGCCACGCCTGTAAACGGTGGCACCACTCCTTCCTATCAATGGACAGTAAATGGCATTGCGAATGGAGGAAACAATTCCTCGTTTACTTCTTCAGCATTGGTACAAGGTGATGCGGTTACAGTTCAAATGACCTCCAATGAAATGTGTATAACATCGGTTACAACTGCGTCAAATAGTATTTTGATTAGTACGTATCCATTGGTAAATGTTATAGCAACCGGCAATGCAGACGTTTGTCCGAAAACACCCGTTGTGCTTCAGGCAATTGCCAGTGGTGGCAAGGGCGCACCATACAATTATTCCTGGGATCATGCAGCCGGCAATTCAGGAACAGTAACTGTTACTCCGGTGGTCACAACAACATATACTGTTTCCGCTACCGACGCATGTGCTTCTCCTCTGGCTACAGCATCCGTTTTGGTTACTATAAAACCTGCTCCTACGGCACTATATAGTTATAGTCCGAATGATCCTACTTCGTTAAATCCTGAAGTTACCTTTACAGATTTATCTGCACATGCAATTAACTGGCTATGGCATTTCGGTGATGGCGATACAAGTACTGTTCAAAACCCGGCTCATAGATTTCCGGCTACAGGAACGTATGATGTTTCGTTGGTTGTACTAAACGTAGCCGGATGTACTGATACCGTTAGCTTCAGAATTATCGTGAAAGAAGATCTTGCATTCTTTGTTCCGAATTCTTTTTCACCAAATGGAGACGGGAAAAATGAAACCTTTTCACCGATGGGTTCCAGCATCACCGATTTTGAAATGATCATTTACGACCGGTGGGGAAATGAAATTTTCGTTGGCGGACCTTTAAACCCGTGGACAGGAACTATTAAAGGTGGAAAAGAATTAGCACCTGTCGGAATGTATATTTATCGCATCGATCTGAAAGATTCAAAATTCGATAAGCAGATCGTGACGGGTGGTGTTACGCTGATAAGGTAGGGGATGGTTGTGAATCATCACTTACCTTTCATTCATACTTATTTAAGGTCTCGTAAAATCAAAATTTATATTTGAAGAATTAAACAGTATAGGATATTTGCTCCAGGTTGCAATTGAATTACGATGCCTGATTACTATGTAATAGGATTGACCGGATGTTTGAGTCGGGAAGTAAAAGCTACCGCATCCATTGCCAATGCAATTCTGTTCACCTAAATCCACCCTATATTTTAAAAATCATCCTTTAGTATGAGTGATGATCCAGAATGATTTCTTTGTTTAACGTTTAGTCGCAATTAATGAAATTCATGCTGATTTCGCGACTTATGATTTCGTTCTCAAGCAAAAAAAAGGAAATTATTTTTTTTGAAAATTAC
>JAYVZS010000043.1:0-14814 GCA_043783155.1 Bacteroidota bacterium | reverse complement strand
AATACATACGTAACCAAATTATAGTGATTGCTATTTTAAGACTACATTATAGTAATTTAGTTCGTATCCTGATTTTTTTGAAAATGTTCGGAAACGTTGCTCAGCGGCTTCTTTCTCCGAACCCCGAACTAATTCTCCAATCTTAGTAACTATAGAGCAAGAATGCGGCACGCATGAAATATAATCCCATCATCAGTCGAATTACAATATATCCCGTGAAAGCATTGGATGGTATCTCCTTGCAGAAAGCAGAAATTACCGAGGGCGGATGTTTGCTGCATGATCGTGAATATGCCATCACAGATACAAGTGGAAATTTCATTATTGGAAAATCAACTACATTGGTTCACGATCTCCGATCAACTGTTGATTTTGAAAATGAAATCATTTCTTTGCGTCACAGGGATGAAACAAAATGGAATCACTTTCATCTTTCAAAAGAACGATCGGCCATTCGTATTTATCTAACGAAATTTTTCGGAATCCAGGTCGAGCTGCATCAGAATAAAACTGGTCGCTTCCTCGACATTCCGGATATCAGCGGTGTCACTTTGTTATCTACGGCGAGTCTTCAATCGGTTCGTGAATGGTTCCGTAATATGAATATGGAGGAAACAAGAAGACGTTTCAGGGCAACGGTGGAGATTGAAGGTGTGCCTGCCTTCTGGGAAGACCACTTGTTTTCTGAAAAAGGTTCCGCGATTGAATTTCAATTGGGTGATGTAAAACTTATTGGCATCAGTCCGCGCGAACGATGCGTAGTTCCTTCACGTAATCCCGAAACAGGTGAGAGTTGGCGTGGCTTTCAAAAATCTTTTGCCGGCCATCGTTCTCAGAGTTTACCGGGATGGTCGTTGCTGAAACAATACGGTCACTCTTATTATTTATCGGTTGATTGTCATATTCCAAAAAGTGAAATTGGAAAATGGTTGAATGTAGGTGATGAGTTAAAGATTACCGGAACCATTTCGGCCAGTTAGTAAATGGGCGTGAAATAAAATCGAAACGAAAGTCTCCGAACTCCGAACTAAAAACTAAGAACTAAGAACAAAGAACTAACAACTATGCAGTACTTTTGTCTCCTTACTTCATTCATAAAACAAATCGATGGGAAAATTTTTTGACAGCATTCAACCGGCACACAAAGAATTTATTGAGAAGCAACATATCTTTTTCCCGGCAACTGCTCCTTTGAGTGCAGATGGCCGTGTGAATGTTTCTCCCAAAGGTCTCGACTGTTTTCGTGTACTGTCTGAAACACGTGTTGCCTACATGGATTTAATCAGCAGCGGGAATGAAACTTCAGCGCATACATTGGAGAACGGTCGCATCACGATTATGTTTTGTTCGTTTGACGGACCGCCGAATATTCTCCGGTTGTATGGAAAAGGATTTACGGTATTGCCAGGAACCGAAGACTGGAAAATCTATTCCCCGCATTTTAAAATCTATCCAAGTACACGACAGATTATTATGGCCGATATAAATCTCGTTCAGACATCATGTGGTTTTGGTGTGCCGTTGCATGAATATGTCGGGGAGCGCGACATTCATTTCGACTGGGCGGAGAAAAAAGGAAAAGACGGACTACTTGAGTACATTCAGAAAAATAATTTGAAAAGTTTGGATGGTTTGACGACGAATTTGGGATTGGAAGAGCGTCCGTCGAAAAATGGATTAAGTAATAATTAAAACAGGTATGATGCTCTCAACTCCAAAAAGAAAAATTGACTGGTGGATTTATTCCGTCCCGGTTATTCTTATTCTTCAAATTGTTTTTTACATTCTTGTTTATTCACGGCTGGGAGGAACGAAAGCGGTGTTGCTTTTTTACCTCGCGCCATTCGTAGTAATTACACTTTGTCTTTTGTTTTTGCTGATTGGAATTATTCGCTCTGCTATCAGGCGTCCGTTCTTTACGCGCTCGCGGTTGATTTCGTTTACGGCCTTGTTGTTACTTTTGTTTTCCGGAAGTTTTTATGGTGCATATCCGTCCTCGTACGATAACAAACCCAGTAAGGTTGAATTTTGCTTACCGTTAGACACTACTATAACTGTTGCATGGGGAGGAGGTCGTGAAGAAATAAATTATCATGTGCTGTCGCCCGATCAACGTTGGGCGTACGATTTGTTCATTATGAAGGATGGAAAAACTTTTTTGGGCGACAGTTCGAAACTCAGCAGTTATTATTGTTACGGACGGCCTGTATTGTCACCTGCTGCAGGTAAAGTAGCGGAAGTCCTTGATTCCGATCCCGACATGCCGGCTGGCACATTGGGTGGAGGGACTGAACCAACCGGTAATCATATCATCATTGAAGTGGCGCCAAAGGAATATTTATTTCTCTGTCATCTTCAACCGAAATCCATTAAAGTAAAAAAAGGTGATCTCGTTGAACGGGGACAGCCGGTTGCATTGGTTGGAAATTCCGGGAACACTTCCGAGCCACATATACATGTTCATTTACAGGATACAAAAATGTTTGGCCTCGGAGAAGGTATTCCACTTTACTTTTATCATTATATGACTGATGGCAAAACAGTGGAAAAAGGAATTCCAACAGGTGGATTTGATACCAATGGAAAATTCATTGGGCAAACTGTTCAGAATATAAAGCGTCCTTAAAAATGCAACAACAACTCGTTCATATTGCTATTGTAGTCAACGACTATGATGAAGCAATTCAATTCTATACAACGAAACTTAATTTTACTCTTGTTGAAGACACTGTTTTAAGCGAGACGAAAAGATGGGTGTTGATTGCACCACCCGGCTCAACAGGTTGCCGGTTGTTGTTGGCAAAAGCCGCGAATGAAGAGCAACAAACGAGAGTGGGGAATCAAACGGGCGGACGGGTATTTTTATTTCTTCATACCGACAATTTCCAACGGGATTATAAAAACATGGTCGCAAACGGAATTTCATTTGTGAGAGAACCCGTTGAAGAAGAATGGGGAACGGTGGCTGTATTTAAAGACTTGTATGGTAATCTTTGGGATTTTATTGAACCACGTGTTAGATAGATTATTGAGTTGTGAGTAATTGGTTCGGAGTTCGGAGACTAAGACCAACGGCTTCTTTCACCGAACTCCGAACTAGTAACTAACAACTAATAACCAAAAAACATTTTTCGTTTACGATTAAATTCCTTTTTGTAATTTAGACCAATCAGGAAAATGCAGAGGACTTGATAATGGATTCACATGCTGTTTTAATTATTGACGATGAGAAAGACATTTGTTTCTTACTCGGTAACTTGCTAAGTGAAAAAAAATATTCTGTATCCATTGCAAACAACCTGACCGACGGACTTGCGAAACTGAATACAGTGAAACCCGCTGTGTTGTTTCTTGACATTCGTTTGCCCGATGGCTCAGGATTGGATGCTATAGGCGATATTCGAAAACAAAATCCCGGAATAAAAATTATCATGATGAGTGCGTATGACGGAGTGAAGGAAAGAAAATATGCCATGGAACAAGGCGCTGATTTTTTCCTCGGGAAACCGCTGAACAGAGATGTTATCAATCAAACGATTCAACACATTCAAGAAAAAATTTAGTAACTGATTGGAGTTATAGAAGAATAATTTTCTTGAAAAAAGTAAAGTTTCTCTTAGTGGGCCTTAGTGCTCTTAGTGTCTCAGTGGTTATATTTTTTTACCACTAAGCGACTAAGAATTAATTACTAAGATATATTTTCAAGTATATTTTGAACAGTTACTCATAACGTATTAATTTAGTTGAACACCATGGAAGATCAAAAGAAAATACTTGTTATTGACGATGACGTTGACACCTGTTCGCTGCTTTCGCGGTTTCTTACGAAGCATGGTTTCCTTGTGAAGTATGCGCACAGCGGCAAATCGGCATTGACCCTTTTACTTGAAGATCGCTTTCACCTGATTTTATGTGATTTCCGGCTTGGTGATATTGACGGAACTGAAATGTTAGTGGAGATAAAGAAAATTTCTCCCGATGTTCCCGTGATCATCATCACCGGTTATTCCGATATTAAAACTGCCGTGAACGTAATCAAGTCGGGCGCCTACGACTATGTTGCAAAGCCGCTGATACCGGATGAAATTCTTCACATCATTAAAAGAGCATTGGATTCTTCTCAAGTAAAAAAAGAAACCGAGTCGGGATCGAAACCAAAAAGAGTAATCAAGATTTCAGACAATGGAGATTTTATTCCCGGTGAAAGTCCGGAGGCAAAAGAATTATTCAGGCAGATTGATCTGGTTGCTCCTACGAATTACAGTGTGATTATATATGGTGAAAGCGGTTCGGGAAAAGAAGCTGTTGCACGCACCATTCATCAACGCAGCCAGCGAAATGATAAACCATTTGTAGCACTCGACTGCGGAGCAATTTCAAAAGAACTTGCCGGCAGCGAATTATTCGGTCATGAGAAAGGAGCTTTCACGGGTGCGGCAGAAGCGAAGACCGGGCATTTTGAAATGGCGAATGGCGGGACATTATTTTTGGATGAGATCGCCAACCTTCCGTATGATGTGCAGGCAGCTTTGCTTCGTGTTGTGCAGGAAAGAAAAGTACGGAAGTTAGGAGGGAATAAAGAAATTTCATTAGATGTTAGAATTCTTGTGGCATCGAATGAAGACCTGATGGAATCGCATCACAAAGGAAAATTCCGGGAAGATTTATTTCATCGCTTCAATGAATTCAGCATTCACGTTCCGGCATTGCGCGACAGGAAGAAAGACATTATGATTTTTGCGAACCACTTTTTAAAAGCTGCTAATGCTGAGTTGAATAAAACCATTTCCAGTTTCAGTGAGGATGCACAAAGTTGTTTCATGCGATACCAATGGCCGGGAAATATTCGTGAACTAAAGAATGTCATCAAGCGTGCTGCATTGTTGTCAGATGATCAGATGATCGAGGCAAAACATCTTCCGTTGGAAATTTCAAATCCCGAAAAATTTATTTCATATGAATCTTCGTCCGGCGCGGTGAAAGAGAATCCACCGAACACAAGTCTGAAGAATGCAGCGCAGGAAGCGGAGCAGGAAGCTATTTTGAAAGTACTGAAGAAGGTGAACTTCAACAAAACAAAAGCAGCCGAGTTACTTAACATTGACAGAAAGACGTTGTACAATAAAATGAAAAGCTTCAACTTGCTCGGGGAAGATGAAATGTAACGATTCTATTTTTATTTATATTAAATAGCCGGAGCATGTTTTTCCAGAATAAGTTTAATATACCGGAGCGTATCATTTGGGTGATTGCATTCATTTGTGCGCTGCCTCTTGTGCTTCACATCTTAGGTGTTAATTTTGGTTTTGTGAATGGCCAGATGAACCTGGGTATGATCAGCCGGTTGATTGAATTTGAAAATCAACGTGACTTACAGGAAGTTTTGCGCGGACGATACCTCCACACGATTTTTGTTTCCTTCTCTATTGCAATCGCTTTCCTCACCATCATTCTTGCGTTTATAGATTTCAGGATTAAAGGTGAATTGAGTACTCCGATCGTTGGTGTCGCGCTTTTTTGTTCCGGATTGTTTTATACATTTCATGTATTGGTTTCCACCAATCTTGTACACGCACCTAATCAGCAATTTTACCTGACATCATTCACCTGGTTTTTCTGTCGTTTATTTCATGCGTCTGTTCTTATTCTCGGAGTAAGTATTTTTTTAATCCGGTCGAAGTCGTTACAGGAAAGGATCATTCGCAATTCCCGAAAGTTTGTTTTCTATATCACCGTCATATTTGTTTTACTCACCTGCATCACCATTCTCATTTTATTCAAAGACACGAATATTCCGCGGATGGTTTTTCCATACCGCAACATCGCGCGTCCATACGATCTGATTCCTCTTTCACTCTATATTGTTTCCGGCTTTTACATCTTTCCAAAGTTTTACGAAAAATATCCTTCCATCTTCTCTCAAACGTTAATACTGAGTATGATTCCTGCGATTGCCACGCAACTTTACATGGCGTTCGGATCAGAAGAGTTGTTTGATAATAATTTCAACATTTCTCATTTCATGACCGCTTTCACGTATTTCATTCCGTTCATCGGGTTGAGTTTGAATTATCTTCAGACGCACAGGAATGAAAGAAGAGTGATCCTGCAACTGAATCATGAAGCACATGAGAGAAAGACTGCGGAAGAAACGCTGAGCGGAGTGTTGAACAGTTCACTCAGTTCAATTATGTCGTTAAGATCTGTTCGTAATAAGACGGGAAAAGTTATTGACTTTGAATGGACGCTGGTTAACCCTGCTACACAACTGTTGTTCGGGCTCGACTATCGCAATCTTCATGGAAAGAAATTACTGGAACAACTTCCTGCTGCAAAAAAGGAAGACTGGTTTGATATGTTCGTGAAGGTGGTTGAATCCAACGAATCCATGAACCACGAATATTTTTCGGAGCATTTTCAAAAATGGTTCCTGATGATCGGGGTGAAATTAGAAGACGGGCTGGCCGTTACCATCAGTGACATTTCAAAAAGAAAAAATGCTTTGCAGGAATTGATGAGTGCTGAAAAACTTGCCGTGACAGGAAGACTGGCGCGCACCATTGCACACGAAGTACGAAATCCATTGACAAACATCAATCTTTCCATCGAGCACCTGAAGGGAAATGCCGATGATGATCATGAAATGTATCTCGATATCATCAGGCGAAATTCTGAACGCATCAATCAGCTCATTACAGAGTTGTTGAATTCTTCGAAGCCGGCTGATTTGCAATTAACACCATACGCAGTCGATCAGCTTCTTGACGAAACACTTGAACTTGCCATCGACCGGATACGGTTAAAGGAAATAAAACTTGAGAAGAATTATACGTCGGATAAGAGAGAAATAAATGTTGACGCAAAAAAAATTAAAATGGCCATCCTGAATCTGATCATCAATGCTGTAGAAGCGATGGAAGAAAGAAAGGGTGTGCTGAAAATCGCTACTGAGGTTGCAGCAGAGAAATGTATGATTACCATCGAAGATAATGGTTTGGGGATTGATCCTGAAAATTTGAAAAAATTATTTGAACCCTTCTTCAGCAAAAAAAGCAAGGGAATGGGATTGGGATTGACCGCTACACAGAATATTATTCTTTCGCACAAGGGGACCATTGATGTAGAAAGCGAAGTCGGAAAAGGAACGAAGTTCATTATTTGCTTTCCTCTATAAATAAAAAACTCCTCCGAATCTCGGAGGAGTTTTTAAAAGCAACCAGTGTTACCTGTCAGAACCACTATGATTCTTTTTATGGAAGCTAAGATTTGTTGTTATTTATCAACGACAACAACCAGGTATTTGGATGCTTTCCAGAATTTTTCAGGGTCTGTGATTTGTAAGTTGGAAACTCCTTTTCCTTTGTGCTCAATTGTGTAACTATTTGTTGGATGATTCGTCAACACCATTGCATCCTTTGAATTGAGTGTGATCGTTGACATCTTGGTAATATCAATTGTATTGAACGCAGATGGATCGAAATCCTTCTTCACAGTCTTTGATTTCCCAAGTCCAAGAAAACCACCTTGTTTGTTCACCACTTTCTTTGTTTCAAGTTCTTTGTAGGTGCCTGTAGTATAATAAGCAGTATTCATTTTTGAAGTCTGATCATCAATCACCTGTTTTCTTTGAGTGCTTTCAGCTGTCAAAGTCGATACGTCAGTATTCAATTTTTCAACAGTTGTGTTTAGTGTAGCAAGCTTCGCATTAAGATCAGCAAGTTGTTTGTCTTTTTCTCCCAACTGTTGATTGAGACTAACAATCATCTTTTCAAAGTCAGCAATCTTAACATTCGAATTCTTAAGTTTCTTTGTTAACACAGCAATTTTATCCCTGTTTTCTTTCATCAGGACATTGATCGCATGAATGTTTTCGTTGATGCGCTGAATCTGTGTTCCCTTCAACTCATTTGTCTTTGAACTTTCAGAAATGTTGGCCTGTTTTTGCTCGATCGCTGAAATGTTCGTTTCAATTTCATTGAATCCACTAATATAAGACATGATAGTGGAGTCTTTGTAGTTAGTTGATTGAACCAATTGCTGTTTTTCATTTTGCAATTTGTCGATGTCGGCTTTGTAATCGTGGCAACCGAATGCCAGTGCAATTACGGGGATGAGCAGGAGATACTTTTTCATAAGATTTAATTTTTAGGGTTAGTATTTATTGGTTGTTTTGAGTGACGTGCTAAGAGAATCGTGCCGTAATCGAAATCAGGGAAAGAATATCTTTTTACATTGTTTTGAAATTTTTCAAGGATTTGATCAGGACACTTTTCCTCATTATGTGGAAACGAATCAACATACGTGAATTGTAAAAAAGAGTTTCATCGCTGAATTATTTTAGAAACATTTTTTGCGGAGCATCAATGTCTGTAAGGCAATTACTGAAGTTGCTTACCTCTCAGCATTGTATTGGCATGACGTATTTATAACGATTACAAGAACGAAATTTGTTTATCGTTTGTTAAGTTGACATGTTTGAAATTGTAAACATGTTTTGTAACTTCATATAAAAACCAAAATTGATTCCCGGTTGATGAGAAACATGTTGCGCATCATGGGGAATTTTTTTCTTCGGTGAGTAGTCGCCTGATAGGTAATTATAATGGCATGATTTTCTTACATATATCCATACAATCCTATTTCTTAAACACTCTCCATGAAAAATTATTTTATAACCGCCGCCGTTATACTTCTGCTGGCTGCCTGTACCAATCAATCAGAAGTTGATCGTGCGAATCATCAGCGTGATTCTCTTATGGCAATTGTCAATCAACGTGACTCTTCGCTAAATGATTTTGTAACGTCATTCAACGAAGTGGAGCGTAATCTTGATTCAGTAGCCGTGAAGCAGAACATGCTCACGATGACCGCCTCCAATGCAGGTGAGTTACAACCGAATGCAAAGGATCACATCAATGCTCAGATTTCCGCTATCAATAACCTGATGGATGAGAACAGGAAAAAACTGGCAAGTCTGAGCAGCAAACTGAAAAGTTCCAACAAAAAGAATTCTCAACTTCTTAATATAATCAAGACGCTGAACGAACAACTCGCTGCCAAGGATAAAGAACTGGCAGCTCTCAATGAAAAACTTGAATCGTTAACCGGACAGGTTGGTCAGTTGCAGACATCTGTTGATACACTTTCACGCACCGTGACCAGTCAGACGACAGCCTTACACACTGCTTATTATGTAATCGGTAAATCGAAAGATCTGCAGGAAGCAAAAATAATTGACCGTACAGGTGGTGTGTTGGGCATAGGCAGAACATCGAGGTTGAGTTCACACTTTGACAACAGCAAATTTACACGCGTTGATTACACACAAATGGGTGCTATTCCCGTCGACAGTAAAAATGCGAAGATCATCACCATTCATCCATCCGATTCTTATAGTCTTGATAAAGATAGGAACCTCATTAAAAGTATCCTGATCACCGACCCTCAGAAATTCTGGAGTGCTTCCAGGTATTTGGTTGTGGTAAAAGACTAAAAATGTTTTAATGTGTGTTTGTTAAACGACCGTAAGAGTATTTGCTTACGGTCGTTTTGTTTTTGAATAATAGGGTGATTAAAACAGGTGTTGATTTTCCACGAAAGCATTGTCTACATGACACTTATGTGTGAATTACGTAACTAATTTGAAAAGTTATGTAACACATTCTCAACAGAAATATTCACTTTTGTACTGCCATCATCTGATCATTTAAAGATAATGTCGATCATTGCATTATTATTACGGCCTGTTGAAAGAAAAAAATTATTGGATGAATGCAATATTTTAATGCACTTGTTTAATTTATTGAAAGGGCTTCATAGACTAAAATTTAAAAATATCTTGCGGGGTGGAAAAAATTCAATTTATGCAGGCAACCGGATACGATATAAATATTAAAGCAAACAACATTACTTTTTGCTATGATGATGTTGGAAAGGGAAATATTCCTGTTTTGTTTGTACATGGATTTCCATTCGACAAATCCATGTGGAAGCCGCAATTTGATTTTTTAAAATCAACTCATCGTGTAATTGCAGTTGATCTCCGCGGCTTTGGTAAATCAACCGATAACCTGGAGAAAGCAAGCATTACTTTGTTTGCCGATGACCTGATCAAATTGATGGATGGACTTGATATAAAGAAGGCGATTGTTTGCGGACTGTCGATGGGAGGATACATTGTCCTGAATGCGGTCAACCGGTTTCCGGAAAGATTTGCCGGGATTATATTAAGCGATACACAATGCAATGCCGACACTCCCGAAGCAAGAGAAAAACGCTATAAAACTATTCAGCAGATTGAAGCAGACGGGTTAATAGATTTCGCAGAAAGTTTTGTGAAAAATATTTTCTCTAAAAATTCTTTGGAGGAAAGGAAAGACCAGGTTGAAAAAATTAAGAAGATTATTCTTTCGACATCACCAAAAACGGTTGCTGCTGCATTGGTCGCCTTGGCAGAGCGATGGGAAAGTTGTTCGGGATTAAATTCAATTTCAGTTCCCGCGCTTATTCTTTGTGGTAAGGAAGATATTATTACACCGCCGGAACGAGCAGAGTTTCTGCATCAAAATATCAAAAATTCAAAAATACAGATCATAGATGGGGCCGGGCACATGTCGAACATTGAACAGTCGAATGTGTTTAACAAACACATAGAAGATTTTCTCTCTGCATTTTAAGTCGAAAGAAAGAATTCAGTTAACGAATAATCAGATCGGGATTAAACAGGATCGTTGTAAAAAATCTCCTTATTTAAGGACACCACTGTTGATGAGAGCGTTCTCCATATCAGTCCTCAACGAAATTTTATCATTCCGTGTAAACTGGGTCATTTCTCCTTTAACGCCAGGATGAAAAATTTTTACAAACCCGTCCTTGTTATCAGAATGAAATTCGTAGCGATATTTCTTGTTGTTCATCTCTACATTACCGTCAGCTACCTTTGTCTTTTTTATCATCGGTGATTGTAATTTGTGTTTGTGTCAGAATGTGTTAAGCGCAAGGTAGTGATATTAGTTGAGGATCAATTTTAAATCACAAAAGTTTCGTTTCAGATCAAATTACGCATCAATTGATCGATGACAGTTTTTTTAATCTGATAATACTGAAAAATTCTCAACTATATTTCAAAGGGTTCTTACATCGATGGTGATTTGGCAATCGGTTTTCCCGCCAGGTATTTTTTCCATGGTTTCCAGTAATGGTCATGCCATCCTTTGCCGATGTGCCCGGCGTGTTTTTCCGGAAGGTTAGCATGAACGGCATGCAACACCACATCTTTTCCTTTTTGTTCCAGGTTAATCATGAAAGTGGAATCTACATCTGCTTTGTCCCAGCCGGTTGCTCTCCATGTTTGGACAATTAATTTGTCTTTCACCAGCTGTAAATTTTTTCCGGTGATATAGCCCCCATGTACAGAATACTTCGTGCCTTCTTTCGCTGAAATTTTTGCAGGCGAGCCGGTTGCGATGCTGTGTTTTTTAGCGTCCATATAAAGATCATACAACGCTTTTGCATTTGTGTTTTTGAACACTACTTTTTGAACGATTGTTTTTGACATAATTGGTTATTTTTAAATGTTGGTTGACAAAGTTAAGTAAATCGGGAATAAATTAAAGGAAGTCCTGTAAAGAACAATGTTAAATCTGAGGGGTCTTATTCCCCGACTCTATGGGGCGATCGGAAAGAGTTCCGATAAAATACTCCGCTGCTCTGCGTCGGAGATGTTTATTTGGAATATATGAAACTGTTTAAATTTCTATGCGAGAAAATGATATAGCAAGCGCACCCTTCGACTTCGCTCAGGATGACATCGTGCGCCGGGTCATGCTGAGTGAAGTCGAAGCATGTGCAATAGCAAATATTTGAAATGAATTTTAAACACTTTCTAATGTTAAAGTAGTAATTATTCCTTTTCAACGTATCATCGGGGATTCGAAATAAAACAAGAATCAGTTTAAATTTCTATAGAAGAAAATGGTATAGCCAGCACACCCTTCGACTTCCACTTAGCTCTATGCTCTGGCTCAGGGCGACAGTGAGAGTCCCCGATTTCTTAAGCAATACCAATGTTTAATCAATCCTAGGCAGTCTCACATTGGTATAAAAAAAATTGAATACCCTGAAATCCGATTGAGAAATGTTTGCGTAAATGGGTATATAAATAAAAAAATAAACCCTTTAAATCAAAAAATCATGTTAAAGAAATCAATTTCAATTTTTGCGGTTGTCATAGCAATGACATCCATAACTGTGAACGCGCAAGACAAAATGAAAAAGGAAAGCGGTGTAATGGTCGGCGGTGCGATGATGGTAAAATCAAAAAATATTGTGGAGAACGCAAGCAACAGTAAAGACCACACTACCTTGGTGGCGGCGGTAAAAGCGGCCGGTTTGGTGGAAACGCTCAGCAGTGCAGGTCCGTTTACGGTGTTTGCGCCAACCAATGATGCATTCAACAAGTTGCCGAAAGGAACCGTTGATAATTTATTGCTTCCTGAGAACAAGGATAAGTTGACAAACGTCCTTACTTATCATGTTGTATCAGGACACTACACTTCAAAAGACCTGAAAGACGGAATGAAACTTAAAACTGTTCAGGGAAAGGAAATTACGATTTCAAAAAAGGGAAATCAATGGATGGTGAACGGTTCTAAAATCCAGGTTGCCGATGTTATGGACAGCAACGGTGTAACGTATGTGATTGATGGCGTATTGATGCCAAACTAAAACAGGATTTGTGAGAGTGTGTTATGATTTGAACCCCGCCCGGAAAGGCGGGGTTTTTTCTTGCTCCATTGTCAAATCTTATCAGATAAGTTTGCCGTATATAGTCATTCATGATAAAAATAAGAAGGTTGCTTTGTATGATTTACTGTTTGATCCCCACACTTTCATTTACACAGGTGATAGACAATACGGCATCTTTTCGCGATATAAAGTCGGGAAATTATATTCGTTTTCACTACGACAATGATTTTTTTACAGCAACCGATTATTATTATACCCAGGGAATCAATATTGAATATGTACATCCGTCACTGATTAAAAATCCGGTTTCAAAAATATTAGTCCGCTTCAAAGACGATCATATAAAATACGGAATGGCGGTAGAACATATTGCATTCACTCCGACCAGTATCCGTCACAACGAAATTCTATCTCATGATCGTCCGTTTGCAGCTTTTGTTTTACTAAAATCTTTTTCTTCCTCTGTTGATACTAGCCACCGGCAACGAATAACTGCTGCTTTCAGTATTGGGATTATAGGTCAGGCTGCTTTTGGTGAAGGGATGCAAAAAACAATTCATCATTGGTTAAAAAACATTGAGCCGCTCGGCTGGCAAAATCAGATTCATAACGATGTTATAGTGAACTACGAGTTGAATCATGAAAAACAAATTTATTCATCTGATCATTTCGTTTCTTTGAATAGTAATCTAATGATAGAAGCAGGAACCTTAGTGGATGAGATGAGTGCAGGATTCACCGTGACTGCAGGAAAATATACCCCCCCTTTTTCCGGAGCTGAAAAAAAAGATGGAAACAACTTCCAGCTTTATTTTTACAATCAACCGTTGCTGAGGTTCAACGGATATGATGCAACGCTACAGGGCGGAATGTTGAATCATGCAAGTCCTTATACATTGAGTGCGGATGAAATAACACGAATAACCTTCCGTGATAACTTCGGAATAATTTTGACGACCGGGAAATTATATCTGGAATATTATCAATCCTTCCTCACCAAAGAATTTAATTCCGGAAGAACGCACCGTTGGGGAGGAATAAAAATCGGCTTAGCTTTTTGAAAGAAGGTACATCTGGGAAAGAGTAGGAGAGATACTTCCGCCTTTTGGTTCTAATGTAACCGCCCATGCATCGGCATTCATAATGTTTTTCAAATGCTGAATTCCAGCTTCTGTTGTATCTACATTGAATACACCGGCATCAGTTGGTTTTCCACCTGCCAAAGCCCATAACTGGTATTGCTTGCCGGGTGCAGGAGCAGGAAGCGAAAGCACATCGATAAAAGCATCATGTGTCTGGTTATTCCAGTAAACACGCGCGAAGTAACGTTTGGTTGTATCGGTAGCCAGGAGTGTAACGACTTTCGAATTTTCATCACGCACTACCATCAGGTCACCGTATGTTTTGTCGTATGAATTTTTGACAAGGTTATAATTTTGAGTCAACACATTTTTTTCATTGAGCACAGAAGCATACTTCTCTTCTGCATCTTTCCATTTATAATAAAGAGAAAAGATGATACCTGTACTGAGGAGCATTAATATAACGGAGGCCGCGACAAGAAGTTTAAAATTGAAAGGAGAGGCCGTTTCCATTTCAATCACCTTTCCTTTTTTCGTTTGAGGAGAATCAGCAACGGCTTTCATGATTTCAGCACGAAGTGAAGGGCGTGGATTACGGGCATGTACAGTAGAATACCCATCCAGCGATTCCTGAACGCGCCTGATTTCTTCAGCAACTTCAGAATGAGCAGCAGCCATCTGTTCAACCTCTTTGATTTCCTGAGGAGAAAGCGCGCTCATTGCATAAAGCTCAATGATACCTGACGATATGTATTCCTTTACATTCATTTAATCTTTTTTCACGCTGTCGAATTGTTGTCGTAGTTTCATAATCGCTGCCCGCGACCGGGTTTTAATCGTCCCAAGCGGAATACTCAGTTTCTCCGCTGCTTCGGATTGAGAATAACCCTCAAAGAAAATGAGATCAATGATTTGCCTGTATTCCGAATCCAATTTATTCACCATTTCCTTTAACCCGATTGTATCGGGATTATAAGATGCACTT
>JAYVZS010000042.1:0-2107 GCA_043783155.1 Bacteroidota bacterium | reverse complement strand
TGAATATGCCGTCACCATTGGTTTCTGCCTTATTGACCTCACCCCAACCCCTCTCCGAGGGAGAGGGGCTAATCCCTGCTATCGATAGATGTTTCAAGAGGTGAGTATCTTTTTTGTCGGACAGTAGCGGAAAAATATAACAAAATAATACGTAGACGTTTTCCTTCAATAACAGCCACCCGTTATTTCATTGATGCCATTATTACTATTTGTGTCGAAGGGTTTGCTTTATAAGACCTGCCCAAAAATTGTGTTGGTCTAAAATTTCACTCCTGTTGTAAACCCAAAGATAAATGTATTCGTATTTGGTTTGTCGTAGGGAAGGTAATCAGCATATTTCAAACCGATGTTCTGCCCGGCGCCGAGGTTGAAAGAATACCCGATAAACCAATCGGAGGTAAAAGTATCACCTGAATATCGTTTACCAAGTTTAAACGTGAGTGGGAACAGGGTAAATCCTTTTTCGAAAATTTCCACTTTTACAGGGGGAGTAAATAGATATCCATAGCTGTCGTACACATCCCTGATATCAACATTCGCAGTCATCATTTGGAAAGAAGCGCAGGAAGAGAAATAATATCCTTCCTCAGATGTGTCAAAAAAATATTTTGCCTCATAGTCAAACGCGATACCACTATACGTATCCAAATAAGTGGCTGAGTAACCATTGGTCAAATTGGCAGATTTTGTTTTGATGTCCTTAATGCCGGCGAGATAAAAAAGCCGGCGTAATGAAAAACTGATACTGAGTTTATCATTCAGGTCACGCTCATAACCAATTCCTGCATTCATTACCAGTTGGGCTTCTTTATCGATTTTGTCCATGTAACTTCCGGAATGAAACACAAGAAAAATATGCGACAACTGTGCAAATGTACGCGGCACTATGCAGCAACTGAAAAACAGAAACGAGAGAATTAATTTTTTCATTCCATTATTTAATTACAAGATTCAACATTTTAATTACATCTGCTGAAGGAATCGCAAAGCCAAGTCCTTCAAAACCTTGTGCTATAATCTTCATTGCATTGATGCCGACAATTTCTCCACTTTGGTTGATCAGCGGTCCGCCACTGTTGCCGGGATTGATACTCACATCGGTCTGCAGAAATTTCAATCCTTCGATTACACGTTTTCCGCTAACAATTCCTTTCGAAACAGTTTGCTCAAGCGAAATATCAGCCGGCGTACCAATAGCAAAAACGTCCTCTCCTATTTCAGCTTCAGAATTGAGCAGCGAAAGCGGGGTAAGATCCGATGCGTCCACTTTTACCAGGGCGAGATCCGCTGAAGCGTTTTTCTTGACCACTGTTCCCTTAAGCGAAAATCCATTGTTGAATTTCACCGTTACTTCTTTATTGTTTTCAACGACGTGTTCGTTCGTCACGATAAATCCGTCAGATGAAATAACAGCCCCGCTTCCAAAACCTTTATCAGTCTTGATGGTGACAACGGCTTTGATACAGTAATTGATCAAGTCTTTTGTCTTTTCAAATTTAGGAGCGACACGGTTTCGAATTTGTATTTCTTCACCTTTCAGCAACTCTGCCGACGTCAGTTCTTTTGATGAGATAAAATCAGCCACCTTGTTGGTCACAATATATTCATCAACGGATTTCCTGAGCAGGTCAGAAAAAAGATACCGGATCTGATTGCCGTTAAACTGGGCGGTTACAGTTGCCGACTTCTCCATCACTACCTTCATCTCCTGGCTCGGATCCAGCAGCTTCCAGGTTGTTTCCATTTGCCCGCTGCCGTCGTACCGTTCACTTTTGTGTTTCAGATCGTACGTAAATTTATCAACACTCATTTTCAGGTTAAGTTGTTTTTCAGGAACAACGCGGCGCATCGATTCATCGGGAGTGAATTTATTGATGCCACATTGCAACGGGTAAATCGAATAGTTTTTGAACTCACTGCAGATATCATCGGCCCTGCTTTCAGGCGAGCCAATAAAGGAGAGAGGTTTGTCAGAATTATACTTTGAATCCGAATTATTCACTTTGCCTAATACATCTTTGTTATTTAGTTTTATATCGGGCGGAAGTACATTGATATATACACGTGAGCCGGTTAATTGCCGGCCACTGTGCGATTCTTTTTCTTC
>JAYVZS010000041.1:0-5844 GCA_043783155.1 Bacteroidota bacterium | reverse complement strand
AGTTAACAGAAGGAGTATAAGTATAATTACCATTCGCATTGACGATGATAGAACCATGTGAAGGTCCGACAACAGGAGATGTATTTGCTGTCAGCGCTGTACCATCAGGATCGAAATCACCTGCATCAGTGAGATCACCGGAGACAGGAGTATCTTCATTAGTAGAAATAATTTCATTGTCGATAATCGGCGGATCATTCACCGGATTCACAGTGATGAAGATGGTATCATTCACACAGAGTGCAGGCAGCGGAGTACCTGCATCACAGATACTGACTACCACCATATCAGGTCCGTTATAATTCGAAGTCGGAGTATAAGTATAATTACCGTTCGCATTGATGATGATGGAACCATGTGAAGGTCCGACAACAGGAGATGTATTTGCTGTCAGCGCTGTACCATCAGGATCGAAATCACCTGCATCGGTGAGATCACCGGAGACAGGAGTATCCTCGTTGGTAGAAATAATTTCATTATCAATCACCGGTGGATCATTAACAGGAAGAATAGCCAGGAAAACAGTATCTGCCATACACAGGGATAATCCTGCGATGCTATCATCACAGACCGTCACCACAAAGAAATCAGAGCCATTGTAATTTAAAGTTGGAGTATATACAAAACTACCGTTTGCCTGAACAACAACGTTTCCATGAGCAGGATTGACTACCGGCATAACAGTTACAAAAACTGGGGTGCCATTAGGATCATAGTCTCCATTGGATAATATGCCAGAACCTGCTGCGATGTTTAGAGGAGTGTCTTCATTCAGAGTATCACGTTCGTTGTTGGTGACCGGAGGCAAATTCGGAACGATGATCATCAACGTTGACGTTGCGCATAACGAAGGAGTACCCAGATCGCAGACCTGGTATTGAACATATTCGATGCCGGTAAAACCGGTGTCGGCAGTATATGTATAACTACCATTTGGATTAAAAACAAGAGTGCCGTTATTAGCTCCACCTATATACGTGAATCCATTCGGATTCAGGTTGCCGTTCGGATCAGAATCATTTGTTGCCACAGTACCATTGACCGGTGTAATACCAACTGCTGTGATTGTATCCGGTAATGGATTTGGCGGAACATTCGTAATGTCAATGGTGATGGTTAACACAGCTGAATCGCAAAGCGAAGGAGATGCGTTGTCGCATACTATATAAGTGACCGCTACACTTCCTACATATACTCCATCGGGTGTATAGGTATATGATCCATTTGAATTAAAAGCAATGGAACCGTAAGCAGGTCCGGAAACTTTCGTGAAAGTCATTGGCTGCCCTTCGGGTTCATAATCATTAAGTGCCACTGAATTTGAAATAGCAACAGTGGTGATGGTTGCCGCATAATCATCGTTGGCTGCAGGCGGCCGGTTATTTATTTTTACATATACTTTTCCAATTGAACACGAACTGACGATATTCACGCAACCGGTACCGGCATGATGTATATCACAAACTTTGTATTGGAAACTATCCAGCCCCTGAATGTTTGGAGAAGGAATATACAGGATTGAACCATTCGCCTGATAATGGATGGTTCCCAGAGTTGGTGCAAGCAAGCCGGTTGCTGTTGAATCCACCTGGATGGAATCATTATCAGGATCAGAATCATTTGCAAGTACGCTGAGATAAATATTCTGGTTGATGTAGGTAGAATCATTGTCGTTTACTACTATTGGCGGATTGCTTGGTGGATTAACACTGTTGATAGTTACACTGATGTTTCCGGTGGCACATTTTTGCGGAGTTCCATTATCGCACACCTGATAGGTAAACGTTTCAACGCCTGTATATACCGGTGAAGAAGAAGGGGTGTAAACAATTTTATTATTTACTACCACAGCTGTGCCATGAGCAGGAACTGATGTGGAGGTGATGACAAGCGTTCCGTTTTCAGGATCTGTATCATTGGAAACCGCATTGATGATGACACTGTTGCAGGCGCTTGTTGTAGCTGAATCTGCGTTCGCTACAGGATTTTGATTGTTTACAGTCACAACCATATAAGCGGTATCACATTGTTGTGGGGACGCGTTGTCGCAAAGCTGGTAAACAAGAGAATCTTTTCCTGTAAACCCTGCATTCGGCGTGTACTTAATTGAATTACCGACCAAGACTGCTGTTCCGTTTCCTGGTGTTAGAATTCCCGAAAGAGAAGTAGTATAGGTATAACCTGAAACAGGTAATGTATCATTTGCCTGTACGTTGATCGTCACAAATGAACCTGACGTCACACTGCCTGTATCTCTCATCGCAACCGGTGGAGCTGTTACCACAGTGATCACAAAAATAGCTGTGTCGCAAAGGGTAGGGGACCCGGAATCACAAATCTTATAGGTGACTGTATCGTTCCCTATATATCCGGTATTTGGTGTATATAGAACCACTCCGTTTGAAATGGAAGCTGTTCCATGGGCAGCAACCGGGTTAATAATAGTTGCCGTCAATACATCACCATCTATATCAAGATCGTTTGCTTTTACATTGAAGGAGACTGCGCGGTTCGCTGCTGTTGTCACCGAATCATCGTTCGCTACTGGCGGATGGTTTGGCATTGCAAAACAATGCCAGAATTGATAACTCACAGCATCCACATCCACATTGACTACTGTACTGATCTGAGAGATTCTGATGAAACGTGTTTTTGCAGAGAGGATGAAGTTATAATTAGCATATATTTTATTTGCACCTGCCGGCAGGTTGAAATTTGTCGTTGTTGTTGGACTTCCCCATGAATTGGTTTGGCTTCCTTCCACCTTTACCGTAACAGCAGAGGCGTTGTCAGATGCCATCCTGATTACAATGGTGTCAGATGAATAGATTGAATCCGTCATATCAAGAACGATATTCGAATTTACAATGTTGGTAATTTTCGCTGCAGCTGCATTGGAACCATCTATAGCATCAGGCACTCCGACTGCATTGTTCGGGTTGGTGACATTCGTACTGGATGGAACACTTGTGGCATTTCCAACAAGGTAGTTAGATCCCGAACTTGTTCCGCAAGGTGCATGTGTCTGTACATCAATGATAAGTTTTGCCGTATCACAAAGACACATCGAGTTACACACTTTATAGATAAGTGTATCGCCACCCGCATATCCGGTATCAGGCGAATAGGAAATATATCCGGAACCATTTACACTTGCGATACCATGTATTGGAGGAGAGACAATCGAAATTGAAAGTGCTGATCCCTGCGGATCGGTGTCGTTGCTTTTTACATTTGTTGTGAAGGAGACATTGGCAGGTGTTACACCATAATCTGTATTCGCACTCGGTACTGCATTTTGACAGGAATAGTAATTAGCATATACCGCATCAAGGTCTAATTTATTATCACAGGCGGTGTTTCTGATTGTGATGTTAATATACTGGGTTGGCTGACTGACAATAAAATTATAATAATTATAAATTTTATTTGTGGCTCCGGGAACCTGAAGGTTAACATAATTCACAGAGGAGTTTAGACCTGCGTAGGTCAATGCTCCGTTAACTTTGAAGTCAATACAATTGTTGTTATCCGATGCGAGTCTAAGTCGAACAGTATCTCCGGTATTGATCCAGGTATTTAGGCGCAGGACTAGTGAGTCTGCATCATTACTGAACCCCGATGAAAGGACGTTGCTTCCATTTGATGCGTCAGGTGTACTTAGGGAATTGTTGGGATTCGCAATGCCACTTTGTAACATAACAGAATCCGCTCTTGCAACTCCTGTTCGAAGATATTCATACACGGTGCACACCCCGGCTCCACCTGTCGTCACCACGATGGTCGCCTGTGAACAAAGAGCTGTGTTATCACACACTTTGTAACGCATGGTATCCGTGCCGGTGAATGTCCAACCCGGTATATACTTAACATTCCCGTTTCCTAAGTTTGTAAACGTGCCGTGATTTCCTCCGCCTATGAACGTTATTGAATTATTCATGTTATTGTTCACATCATAGTCGTTGGACAACACATTTATCATAAGTGGATTTGCACTGCAGATATTGGAGTACCTGATGGTGTCGTTCACTGCAACAGGAGCTGTTGATGGTTGATAAACAATTGCATTAACAGTAGTAACTGCTGTTCTTCCGCAGGCGTCGGTTACCTTGCAGTAGAAGACAACGTTTGTTGGTGCACCTACTACGGGAGGTGTATAATTGGTGACGGCAGTGTTGAGAGATGAGAAAGTTCCGCCAATGGAAGAACTCCACTGATAGGTAAGCGTTGGAGAAGCGACAGGGGAAAAAGCCGTCGCAGTAAAGTTATTATACAATTGTCCGCCGATTAGCATAGCGGGAATATTTGAGTAGGTGACTTTGGGTATATGTTCAGTAGCAACGAAGAACGACCAGTTGAAGAACTCACGCTGAGCAGAAACGTTTGCAGCTGAAGTTCCACCGATGCTATGACCGGATTGGTACATCACATAACCACATGTTGAGTCATTGCGGGCGCGGCCATACGCACATACGATAGCAGGGCCATCTGAAAGAGTCGGCACATTTTGCTGTGTCGGATCATAACATCCGATTTTTAATCCTGCATTCCAGGTGCTCACAGTTTTTAACGGAAGGTAAATTTGTTCGGAACCATTTTGATGAGCAGCATCTTCAATCCCCATCATCTGGAAAACCGGATCACTATAATTAAGATAGTTGTAAGGAGGCGTACCACCGGAATGATTTGACCAAAGGACAAGTCCGTTGCTACTCCAGAATCTTAAATTTTGAGATGGGTTCGAAGGGTTCACGCAGTTGGGTCCTTCCATTGCGCTTACAGCATGACAACCTCCCCAGATAGCTCCCTGGTTGTTCTTATTCCAGAAATAAAGATTGCTGTGGGTCGCCCAGGCCGGGTCAGCGTGAGGCATAATATATAAGTCGTCGCATGAACCAAGTGCAGCGGGAGTTTTATACCAATATGCCGTTGCCGGAATCATCGCTGCAAGAAGGAATTTGATTGCAATGGATCCGTTTTGCGCATCCATTGACCAGTTAGGTGCTGATCCAAGTGTCATCGTCACATTCAATGTCATGCTTGATACAGTTGTTGCACCTACAACTCCCAGTCCCTGCCAATACGTGATGCGTGCATTTACAGCAGCAGAACGTAATTCTGATGGGATGATAAAGGTTCCTCCCCTGTAACTTGTACCATTGTAAACAAAGTCAACTCCGTCTTTTACTTTCCCTTGTCCAATCACCCATTTTATCGGGCAGTTATAATTTTTGATGAGTTCGTAAATCATACCATAGGGTTTCAAACCATTTGAAACGGTTTGAGGAGTAACTCCCATGTTGATGATAAACGCTCCCGGGGTAAATGTTTCGTTGGCAGCTTTTACATTGCTGCCAAGTAGCACGAACGCGACCGGAAGATAATAAACCCATTTTTTCAGGAAGCTGAATAAAAATTCCATATTCATAGTATTACGAAATGATTTTTTTGTGTGGACATGATTCAGTCATTTCTTCTGATCCCATTAGTTGATTGATATTAATATATAAGCATAACAGGACTTAATTTCAATACCGACCGGCTACACTTAGTTCGCTCTTAATACGTGTGGTGTTCGAAAATCATTACCACAAAACACTTCCATTCCTTACAAAAAATTATTTTTAAAGCATCAAAAGCGGTTTCATTTATAGGGGGAATATTATTTTTATCGAAAAAATGAGGAGGAAACGAAACTATTTTGACATAAACCTTACGAATATGTCCGGTAATTTTTGCTTCACAGAAATAAACATCTCCGCCGCAGAGCAGCGGAGTATTTGATGGGAATTCTTTCCGATCGCCCCAAGGGGCGGGGAATAATTCCCATCAGATCCCGATACG
>JAYVZS010000040.1:0-15083 GCA_043783155.1 Bacteroidota bacterium | reverse complement strand
ATTCAAGTGAATTCAATTTTGTTACTTTCCAGTTGTCGTAATAGTTACCGAACGAAGAAAGCGTTTCAAACAACTCTCCTTTTCTTTCAAGAAACATTTCATTTTCACTTTTTGTTTCCTGGTTATGAATGCTGATCAATGCATCGTGTGTATTCGCAAAATCGCTGATCAGGTTTAAGAGTTTAGAAGTAACTGTATAAGGAGCGTGAGGAGTAATGGAAACTGGAAACTGGAGGCTGGACGGTGGAAGTTCTGGCTTCGAATGTTGTATCTCACGCAACTCCTTCACAAGTCCCAATGCTTTCTTAAACTCTTCTTCCGCTCTTTCCGGAACAAGATCGAAAATTTCAATGAACGTATGATACCTCAATCGTCCTTTTTTCTTTTGTTCAAAGCTGTGATTGAAATTACTGATGTCACCGACAGCAACAATTCCTCCTGCAATCATTTCGTCTTCCGCTTTCATAATCGCATCTTTGATTTCATCTTCCGATGCATTTCTCCTCATCGCAATTTCTTTGATGAAATGAGGAAGCCCATTCCCTTCTGTCAACTTATTTTTCAAATGAGAAAGTTCGAGATGACAGTGAGCGTTGATGAAACCGGGACAAATAATTCCGTTATGAGTTTCGAGTTTTGAGTTCTGGGTTCGGAGACCGGAGCTGCCAAATTGTTGACTGTAGGCTGTCGACTGTGGATCATATACTTCCTGAATAACTCCTTCGTCATCCGCAACCACGATTCCATTTTTAACAGGAGGAGATGAAATCGGAAAAATATAATCGGCTGTAATAAAATGCATACTGTTTATTGAGCCGGCAAATATCGGAAAGAAAAAAGAACCACCTCGTGACCCATTAAGCAGTATCAGTTAGGAATATGGGACAGGACCAATATCGCTCGTCTCCGAACTAAATTTCTAATGACTAATGCGATCAACTCGAGAGTCGTATCTTTGCGCCGTTATGAATAAGACAGGGAAGAAAAATATCAGGGACTTGTCGCTGGACGAAATGAAGACCTTTTTCGTGGAGAGGAACCAAAAGCCATTTCGTGCGAAGCAGGTATGGGAATGGTTATGGAAAAAGAGTGCGCGATCGTTTGATGAAATGACAAATCTGTCGATTGATACAAGAGAAATGTTGCTGGAAAATTTTTCTCTTCACGCGGTCACGTTGGACACCAAACAAATAAGCAGCGACCGTACCATTAAAAATGCGTTTCGGTTATATGACGGAAACATCGTTGAAGGAGTTTTGATTCCTACCGATTCGCGTATGACTGCTTGCGTTTCATCACAGGTTGGTTGCAGTTTAACCTGCACCTTTTGCGCGACAGGAAAACTTGAACGATTGCGTAATCTAAATGCCGATGAAATTTATGACCAGGTTGCTATCATCCGCGAGCAATCTATGGAACATTATAACATGCCACTCAGCAACATTGTGTTTATGGGAATGGGCGAACCGCTTCTCAACTACGCAAACGTGCTCAAAGGAATTGAACGCATTACTGCTGCTGACGGTTTGCAGATGGCACAACGGCGAATAACCGTTTCAACAGCAGGCATTGCGAAGATGATAAAACAATTGGGTGATGATGAAGTTAAATTTAACCTTGCTCTTTCCCTTCATGCTGCGAACGATGAAAAACGAAATAAAATTATGCCGATTAACGAACACAACACATTGGATGTGCTCGCTGATGCATTAAAATATTATTATCACAAAACAGAAAATAAGGTTACGTATGAATACATTGTATTCAATGGTTTCAATGATGAGCTGCAGGATGCAAAAGAGCTGGCGCGTTTCTGCAAATATGTTCCATGCAAAGTAAACCTGATCGAGTATAACCCGATTGACGGAGGAGATTTCAAAAATGCTACGGAAGCCAAGCTGGAAATATTTAAGGATTATTTAGTGAGCCAGCGCATCATTGTGAATGTACGCAAGAGTAGGGGAAAAGACATTGATGCCGCTTGCGGTCAGCTTGCCAATAAAAATGAGCACGCTGTTGTGAAATTTAAGAAAGAAAAATCTCTTTAATTTTTATTCTCGCGCGGTACAGAAAGCCCTCTCCTGTAGGAGAGGGCTATACTTGCGCCTTTGCGTGAAACCTTAAACAAAAACAATTTTCTTTGTATACGATTTTCCGCTTGCTTTCAGTTGAATAAAATAAATTCCCGCAGCCCGGTTTTTTCTTTCCAGAATATATTCCTGGTGTCCTTGTTTCATCTCTTCATTTATAATTGACTCAACAAGGTTTCCGTTCGCATCATAGACATTCAATGAAATATTCTGTCTTTCAGTCGAATAAAACTGAATGGTTACTTTTTCTGAAGAAGGATTCGGGTACGTTGAAATGTTGAATGAAAGCGGGTTCACTTCAGCAAGATTCGTTGGAATCGAATCTGTAATTGTAGTGCTGAAAATTCCGGCACCATAAGTAGCGATGGCAACCAATCCATCACTCGTTCTGTAATCCATCATGTTAACAATCATGTTTCCGATTTCATTCGGGGCAAGTTGCGTCCACACTGTTGAGGTGCCATTCAACGTATTCGTTCCGAATAGTCCCACACTTGTTCCGGCGAGATAAACAGTTCCGGTTGAAACGGGAATGATGGATGCCCATAAAACAGAAGGTCCATTTCCGAGTCCCGTTGTATTTGAATTCTCTTCGAGATTTCCGGCTACTTTTGTCCAGTTGACTCCTCCATCAGAAGAATAAAATAAACTGTAAATTTTATAATTCGATAAAACGACCACGATGTGATCAGCATTATTCGGATCAACAGCGATGCAGTTTATATATCCGCCTGAATCGAACATCGTATCAGAAATATCGGTGGTGACAGGTGTTGATGTGTTGGCATTGTCGACGCGATAAATTATTTTCTTATTTGTGCCAATGTACAATCGGTTGGCAGGAGTTTTAGAAGCCGCCAGCGCTGTTACAACGTTACCCGCATAGGGTACAGTGTCAGGCATCTGGAACCAACCCATGCTGATGGAATCCCATTGACCGTTGAGAGGAATGCTGGTAAGGCTGTCGTTTCTCCATACACGATTACCCGATGCAACATACATGATGTTGTTATTATTCGGATCAAGAATAAACGGATTCACAAAAAGATAATTCGAACCCCCGAGCGGATCAATTCTTCGGTAGGCGGTTACATTTCCATTAACATCAACAGTAGCTTTCGCCATTCTGCCTTCCTGCCGCGATACATAATAGTTAGCATGACCATTATCAATGGCGGTAAATGCACCATCACTGTTTCCAATCATGCTCCACGGTGTTGTGTAATTAGTGTTGTTGGTAAACCAGCATCCATTATCCTGCAAGCCGCCGATTAAGATGTTGTTGGGTGTTGAGCCGTGATCCATGGCAACACTGTAAAACTGAGTCGTTACATATCCTTCGTTCAATGAATTCCATACGATGGTGGAAGCTCGGTTGTTTAATGTTTTGTTAACTCCACCATCACACGATGAGAACATGATGTCGTGATTGGAAGGAAGAAAAGTTAAATTGTGCTGATCGGGATGATGATTCGGATAGACACTGTAAAACGGAATCGTTGATCCGGGAGCATAACCGCCAATGGTTGTTGTATTGTTCGTAGTCGTAAAGCCATCTGTTGAACGAAATAAATTTGTTCCTCCAATGAAAACAATATTAGAGGAATCGGGATGAACTTTTACAATGAGATCGTATCCTCCCTGAGAATTAAAATTTCCAAGCTGGCTGCTGTCGAATGGAATATTTGGAGAGAGGTCTGTCCACAGACCACCTGCACCGGTTCCGTTACCGCTGATGTACGTATATTTCCACAAGCTATTCCACTCCACATCGCCTTTGTAGTTAGTTGTTGCTTTCCCGATGTTGGGTGTTTCGCCGAGAAAATAAACTTCGTTTTCATTGGATGGATTGATGCCGATAACAACTCTGTTGAAGGTTGAGTCTGTCCAGACCAGGGGAGTTATGTTTGTCCATGTTGTTGATGCACTTTTTCTCCAGATGCCTTTATATAAATTACTTTCGCTTGTGAGGGTACCATACACAACTCCGGTGGTAGTAACATCTACATCTGTAAAAAAGGCAAAATTATTACCCGACACAGAACCGCGTACACTCGCCCACGTTGCCCCACCGTTTGTACTTTTAAAAATGGAACCAAAACAAGCGGCATACACAACATCATTCACAGTATCGCTCTGATCACAAATCACTTTGTAAGTAAGGTCCCAAACATTGTCAAAGGATTGAGGTGAATTGGATGAAGTGGCCGGCAAAAAGTTCCAGGTAAGACCGCCATCGGTTGATTTATAAATTCCATTACCGAGACCGAACGTACCGCCATAACCAATGTAAGGTTCACCCGTGGAATAATACCATGTGTTGGTGTGCCCCGATCTTTTGTCCTGTGTAATGGATGTAATACTTTCGTTATCTGTTAATCGTGAAATCCGGGACCAGGTTACACCGCCGTCTGTTGAACGCCATAACCCGCCACTAGCCGATCCGGCGAAGACTATGTTTTCATTGGTAATATCAATAGCAAGCGCACGTGTTCTGCCACCAACATTCCAGGGTCCGCGACGGTCGATGCTGATGGAAGACGCGGAGCGCGCACCCGCGAACGATGTAAATTCAAGTTTCGGAAGTCCGGCCGCGTATGCCAGTTCCAGTTGCCGTATATGATCAGGAATTTTTCCTGTCGCGGGATCAGCAAGACGCGCCAGCTCCCAATTGGTTCGGGCTTCAATATCATCATCTCCCCCGATGGCTTCGGCAGCGTCATCAAAAAGAATAATGTGTTTTTTGTATTCATGTTTGTAATAACCTATGGCTGTGCAGGCGCCAATCAGGATTAAAACAGAAGCGAACAAATATTTTTTTTTCATCAGACAGAGAATTTTATTTTTAGAAGCGTAAAACGCGGAATAAGAAACTAAAGTAACAAATTATTTTTTGTGAATATCCCTGACCACAAATGCGGGCCGATCGGAATTCATTTTTAATCGTTCTTCTAGCAAAGCAATCACTTCATCTCCCTTTTTCAGGATTGATTGAACTGATGTTGAAAGTAATGTTGCCTCGGTTTCAATGATATCTCCGCCGGCAACTGGAGACGAAAGGGATGAACCTCTCTCAATTATATCACGGATAAACAACCGGTAAATTATTTTCTGATCCGCTGAATCTATTTCGGGGGCTGACGAAAGAACGGCATTCACGCGAAACATTTTTGGTGAAAGAGAAGGTGATCCGGGAAGCTTTTGAGTTGAAACGTGTGCTGATTTTTTTTCCTTCGAAGAAACAGTTTTACTGTCGCAGCACGATTGAATATAAATCGCAATCACCGGAAACAAAAAAAGAAATATGCAATCGGAAAAATATTTTTTCATCTTTCAGATTGGGTTGATTGAAAAGCGAAAAAAAAATCAATAGGGAAGTCAGCGGATAGACAACGCTTATTCTTCCATCTTAAAACTCTCCATGAACTTCGTGGTGTAATTTCCTTTTCTGAAGTTTTCATCTTTCATCAGTTGTTGATGAAACGGTATGGTAGTTTTTACTCCTTCAATAACAAACTCACTTAATGCGCGCTCCATCGTGTTGATGGCTTCTTCGCGTGATTGAGCGATGGTGATCAGTTTGGCAATCATCGAATCGTAGTTCGGTGGAATGGTATAACCGGCGTAAATGTGCGAGTCAACACGAACACCATGACCGCCGGGAACGTGCAGCGTTGTAATTCTTCCGGGAGCAGGTCTGAAATCTTTGTATGGATCTTCCGCGTTGATGCGGCATTCGATCGCGTGTAACTTTGGGAAATAATTTTTACCGGAGATCGGACTGCCTGCCGCAATTTTTATTTGTTCTTTGATAAGATCGTAGTTGATGACTTCTTCTGTGATCGGATGCTCCACCTGAATTCGTGTGTTCATCTCCATGAAATAAAATTTGCGGTGTTTATCAACAAGAAACTCAACCGTTCCTACGCCTTCATACCTTACAGCTGTTGCCGCTTTAATCGCTGCTTCACCCATTTCTTCGCGCAACTCTTCCGTCATAAATGGAGATGGAGTTTCTTCAATTAACTTCTGATGCCTCCGCTGAATGGAACAATCGCGTTCACTCAGGTGACACGCTTTTCCATATTGATCGCCGGCAATCTGTATTTCGATGTGACGTGGTTCTTCAATGTATTTTTCGAGGTACATGCCATCGTTTCCGAAAGCTGCTCCGGCTTCCTGGCGAGCTGATTCCCATGCGGGTTCAAATTCTTCCGGCTTCCAGACGATGCGCATTCCTCTTCCGCCTCCGCCTGCAGTTGCTTTGAGGATAACAGGGTAACCGATTTCATCAGCGTTTTTTAAACCGGTCGTTAAATCAGTAAGCAAACCATCTGAGCCCGGCACAGTAGGAACGCCGGCATTTTTCATCGTCAGTTTTGCATTCGATTTGTCACCCATCGCATCGATCATTTCAGGCGAAGCGCCGATGAATTTAATTCCATGTTCGGCACAGATGGCGCTGAACTTGGAATTCTCGGAAAGAAATCCATAGCCGGGATGAATGGCATCGGCATTAGTAATTTCCGCGGCTGAAATGATGCTGGGAATATTGAGGTATGAATCGCGGCTGGGCGGCGGACCGATGCAAACAGCTTCGTCAGCAAAGCGCACATGTAAACTTTCTTTATCGGCGGTGGAATAAACGGCAACGGTTTGAATGTTCATTTCTTTGCAGGTGCGAATGATACGCAATGCAATTTCTCCCCGGTTGGCTATTAGTATTTTTTTGAACATGAATTCCTTTTAAAATGTGCAAATGTGTAAATGCGAAAATGTGCAGATTAAGTTCGGCAATTTGCACATCTGCACATTTTCTAATTTTCAAATTAACTTGGGTCAACGAGGAACAACGGCTGATCATACTCCACCGGGGTAGCGTTATCAACCAGCACTTTTACAATTTTACCTGACACTTCAGATTCAATTTCATTGAACAACTTCATTGCTTCAATGATGCAAAGAACCTTGCCCGGTTTTATTTCATCGCCTACATTGATGAAAACAGGCTTCTCAGGATTAGGAGTACGATAAAATGTCCCGATCATCGGAGATTTAATGGTCACATATTTCGATTCATCAGATGAGCTAGCGCCATTGACAGGAGCGGTTGAAACCGGAGCAGGTGCTGCAGTCGGTTGTAAAGGAGCCATTGCCTGAAGTGCCTGTGGTGCATGAGCCATCACCGGTACATGAGCGATCTCATACCTGCCGTGTGTCTTGATGGTAATCTTAAAATCTTTTTGTTCAAGACTTACTTCACTCACTCCGCTCTTCTGAACAAACTTAATGAGGTTTTCAATGTCTTTAATGTTCATGTGTTCAAAATTTGAAATTCAAAAATAGAACTTTTTTCGGAAAAGCAATAGGTTTTCGCAAGTTTGGTGTGTTTAAATGCCGGAAATGCCTGATTATTTGATGGATTCATGTATATTTGATTAAAGGGCTTCGGATGAAAATTTTTGTAACGACAGTATGTTTTATTTTTTTTCTGAATGACACATTTTCTCAGAACCTGATTCCTTACCGGAAGAAAAACAAGTGGGGTTATGCGGATGCAGTAACGAAAAAGATCCTGGTTCCTTTAATATATGAGGAGACTTTTCCCTTTCAATTTGGAAGGGCCATTGTCAAACAGAAAAAAAAATACGGATTTATTGACGGAAAAGGAATTGAAGTCATCAAACCTGTTTATGACACGGTAACAGATTTTACCCCTGTTGGTTGGGCAATAGTTACCTTAAATGGGAAAGCTACCTATATAAATGCTGACGGTAAGGAGACCGATGCAATATATACTGATGCGGCGAGAGATATAATTCTCTTTGCTGAAATTATTTCGAAAGATAAAAAATACGGACTGATAAATTTTGATCGTGGAATTAGTGACACCATAGTGCCTCCCATGTATGATGAAATCAGTTTAGATTACACCTTTCAACGAGTCTTCGCAAAGAATAATTCAAAATGGGGAATGATAGATTTACATAACAACATTTTAATTCCAATAATCTATGACCAGATATTTACATATCAAAATGGTTTAGAGCTTGTCACGAGAAAAGAAAAATTATTCGGATATGTTAATCGGAATTTGGGCATCACGCTCGATCCAAAATATCTTCAAATGGATTTTCCGAAAGGGAATGCAATCAAAGTAAAAACACAAAAAGAGAAATTCGGGTATTTAAATTTAAAAGGAGAAGAATTTTTCGAAGACTAATGCACCGACTAAAAACCAACAACTAACAACGCTACTTCACTGTCTCCGAACCCCGAACTAAAAACTTCCAACTAACTAATACGCCCACTTCACCCAAACACTTCCCCAGGTAAATCCTCCGCCGAATGCGGCAAGAATGATATTATCGTCTTTGTGTAATTTTTTTTCCCACTCCCAAAGACAAATCGGAATTGTTCCGTTGGTCGTGTTGCCGTACTTCTGAATATTCAACATCACTTTTTCATCACCAACTCCCATGCGTCTTGCAGTCGCGTCAATGATTCTCTTGTTCGCCTGGTGGGGAACGAGCCATGCAACATCGTCAGCTTTCAGGTTGTTACGTTCCATAATTTCCGCGGATACATCCGCCATATTTGTCACAGCAAATTTGAATACCGGTTGCCCATCCTGGAAAACAAAATGTTCTTTGTCATCAATTGTTTTATGTGTTGGTGGTTTTACCGATCCTCCCGCTTTCTGGTGAAGATAAACCCGACCCGATCCGTCACTTCTCAGAATAGAATCCTGGATCCCATATCCTTCTGCATTTGGTTCAAGCAATACAGCCCCTGCCCCATCACCAAAGATCACACACGTTGCCCGGTCGGTATAATCAACAATGCTCGACATCTTATCACCGCCAACAACGACTACTTTTTTGTATTGTCCGCATTCAATAAATTTTGATCCCGTTACAAGCGAAAAAAGAAAACCCGAACAAGCCGCCTGGATATCATATCCAAATGCTTTCTTCGCTCCAATTTTATCACAAATAATATTGGCCGTTGCGGGGAAAACAAAATCGGGAGTAGTGGTGGCACAGATAAGCATGTCAATTTCCATCGGATCAATGCCGCGCTTTTTACACAAACCTAATACGGCATGCACAGCCATGTCACTTGTACCCAATCCTTCGCCCTTCAGTATTCTTCTTTCTTTAATACCGGTACGCGACTGAATCCATTCATCGTTGGTATCAACCATTGTTTCAAGAAGTTCATTCGTTAACCGGAATTCAGGAACCCATGCTTCAACAGCGGTAATGGCAGCGGTAATTTTTGTCATGGCGTTAGTTTAAAAGAGGCGCAAAAATAAAAGCGACTCCATCATTTTTTTGGAAGCCGAATGTAAAGAAAAATAATCGGAGAGAAATGAAATCAGACAACGGTCTCTTTGCTGAATGCCTGCGCTATTTTTTCGGAGAGCCCGGCTTCCACCACATCTTTCGAAAGCAGGATCATGTTTTTGATGGCTTTGGCTTTGGAAATGCCGTGGGCAATAATCACCGTTGAATCTACGCCGAGGATAGGAGTGCCTCCGTAGTTTTCGTAGTTGAAGCGATCAAAATAATCGCTGTGTAAATTATTTTTTTTGATAAGGCCGTAAAAAGATTCGGCCAGTTTCAGCATCACATTGCCGGTGAAACCATCGCACACAATTACATCCGCTTTGTCGTTGAACAAATCCCGTCCTTCAACATTACCGATGAAGCGAATTTCTTTGGAGTCTTTTAAAAGCTGATGCGTTTCTTTCATCAGCAGGTTTCCTTTTTCTTCTTCTTCACCGATGTTCATCAGCCCTACTTTCGGGTTGTTGATGTGTAGAACATGTTGTGCATACAAA
This sequence comes from Bacteroidota bacterium, assembly GCA_043783155.1. Taxonomy (GTDB): domain Bacteria; phylum Bacteroidota; class Bacteroidia; order AKYH767-A; family 2013-40CM-41-45; genus JAPLDA01. The sequence continues at coordinate 5,147 of JAYVZS010000040.1, read as the reverse complement.
GAGCCAAGCACAGCAAACTGGTTGAGTACTTCCGGTTTGCAATCAGCGTTTACACCCACATCGAGTATCAGTCCCCATCCGCCGTTTTCTTTTGGAACCAATGTAGAGATGCACGGACGAAGAATTCCGGGAACAGATTTTACAATGAACATCGAGCCAACCAGCATCGCGCCTGTATTTCCGGCGGAGGCAAAAGCGTCAATTTTTTTTTCTTTCAGAAGACGAAAGCCGATGGCAATACTTGAATTGGGTTTTTGCTGAATGGCTTTAGTCGGATGGTCAGCCATTTCAATTTCCTCGGAAGCATGGATAATTTCAAAAGAGTCAACAGGAACACCTTCACGCTTCAAAATAGAAACGATGGCGTCTTTGTTTCCGATCAGAACAAGTTTTACGGAAGAGGGAAGTTCTTTCCATGCTTCAATAGCACCAAGAGTTGTTTGCTCCGGTGCATAGTCGCCGCCCATCATGTCGATGCCTATTTTCATTTGCTCTTAAAAGTTTGGCAGAAGTATTATAAATAACTTCAGTCGATAATGTTTTCCGGTTATTGTCTACTGAATCAATTGTCGGCTGTCTACTTGATTTATGCTACTGCTTTTTTCTCGATCGCTAACTTTCCTCTGTAATAACCGCACTCAGAGCAAACGCGGTGCATTAAATTAGGAGCTCCGCAATTGCTGCATGCTGAAACAGTACGAACAACAGCTTTCCAGTTCGCTCTTCTTTTATCTCTTCTCGATTTCGAGTGTCGGTGTTTTGGATTTGGCATTGGAGTTTATTTATTATTGTTATTTATTAACTTTCTATGATTTGCTTATTATACGACCACTCTTAATTCTCAATTGCGGATTCCGAATTTTTAATTTCGAATTGTTGGTGCCTTGATTTAACACCGCAATTCATTTCGAAGTTGTTTCTTTCAATCCGAAATTTTCAATTCGCACTTCACTCAGTTTGGATTAATTTTTTTCAACGCTGCCCATCTGGGATCTGTTGTTTTTTCTTCTTCGTGAATTTTATATTTCTCAAGTTCTTTTAATGCTTCCGGGTTACACGTGCCGATTCCGTTTTCATCATCAGGATGTACATTCCGCAGAGGGATCAACATGGTGATATATTCAAACATAAACTGTGATACATCTAATTCATGCGATTTGTTCGGAATTACAATCACATCATCCGATTCTTCTTCAGAGGTTTCCCCGAATTTCACAATTAACTCGTTGTATCCTTCTATATCAATAATCATTTCTTCTAAGCAACGATCGCAGGGAAGTGTTGCCGTTCCTTCGATGGTAAAATCGAGTAACAGCATCGTATCTTCCTTTTCCAGTGTTACTAATACATCAGCCATCGCTTTCTGTACAATTGAATTTTCGAACTGTTCAAAGAACTCATCATTTACTTCAAACACGAATTCATGAGTTCCTTTAGGTAGACTTCCGAAGTTAATCACATATTTTCCCGAATGTTTCATGATCCCAGCCCGCTCATTAAAATGAGGGCGACAAAGGTAAAAAAATTTGCATTTCTGCAAATAGCCGGAGGGCTTTTATTACTTTCGCCTCCCGTTTAAAGAAGCAAAAATCTGATAACAGATATGCTCAAATACATCTTTTTCCCGTTTCAGTGGATTTGGCGCTCCTTATTCTTTATCAACGCCGTGCTTACTTTTTTTCTGTTTTTCCCACTCTTCTTTATTTTTTTGACGAGCGAACGACTATTTCCCATGGTTTTCAGGTTGAAAAAAGTATGGGGTCACTTTATGTTAATCCCACTCGGACTTTTTTATTCTGTCGAAAGAAAATCAAAGTTAAACCCGAAACAGGCGTATATCTTTTGTCCGAATCATACTTCTTACCTCGACATCATGCTGATTTACATAATCATACCGATTTATTTTCATACAATGGGAAAAGCTGAGTTGAGAAAAGTTCCATTGTTCAGAAAGTTTTTCGACCGAATGAATATTCCTGTGAATAGAAAAAGTGTGCTTGATTCACATCGTGCTTTTATGAGGGCTGGCAGCGACATAGACAAAGGAATAAGTGTAGCGCTATTTCCGGAAGGAACCATTCATCACAACGGACCTGTTATCGGCAGATTTAAGAACGGACCGTTTCGACTCGCGATTGAAAAACAAATTCCGATTGTTCCGATTACTTTTCTGAATAACTGGCGACTTTTACCGGATGATTTCTATCGAAGGGTAGGTCGTCCCGGAATTGCCCGCATCATTATGCACAAGCCGATTGAAACCAAAGGAATGACGGAAGCTGATTTGGAAACACTGAAAAAAATGACGCATGATGTAATCAGCCAGCCAATAATCGACAAATACCCAAAGTACTTTCGTAATAATCACCAATAATCAGTCACCAAATCTCACTTTAATTTTCAATAATCATTATATAAAATTGATTATTGAATGGTCAATTGATCGTTGGTTATTGAAAGTTAGGTTTTTAGCAGAATTCTTCAAAGGTAGCTTTCAGGTGATCACCGATCATCTCAGCAGAACGACCTTCAATGTGATGGCGCTCAATAAAATGAACCAACTTTCCATCCTTAAAAAGAGCGATAGAAGGTGAAGAAGGGGGATAGGGCAGCGTAAATTTTCTTGCTTCAGCGGTAGCTTCTAAATCTTGTCCGGCAAAAACGGTTGTTAGCTTATCAGGGCGTTTAGTTCCGCTCAATGCAAGTCTGACTCCCGGACGTGCGGTTCCGGCGGCACATCCGCAAACAGAATTCATCACAAGTAGCAGGGTTCCCTTACTGGAAGGAATCGTTTGATCCACCTGTTCAGGCGTTTTTAATTCTTCAAATCCGACGGTTGTCAATTCTTCGCGCATCGGTGCGCAGATATATTCAGGATAAGGCATTTTGATAGTGATTTATTTACTCCGCAAAAATACGAATCATTTCCTCCGCTTCGTATTTTGTCTTCACTTTTTCCCTTAAAAATAAGCAGAAGTTCGTACTAAAATCCAAAAATCTTACAGTTGTGAGGAATGGAGAGGTTTCTGTCAGCACCGATGTTCATAATTGGATAATTTGCCTATCATAATATCCTTCACATGAAAACAAGTTTACCCATTGCTTTATTGATATCAATAAGTGTATTCATTTCAAATTCCTCTCTTGCGCAAAACGTACTCGATAACAAAATATACCGGGTTACTGGTTACAAGAACGGAAACCATGCAATCATGAGTACATCGAATTATGCAGAAGTCACCCCCCCGCTTACGATATTCGTTCCTGATGCATTTACTCCCAATGGAGATGGTATCAATGATTTATTCTGCGTGAAAGGAGAAGGTCTTCAGAATTTCACCTTGCGCATTTTCAACCGCTGGGGGCAACTCGTATTTGAAAGTTATAATCCCAAACAACAATGGGATGGTACTTATAAAGGAAAGCCGGCTCAAACCGATACGTATGTTTATCAACTCATCGCTTCAGGCCTTGGGTCACAAACAAAAACAGGATCGGTGACGCTCGTAAGATAACGTGTGGTGTTTGTTGATTGATTAGAAACCCCGGCTGATTACCGGGGTTTCTTTTTTACTGCCGCTTTCTTTTCTTCATAACTCATTCATACACGCTGTTTGCTACTATACTTTTCTTTCTATTTTTGCACAAACCAATCGAAACTATGAGTGCTTCACGCTATAATGTCGTCATGTTAATTGATGATAACGAACTCGATAACTTCGTTAATAAAAAACTGATTGAGAACGAACACTTCGCAGGACAGGTGCTGATACAACCTTCCGGGATCAGTGCCCTGGAGTATTTGAAAAAGCAAACCGGTAACGGTGAAATTCCGGATGTGGTTTTTCTCGACATCATGATGCCGAACATGGACGGATTTGGTTTCCTCGAAGAATTTGAAAAGCTCAACGAAGACGTGAAGAAGAAGAGCAAGATTGTGATGTTGTCGACATCAGAAAGCTTTAAAGATCTAAATCGCGCCAATCAAAGTAAATACGTGTATAAGTTTTTGAACAAACCACTCAGTAAGTCTGTGCTGGATGCATTGAATGTTTAACTAAGATATCGGGTTATTTTCATTTACCTGCGAATTAACAATGTTGCAGTAGGCAGCGGCACATGGCAGTAACTGCCTTCTGCTTCTGCCTACTGCCATTTTTATAAACGTTTGTTAATCAAACAGGAAACCCGTATGTTTGTGACGGGGATTAAGGGATAAAATGTCTGATCAAAAATTCAGCTTCGCAACAACGCTGTTGGTTGATGACAGTGAAATTGATGTGCTTGTCAATCGACGATTGATTGAGCTCACATCTTTTTCCAAGAACATCATCGTCACTCACTCAGGTGAGGAAGCAATCCATTTTCTGCGTCATGAATGTAAGTCGGCCGAACAGGCACCCGACTGGATTTTTCTTGATATGTATTTACCTCTCATGAGCGGGTACGATTTTATTGATGAGTTTAAAAATCTTCCCTCATTTATTCAGGACAAAACAAAAATCATTGTGTTGTCTGTTTTTCAAAAACAGGAACGGCTGAAAAAAGTTTTTGAGAATAAATTTATTTTCGGGCAGCTTGAAAAACCCCTCACTCAGCAGGCTTTGAGGAATCTTGCCAACGGAACAAAGGAAAGCATCATCGCTTTTTCCTGAAAAATTCTTTCATCAAAGCAGCGCATTCTTCTTCGAGGATTCCACCGACAAGTATTGTTTTCGGATGCAGTATTTTTTTTGACGTTAACAGAAATCCTTTCTTTTCATCACGGGCACCGAAGACAATTTTTCCGGTTTGCGTCCAGTAACCGGCTCCGGCGCACATCACACACGGTTCGATGGTGACGTATAACGTACATTCATCTAAATATTTTCCTCCGAGAAAATTTGCAGCGGAGGTAAATGCCTGCATTTCCGCGTGAGCCGTAACATCATTTAACCGTTCTGTTAAGTTATGACCGCGCGCAATAATTTTATTTTTGCATACAATCACAGCACCAATCGGCACTTCATCCGCATCAAAAGCTTTTTTCGCTTCTTTGATTGCCTCGCGCATAAAGTGTTCATCTGTAGGGTTTGAAAGGCTCATTTTGTAAATGTATTTTTTTTTATTGATTAAAAAACTTGCTTCGAATGAAACAAATGTCATAG
>JAYVZS010000039.1:0-36791 GCA_043783155.1 Bacteroidota bacterium | reverse complement strand
GCAGATAAACACAGATGACAGATCTATAAATTTGTAAAAATTTATACGAATCAGCGAGCATATCATTTTGCTTAAATCAAATTTAGACAGCTTCTTAGTTAGCTCGTCACCTAATCACCCCCACCTTTCACCAAAATCCCTTACAAAAACACTTGCTCACATCAAAAAAGTTATATATTTGCCTTCCTTAAAAAAATAAGAGGGCATTAAGAGATAGTATCATCCAAAAATTCAAGATCATGTTTAACAAAAGCGAAAAAAACAACCCGGTAATAAATAAAGGACCTGACGGAACATCTTCTTCTATCAACCTTATTGGAGCAGGAACAGTAATAGAAGGTGACGTTCGTTCGAATGGCGATATCCGTATCGACGGAACAGTTTATGGTTCAGTTAATTCGAAGGCGAAAGTAGTAATTGGCACAACCGGAATTATTGAAGGAGATGTAAACGGGCAGAATGCTGATGTTTCGGGAACCATCAAAGGAAAGACGACTGTTTCGGAATTACTTTTTCTGAAATCGACTTCAAAGATTATCGGAGACATCTTAACAGGAAAATTAGTTGTGGAAGTCGGAGCAACATTTACCGGTTCATGCAACATGGGCCCTGTAATCAAAGACATTAAACAAGGTGAGACTACTGTGAATGTCCTCAACAAAGAAAAATCCGCTTAATACGTATGCGAAATATTCTGCTATGGTTTTCCAAATGGGAGCAATCATTTTCGCAGGATGTTACGGGGGTATCTGGTTAGACAAACATTACCAGATGAAAACGCCGGTTTTTACCGCTTCTCTCGCTTTGGTTTCGGTTTTTTTGGCCATGTATTTTATCATCAAAGATTTTATCAAAAAACGGTAGCCATCGCATGCTTGTGATGAAAAACCCCGATTGTTTTTCATTCTCCCAAAAATAATTTCTTTTCAAGTGCATTAATTTTACTTTCGCACCTGCGATGAAAAAATCCGTGAATAAAAATTTCGTAATTTTTTTGATCAGACTTTCAATATATTCTGTTCTTATTTATGCCGCTCTCTTATTTGTGAGCGGCGATCTCCCGGCGAAATTTCAATATCCACATCCTTCATACCTGGTTATCTTCTTTTTTATTGTGACAACGACGTTTCATTTAGGAATGTTGCGAAGCGCCGCCAAAAGCGGAACAAGTATCATCCGTTATTTCATGATGGCGACTGTCATGAAATTTTTACTTTACCTCGTCGTCATGATCGTGTATGGAATGCTAAAACCCGACAGGGCCGCCGCTTTTATCAGTAACTTCTTTGCTGTTTATGCTTTAATAACTGTTTTTGAAGTATCGATGGTCTATTCCCATTTCAAAAGCAAGTCTGCTGAAGCAACGGAAAACGAAATTCAAAAAAATCCCTAAAAACCGCTCTTTAAAGAGGATGATCAATTGTTTAAATATTCTGTAAACAAAAATGAAACAGCGTTTTTAAATAAAGATTAAAATTCTATTTTTGCACCCTCTTTTAAAAAACGACTCAGTAAGCAGATGCAACGCATTCTTAAGCACGCAATATCAAATACTTATAAAGCTCTCTTCGCCACAATCTTTTTCCTGGCTATTCAATCTTTTGCATTCGCGGAGGAAGCGGCTGTAGTTGATTCTGTTTCGAAAGAAGCGAAAGAAACGGAAGGAAAATTTAATCCTGGCAAATTAGTCATCGATCACATCAGTGACTCTCATGAGTGGCACATTTACGGAAGCGAAGCAGATCCAACCTCAATTCCATTACCGATCATCATTTATAACAAACAAAAAGGATTCAGTGTTTTTTCTTCCAGCCATTTTGAACACGGAAAAGCTTCTTATAATGGATATAAATTAGAAGAAGGAAAAATTATTTCGGAAGACGGTGCTTCTATCTATGATTTTTCGATTACCAAAAATGTATTCGCTCTCTTTATCGCTGCGGCTATTCTCCTTCTTGTTTTCATTTCAGTAGCCAAAGCATACACCCGAAACAAAGACCAGGCACCGACAGGATTGCAAAGTGCTATCGAGCCGATTATTCTTTTTGTGAGAGATGACATCGCGAAAGCTGCGATAGGAGAAAAACATTATGCGCGTTTTATGCCATACCTGCTCACCATTTTCTTTTTCATCTGGGTGAATAATTTACTTGGTTTGATTCCGATTTTCCCGGGAGGAGCAAACGTAACCGGTAACATCGCTGTGCCACTGGTGTTAGCGACCTTCACACTGATCATCACGCTTATCAATTCGAATAAAAATTACTGGCGACATATTTTTGCCATGCCGGGAGTTCCCCTTTACGTATTACCGGTAATCTCATTGCTTGAGTTTATCGGAATCTTCCTGAAACCGTTTGTATTGGTTGTTCGACTTTTTGCAAACATCATGGCAGGTCACATTGTAATCCTGGTTTTCTTCTGTTTGATATTTGTGGCCGGCGCGAATTCATCCGGCGCGGGTTTAGGAACAGCGATTCCATCCGTTGCCTTCACCATCTTCATCAACATGCTTGAATTGCTTGTCGGATTTTTACAGGCATTTGTATTTACATTTTTATCAGCTATCTATTTCGGAATGGCATTAGTGGAAAACGAACATCATTAATAAATCATAACACATAACTCTTAAAAAATAAATCTATGACTTCATTATCAATTTTATTAGCAGATGTAGCTATTGCAAAAGCAGGAGCAGTAATCGGTGCAGGTTTAGCGGCTGTTGGTGCAGGAATCGGAATCGGAAACATCGGAGGAAGCGCTCTTGAATCAATGGCTCGTCAGCCGGAAATGAAAGGTGACCTCGTTGCCAATATGTTCGTTGCCGCGGCTCTTGTAGAAGGAGTTGCTCTTGCAGCGGTGGCTTTGGCCTTTATCGTTGGTCTCGCTTCGTAACTAATAAGTTGCAGTTCGCAATTTGCAGTCTGCAGTTTATGCTGACTGTAAATTGCCAATTCTAAAATATTTAAAACTAACATCATGAAATTAGTAACACCTGACATTGGATTGTTATTCTGGATGCTTGTTTCATTCAGCATCGTACTTTTTCTGCTGAAGAAGTATGCATGGAAGCCGATCATGAAATCGCTCAACGAGCGTGAGCAGAATATTACAGAAGCGCTGAACACAGCACGCAAAGCCAAAGAAGAAATGGCTGCGCTGAAATCAGACAACGAACGTTTGCTGAACGAAGCTCGCGGCGAACGCGATAAAATGCTAAAAGAAGCTCGTGATACAAAAGACTCAATAATTTCTGAAGCAAAAGGAAAAGCTCAGTCGGAAGCCAATAAGATCATGGCATCTGCACGTGATGCGATTAACAATGAGAAGATGGCGGCCATCAACGAGTTGAAAAACCAGGTGGCAAAAATGAGTATCGAAATCGCTGAAAAAATTCTCCGACAGGAACTGAGTAATGATGAGAAGCAGAAAGCGCTCATGGAGAATTTGATTAAAGACATTAGTTTGAATTAAAATATCCTCCGGGAATGAAGAATTGCGAATTGGGGATTAATTCGCAATTTAAAATCTGAAATCCGAAATTGAGATATGATCGAAACAAAAGTTGCAAAAAGGTACGCAAAATCATTAATCGATTTAAGCCGCGAAACCGGTGTCATTGATGCTGTCGGGGCCGACATGAAATTATTCGTGGCTGTCTGCGAGCAGAATCGTGACTTGTCGTTGCTGCTTGCGAACCCGATTATTCATGCCGATAAAAAATTAAGCATCCTCACAAAAGTGTTCGAAGGAAAGATGAATAAACTCTCGATTGCTTTCTTCGATATCATCACACGCAAAGGCCGCGAACCATACCTCGAAGGAATTGCAAAAGAATTTATCACCCAGTTTAAAAAATTCAAAGGAATTCAAACGGCTGTCATCACGTCGGCCGTTGGTTTGGATGATAAATTAAGAGCTGAAGTCAATCGCATTGTAAAAAATAGTGTGAAATCAGAAATAGAGTTGATTGAAAAAGTTGATAAAAATATCATTGGCGGATTTATACTCAGAATGGGTGATCAGCAATATGATGCAAGCATTGCCAGCGAACTTCGGAAATTAACGAAAGAGTTTGCGAGCAATCCGTACGTGAGGAAGAATTAGAAAGAAAGAGTTGGCAAATGGCAGTTGGTAAAAAATGAAACTCCAATTTGCTGTTGCAAACTAAGAATGAATGGGAACATATAGAGACTTGACAGTTTTCAAAAAAGCATTTGAGCTTTCAATGGAAATTTATCACCTCTCAAAAAAGTTTCCTGACGAAGAAAAATACGGACTAACGTCTCAGATAAGAAGATCATCAAGGTCAGTTTGTTCGAATTTAGGTGAAGGATACCGGAAAAGAATATACCCGGCACACTTTGTAAGTAAAGCAAGTGATGCCGACATGGAAAATACAGAAACGCAGGTATGGCTCGATTTCTCTCTTGCATGCAAGTACATTAACGAAACAACGTTTAAAACGCTTAATGAAAAGTCAGAAGAAGTTGGAAGATTATTAAATCACATGATTGAAAACCCTGACAAATACCAATCGAAAGGAAAGTAATTGACAACCGGCATTTTTGCAAACTGCAAATTGCCCTTTGCCAACTTAATATTTTAGAACTAAAATTAAATACATCATACAATGGCAGAAGTTAGACCAGATGAAGTATCAGCGATTTTGCGTCAGCAACTCGCGGGCTTCAAAACAGAAACTGAACTCGAAGAAGTAGGAACCGTGTTGCAGGTCGGTGACGGTATTGCACGCATCTATGGCTTGACAAAAGTTCAGGCCGGTGAGTTGATCGAATTCGAAACCGGTTTACGCGGAATCGTCCTCAACCTCGAAGAAGACAACGTAGGAGCCGTATTGCTCGGTTCATCAAACGATATCAAAGAAGGGGATGTTGTAAAACGTACCGGTAAAATCGGTTCCATTCACGTAGGAGAAGGAATGCTTGGTCGTGTTGTCGACACACTCGGAAAACCGATTGACGGCAAAGGTCCGATCACTGGTGAAACATACGAAATGCCGATTGAACGTAAAGCTCCGGGAGTACTTTTCCGTCAACCGGTAACAGAACCATTGCAAACCGGTATCAAAGCGATTGACGCGATGATCCCGATTGGACGTGGTCAGCGGGAATTGGTAATCGGTGATCGTCAAACAGGAAAGAGTGCGGTTTGTATCGACACCATCATCAATCAAAAAGAATTTTACGAAGCCGGTAAACCGGTATTTTGTATTTATGTTGCCATTGGACAAAAAGGATCAACCGTTGCTCAGATTGTAAAAACACTGACTGAAAACGGAGCAATGCCGTACACCGTAATTGTTTCTGCGACTGCTTCTGATCCAGCGCCAATGCAGTTCTTCGCGCCGATGGCCGGTGCCGCGATCGGAGAATTTTTCCGTGACACAGGTCGTCCTGCATTAATTGTGTACGATGATTTATCTAAACAGGCTGTTGCCTACCGCGAAGTTTCTCTTTTGCTTAGGAGACCTCCGGGACGGGAAGCATATCCGGGTGATGTATTTTATCTTCACTCTCGTTTGCTCGAGCGTGCAGCGAAAGTGATCAACTCTGATGAGATTGCGAAAGACATGAATGATCTTCCTGATACGATCAAACACCTTGTAAAAGGCGGTGGATCGTTAACGGCTCTTCCGATTATTGAAACACAGGCCGGTGACGTTTCCGCATACATTCCAACGAACGTAATTTCCATTACCGACGGACAGATTTTCCTTGAGGCGAATCTCTTCAACTCCGGTGTACGTCCTGCGATCAACGTAGGTATTTCCGTATCGCGTGTCGGTGGTAATGCGCAGATTAAATCCATGAAAAAAGTTGCCGGAACATTAAAACTTGACCAGGCGCAATACCGCGAACTGGAAGCGTTTTCAAAATTCGGTTCCGATCTTGACGCATCAACCAAAGCTGTTCTCGACAAAGGATCACGTAACGTGGAAATCCTGAAACAATTACAATACTCACCGATGCGTGTTGAGCACCAGGTGGCCATCATCTATCTCGGAACAAAAGGATTGTTGAAAGATGTTCCTGTGAAGAGAGTAAAAGAGTTTGAAGCGGAATACCTTAACTTACTTGAAGTACAACAAAAAGCGACACTCGATACCTTGAAGAAAGGACAGATTGATGATGCAGTTACTTCTGTTCTTGAGAAGACCGCGAAGGAATTAATTTCAAAGTATAAAATTTAAAAAGTTTGCAGTTCGCAAATTGTAGTTTGCAAAATTGCCAACTGCAATTTGCCGACTGCCAACTGAAAGACAATGGCTAACTTAAAAGAAGTCCGGAACCGAATAACATCTGTCATCTCCACGCAACAGATCACCAAAGCGATGAAGATGGTAAGTGCCGCGAAGTTGAGACGCGCGCAGGATGCGATTGTGCAGATGCGTCCGTATGCAGCGAAGCTGAGAGAGATCATGGAAAATATTTCTTCCACGCTCGACAGCAGTGCAGGTGGCGCGTATGCTTCCAACCGACCGGTGAATAAAATATTGATTGTCGCCATCAACTCCAACCGTGGACTTTGCGGTGGTTTCAACGCAAACGTTGTGCGTACTGTGAATCGTTTGGTTCGTGAAGATTATGCGGTGCAGGTGAAAGAAGGAAATGTAAAAATTCTTTGCATCGGAAAAAAAGCGTCTGACTTTTTCTCTAAGAATGCGAAACTATACGTTGGTAACCACAATGATATTTACGCTCATCTTAACTTCGAGAACGCTTCTGTGATCGCGGAAAAGCTGATGAAGGAATATGCCGATGGAGAGTATGATAAAATCGTAATTATTTATAATCAGTTCAAGAATGCCGCTGTTCAGTATGTACAGGTTGAACAGATATTGCCGATCACTCCTCCTGCGAAAAAGGAAGAAAAGCAAAAGCATGTGAACGATTATATTTTTGAACCGGATAAGGAAGAACTGGTACTTCAGTTGATTCCGAAGGCCATCAAGATTCAGCTTTACAAGGCGTTGCTTGATTCAAATGCGTCTGAACATGGTGCGCGAATGACTTCGATGAACAAAGCCACCGACAATGCAACGGATCTTTTGAAAGAACTCCGTATCAATTACAACAAAGCACGCCAGGCGGCCATTACAGGAGAGATCCTGGAGATTGTTGCAGGAGCGGAAGCACTAAACGGCTAAAGTACAGACGCAACATTTTGCGTCTATGCGCCTCTTTCAGAAATGAGAGAGGCTTTTTTTTCTTCCATCCAATTTCCAATTTCCAACTTCCAACTTCCAACTTCCAATCTCCAACATCCATTTTCAATCATTCACTACCTTCGACAAAAATTTCCGGACAATGAATTTAAGTTTCCACGAAATCCTTACTGTCTCCACGATTCTCTTTGCCGTGATTGATGTGATTGGTTCCATTCCGGCAATACTTTCCGTGCGAACAAGAGTTGGAACGATTCATCCGGAAAAAGCGACACTTGTTTCATTGCTGATCATGGTCGTGTTTTTATTTATCGGTCAAAATATTTTGGATTTTCTGGGTGTAGATGTTTCTTCTTTTGCCATTGCAGGATCACTCGTGTTATTTTTTCTTGCCCTCGAAATGATACTCGGAATCAAACTTTACAAAGACGAATTACCCGCTACGGCATCCGTGATCCCTATTGCGTTTCCGCTGATTGCCGGTACAGGAACGATGACAACTCTGCTTTCACTTCGCTCCGCTTATAATGTTGAAACGATTCTCATCGGAATTTTCCTCAACATCATTTTAGTTTATCTCGTGCTGAAAAATCTCGGCTTCCTCGAAAAAATTTTAGGTCCGGGAGGAATCAACATCGTACGAAAAGTATTTGGGATTATTTTATTAGCCATCGCCATCAAACTGTTCAGGTCAAACCTGCACGTCTGAAAAATTACTGTTTGAGAATGAATTCATTTTAAGAAACCTGTAGAAGAGTAATTGAGTTTGATCTTTGCGTTAAAAATTTAACCGCAAAGGACACAAAGGTTTTCGCAAAGTTCACAAAGAGATTTCTGTATAGATCACCATCCATGTTTGTTTAGTGGCTCCGTTTATGTGGCGAAATATTTCATGCATAGAATATCAATTCGCGTATTCGTACATTCGTATTAATTCGTCATTCGCTACAGGCATAACGTAAGCATACAAACATCAAACTGAGAGACTACCCATGTTTGAATCCTGATCCGTAATGATTGTTAGTGTCTCAGTTTCGATTTTCAATAGGAAATCTTAATCCAAACTATTGTTTTGTTTCACGCTGAGTACGCTGAGGCGCAGAGAAATCGCAGAGGCCACTTTCAAAGGATATTCTCTGCGTCCTCTGCGCCTCAGCGATTCTCTGCGTGAAATATTTTGCCGCTCAAACGGAGTCACGACCGAATGATTTGTACTTTCGTATATTCGTAAAAATTTGTTATCCGTACCCATGAAGTTTAAAAAACATATTTTCATTTGCACCAACCAGCGAAAAGAGGGTGAACGTAAATCCTGCGGCGAAGAATGCGGCATGGCGCTCGTGAAAGCATTCAAAAAAGCATTGAACGATAAAGGGCTTAAAGGAGAAATGCGCGCGCAACGTTCTGGTTGTCTCGATGCATGTGACTATGGTCCGTCGATAGTCGTATATCCCGAAGGAATTTATTACGGCGGTGTTCAGTTAAGTGATGTGGATGAAATTGTAAACGAACACCTCATCAATAACCGTCCGGTGCAGCGGTTAATTACTGATTTTATCAAAGTGAAAAATTCTCACACGGACTAAATGATCTGTTCATTGGTTCACTGGTTGATTGGTCACAACCAAATAACCAAAGAACCAACAAACCAATGAACCTCGAAAAATACCGACACGATCTTGAAATCATCCGCCTCACCGCGAACCAGATCATTAAAGACTTTGAAGTGTTCGGTCATGAAATAACATTCAGCGGAAATGAACTTACGGCGTACGAAGAATTAAGAAACCAGGTCGCTCCTTTGTTGTTTGAATTATACAAAAACAGAACATCCTCTTTTCAATCATTGCTTTACAGAATCGACATCAACGAAAAAATATTTCGTGAACTGCTAAGCAATTCAACTAAAAATGATTTTGCTGACCTGCTGGCTGATGCAGTTATCCAACGTGAATTTCAAAAAGTATTGACGCGGAAATTTTTTTCGTGATGAAATCATTTTTTTGTTTGTGAACCTGTTTAAATTTCTATTTAAGAAAATGTTAAAGCCAGCGCACCCTTCGACTTCCACTTCGACTTCGCGCTGTGCTTGGGCTCAGGGTGACATCGTGCGCGGGGTCATGCTGAGCGAAGTCGAAGCATGTACAATAGCAAATATTTGAAATGAATTTTAAACAGTTTCTGTATTGTTTTTACCCGGAGCATTTTTATTTGTGAATCCTTTTCACCACTTTTGAGAAATAAACATTCGCTTTGTTATGATAAAACACCTTGCTGCGCTGAGTGTTTTTTTATTTCTGTGCATGAGTTATTCCATCGCTCAACAGATCAGCGGAGTTATTCGTGACGGCAAAACCATCGAACCCATTATCGGAGCTACCGTTGTGCTGAAAGGCACAACGAACGGAACAACCACCGATCTGGACGGAAAGTTTGAAATCAAAACTGAGCAACAACCTCCTTTTATTCTCGTCATTTCGTTTGTGGGTTTTGAACCACAGGAAATTAATGTGACCTCACCCGACGAAAAAATCTCCGTAAAACTAAAGTCAAAAGAAGTGGAATTAAAAGGCGTGGATGTGACCGGAAGTCGCATCTCCGAAAAACAAAAAGAAGCACCACTCACCGTTGAATCCATGGATATCATTGCGATTAAAGAGTGTGCACAGACATCATTCTATGAAGCATTGGGTACCATGAAAGGTGTTGATCTTACTTCCGCTTCATTGGGTTTTACAATTGTAAACATGCGGGGATTTAACAGCACATCGCCGGTTCGGTCGCTTCAAATTATTGACGGAATTGATAACCAGGCACCAGGTTTAAATTTTTCTCTCGGAAATTTTCTCGGCTGTTCAGAACTTGATGTTTTAAAAGTAGACATGATTTCCGGAGCGTCGTCTGCCTATTACGGACCCAATGCATTCAACGGTGTCATTAGCATGACGACGCGCAGTCCTTTTGTGAAACCCGGTCTGGAGGTGTCTGCAAAAGTTGGTGAACGCAATCTCGGTGAAACATCGTTGCGCTGGGCACAGGTTTTTAAAAATAAAAAAGGAGAAGACAAGTTTGGATACAAATTGAACATGTTCTTTATGCGCGCCAACGATTGGGAAGCAAATAATCTTGCTGCGACTCCGCAGTCAAAAAGCGATGAAAAAAATCCCGGTGGTTATGATGCCGTAAACCGTTACGGTGATGAATATTATTCATTAAACGATGCTTCGATGGTTGCGACCATCAGGCCGGGTTTGGGAATATGGTACCGCACCGGATACCTGGAAAAAGATCTGGTTGATTACAACACCCGTAACATCAAACTCGGAGCCGCATTTCATTATAAAATTGAAAAAAATATAGAGGTCATTCTCGCCTCAAATTTTGGAACCGGTACAACTGTTTACCAAGGCGACAACCGGTACAGTCTGAAAGATATTTTATTTTTTCAGAACCGGGTTGAATTAAAAATAGAGAATAAATTTTTCATCCGCGCGTATGCCACCAATGAAGATGCGGGTAAATCCTATGACGGATATTTCACTGCACTTAAATTGCAACAGTCAGCAAAGAGCGATAAAGACTGGTCGGCGGATTACAATTACTACTGGAATATTCTGGGGCATTATCCTAATCGCATCCCCCAATTTCCGGGCTATCCACACTATGTGCCTTCGCAATATTCCTCTTACACGGATTATCTGAACTCTATCAATCCATGGTTGCTGGCCCACTACCCGGATTCCATGTATTTATTTCACAACAAAGCTCAAAATTATGCTGACAATCATATCGCTTCGGGCCAACTTCCTTTTTTCGTCCCGGGGACAGCAGCTTTTGATTCAGCATTCCAATCGGTCACAACAAAACTATTTACGGAAGGCGGTTCCAGGCTTTATGATAAGTCGGCATTGTACCATGTACAGGGTGAATATAAGTTTAATACTTCGGTTTCAGACATTGTTTTGGGAGGGAACTTCAGGATGTATGTTCCGGATTCGAGGGGTACTATTTTTCAGGACACCGGTAACGCAACCATTAGGAATAAAGAATTTGGGATTTATACAGGATTGGAGAAAAAAATTCTAAAAGAAAAATTAAAACTAAATCTTACAGCAAGATTGGACAAAAATGAAAACTTTAAGTATTTGATTTCGCCTGCGTTGAGTGCAGTGTATTCATTCAACGAGAAACAAATCATCCGTGGTTCATTTTCCTCAGCCGTTAGAAACCCGACTCTTTCTGATCAGTATTTGTATTACCGGGTAAGCCCTTTAATACTACTCCTCGGAAATCTTCATGGGTTTGATTCATTGGTGACCGTTCCCAGTTTACTTACAGCAATGAACAATCGTTCACGAGATTCCCTTGTTTACTTCAATGTAAAGCCGATTCAACCGGAAGAGGTAAAAACCATTGAAGTTGGTTATCGCGCAACACTGTTCAACAATCTTTATCTTGACATGGTTGGCTACTATAGTTGGTACAGGAATTTTATCGGTTACAAAATCGGTGCAACGTATACTTATGAACCGGCTGTAAACTTTATCCTACCGCAAAAAATTTATCGCGTGGCAGCCAATTCAGAAGACCTTGTTACAACAAGAGGTTTCTCCATTGGCATGAATTATTTTTTCAAAAAGTTTTTTTCAATCAACGGAAACTACTCATATAACCTGCTCGATCGAGGTAACTCGGTGGACCCGTTAATTCCCGCTTACAACACTCCTGAAAATAAATTTAACATCGGATTCACAGGACGGGATATCGATGTGTATCTTTTTAAGCTCATCCACTTTAGAAATTTTGGATTCAACATCAACTACAAATGGATAGAGGGATTCCAGTTTGAAGGATCACCGCAATTTACGGGATATGTTCCTTCCTATGATTTAGTGGATGCACAAATCAGTCACCGCATCCCTAAAATTTATTCCACTTTTAAATTGGGAGCATCCAATCTTTTCAATAACCAAAAATTTACTGTGTATGGCGGACCAACCGTTGGCCGACTGGCTTATTTTTCCATTTTAGTTGCGTTAAACAAGTAATTATTTTTTCATAAAATTCTTCTTCGACAATTCTTCTTCATTTGATCTTGTTCGGAATTAAGGTACGTTTGCATATTGTCTAACTTCAAAAAACAATAACCATGAAAAAACTATTACATTTAGTATGTTTACTGGTGCTGGGTTTCTCATCACAACTTTCCGCACAGCGCTTTCTTACTGAAGTATATTCTTCGACCACCGTTACGTCCAATGTTATCTATGGACATAATGTACAATTTCTCACAGGTTCACCTGTCACAGTTGATCTGAAAGCTGATGTGTATGAACCGGTCGGGGATACAATGACTTCACGACCAACTATCATCATGCTGCATACCGGAAGTTTTATTCCGATTTTTTACAATGGCCAGACTACCGGTATCAAAACAGACAGTACCATCACTGAAATGTGCAGGCAATTTGCGAGACGAGGTTACACCGCCATCGCAATGGATTATCGTTTAGGATGGAACCCGACTGCACTCGGACCCACCGGACAAGACATCAGAACGGGAAGTTTATTGCAAGCCGTTTACCGGTCGCTGCAGGATGCAAAAGCATGTGTCCGGTATTTCAGAAATGACGCGAACAATGCGAACACGTATCACATCGATCAATCTAAAATTATTCTGGGCGGAGCAGGTTCCGGAGGATACGTTGCTTTGGCTTACGCAACGCTTAATAACTCCGCACAAATTTCTCTTCCGAAATTTTTAGCAGCAACAACGAATGTTTCCTACGGGTTCACCGCCGGATTATCCTATATTAATCAGGGTGTCTGGGGCGACTTTGACGGCTATGGTGGAGCCATGGGATTTAATATAGCGACAAATACTCCCGGCGTAAGTAATGCCGTGTCGTTTGTGTTTAATATGGGTGGCGCGTTGGGCGACAGTTCATGGCTTACCGCCGGTAATGTTCCGATGGTTTGTTTTCATGTCGTGAATGATCCGTTTGCTCCCTACTATGACGGACCTGTAATCGTTCCTACTACTGGTGACTTTGTCGTGGATGTGAGCGGAAGCCATACAATTATTGCAAGAGCTGATTCGCTGCAGAACAATAGTTCATTCCAGAATAACACATGGACTGATCCATTTACTACCCGCGCAAACCAGGTGAATGATGGTCATGACGGATTGTGTCCATTTGTGTTGCCAACTCCTTCTTTAGCTCCCGGGCAGGCCGGACCATGGGAATGGTATGATTCAACAACATGTTATGTAACAATGATGTCTGGTCTCGGATACTCACAAAATCACGCTGATACCGTTTGGCGTGCTTCGCTTAGAACCAATCCTGATATGAGCAGTACGAAAGGTCATGCTTATGTTGATACGATCATGGGTTACCTGAATCCGAGAATTGCAGGCGCACTTCAGCTTCCGACCGGAATTCAAACTGCTTCGCAATTGAATAATTTGGTGAATGTATTTCCAAATCCTGCCTCAGACTATTTCCAAATCGGAGTGTCGGATTATTCAAACCCAATTCAACGCGTGAACGTATATGACATCACAGGAAGAAATGTTTATTCGGTTAATAATATCAGAAGTGTTGAGTACCGAATGGATACCCGATCGATGGAAGCCGGTGTCTATGTGATAAAAATCGGTTTTGATAAAGGCGAAGTCATCCGGAAACTTACGGTGAATTAATTCTGTCTATCAATATATTTTTAAAAGCCGCCGCTTAAAGGCGGCTTTTTCATTTGTTCTATCAATTTTTTTTATTACTTGCAGGATATTGAGAATGAATAAAACTACACAGATGAAAACATACATACAAAAACTCCTGACAATTTCCTTTATGCTTTTTTTTATTCAAAGCTATTCCCAGATTGTAACAGGATATTGCGGTTCTGCAAGGTACGACCAGGAAATTTTTTCCGGCGTAACAGTCACCAGTGACACAGCATTTGGTTCAAACACAGATTATACAGGAGCAAACGTTGTATTGACCATGGATATTTATGAACCAACTGGCGACACCGCCTCCATCAGGCCTTTAATCGTTTGGGCTCATGGTGGAAGTTTTATAGGCGGAACAAAAAATGATGGAGACGTTACTTCGCTGTGTAATCATTTCGCAAAACGCGGATACGTTTGCGCATCGATTAATTATCGTTTAGGCATGCCAGTACCTCCAAGCCAGGCATCGGCTTCACAGGCCGTTTACAGAGCCGTTCAGGATATGAAAGCGGCCATTCGTTTTTTCAGGAAAGATGCAGCAACCGTTAATACCTATAGGATTGATTCAAACCTGGTGATTGCTGCAGGAAGTTCTGCCGGTGCATTTACCGCACTTCATCTGGCTTATCTCAATCAACCTTCCGAGCTTCCTGCGGGCATTGATACAACAGTGATCGGTAGCATAGAAGGCAATAGCGGCAACCCCGGTTATTCTTCTTCCGTGAATGCCGTAGTGAATTTATGCGGAGCACTCGGAAATAAAAATTGGATGGTGAACGGTGATATTCCATTGTGCAGCATGCATGGAACAGCTGATAATATTGTTCCGTATGCTACTGCTATGCTTTATATTCTGAATATTTTTCCGATCATGGTAGTTGACGGTAGTTATTCGGTGAATAATCATGCGGATAGTATTGGAGTATGGAATGTCATGTATACTTACTACGGAGCCAGCCATGTTCCGTATGCAGGAAGCATAGCGTACATGGATACAACCGTTCGCTTCGTCAGTAATTTTCTTTATCAATACATGGGATGTATACCAACTGATCTGAATCCTTTGCCAAATACATTCATACAAGTATCCGTGCCTGAACTGATTTCTCCGGAGAATGATGTTTCCGCTTACCCGAATCCTGCATCCGGTTATATACTGATCGATCTGAAAAACTCTTCGGCTCAAAAAATTGAATTGCTTGATGTGACAGGAAGAATAGTACGAAACGCAGAAAATATTTCTGCCTCACATGTTCGTCTCGATAGAGGAAATCTAAATGCCGGAATATATTTTCTGAAAATAATTGCAAACGGAAAAACAACAACCCGTAAAATCTGTTTCGAATAAAAGATACCTATCTCCCCTCTCTTTTGGAGAGGGCCGGGGGTGAGGTTACTCCCTGCTTTGTTTTGAAAATGCCAATGGGTTCGCGTTAATCTCATCATACTCCTGTCGCTTGCGCAAAATGTCGCATGCATAATAAATCGCTTCCCGCATCGAATCTTCCGAAGCAGTTCCTTTTCCTGCAATGTCGTAGGCAGTGCCGTGATCCGGAGATGTTCTGATAATCGGAAGACCAGCAGTGAAATTGACGCCTGAAGTAAAACTCAATGCTTTAAAGGGAACCAATCCCTGATCGTGGTACATACCAAGCACAGCATCAAACTTTGCATACGCACTGGATCCGAAGAACCCGTCGGCAGAATACGGACCGTAAACAAAAATATTTTCTTCTGATGCTTTCTTTACCGCAGGAATGATGATGTCTTTTTCTTCTGATCCGAGTAAACCGTTATCGCCGGCATGAGGATTTAATCCAAGTACGGCAAGTTTAGGTTTACGGATTCCGAAATCTCTTTTCAGTGATTGGTTCATGAGACGAAGTTTACTCAGAATTTTTTCAACGCTGATATCTGTACTTAAATTTTTAATCGGAACATGCCCGGAAACCGTGGCCACGCGGAGGTTATCACTTACCAAAAACATCAGGTGATCTGACGAATTAAAAACAGAAGCGAAATATTCTGTGTGTCCCGGAAATTTAAACTCCGGACTTTGTATGTTGTGTTTGTTGATGGGAGCCGTTACCAATGCGTCAATTTTTTTTTCTTTCAGATCATTTACGGCTGCCTGGATAGAACGTAATGCATATTTGCCGGAGAGCTCCGTCGACTTCCCCCATTCAACAGGAATTTCTTCTTCCCAGCAATTGATCACATTCGTTTTACGAAGAATGATGTCGTTACTGCTTCGCACTGTATTGTAATTAAATTCGGTGAGGTTCAGAAGTTTTCGCTGCGCGGAAACGAGTTTGTTGCTGGCATAAATTACCGGTGTGCAAACCTGGTGCATGCGGTTATCAAGAAACGTTTTCATGATCACTTCCAGCCCGATGCCGTTTACATCGCCACAGGTAATCCCGATTTTTATTTTTCCTTCCTGATCTTGCGGATTGCTCATAGTTTCAAATTAATCATGGCAAAGGTAAAAGAAAGTAGAACTTGATAGCGAAAGAAAAATGTGGCAGTTGGCAGCTGCAGTAAGCAGGACTGCCAGCTCCGCTTTTTAAGACATTCAGAGAAAAACGGATGAAATTTTCACCTTCCTTGTAACTACAGGCAAATAAATTTTATTTTTA
Source organism: Bacteroidota bacterium (assembly GCA_043783155.1). Taxonomy (GTDB): domain Bacteria; phylum Bacteroidota; class Bacteroidia; order AKYH767-A; family 2013-40CM-41-45; genus JAPLDA01. The sequence continues at coordinate 20,224 of JAYVZS010000039.1, read as the reverse complement.
CTCACTTTAATTTTAAACCGGATGATCAATATTCTGATTGTTGACGATGAACAGGATGTGGAATTGCTTTTTGTACAGCGATTCAGAAAAGAATTAAGCAGCAATGAATTCAAATTTCATTTTGCTTTCAGCGGTGAAGACGCCATGGTTTACCTGCGTACACTCGATCCGTTCGACATCGTACTTGTACTCTCTGATATTAATATGCCGGGTATGACGGGACTTGAACTGTTGAAAATAATCCGCAAAGAATTCCCAACGTTAAAAGTCATGATGGTGACCGCGTATGGTGACGAAAATAATTATAAACAAGCCATGTCGATCGGAGCAAACGACTTTGTTACCAAGCCCGTTGATTTTAAAGCGCTGAAAGAAAAAATATACAAGATGAAAAGTGAACTCGAAGGTTAATCTCTCTTGAAACAGGCCTCCACAAGATGTTTGCGGGAGGATTTAAATAAATGTATTTTCATACAATCAATACCAACATCATCCATTCTCTGATATGACCCAGGAAATACCGGCAAGAATTTTAGTTGTAGACGATGAGCCGGATCTGGAAATACTCATCAGGCAGCGCTTTCGAAACAAAATAAAAAGCAATGAGATTGTCTTTGATTTTGCAGGCAACGGGCTCGAAGCGCTTGATAAAATGAATGGTGCGACTGATTTTGATCTCATTCTCACCGACATCAACATGCCGGTGATGGACGGGCTCACACTCCTGGTCAAAATCAAAGAGCAACAGAAACGTTCCAAAGCGATTGTAGTGTCAGCATACGGCGATCTCGGAAACATCCGCACCGCTATGAACCGCGGGGCTTTTGATTTCATTACCAAACCCATTGACTTTACCGATTTAGAAACTACCATTTACAAAACCATCGACGAACAGCGTCTCATCAGGCAGGGCCTGCTTGCACGCGAACAACTTGGTCAGTCGATATTGGATAAAGAGCGGGCCGAGCAATCCGAAAAATTCAAGCAGCAGTTTCTTGCGAACATGAGTCATGAGATCAGGACACCTATGAACTCCATTATCGGTATGACCAACCTGCTCATCAAGTCGGACATGGAAGAGGCGCAGAAAAAATATCTCAACATCATTAAGAAATCTTCCGAGAACCTGTTAGTCATCATCAACGACATCCTTGATCTTTCAAAAATTGAAGCAGGAAAAATGGAGTTTGAGAAAATTGATTTTCTCATCAGCGATGTCATCGAAACAGTTTTTCATACTGTGCATTTTAATGCAGAAGAAAAACAATTGCAGTTGACGTACACCATTGATGAAAAATTGCCCATAGCGTTGAAGGGTGATCCTGTCCGGCTGAACCAGATTCTCATTAACCTCGCAGGGAACGCGATCAAGTTCACGGAGAAAGGTTCCGTGAACATTGCAGCTACTCTCATGAGTTCATCCGGCAATCAGGTGATGGCTGAATTCGCTGTGACAGATACAGGGATCGGAATACCGGAAGACAAGCTCTATAAAATTTTCGAAAGTTTTTCACAGGCAAGTAGTGATACCACACGCAGATTTGGCGGTACCGGTTTAGGTTTAACTATTTCCAAACAGTTGATCGAATTGCAGGGAGGTTCTATCTATGTGCACAGCCGGTATGGTTCGGGAACCACATTCGGTTTCAAAATACCGTATGAGATCGGTTCAGCGGAAGAGATCGGGAGAAAGATGCTGAACGAAAGTGATGTTTCTCCTGATGAACTCAAAGGGTTGAAAATATTATTGGTGGAAGACAACCAGTTCAACCGGATAGTAGCCATTGATACGCTGGAAGAATTACAAAAAGATATTTTGATTGACGTTGCCGAAAACGGTAATGAAGCGTTGCTGAAACTGAAAGAAAATGAGTACGATGTGATCCTGATGGATATTCAGATGCCAGAAATGGACGGCTTCGAAGCCACTGAACAAATCCGAAAAACATTTCCAACGCCGAAAAATAAAACGGCTATCATTGCCATGACTGCCAATGTTACAAAAGACGAAGTGGACCGGTGTTTTGAAGCCGGCATGGATGAATACATTGCCAAACCTTTCGTACCGCAGGATTTGATGAATAAAATAGTAGAAGTATCCCGGAAGAATAAAAAAAACTAATCAGAACTATAATTTTAAAAACAAAAACATGAGCGACCGCATTACCGACCTTACCTTTCTTCAGTCTTTCACCGGTGGAAACAAAGAGAAGATGAACAAGTACATCAATATCTTCCTGCAGATGTGTCCGGGACAATTAGATGCCATGCAAAGTTTGTTACAGAGTAATAATTATGACGGACTGAGAGCAACTGCTCACAGTCTGAAACCCCAGATAACATATATGGGTATAAAACCCGGAGAAGGGTTGATTAAAACCATTGAACAATACGCGGGCGATAAAATCAATCTTGAGCAATTGCCGGATCTGTTGAATACGTTCAAAGATATCTGTGGGAAAGCGATTGTGGAATTACAACAGGAAGTGAATAAAGCATCGTAAACAATACGTTGTCAATCGAAACTTTTTCTATTTTTAACGCACAAAATACATACAGATGAAACAAGTAAAAACAATCTTTATTGTAGATGATGATCCGATGCAGGCGATGATGCTGCAGGATTACCTGAGTAAATACTCGACGTTCGACATAAAAGTATATCACTCGGGAGAAGAATGTTTAAAAAACATTTCACTCGCTCCGCAAATTATTTTTCTTGATTATAATTTCGACAAAGTCGGGAAGGATGCCATGAACGGCAGCGAAATCCTGAAAGAAATAAAAGCAGCGCAACCGGAAACGGAAGTGGTGATGTTCAGCGGTCAGGATAAAATTGAAGTAGCTGTGAACTCAATGAAATACGGAGCGTTCGACTACATTGTAAAAAGTGAAAGCGCCTTTCACCGTTCCGAAAATGTTATTTTTAATATCATCAAGCGACTGAAAATTCAGGGCGAAGCCAGGCTATATAAAAAACTCACCGTTGTTTTCGCCATTGCTTTTGTTCTTACAATCATCGCGGTTTTTATTCTTTACCGTGCGGGAAAGATTACGGATCATCCGGGTTGGATGTAGAGCTGGGGGTTGGAAGATAGAAGTTGGATGCTTTGCGGTCAACTTCGGCCGGTCATTCTGCAAGAATCTATTTCAATTGATACGGATATGAAAACTCCGGCAACAACTTTCTCTTTTAGAAAGTAATTATTGTTACTTTTCTTTAAAAGAAAAGTAACCAAAAGAATCGTGCGTTATAAGGTAATTTTTTCTCCCCGCGCAACCTCCGCTTCGAAAAACCGCGACTTGAAAACACGCTAATGCGCAAACCTTTCCTTCGTGTTTTCAATCGCTATTACTGTATAACGCACATCGCCTTGATTGCAAATACGAGCTTAATAAAAAAGCAAAAAAACTGAAATACGATAACTTACAACGGAATTGTCTAGTAAAAATTTATTCAACCGAAAACTTCACATTCCATAAAGCATGACCACCAATTAGTCTTGCAAGATAAATTCCACTTGAAAACTACGGGAGCTTTAAGTGCTGCACGCTGCTCCACTGCGATAAAATCCTAAATTATTTAGATAGTTTTCGTAAACTTGTCATTAGATTCCAATGGTTAGCGATTTAAAACAATGCGAATTATTTTATTATTTACTTTGATTGTTGCAGGGCCCGAGGTACTGGGCCAGGGAGTCTCTTTCGACTGGGCAGCATCTTTTGGGAAAGCTGCCTCCAATTCATATTCAATTTGCGGTGATAGCATGGGAAATGTGTATTCTACAGGTTGGTTTTTCCGTACTCAGGATTTTGATCCTGGTCCTGATTCATTGAACTTTACCACAACTAGTTCGGATGATATATTTGTTTCAAAACTCAACGCTGCCGGCAATCTGGTTTGGGCAAAACACATGAATGGTACATGGAAAGCATACGGTGCTTCAATTTCTACAGATGAAGTATTAAATGTTTATGTGTCAGGTGGATTTAATGGAACTGTAGACTTTGATCCAGGCGCAGGTGCTCACACCCTTACTAACAGTTCCCATCAGTACTATGACATTTTTATCTGTAAGCTGGATTCGTCCGGAAATTATGCATGGGCAAAAAAGATTGGGGGTGCGGTAAATGATTTTGCATGTTCCATGATAGCAGACAGGACGGGAAATACTTATACAACCGGTTATTTCGAAGGCACCGTTGATTTTGATCCGTCCGCCGGCACACATCAGCTGACTTCTTCTTTTGGAAGCAGTGTGTTTGTTATTAAGCTGGATGATAATGGAAATTTTATCTGGGCAAAGAATTTAGGTGGTACGTCATTTACTACCACATGTAGCATTGTAAAAGACGATGCCGGCAATCTATATATAACCGGCAACTTCGAAGGCACACAGGACTTTGATCCGGGTCCGGGCATTTTTAACCTGACCTCCAGCGGAGCACAGGATGTTTTCATTTGCAAACTGGATTCTGCCGGCAATTTTATATGGGCCAAAAGCTTTGGCGGTTCTTCAACAGATGAAGGATATTCAATTACAGCTGATCAGACCGGTCATATTTTTTGTGCCGGATATTTTCAATCAACCGTTGATTTTGATCCTGGTGCCGGAGTTTTTCAAATGACTTCTTTAGGTTCACAGGATATATTTATTACTAAACTTGATACAACGGGTAATTTCATTTGGGCAAAAAGCATCGGTGGTGCAGGTTCGGATGAAGCCCGTAGTATTGCGGTAGATAGTTCAGGAAATATTTGGGTGGCAGGTAATTTCTCCCTTACCGATGACTTTGATCCGGGAGTTGGTGTATTTCCACTTTCTTCTTCAAGCTATGAGCATGTATTTGTTTTAAAACTCAATTCAAATGGAGATTTCATATGGGCTGAAAAAATTGGTGGGAGCGATATGAACAAATTGATCATAAATCCCGATGGAAGCATTTGCATTCATGGAAAATTCTTATCAACTGTTGACTTCGATCCCGGTCCGGGAGTATTTGATTTGACAGCTACCATTTACGAAAGCTTGTATATTTTGAAACTAAATGATTTGACGGTTGGGGTAAGAGAACAAGAGTTGGAATCAAATGGAGGGATGACGATTTTTCCAAACCCTGCAAGAAGCGCATTCAAAATAAAAATTAACAGTGAATTTAAAGGAGATGAAAGAGAATTAAAAATCTATAATTCGATAGGAGAATTGATATATGCTGAAAAAATTTCGCAGGCTAATCAAAACATTGAAAAAGAAATTTATTTGAATAAAGAATCTAATGGTTTATTTTATGTAATAATAGAAAGTTCTCTCAAGCGTTTTTCCGGAATTTTAATCAAGGAATAAAAAAATATCAGCAATAAAAGTTAAGGACTATTCATCTCCATTTTTAATTGATCGTTTGTTAATTTCTTTACTCAACAAAAAACTTCACATTTCCCGAAACACGATTGCTGATTAGTCTGGCTAGATAAACACCGCTCGAAAGTTTTGGAAGAGTTACATGCTGTACACTGCTCCACTGTGGTAACAAATAGCGGGCAACTTCATTCCCTTCAATGTTATAAATAATGATGATGGAATGTTCTCTTGTTGAAGGATAAGCAAACGTGATTTCTTCATAGTTACTAACTGGATTTGGAAAAATATGAAGACTTGTTCCCTCTACTTTTGAAAGTGCTGGAGTAAGTCCGGTAATACTATCACACACACTCCCACTCTCTGCGCCTAAAAAATAGTTAGGATGATTGGCAATAGTCCAGGCATTATAAGCTAATAATTGAATGCAATGTTGACATACATCGCATCCTGATCCTATGCTATCAGGATGATTAATCACATGCAGATATCTTGTTCCTTCTCCAGTATTAATATAAATTTTCCCATCAGGAGCCAATTGCGATAAATAAAATGTTGTATAGAAACCGTCCGCAAGAAATCCGTCGTACATAGCTATTGTAGATTGAGTTGCAGGTATATTCGTTGAGGTCATATCAAACTGCCAAACAAATTTGGAAGAAGAAACATACAATACATTTGAATTGGAAGAAAATGCAACTCCGCCGGCAAATGATGAATCTGTAAGTGCGACATGGGCCTTCATACTGAAATCACCCGTGCACCGATCAAAATTGAAAATGTCCAAATCGCCAACATTTGATCCGGATGTAGTTGAATTAGCAAAAAGATAAGCGAAATAAGCATACATGGTTCCGTCAGGAGAAAATACTGCTTGTCCCCAATTGTCTCTTATCACTCCTATATCTTGTGTATAGGGTCCCTGAATTCCTCCGGGAGTAATTAAAAACTTGTAATAGCGGTTCGTGTTATTTTGATGTGTGACCAACCACCAGTCTCTTCCATTTGCATGTTTGCAGGCAGTTAACCTTCCTTCAACTAAGCTGTCATTCAGCAAAACTATATTCTTTTGAATGACAGCCCCTCGTCCACTATCCAGTGACATGTCTATTATAGAGCAGTATAGAAAGAGGGTGCAATACGTATTCCCATAATCGTCGCACGTTTCGTGAAACAAATAATATTTATTGCTGTCGCCGGGAAATGGGATAATTAAATTGCCTTGCGGAATAGGAAGACCGAAAGAATCCTTTTGAGTTGTATAAGGAGCCGAGTTAATTCCGCCACCATTAACCATTGTATCATTTTCGGCATTAGCAATATAGATTCCATTAGAATAGAAAAGCAAATCTCCATTTGAATTACAAATCTCTCCATTGGTTTCCATAAAATTCATTGTTCTGCTTTCATAAATGCTGGAAAGCATTCCGCCAGAGAAATCCATTCTTATTCCACCGAATGGCGGACCAGCCCAACTTCCATAACCCATCAACCAAAGATTATCAATTCCTTGTGAGAAAAGATTGAACGACACCAAACAAAAAAATAAAACAAGTCTTCCTTTCATCGCCCTAATCTACAAAAAAGTTCAATCTTTCAGAACATTACAACGTCCAACGTCCAATTTCTAACATCCAGCCCCTATCTTCCGGCATCAATTTATTACTTTCGCTCCGTGCAACTCCTCACCCCTACCAACTTTCCCGATTACGAACTCATCGACTGCGGCGGCTTTGAAAAGCTGGAGCGCTTTGGAAAATATATTCTGATTCGCCCGGAACCACAGGCAGTGTGGGACAAAAAACTTTCTGATCGTGAATGGGAAAAGACTGCGCACGTGAAATTTATTTCGAAGACCAGTTCTGCCGGTGTCTGGAAAAAGTTGAAAGACATGCCTGATCGGTGGAATGTGGAGTATATGGTCGGGAATCAAGAATCAAGAATCAATAGTCAAGAGTCGACCATTCGTTTCCGTCTTGCACTCACCGCTTTCAAACATGTTGGTATATTTCCTGAACAGGCATCCAACTGGGATTACATTTATGAATCAATCAGCCTTTTAGATCGGGGCGCCACTCCCCTCTCCGGCGGAGAAAGGCCGGGGGTTAGGCGAGACACTCCAAAAGTCCTCAACCTCTTCGCCTACACCGGTGGTGCATCACTCGCTGCGAAAGCCGCGGGAGCAGATGTTACACACCTTGACTCCATCAAGCAGGTCGTAACATGGTCGAAAGAAAACATGGAACTTTCAGGATTGAACGACATTCGTTGGATCGTTGAAGATGCATTATCATTTGTGAAGCGTGAAGTGAAGCGCGGAAAAAAATACAACGGCATCATCCTCGATCCACCTGCTTACGGTAATGGCGCCAACGGAGAAAAATGGAAATTAGAAGACAACATCAATGAAATGATGAAACATGTGTTAACACTTCTTGAGGATGAAAAGCATTTTTTAATTCTTAACACCTACTCGCTTGGCTTTTCTTCACTCATCATTGAAAATTTATTGTCGGGCGTTCCCGATTTGAATACCGGCGAACTCTATCTTCATTCTAAAACCGGAAGCAACCTTCCGCTTGGTGTCTTCGGACGGTTCAGGAAAATTTGAACACCGGTCTTTTAAGCATTTCGTAACATAATATTTTGCCCCAAACGACGTTCTATTACTACCTTTGCTTTAGGTTGGGGCGAGTGATAAAGGACTTGAAGAAAGCCGTCGCAACAAAAGAATAAACATAAAGTAAAAGTAATCGGTGTAATCACATCAGAAATCCGTGTAATCATTTTCAATCAATAGCATCCTATTTTATCAGTACCGTCAGCAATGAACAACAACTATCAACTTCTCATCGAAAAACTCGATGGCTTTATACGCAAGTACTACAAGAATCAATTGGTACGCGGAGCCATCTACACATTCACCTTATCACTTGCCTTTTATCTGCTCGTTACATCGCTCGAATACTTCGGGCATTTTAATACCGGTCTTCGTACCGCGTTGTTTTATGTTTTTATATTTGGAAATCTTTTTGTCATCGGAAACTTCATCGTCGTTCCGCTTATTCATCTCTATCGTATCGGAAAAATTATTTCACATGAAGAGGCCGCAAAAATTATCGGTGATCATTTTTCAGAAGTAAAAGACAAGTTGCTCAATGTACTCCAGCTTCAGGATCAGCTGACTGTTTCCGAACTGCGAACTCAAAACTCCAAACTCATTGAGGCAAGTATCAACCAAAAAGCCGGGGAACTAAAACCAATTCCCTTTTCTTCCGCCATCAACCTCAATGAAAACAGGAGGTATCTGCGTTATGCATTTATTCCTTTTTTGATTTTGGTAGTGCTTCTCTTTACCGCTCCCAGCCTGATCCGCGAGAGTACAAAAAGATTAATCGCACATGGAACATATTTTGAAAAACCATCGCCGTTCACATTTCAGATTCTCAACAAAGATCTGAAGACGGTTCAGCAACAGGATTTCCAACTCGATGTAAAAGTGACCGGCAATGAAGTTCCGCAGGAAGCGTACGTGAGCATCGACAACAATCAATTTAAACTCGACAAAGAAAACACGATCAGCTTTCATCATGTGTTTAAAAATGTTCAGAAAAATATATCCTTTAAATTATTTGCCGACGGAGTTTATTCGCAGGAATATACGCTGGAAGCTATGCCCAATCCCGTGTTGATGAATTTTGAAATCAGTCTTGATTACCCTGGATACCTCGGCAAACCAAATGAAAAAATTCAAAATACCGGCGATCTTGTTATTCCGGCAGGAACAAAGGTGAACTGGAAATTCACCACACAAAATACCGAAGCCCTCCGTTTAAATTTCCAGGACACCGTTGTTTCGCTTAACAAAACAGATGAGAACAGTTTTGCTTTTACAAAACGTTTCACACGAAACGATTCTTATTCGGTGAATACGTCGAACCGCTTTCTGAACAGCAAAGATTCTATCCGTTACTCTATTTCAGTTGTTCCTGATTTATATCCATCAATCACCGTAGAGGCACAGAAAGATTCTTTTTCAACGAAGCGTACTTATTTTAAAGGCATCATCAAAGATGATTATGGTTTCACGAAACTCACCTTCAACTATCATTATTTGAAATCGTCAGACAGTCTGCAAAGCAACAAGGGCAAGCAGTTCAGCGAAACCATCAACATTGCAAAAAACACGACACAGGATCAGTTTTTCTATTACTGGGATGTATCAAACATTCATGTTGCTGCTGGTGATGAACTGGAATATTATTTTGAAGTGACAGACAACGACGGATTCGCCGGGGGAAAATCGACTCGCTCTCAAACCCAGGTATTCAAAGCGCCCAGCCTGAAAGAGATTGCTGAAAACACCTCAAAGAATAACGATGACATTAAGAGCGATTTGAAAGAAAGTATTGCGGCTGCAAAACAATTGCAGAAAGATGTTGCGGAACTGAACAAGAAGTTGCTTGATAAAAAAGAAATGAATTGGGAAGACAAAAAGAAAGCGGAAGAACTTTTGAATCGCGAAAAAGAACTTTCTAAGAAGATGGAAGATCTCAAGAAAAAAAATCAGCAGAACAACGAACAGAAATCCGAATACAAAGAACCCAACAAAGATTTGCTCGACAAACAACAGCAGTTGCAGGCATTGATGGATAAGTTGATGTCACCTGAATTACTGAAGATGATGGAAGAGTTGCAAAAAATGATGGACCAGGTTGATAAATCGAAACTCCAGGAACAACTTGGGCAAATGAAGAATGATAACAAAGATCTGCAGAAAGAATTGGAACGTACGCTTGAATTGTTCAAGCAGATGGAGTTTCAACAAAAGCTTGACGAAAACATCAGCAAGCTAAATGAACTTGCGAAAAAGGAAGATGACCTCTCAAAGAAATCGGATGATAAAAACGCTGATAGCAAAGATTTAAAAGACAAACAAAATGATCTGAACAAACAATTCGATGACTTCAAAAAAGATATGAATGATCTCGAAAAGAAGAATGAAGCTCTGGAAAAACCTAATGACATGGACAAAACGGGGGAAGAACAGAAGGACATTCAGAATGACATGCAGAATAGCAAGGAGCAGCTAAGCGAGGGCAAGAACAGCAAGGCTTCGAAATCGCAAAAGAATGCCTCGCAAAAAATGGAACAGCTTGCCAATAAGATGGACAAGATGAAACAAGACATGGAAAAAGAACAGGAAGAAGAAGACGAAAATTCCCTTCGTGCTTTGCTTGAAAATCTTTTACATCTCTCATTTGACCAGGAAAAGCTGATGCAGGAATTAAAGACCATGGATATCAACAACCCTCAGTATCTGAAAATCGGTCAGCAGCAAAGGAAGCTGAAGGACGATGCGAAGATGATTGAGGATTCGCTTTTCGCATTAAGTAAACGTGTGGTTCAGATTCAATCAAAGGTAAACAAGGAAATCGCAGACATCAATCTCAACATGGATGCATCACTCGATAACCTGGAAGATCGTCTTGTGCCACAAGCGCGCAGCAGACAACAGTTTGTGATGACTGCAGTAAACGATCTCGCACTATTGCTGAGTGAAGCTCTGAGCCAGATGCAACAGGAGGCACAAAAAATGGGCAGTTGTTCGAAACCCGGAAAAGGCAAACCTAAATCCGCTATGATGCTCAGAAAGATGCAGGAGGAGCTGAATAAGAACATGAAAAAGATGATGGAGAGCATGAAACCCGGCAGCAAGCCCGGCAAAAGTGGCCAGGGGCAAGAAGGCATGAGTGAGCAACTTGCAAAAATGGCGGCTCAGCAGGAATATATCCGTAATGAGCTCAGTAAGATGAATATGCAGGATAACAAGGACGGTAAAAATTCGTTGGGCGACCTTCAAAAAGTTCAGCAGAAGATGGAAGAAACTGAAAATGAGATTGTGAACAAGATGATTTCTGAACAAACATTGAAACGTCAGGATGAAATTTTAACCCGTTTACTTGAAAGTGAAAAAGCCGAGCGGGAACGTGATCAGGATGAGCAACGTAAGAGTGAGGAAGCAAAAAATAACGTGCATCGTAACCCTTCGGAATTTGAGGAGTATAAAAGATTAAAGTTAAAGGAAATGGAATTGCTTAGAACCGTTCCTCCTTCTTTAAATTCTTATTACAAAAAGAAAGTAAACGACTACTTTCAAACGATTGAAAAATGATTATGCACGTTGAAGGAGAAAGCAAAACTTTGGAACTAAACTCTCGGCCGGAAAGTCTAGGGATTGTCGAAAACATGATCGACGAGGTCCGCAACAAATACAATGTTAGCGAAGATATGTTTGGAAACATGCTGGTGGCAATCACAGAAGCTGTTACCAACGCTATTTATCACGGTAACAAAGCCGATCCGAAAAAGAAAGTCAGTGTGAGTTATCACTTGAATCACAATCAGCTTACGTTTACGATCACAGATCAGGGACCAGGGTTTGATTATTATAACCTCCCCGATCCTACTGCCCCAGAAAATTTAGAAAAAGAATGTGGCCGCGGGATATTCCTGATGAAACACCTTACCGACCAGTTGATTTTTTCTGATAATGGTCGTGTGGTGGAACTGAACTTCAAATTAGTAAGTAATAATTGAGTGAAATATTTACCGGTTAGACGAAAAGGGGGATGGTGTCTCCCTTTTTTTATTTTCTGTCATTCAGATTAAGATTACTTTTGAATCGTGAGTAACATCCATTTTTTCAAAGAAAATATCAGGTTTCGTTTATTGAACCAACAGCAATTGAGTGGCTGGATTGCAGGTGTTGTTCATCAACATAAACTTCATCTTGATGAAATCAATTACATTTTCTGCAGTGATGAGTACTTGCTTCAACTCAATAAAAAATTTCTGAATCATCATTTCTATACGGACATCATCACGTTTGATAATTCCATTGAGAAGAAAAAAATTTCCGGAGATATTTTCATTTCGTACGATCGCGTAAAAGCGAATGCGGAAAAGTTCAGCGTGTCATTAAAGGACGAACTGAACCGTGTGATGATCCACGGTGTATTACATTTACTTGGTTATACTGATAAAACAAAAAAAGGTCAGGCGATCATGAAGAATATGGAAAATGAATGCCTGGGCAAAAGAAAGTTCTGACTAGATGTGATTCCAGATGATTAATACAATCATCAGCCACAAAAGCATTTCTGAAAACCAGATTCTTTTTTTCACGGTGAGAAAATAGTACCCGAGGAAAACCACCAATGGAATTGTAAGTAGAGTAACCTGGTAAAGCGGGATCGTTTTTAGAAACAGGGATGAAGCTGCAGCAAAGAAAAAAAACAAAAGCAGAATTTGCTGATAACTCCGTGTACGAACTGTGTTCTTGTAAAAATTCTGTATCAATTTTCTTGTCGCCAGTAAAACCAAAAAGCCGGTCATGACAAACAGTGAAATCAATGGCTTACCCATCATAAAACCGAATGTAGGGTGCTTCGGAATGAAATTTTTCAAAAGATCTTTCCATCCATCCATCAAGTGATTCGTCCAGAATAAATATACACTGAGAAAAAAATAAGGAAGAACAAAACCGATGAATGAAATCATCCATTCCCGAAAGTTGAACGTACGAAGTATAACAAGAGAAATCAGGAACAGAACAAAAAAAACTGTCGCCGGAAAATAGAACAATGATGCGATCGAAATAAGGAAACAACTGTCGAACAAAGGTGAAATTGGAGAATCGTTTTTAAACAGCATAAAAATTTTATCAAGCGCCCTAAGAAGAACAAGATTTACCAAAAGGACAGGATGAAACTGAAGCAGCGGCAAAGCAAACGACATCTGCAGTACATACATGAATGCGGGCAGGTACGAGTTCTTCTCCAGCACTTCATACTTATTAAAGATCGAGTTTAGATAAATTGCTTCAAATGAAATGAGCCCAATTGTTATCAGAACTTTCACTAAATCCGGCAATAAATTGAGGAGGCTCGTAATTAAATTATACAACAAACTGCCCGGTTCATCTGGAACAAAAGGATGTGTAAAAAAAGCTTGTATCCAGAATAAAAAAACGATTACCGGGATAACGAATAATGTCGCCGGTTGTGGTGATTTTAAAAATCGTATCATCGGTGATAAAAGTAGATAAATAATTTTTTGCGGTTGAATAGAATTTCTATTTTTGCGGAGCTAAAATTTATAATCATGGACGGATTCTGGTACTTCATCGCAGATTGTTTTCAGGCAATATTTAAAGTCATGAACTGGGTAAGCCCTTGGTTCAATAAGATGCTGATCGTTATCGGCTTTATTGCCTTTTTCATTTGGGTAAACTATATGACGAAGCAAAAAGAAGTTGAAAAATTCGATTAACCTGTGTTGAAAACGGAAGCGTACTAATCAATCGCATTTTTTTATTGTACTCTGATTATCAATTAATTACCGTCATTTTTTCATTTTTGTTGAGACAGACTTGTTGCTGGTTTGCTATTGCTTTCTCTGATTGCTTAGCTGTAATTCTTTCCAAAGAACACAAATACATTTCTGATAAATTGTGCTGTTGAAACATTCGCCACTTGCTAGCCTGATCTGCCTTTACAATTCTAGTAATGTTTTATTGAAGGAGTAAAGAGATATTCTCCTGATACATATTTCTATTGAGATATTTTATTTTCCACGATTATCGATTTTTAGGTAAAAAAAAAATTACCTCAATAATCTATCTCAACTATAGTACTTCCAGTTAATTCAGAACCGTTGTACCGAACTGTTGCCCTAAACAATGATAGATTTTTTTGTTATTTCAATTTGCTCTAAATAAAAATAACCACGGAGACATAGAGGACACAAAGAAACATAGCGAGTTCTTTTCTAGTGAGCCCTCAATGTTCTCTATATAGCTGTAGTAATACAAAATTTGATAAGGAAGTCCGGCCTTTCTTAATCTATCGAGAATCGGGGATAACATACAAGGAAAAATATTATTGTATTTCGAATTGTTTTGTGAATTATGCCCCAGGAGAATTTGTTTCACGTGAAACAATCAGGAGTCACATAATCCAATGAATCATTTCACGAAGAGATCGTCTTGGTCACATCGCAAGCAACATGATCATAGAATTAAATAAATTAATAGGATTGTTTCACGTGAAACAAAAGGAAATTACCTTGTCAAGTAAACCATCAAAACGGAGATGTCAGATGGAGTTACTCCACTGATTCTTGACGCTTGTCCCAATGTACTAGGCTTTATTTTAGAAAGCTTCTGTCTCGCCTCCATCGACAAAGAAGATAATTCGTTGTAATTAAAATCATTCTTTAGAAATACATACTCATAGCGATTCATTTTATCCACCATGTCGTACTCCTTTTGAATGTAACCTTCGTACTTTATACTAGTCTCGACTTGTTCACCGATTTCCGCCTTATCGTGGTAAGATAATTTATCAAACCTGCTTTTTAACTCAGGAACATTGGGAATTAAATCGAAAATAGAGACCTGAGGTCTTAGCAAGACATTGTACAGCTTCTGTTTCTGCTTGATTGGTTCTGTATTAAGTTCAACCAATTTGGTATTAATATTTTCAGGATGGATGGAGAATTCTCTAAAAAATGCAATAACCTCCTCCGTATCCTTAATTTTTTCTTCAACCCGCTTCAGACGACTTTCACTTGCTAATCCCAATTTATGCCCCATTGGAGTTAATCGTATATCGGCATTATCCTGACGAAGCAACGATCTGAATTCAGCGCGGGACGTAAACATTCTATATGGCTCCTCTGTCCCCTTAGTAACTAAATCGTCAATTAATACGCCGATGTAAGCTTCCGAACGCTTCAAAATAAAAGGATCCTTCTCCTTTAATTTCTGATATGCATTTATCCCAGCCATTAGACCTTGACACGCTGCTTCTTCATAGCCAGTAGTTCCGTTAATTTGTCCCGCGAAATACAGATTCTCAATATTCTTAGTCTCCAGTGTAAGATGTAATTGCTGAGGTGGAAAATAATCATATTCAATAGCGTAGCCAGGACGAAACATCCTTACATTCTCTAAACCCGGTATTAGTTGAAGCGCTTTGTATTGGACATCCTCCGGCAATGAAGTGCTGAATCCGTTTAGGTATACCTCAACCGTCTTCCATCCTTCCGGCTCTACAAAAAGCTGGTGCCTTTCCCTCTCTGCAAAACGATTAATTTTATCTTCAATAGAAGGACAATATCTAGGACCAATTCCTTTTATTCGTCCCGAAAACATGGGTGATTTCTCAAAGCCCTCCTTCAGGATTTCATGCACCCGATCATTCGTATACGTTATATGGCAACTTCTTTGTTTTGATAGTCTTAGCGTATCCGTGAAAGAAAATTTGCCAGGATTTTCATCTCCCAACTGCTCCTCCATCTTAGAATAATCAAGACTTCTTCCGTCAAGACGAGGAGGCGTTCCCGTCTTCATCCTTCCACTTTCAAAACCAAGTGAAACCAATTGCTCCGTTATTCCTGTTGCAGCCTTTTCACCGGTACGACCTCCGCCAAATTGCTTTTCACCAATGTGAATTATTCCGTTTAGAAAAGTTCCGTTCGTGAGTACAACAGCGCCTGCATGAAACTCAATACCCATGCTGGTTCTGACACCTACAACCTTATTCCTTTCAACGATAAGTTCCCTTACCATGTCCTGCCAGAAATCAACATTCGGAGTTCGCTCAAGCATCAATCTCCACTCTTCGGCAAAAAGCATTCTGTCGTTCTGTGTGCGCGGGCTCCACATGGCAGGACCTTTCGATCGATTCAACATCCTGAATTGAATCATGGAACGGTCGGAAACAATCCCAGAATAACCACCCAAGGCATCTATTTCCCTGACTATCTGTCCCTTAGCAATACCTCCCATAGCCGGGTTACACGACATTTGCGCAATCGTCTGCATGTTCATAGTGATCAATAAAACTTTTGATCCCAGGTTAGCAGCGGCTGCAGCGGCTTCGCAACCGGCATGACCTGCACCAACAACAATGATATCGTAATTTGCCTGCATAATTTTTCTGGCTGCAAAGTTAAGGATTTGAAGCAAAGAGTTCCTATCGCAGCGTGATCAACCCGATTACTTTCGTAAAAGAAAATGTTTCACGTAAAACAGTCAATTGAATTTCTTCTTTATACATTTGCCCACCGATTTTCTTTTTGATTGAACAGACAATCTATAAACACAGTTACAGCGGCTGGTCTGCTGGTAACACTTGGCATCATATACGGTGACATTGGAACGTCACCGCTTTATGTTTTAAAAGCCGTAGTTGGAAAATATCCTATCAACAGGGAGGTTGTTCTTGGTGGTGTTTCCTGTATCTTCTGGACGCTTACAATTCAAACAACTTTCAAGTACATCATTCTTACTTTGCGTGCCGATAACAAAGGTGAGGGCGGAATTTTTTCACTGTACGCTTTAGTTCGGCGAACCAAACTGAAATGGCTGATTTGGCCTGCGGTGATAGGAGGCAGCGCATTACTTGCCGATGGAATCATTACACCACCAATCTCTGTTTCGTCTGCTATTGAAGGGTTGCGTGTGTTTAACGAAAACATTCCAACGGTTCCAATTGTCATTGCAATTATTACCGCTCTTTTTATCATTCAGCAATTCGGAACCAAATTTGTTGGAAAATTTTTTGGTCCTGTTATGCTTGTCTGGTTTTCAATGATTGGTATTCTTGGTTTTTCAGAGATCCTTATCACTCCTGAAATTATTAAAGCGTTGAATCCATACTATGCGATTCATCTCATTACACAATATCCCGGCGGCTTCTGGCTGTTAGGGGCAGTATTTCTTTGCACAACTGGAGCAGAGGCACTCTACAGTGATCTTGGGCATTGCGGAAAAAAAAATATTCGCATCACCTGGGGCTTTGTCAAAACTACATTGGTATTAAATTATTTCGGACAGGGCGCATGGCTACTCGCAAGAGAAGGAACTTTACTGGAAGCACAAAATCCATTTTATGCGATGATGCCTCATTGGTTTTGGATTCCGGGAATTACAATTGCAACTGCGGCCGCTGTTGTCGCCAGCCAGGCCCTCATCAGCGGTTCGTTCACTTTAATTAACGAAGCGATCCGTTTGAACTTTTGGCCAAAGGTGCGTGTTGTATACCCGACGGATTTGCGTGGTCAATTGTATGTGCCCTCTGTCAACTGGCTGTTGCTGGTGGGTTGTATCGGCATCGTACTTTTTTTCAGGGAGTCGTCGGGAATGGAAGCCGCTTATGGACTTGCCATCATCATTACCATGTTAAGCACAACAACACTTCTTTCGTATTATCTTTATTTGCGACGAACAAAAATTATTTTCATCGCCCTTACACTGCTGATATTTGTAACGGTTGAAATTTCATTTCTTATTGCCAACCTGAATAAGTTCCCACACGGAGGCTGGCTGACACTGCTGATTGCAAGCGGACTTGTCTTTTTAATGTGGGCATGGTACCAGGCGAGAAAAATCAGGAATCGTTTTGTTGAATTTGTAAAGTTGAAAGATTACCTGAATCTCCTTCGCGACCTGAGCCACGATTTTTCCATTCCGAAATACGCGACCCATCTTGTGTACCTCACGAGCGCGAACATGCGCGACGAAATTGAAGCGAAAGTTATTTATTCCATTTTACAGAAGCAGCCGAAGCGAGCCGACATGTACTGGTTTGTTCACGTAGATGTTCTTGATGAACCGTATACGATGGAATATAAGGTAACAGAACTGATCAAGAGTAACATCATCCGGATAGATTTCCGATTGGGTTTCCGGGTAGAGCCGCGAATTAACCTGATGTTCCGAAAAGTAGTAGAAGATCTTGTACGCAACTTCGAAGTTGACATTACGTCACGTTACGAATCTCTCGGAAGAAAAAATATGATCGGTGATTTTCGTTTTGTGGTGATGGAAAAATTTCTTTCATACGACAACGAACTTCCTTTCTATGAAAAAATTATCATGGATATTTATTTCTTCTTCAAAGGCGTTTCATTGTCAGAAGAAAGAGCCTTTGGTCTTGATACCAGTTCTGTCACAATCGAAAAAGTTCCGATGGTGGTGAATTCTGTGAAAGAAATTAACCTGAAGAGGATAAAGTAGTCCTTTGGAAACCATTGATAGCACACGGTTACCGTCGACTGCTGACCCCATTCACTAACAAACAATTTACAAATTGCACAACAGGTCTCTCAAACCAAAAACGCCCAAGGATTCTTTAGCTGTTCTTACTGAAATTGTCTTGCCGAATGATACGAATACACTTGGCAACCTGATGGGTGGAAGATTGCTACATTGGATGGATGTTGCTTCTGCAATCGCCGCGCACCGCCACTGCGGAAGAGTAGTAGTAACGGCTTCAGTTAACAACGTATCCTTTAATCAACCGATTAAACTTGGAGAGATCGTCACCATGCATGCGAAAATTTCACGTGCCTTCACTTCTTCTATGGAAGTTTTTATCGATGTGTGGGTAGAAAACAATCAAACGGGTGAAAAGAAAAAATGCAACGAGGCCATTTATACTTTTGTAGCCGTTGATCAATTGGGAAATCCGATTAATGTTCCGCAATTAATTCCTGAAACAGATGAAGAGAAAAAACGTTTTGTTGAAGCGTTAAGAAGAAAACAACTTTCACTTATCCTTGCCGGCAAAATGAAACCGGAAGATGCGTCGGAGTTGAAGGCGCTTTTCTTTAAAGATAAAAACTGATTCTGTATCGTTGAGAAAACTTCAGTAATAAAACCTGGAATCCATTTGGCAGAAATGCCGGCTGGATTTTTTTATTTTTACCCAATCATTCTATAAACCTGATCATGCCAACCTTTCCTGAGAACATTATTTCAAAACTTCCGCAAGCAGGTACAACCATTTTCACCATCATGTCGGCGCTTGCGAATGAACACAAGGCCATCAACCTGTCGCAGGGCTTTCCGAATTTTGAGACGTCGGAAGAATTGATTTCTCTTGTCAACCACTATATGAAAAAGGGAATGAATCAATATGCACCCATGCAGGGAATTCTTCCCCTGCGTGAAGTGATCAGTGAAAAAATGGAAGACCTGTATAGAATTAAATATAGCCCGGAAACAGAAATCACCATTACGAGCGGAGGTACGCAGGCAATCTACACAGCGATCGCCGCTGTGATTCGTGAAGGTGATGAAGTGATTGTGATGGAACCGGCATACGACAGTTATGTTCCGGCAATCGAACTGAATGGCGGTGTGCCGGTATTTGTTCAGCTGAAAGCGCCGGACTATCAGATCGATTGGGATGCAGTAAAGAAAGTGGTAAACAGCCGGACCAAAATGATCATGATCAACACTCCACAAAACCCTACAGGCTCCGTGATGACGGCGAATGACATGAAGCTGCTTGAGAAAATTACATCCGGCACCGGAATTATTATTTTAAGTGATGAAGTATATGAACATATTATCTTCGACGGACAAAAACATGAAAGCGTTTGCCGTTATCCAAAACTTGCAGAACGAAGCTTCGTTATTTTTTCATTTGGAAAAACATATCACACTACCGGATGGAAAATGGGATATTGCCTGGCACCGGCTAATCTTTCAACTGAATTCCGAAAGGTGCATCAGTTCATGGTCTTTTGCGCGAACACTCCCATTCAGTATGCGCTTACAGATTACATGAAGCAAAAAGAAAAGTACAATAAGCTTCCAACTTTTTACCAGGAGAAACGTGATTACTTTATTCAACTGATAAAAGGATCAAGGTTTAAATTTAAGCCTGCATCCGGTTCCTATTTTCAACTGCTCGATTATAGCGCCATCACAAAAGAAAAAGACACGGAGTTTGCGAAACGACTGACAAAAGAATATGGTGTTGCTTCCATTCCGATCTCTGTTTTTTACC
>JAYVZS010000038.1:0-37172 GCA_043783155.1 Bacteroidota bacterium | reverse complement strand
CGGCATCTTAGCAAGTCTCGATCAAAATGTCGCTGTTTCTATTTTGCATCGTCACTATGACAAAGATTACCAGGCGCTCGAAAGCAACGCGCTTGCTGAAAATTCAAATGTGGTGAATGAAGACGGATTGTATTTCGGGATTCAGTTGAGACCTACCCGAAGTTTTTTATTGAATGCGTATTACGACCAGTTTAAATTTCCGTGGCTGCGTTTTTCTGCGGACGCTCCTACTTCAGGAAAAGAATACCTCGCTCAGCTGACGTATACGCCATCAAAAACATTTGAGGCATATTTTAAAATCAAACAACAGAATAAACCTGCCAACATCACTGCGGATACACATCCGATTAGTAATCAAAATGATGTTGAACAGGTGAACTACAGATTCAATGTCAGCTATGCAGTCACTTCGTCCATCTCATTGGCAAACCGTGTCGAATATGTCACCTATAAAAAAGGAGACAATGCGGAAGAAAAAGGAATTGCTGTTTACCAGGACCTGAACTATCAGCCTTTCAAGAGCAGGTATAGTTTTTCGTTGCGTTATGCATTGTTCGACACCGATACCTATAACACACGCGTATATGTATATGAAAGTGATGTGTTATATGCCTATTCAATTCCTTCTTATTACTACCGTGGTAATCGCTTTTATGTAACGCTTCATTATAAGTTGATTCGCGGAATCGACATGTGGCTGCGGTACGCGACAACCGTTTATGACAATCAGAAAACTGTTGGAAGCGGACTTGATCAAATCAACGGCAATCAGAAATCGGAAGTAAAAGCACAGATACGTTTTCAGTTTTAGATTTCTGAAATTTCAAAACCCACCGATCTCAGATCATCCCAGAATTCCGGATACGATTTTCTTACCACCTCAGGATTTTCTATTTCGACTTCTCCTAATTTAATTGCAAGCGGAGCGAATGATAGGGCCATCCGATGATCGTTATATGTTCGGAAGATGGAAGTTGGAAACTGGAGGTTAGACGATGGACGATGGACGTTGGAGTAATTCGAAATTTCAAATCCAAAATCTAAAATCCCACACTTAACTCCGATTCTCTTCAACTCCGTTTGAAGTGCGGCTAACCGATCAGTCTCTTTAATACGGAGACTCTTTACTCCCGTGAATTCGCCTGCAACACCAAGCACAGCACATGTCACCGCCATTGCCTGAACAAGGTCAGGGTACGGTATAAAGTCAAATGAAAATTTTTCGGGAAGATAAAAAAAAGATTTTTTTGTCAGCCGGATTCCCTCTTTCACAAATTCAGTTTCGACACCAAACTGTTTCATGATTTCAGAAATCACAGAGTCGCCTTGAATAGAATTCTGTTGCAATCCTTTTATCATCAAATCAACATCATCTGACATTGCTGCCATCTCAAACCAATAAGAAGCAGCGCTCCAATCCTTTTCAACAAAAATAGCGGAGGGTTTATATTGCTGATGAGCGATAGAAACAATATTTTCATTCCATGAGTATTGAATTCCAAAAACGTTCATCAACTTTAACGTCATCTCAATATATGAATAAGAAGAAATTTCTCCAATGAGTTTTAACTTCAATCCATTTTCAAGAGTCGGAGCGATCAATAACAAAGCGGAAATAAATTGGCTGCTTATACTTCCGTCAATTTCAATTTCACCTCCTGCAAATTTTTTTCCAGAAATTTTTAACGGTGGAAATTTTTCTTTTTCGGTGTATGAAATTTCAGCACCGAGTTTTCGAAGCGCGTCAACTAAAATTCCAATAGGTCGTTTTTTCATCCTGTCGCTTCCCGTGAGCAACCATTCACCGGGCTTTTGAGAAAGGTAAGCAGTCAGAAAACGAAAAGTAGTTCCGCCATCTTCCGCATTTAAAATTCCGGGAGCAGAATTCAGAAGGCGTTGCAACAGACTTGTATCGTTCGCTGTTGCCAAATTGTGGATCTTGAATTTCTCCTCGCAAAGCGACTGTATAATAAGCAGTCGGTTGGAAATACTTTTTGAAGGAGTGAGCCGGATGGTTCCCTTCAGCGTCTTATCTTTTTTCCTGATCCTGTAAATCATCCGTGTTGATCAACAGAGGATTTAATCTGTTGGAGAGAAAAATCAACAGCTTCCTTTATCAGCGAATCGTTCGGTCTTTGATTGATAACAGGTTCTGAAATTTCCGATAGCAATACAAAATTCGTCTGCTGCTGTTCATTCTTTTTATCAGAACGAATCAGTTCAACAACTTCAGACGTATTTGCTTCAACAGAAATATGTCCATACTGCTTTTGAATGAATGAAATAATTTCATTCGCATCCTGCTCAGGAAAACCCAGCATTTTCTTCGACAGAAAAATCTCACCGATCATTCCAACAGCGATGGCTTCCCCGTGTTTCAAAGGATCAGCGTGATGTTTCATCGAATACCCTTCAAGCGCATGACCCATGGTGTGACCGAAATTCAATGACTTACGTTTGTAGCGTTCTTTAAAATCAGCACTCACAATTTTATTTTTGATGGAAACAGAATGGTTGATGATTTCAGTCCAATCAATATTGGTCAAGGTTTCTAATTGCTTCAACTGATTCCATTTTCCTTTGTCAGCAATCAATGTATGTTTGATCACTTCAGCAAAACCGGATTTCAGTTCACGTTCAGGAAGTGTTTTCAAAAATGCGGGTGAAATAAAAATAGCTTGTGGTTTTGTAAAAGTTCCGACCTGGTTTTTCAATCCGGAAAAATTAATTCCGTTCTTACCTCCGGCTGATGCATCAACCATGGCAAGCAACGAAGTCGGAACATTGATGAAATCAATCCCCCGCATGTAGGTTGCAGCGACAAATCCACCGACATCACCTACCATTCCGCCACCGAGGTTAATCAGCAACGACTTTCGATCAGCATGATGTTTCGTTAATTGTTGCCAGAGCTTCTCACACGTTGCAACTGATTTACTTTTCTCCCCGTTTTCTATTTCAAGAATGGTTGCTCCTGAAACTTTTTCTGGCATCAACGGCAGACACATTACTTTTGTATGTTCATCCACCAGGACAAATATTTTTCGCCCGGAATAATGTTTAGAAATAAATTTCTCCAACTCCACGGGCGTGTCGCTACCGATAAAAATTTCGTAAGAAGATTGAATAACGTTTGACATGAACCTAACCTCCATTTGTGATCTCTTAGAAGCTGTCTAAAATTCGTTTGAAAAATTCCGTATCCGGATATTTCTTTGTGAACTTTGCGCTGCTTTTGAGTCTATGTGTTAAAATTTAATCTTTACCGCAAAGGTCGCAAAGACAGCGCAAAGTTCACGAAGAGATTCTCCAGTTTGCTTTAATAATATTAAGTTTTAATCAATCTTAAACAGCTTCTTAGTGGTACTTAATTTTTTATGTTTTCTTTTTCAATGCTGCTCGAATTCATCACATCGGTTTGCTGACGAATGGATTCATCGTGAATCAAAGCAAACAACTTTACCACAAAATCGCCCGACAATTCTTTATTCAATCCGAATTGTAAACGGGTTGTCAGAATTTCATTCCAACGTTCCACCTGCAGAATGGTCATGTTATTTTCTTTTTTGTATTGACCAATTTCGCGCGCTAGCCCCATGCGTTCACTGATCATGCACAATACACCATCATCCATCTGATCGATCTTGTCGCGTAACTCTTCCAGTCTGTTCAGGAAAATAACATCATCAGTAGACGGTTGGCGAATGATCAACGACTCCAAAAGTTTTCCCAACGCAGCGGGAGTCAATTGCTGATTCGCATCACTCAATGCCTTGTCAGGATGGATGTGCGATTCAATCATCAATCCATCATAATTCAAATCAAGAGCAGTTTGCGCAACGGCTTGTATCATGTCACGTTGCCCGCAGATGTGACTTGGATCACAAATCAACGGAAGCTCCGGAAATCTTCTTTTCAGTTCAATCGGAATCTGCCAGTTCGGAACGTTGCGGTATTTTGTTTTCTCAAATGTTGAAAATCCTCTATGAATGGCCGCGATGCTACGAACACCCGCCTTGTATACGCGCTCAATCGCACCGATCCAAAGTTCAAGCTCAGGATTAATGGGATTCTTAACGAGCACAGGAACGTCAACACCTTTCAATGCATCCGCTATTTCCTGCACGAGAAAAGGATTCACCGTTGTGCGCGCTCCGATCCACAACACGTCAATGCCGGCATGCAATGCTTCTTCAACATGCTTAGAAGAGGCAACTTCAACGGCGACGGGTAAATTATTTTTTCTTCCGGCTTCTTTCAGCCACTTCAATCCCACAACTCCTATTCCCTGGAAAGAATCGGGACGTGATCGTGGTTTCCAGATTCCACCACGCAAAAGATGAACGTTGTATTTGCTAAGCGCCATTGCAGTTGCGTGAATCTGTTCTTCTGATTCAACGCCACACGGACCTGAGATAATGAAGGGACATTGGTTACTAAATCCCCGGTTTGTTAAAGGTTGAAGTTGGAAAGTCATGGTGAGGGCAAAGGTAACGAATAAGTGTTTACGGGTTTATGTGCGCGAGTGTTTAAGTGGCGGTGCTGATAAGAGATTGACGCACGTAAACACATAAACATTCAAACACGTAAACACTTTTTTTTACTACGTTTGCAGACTTTTAACAATGAAAAACAATATCGTATCATTTGACAATACAGAAGTAGCCTTTTCCGGAAAGTCTGATAAAGACCTTAACCGGGCTTACTGGCTTTTCAAAATCATCAGTTATAACTGGCTCGTAAGAATGAGTCCGCCGTTTGTAAACACCGCCATCGCTTTGCATTTACCGATCAAAGGAATTGTAAAGGCAACGGCCTTCCGTCATTTCTGCGGCGGCGAAAGCATCGAAGAATGTAAAAAAACAATTGAAGAGCTTGGCAGGTATCATATCGGAACCATTTTAGATTATTCAGTTGAAGGAAAAGAGTCGGAAGAGGATTTTGAACTCGGATTAAAAGAAACGCTTTCTACGATTCAGAATGCAAAAGGAAATCAGAACATTCCGTTTTGTGTTTTCAAACCAACAGGATTTGCACGGTTCGCCTTGCTTGAAAAAATACATGCGAAGCAATCACTGACCGATGATGAGAAAATTGAATTTGAAAAAGTGAAGAGCAGGATGCAGAAAATCTGCCAGGCAGGTTCGGACAACGATGTTCCTTTGTATGTAGACGCGGAAGAAACATGGATTCAGGATGTGGTTGATGATCTCGTGCAGGAAATGATGATGCGTTACAACAAAGAAAAAGTGATGGTCTATAACACCATCCAGTTATACCGCACCGACCGTCTTGATTTTCTGAAACGTTCATACGAACATGCGAAGCAAAATAATTACATGCTCGGAGTAAAAGTTGTCCGTGGTGCTTACATGGAGAAAGAACGCAAGCGTGCAAAGGAGATAAATTATACTTCACCGATATATTCTGATAAAATTTCTTCCGACAAAGCGTATGATGACGCATTGAGATTTTGCGTTGATCACATCGACAGCATTGCTTTCTGTTGCGGAACACACAATGAAAACAGCGCGTTGCTTTTAACTGATTTAATGCTTGAAAAAAATCTATCGAACAATCATCCTCACATCTGGTTCTCTCAATTGTATGGCATGAGTGATCACATCAGCTATAATCTCGCAAAACTTGGTTACAATGTTTCGAAGTATGTACCGTACGGACCTGTCACTTCAGTTCTCCCATACCTCATTCGCCGCGCGCAGGAAAACACGTCTGTAAAAGGCCAGACAGGACGCGAACTTTCGTTGATATTGATGGAGAAGAAGAGAAGGAAGAAATCCTGAGTTAACAGTCCCGGTAAGTTCCCAATATTTTTGAAAACATTCCTAATATTTCCATACCTTCGGAAATATTAGGAATACTTTCTTTAGAAAAATTCTTAGTGATTGTACGTTTGCTGTAACCGTATGGCGACACTGCAAACTTGAAACTGACTACAAGAAATGAACACTGTAAAAAGATCTTCAAAGCCACGTTTGCTATCCTTCGTAAAAGCAGTGAAACTAAATAGCGCAGTTTAATTTCCATCCCGTAAATTAAACGGTGCTGTTTTTACTTACTTATTTGAAATTTACTAAAATTCTTTCTCTGTCTTCATTCACTTTATCATTCTTATGATAAAGCTCCACAAAAATTATTTTGCCATCATTTTCATAATAGGCGTAAATCAACCGCAGCCCTGAATTCACACCCCGCCCTTTCAACGCTTTACAGGCAATCTTTTTTATTTTGATTACAAAAGTTTCTATCCCCAATCCATTTATTCTATAACTAAAAGTTGGGCTTTCTCCAGGTTCATCATTCAGGTCTTGCTTCACTACTTCTAAATCATCATTCAGCGTTCTGAATTTTTTAAGAAGTTGCTTCAAGTCCTTTTTGAATTCCAATAATTCTTCAAATTGAATCTTCTTCATCTTCTTGATATACCCTTACTGAATAAGGTGGTCGTCTGTAAAAAGCTAACTCATAATTTATTTCGTCATTCGTACCGGTAGCTTTCCAAGGTTTATCACCGTGAGAATAATTACCTATCATGGCAGCACTCCAATCACTCATTTGTTCAATCACTTTGTCAATCACTTCTTTTTCGCTTGCTTTCAATTCAGTCAAATCAGCTTTTGCAAGAGGAATGTAACGGGTTTGTATCTTGTCGTAATACTCTGTTTTAATCCTTTGTATCATTCCCTTTTCCATCATCTGACCAATGATTGTATCTAATTTTTGCGGGACAGGGCCATAAGGCAACTTGCGATATTTTGCACCAGTCAAATGCTCCTCATACAATTCGTAATAATTAAAATCGGAAAAATACAGCAACTTGTATAACACTGTTTCGCCAACATTTGGTTTACCCGCACATCTTTCTAAAATGTAGAGTATCACATTTTTGAATTTACTGACTTGAAGAGTTGGAACAGAAATTCGTTCACTTGTTTTCTTTGACTTAGCTTCTGCTTTGCCTTCAACATCCTGGTTCACGGAAAAATTTTTAGACATAAAATCATCCAATGAAAACCCCAATACCAAAGACAACCGCTGCAATTCAAGAACATCAACACTTCTGTTTCCCAACTCTATTTGAGCCAGAGACGGTCTGGATATTTTGACACTTTTTGCCAAATCTTCCTGCGACAAACCTTTCATTTTCCGAAGTTCAGCAATGCGATGACCAATTTTTTTTTGCGAGAGTTTTATGTTCATATCAATTTGTTTATTTCCATTCACCCCGACAAAGATAAGCATTGTTTTAATTTAAAACAAAATATTGTTCAATAATCTTACAACCAAGTTTGAACTGATCGTTTTATGTAGAAAAGCGGATGGAAGTTAGTAGATTGCATACTACCAATCCCGTTTCCCACTATTCCATGTCCGACTACCTCTCCTACTCATTCAACGACAACGAAGAATTCATCAATACCTTTGACGAACTTCCGTTGTGGAGCGCTTCCTTTGGATTGTTGTTGATTAAACATCTGGAATTAAAACCGAATCTTATTGTGATCGACATTGGTTCAGGCGCGGGATTTCCTTTGATGGAACTGGCTGGACGATTCTGTAAATCATGTAAACTCTATGGAATTGACCTGTGGATAAACGCTAACAAAAGAGCAAGACAAAAAATAAAAAACTACAATCTCACCAATGTTGAAATCATCGAGAGTTCTGCAGAAAAAATTCCTTTCGATGATAATTCAGTTGACCTCATCGTTTCCAACCTTGGCATCAATAACTTCTACAACCCGCAGATTGTTTTCAAAGAATGTAACCGCGTTTTGAAACCGGAAGGCAAACTCGCTTTGACAACCAATCTGAACGGACACTGGAAAGAATTCTACAACATCTTTGAATCAACGCTTCATCAACTTGAAAAAAATGAATTAGTCATAAAGTTAAAGGAGCACCAAGAACATCGCGGAACAGTAGCAAGCGTTTCAAAACTATTTATGGAAAATGGTTTTAAGGTTAACAGGCATTTTGAAGAATCGTTTGAAATGAAATTTTTAGATGGCAGCGCTTTTCTCAATCATCACTTTGTAAAACTTGGATGGTTGTCATCATGGAGAGACCTTTTGCCGGGGGAAGATTTAAAAACCGTTTTCTCAATTCTTGAACAAAACTTAAACACACATGCCGCTAAGGCCGGCGGATTGACACTCACCGTGCCTATGACATTTATCGGAGGAGAGAAAAAATAACAAGATATATTTATCAATGTCCGGTAAAATTGTAATCAGACTGAAAATTAATTTTGGGTTATTTGAAAGTCACTTTTAAGTTTTTGCAAAACATAATTTATATTTGTACTCCTCTACAAGTATAAAAGAAACGAATCATATACCAACGTCTCAATGAACACAGAAGAACTAAAAAGTTTACAGGCCCCGTTGAAAGAAAAATACAGGAACCAACCCGAATCAGCAATGATTACATTGAAGGCTTCAGGGAAAATCGGGGAAGGGATTTCCTGCAAAGTAGAAACCGGGCGTGCCATGGTGGAAGCAGGTTTACATGCTGCAACTGGTGGCAGCGGTATGCTTGCCTGTTCAGGAGATTTATTATTGGAAGCGCTGGTTGCCTGCGCAGGTGTTACGCTAAGCGCCGTCGCAACGGCCATTGAAGTGCATATAAAAGACGGAACGGTAAAAGCCGAAGGTGATTTAGATTTCCGTGGTACATTAGGCGTTTCGAAAGAAGTTCCTGTCGGATTCACAAAAATCCGGCTTCAGTTTATACTCGATTGCGATGCTGAGGAAGAAAAACTCCAAACACTTCTGAAACTTACAGAACGGTATTGCGTGGTTTTCCAGACATTAAAGAACGGAGTAGAAATGAATACCTCTTTTCAAAAACTTATATGAACAAAGTGAAATTTGTAACCGGGTATGAAATTGCAATTACTGGAAATAACATTTCTATCTACTGAGCAAAAGGCAGCTGTTTATAAACTCTGGAACAATGAATATCCTGAGAATTTAAAATATACAGCCATGGCCGACTTTGATATATACCTCAACAACCTGTCAAACACAATTCATTATATAGTTACCAAGCAGAACAAACCAATTTCAGGTTGGGGATTTGTTTTCGACAGGAACAACGAACGTTGGTTTGCCATTCTGCTCGACAGTAAAATTCAGAAGCAGTACCACGGAACATGGTTGCTGAATAAACTAAAAGAGAAAGAAGATGAATTAAACGGTTGGGTGATCGACCACAACCATTTGCTCAAACAAAACGGAGAAGTCTATTCATCGCCACTGGAGTTTTATACAAAGAATGGTTTTATCATTCAACCTTCTATGAGACTGGAAACTGGAAAAATATCCGCAGTAAAAATCAGGTGGAGAAAATAAAATTCTACATAATATTAAAGCTAACAAATTAAGTTTCCGGTCGACTCCGAATTCCCTACTCCCAACTTCTCTTACATCCTCGCTGCCATCAGCAACTCAAGATCTTTGTAAGGAAGTTTACACACGTTGCTTACATACCGGTTAGTGACTGATCCTTTATACAGATATACACCTTTACGGACCGCTTTATTTTTCCAGAGCATTTCATCAATACCTCCTTCTTCACCGATGTCGATAAGAATAGGCGTAAAAATATTACTGAGTGCTGCCGAAGCCGTACGGCTTACACGCGAAGCAATGTTGGGTACGCAATAATGAACCACTCCGTATTTTCTGAAAACGGGTTGTGTATGATTGGTCACTTCACTGGTTTCAAAACATCCGCCCTGGTCGATGCTCACATCGACTATCACAGAACCCACGCGCATTTCACTTACCATTTCTTCCGTCACCACAACAGGAGTTCTGCCTTCATCGCTTCGTAACGCCCCGATTACAACATCAGCAACTTTCAATTCTTTTAATAATATACTGGGAACAATTGTAGACGTGTAAATCCTTCTTCCCAACCTGTTCTGCAACCTCCTTAAACGGTGGATGGAATCATCAAACACTTTTACGCTCGCTCCTAATCCAAGCGCGGCGCGGGCTGCATATTCTCCTACTGTTCCGGCTCCGATGATCACCACTTCTGATGGAGGAATGCCGGCAACACCTCCGAGAAGTTCACCTTTTCCATTAAACGCATTACTAAGATACTCAGCTGCGACAAGAATGGCAGTACTTCCTACAATTTCACTCATCGCCTGGATGATCGGGTACACACCGAGATCGTCAATCATAAACTCATATCCAACAGCGGTAATTTTTTTTGCTGAAAGCTGCCGGATATATTCTTCATTCTGCATACTCATCTGCAAAATTGAAATCAAACTCTGCTTCACCTGTAAAAGCTCAAGTTCCTTTAGCGACGGAGGTGCAACTTTCAAAACGATGTCAGCTTTATATACTTCCGCCGTGGTATAAACAATCTTAGCGCCTGCTTCGCTGTAATCTGAATCCTGGATGTTGGAAGCTGTGCCGGCTCCCGTTTCAACAACAATCTCATGACCGTTGTTTACAAGTAACGAAACTGATTCGGGTATGAGCGGAATCCTGTTTTCCTGAAAAGAAGTTTCTTTCGGAATGCCGATGTATAATTGTTTGTGTTGCTTTTTCACTTCCATCATGGCCTCCTGCGGCATCATGGCAGCTGATGAAATTAATTTAGAAAGTCCGGGAGGTAGTTTTTCGTTCATGATTGAAAAGTAATCAGTCTGGTTTCGTGTTCAACATCGATCGTAACTCGTACGATTTCTTTCGGCAATAAATTTAAAATTTTTTCTGACCATTCCACAAAACAATAGTGACCGCTGTAAAAATATTCTTCACAGCCGATTTCACGGGCTTCATTTTCATCCTTTATACGGTAAAAATCAAAGTGATAAACAGGGTTACCGTCAGCGGCAACATATTCATTCACGAGGGTAAAAGTAGGGCTGCTCACGGTTTCTTTCACTCCCATTATCTTGCAAATGGCTTTTATGAAGGTCGTCTTTCCGCTTCCCATCGGGCCAAAAAAGGCGATGACCTTTTTACCATCACTAAATTTGAGAAGTTGGCGAGCCACTTCAGGTAATTCATCTAACGATCGACTACGGGTTTTGAATTCTTTCATTTCAGAAGACGAAAGTAAAAAAATGAATGCCCAAAATCGACCTTGACCATAACTTTTCCCTAACAACTTTGTTCATACAATACTACTACCGAACTTTCAAAATAGCTTACATTTGGCTACTCAAACAGCCATGAATAATCGAATGCCTTATTTGATCCGGTGATCGTGTCTGTTTTAACTGATAAACGTTTATGAAAGCATCACGCCCATTGGTTTTCATTATTATCCTTGTTGCAATTTTACTTGCGATCAAGTTCATTTTCCTTAACACGAACAGCGCGAAGAGTGTTCCTCCTCCGGCTGCAAAAAATTCTGCCATACCGGTTTCGGCTATCATTGCTTCTGCAGAAAAACTCGACAATAAATTGTATGCTTCCGGAAGTGTGCTTGCTAATGAAGAAGTTGAATTGAGACCGGAAGCTTCAGGAAAAATTATCCTGATCAATTTCAAAGAAGGAAGTCACGCTGACAAAGGTGATCTGCTCGTTAAAATAAATGACACTGACTTGCAAGCGCAACTGAAAAAACTTCATCTGCAGATAAAATTAGCGACTGAACAGGAAGGCCGTCAAAAGAAATTGCTTGACATACATGGTATCAGTCAATCGGACTATGATATTTCTTTGAATCAATTAAATTCTTTAAAAGCAGACGAAGAATATACGAAAGCGCAAATCGCGAAGACTGAAGTACGCGCTCCGTTCAGCGGCGTGATCGGTTTAAAAAATGTGAGTGATGGAAGTTATGCGTCACCTTCTCAAACCATTGCCTGGTTTCAGCAGATTGATCCTGTTAAAATTGATTTTTCGATTCCTGAAAAATACAGCGCCATTGTGAGCAAAGGAGATAAGATAATTTTTTCTGCCTCCAATTCAAGAGACACTCTGCATGGCGAAGTATATGCCATTCAGCCACGGATTGATTTAACAACGCGTACATTAGAGGTTCGCGCACTCAGTCCCAACAGAGATGGAAAAATTATTCCCGGCTCATTTGTAAAAGTTCAGTTGATCCTGAAAGAATTTGAAGATGCCATTATGGTTCCCACAGAAGCCATTGTTCCCGTATTGAAAGGAAAAAATATTTTTGTATACAGAAACGGAAAAGCAGCAGCACAAAAAGTTGAAACAGGAATACGAACCGATACGAAGATCCAGGTCACCGATGGTATTCATGCCGGTGATACCATTATTACTTCCGGTATCATGCAGTTGCGTGATGGAATGGCGGTGACAGTGAAAATCAAGGAATAAGTAATAATGAATAAGGAATAATGCAGATAATCGAATTGCTTGTTTTGAATTTAGAACACATTAGAATTCAAACAAAAAAACATTGGATAAAAATCACAATTGAACAATTTTACTTATTATAAATAAATTCATGCAGACTCTTCATGATTACCGATTTATTACTTATTCATTATTCCTTCTTCCTTAGGAAATGAACCTCTCCTCCACCAGCATAAACCGCCCCGTACTTGCGATCGTGATGTCGCTGCTCATTCTTCTTTTCGGTGGAATCGGTTTTTCTTTTTTAGGAGTTCGCGAATACCCTTCTGTTGATCCGCCGGTGATTACTGTTCGTACTGCTTACACTGGTGCGAATGCCGCCGTTATCGAATCTCAGATTACAGAACCACTTGAGAAATCGATCAATGGTGTTGCCGGTATCCGTACCGTTTCTTCTGCCAGCAACCAGGGAAGCAGTAGCATCACTGTTGAATTTAATTTAGGTGAAGACCTCGAAGCAGCAGCCAATGACGTTCGCGATAAAGTCGCGCAAGCCGTCAGGCAGTTACCTCAGGATATTGACGCGCCTCCCGTTGTTACCAAATCAGACGCGAACTCAGATGCCATTATTTCTGTTACTGTTCAAAGTGATACAAGAAATGAACTGGATGTAGATGACTATGCTGAAAATGTTTTGGCGGAACGCCTACAGACAATTCCAGGTGTAAGTACTGTTCAAATCTGGGGACAGAAAAAATATGCCATGCGGCTGTGGCTTGATCCGTCAAAACTTTCTTCGTTTGGTTTGACACCCCTTGATGTTCAACAAGCACTTAACAAGGAAAATGTTGATCTGCCGGGTGGAAAAATTGAAGGCAACGCGACGGAGCTGACTGTAAATACTGTAGGACGTTTGACCAGCGAAGCTTCGTTCAATAACCTGATCATAAAATCAGATCAAAATAATGTAGTCCGGTTAAAGGATATCGGTTACGCTGTACTTGGACCGGAGCAGGAAGAAACCAGTTTGAAACAAAATGGTGTTTCGATGATCGGTTGCGGATTAGTTCCTCAGCCCGGAGCCAACTACATTGAAATTGCTGACGAATTCTACAAACGTCTTGATGACATAAAAAAAGATCTTCCAAAAGACTTAAAATTATTTATCCCGCTCGACAATACAGCTTTCATCCGGAATTCAATTTCAGAAGTAAAAGAAACTCTCCTTATTGCAATCATCCTTGTCATCCTGATCATTTATCTTTTCTTCCGCGATTGGTTAATTGCCTTCCGTCCGCTTATTGATATTCCCGTTTCTCTCGTCGGCGTATTTTTCATCATGTACGTCTGTGGATTTTCTATCAACGTGCTCACCTTACTTGCTGTCGTATTGGCAACCGGATTGGTGGTGGACGATGGAATTGTGGTCACCGAGAATATTTTTAAAAAAGTGGAACAAGGAATGAGTCCTGTGGAAGCTGCGCACAAAGGTTCGAAAGAAATTTTCTTCGTCATCGTTTCAACTTCTATTACGCTTGCAGCCGTTTTTCTTCCCGTTGTTTTCTTACAGGGATTCGTGGGCAGGTTGTTCAGAGAATTCGGAGTGGTGCTGGCGGGTGCTGTGTTGATTTCAGCATTTGTTTCGCTTACACTTACTCCTATGCTCAATGCGCGCATGTTGAGAAAGAATTCCAAAAAAAGTAAATTCTATGAACGCACCGAGCCATTCTTTGTGAACATGGAAACCGGCTACAGCAACTCATTAAAAAATTTCATGCAGAGAAAATGGGTCGCAATTATTATTATCGCCGCTTCATTGGGTTTAATTTATGTTGTTGGAATCAATCTTCAATCTGAACTTTCTCCTCTTGAAGATAGAAATTTAATGCGTTTGTCAGTCACCGCTCCTGAGGGCTCATCGTACGAATACACCAGTCAATTCATGAATAAGATGAGTAACCTGGTTGAAGATTCTGTGCCGGAGAAAAGACTTTCACTCACTGTTACGTCACCCGGTTTTGTCGGTTCAGGCGCAGTGAATACCGGCATCATGCGCATCGCATTGTTTGATGCTGATATGCGGAAACGCTCCCAACAGCAGATTTCGGACATGCTTTCCGTCGCAACAAAAAAATATACAGAAGCAAGAGTGTTCGTTATCCAGGAACAGACTATTTCAGTCGGTCTTGCAGCGAGAACATCTTTACCCGTTCAATTTGTTTTGCAGGCGCAGAATTTTGAAAAGCTAAAAAAAGCTGTTCCGGAATTCATGAAAGAAGCAGCAAAAGATCCGACCTTCCAGGGACTTGATGTAAACCTGAAATTCAACAAACCGGAATTGAATATTTCAATCGACAGAGAAAAAGCAAGAGATTTAGGAATCAGTGTGCTGGATGTCGCACAAACATTACAACTCTCATTCAGCGGTGTTCGCTTTTCATATTTTACAATGAACGGAAAACAATACCAGGTAATCGGGCAGTTTGACCGTGCTAATCGTGATGAACCATTGGATCTTAAATCCATTTATGTTCGCAACCAGGCAGGTCAGTTGATTCAACTTGACAACGTTGTGAAAGTAGAAGAAAGCAGCAGCCCGCCTCAGTTGTATCACTTTAATCGCTACCAGGCGGCCACAATTTCCGCAGGACTTGCTCCCGGTAAAACAGTCGGCGATGGAATTGAAGCGATGAAAAAAATCGGCAAGAAAATTTTAGATGATTCCTTTTCAACTGCTCTCACAGGTTCATCACGCGATTTCGCCGAAAGTTCTTCGAACATCATCTTTGCTTTCCTTCTTGCGTTGCTCCTGATTTATCTCGTACTTTCAGCACAGTTCGAAAGTTTTATTGATCCGTTTGTGATTATGATTACAGTTCCGTTAGCTATCGCCGGAGCATTGATTTCACTTTGGTATTTTAACCAGACCTTAAATATTTTCAGTGAAATCGGAATGATCATGCTGGTTGGACTCGTCACAAAAAACGGAATCCTGATTGTTGAGTTTGCTAATCAATTGCAAGAGAGAGGAGTTCAGAAAAAAGACGCCATCCTGCAGGCAGCATCAGCGCGGCTTCGCCCGATCCTGATGACAAGCATTGCAACGGCATTAGGCGCTTTACCAATTGCTTTGGCTTTAGGAGCCGGTGCGAAAAGCAGAATGTCAATGGGAATTGTTGTGATCGGCGGGTTGATGTTCTCCCTCATCCTTACGCTCTTCGTTATTCCTGCGATGTATTCTTACATGTCAAAACCAAAGAAACAGGTACATGCTTAAACGACTTTTCATTCTCCTCCTTTTCTTTTGTTTCACACTTCAGCTTCACGCGCAGGAGCGGTTGAGTCTTGCCGATGCTGTTGCCATCGCATTGAAAAACAATTATTCCATTCTTATTTCAAAAAATGAAACAGAGATCGATGCGAATAATAATACGGCCGGAAATGCCGGCATGCTTCCATCGTTGAATATAAATGCGGCAGGAACTAAATCGGCAAACGATACAAAACAAAGTTATTCAAGCGGGCTTGAAGTGAACCGAAAAAATGTCTCATCCGGCAATCTCAGTGCAGGAGCAGCTTTGAACTGGACCATCTTTGATGGATTTAAAATGTTTGCAACACAAAACAAACTTCGTGAACTTCAAAGTAAAGGCGAACTCAACCTGAAAATTGAAATTGAAAATACCATCGCACAGGTAATTAGTTCTTACTTCGATATTGTGAGGTATAAAGATCTGTTGAAAGCCGATCAAAATGCAATTGATATTTTCGAGGAGCGGGTTAAAATCTCTGATACAAAATTTAATATCGGATCTTCTTCCAAACTTGATTTACTCCAGGCGAAGGTGGACATGAATGCTGAACATTCCGCTCAATTGAAAGACAAAACATCACTTGGCAAGGCAAAGATTAATCTCAACCAATTACTGGCGCGGGCTCTTGATACTGATTTTGATGTGAGTGATTCAATCGTGATTACCTATCAGCCAAAATTAGATGAACTTAGAAAAACTGTTTTCAATCAGAACAGTACATTGCTCTCCGCGCAAAAAGATCTCAGCGTTTCATCTTACACCATCAAAGAAATCGAATCACAACGTTATCCTAAAATCGGATTGGGTGCAAGTTATAACTACTCGCGTATTAACAATGAAGTCGGATTGATTCTGTTGAATCAGAATGCCGGACTCAATTATGGATTCACCTTCAGTTGGAATATTTTTAACGGCTTCAACACAAATTCCCAGATCAAAAATGCGAAACTTGATTATCAGAATTATGCGCTTCGTTTGAGTGATGTTAAAAGCAAAGTTGAATCACAACTTTTACAATCGTTTAAAAATTTTGATGACGCCCTCGAACTTTTGAAACTCGAAGAAGACAACCTTTTACTAGCGAATGAAAATGTAACGGTCGGTCTCGAACGCTTTCGAATCGGTAATTCAACACCGCTTGAATTGAAAGAAGCTCAGAACAGTTTAGATGATGCAACCAACCGTACGCTGCAGGCGCGCTACAACGCGAAAATTTCAGAAACTGAATTGATGCGGTTGAACGGTGAATTGGTAAAGTAATTCATGTCTCGCAAAGGATTAATCGACAAATTTTCTTTGCGAACGTTGCGCCTTTGCGAGAAACCTCTCTGTTTATTTAGAACTGAGCACAGCAAACGGAATCACCATTTCTTCTAATGAAATCCCGCCGTGTTGCAGCGTATTCTTATAATATGTTACATAGTAATTGTAATTATTCGGATACGCGAAAAAATTATCCTGCTTTGCAAACACAAATGTCTGAGACAAATGTTGACGTGGAAGCATCGCATCAATCGGATTCTTCACTTCAAACACTTCCTTCCGTTCGTAATTCATGTTACGGCCCTGCTTGTAACGAAGATTCGTATTCACTGTTTTATCACCCACAATTTTTGTCGGTTCTTTAACACGAATGGTTCCATGATCGGTGGTGATAACCAGTTTCACTTTCTGTTCAGAAATCTTTTTCAAAAATTCAAACAAAGGTGAATGTTCAAACCAGGAAAGCGTGAGTGAACGATAGGCGGCTTCGTCATCGGCAAGTTCACGTATCATTTCCATTTCGGTACGCGCGTGAGAAAGCATGTCGACAAAATTATAAACGATCACATTGAGTTTGTTCTGCATCATGCTGTGAACATTTTCAACAAGATCTTTTCCACTTGCATAATTTGTAATTTTGGTATATGAATGTTTATACTCTTTTCTCAGACGTTTTAAAAGATCGGTGAGAAATTCTCCTTCATGCAGGTTCTTCCCTCCTTCTTCTTCATCGTTCATCCACAACTTCGGAAAACGTGCTTCAATTTCTGAAGGCATCAACCCTGCAAAGATGGCGTTGCGCGCATATTGAGTCGCGGTAGGAAGAATGCCGAGATACAAATCGTCATCCTGCAAACGAAAATACTCGGCAATCACCGGCTGCAGAATCCTCCATTGATCATAACGAAGGTTGTCAATCAACACAAAGAAAACCGGGTCCGGTGAGGCATCTACAACCGGCAATACTTTTTTCTTCATTAACTGGTGCGACATCGTAGGGACACTGTCATCAGCAGTCTTCAGCCATTTGATATAATTATTTTCGATGTATTTCGCGAACAGCAGATTGGCTTCACCTTTTTGTGAAGTAAGAATTTCATACATGCTTTCATCACTCGTCTTTTCCAGCTCAAGTTCCCAGTACACGAGTTTGCGATACACTTCCTTCCACTCTTTCCAGCTTAGCCGGTCGCTCAGGTTCATGCTGATGCTACGAAACTCCTGCTGGTAATCTGAAGTCGTCTTCTCACTGATCAGCCGTTTGTTCTCTAATGTTTTTTTCAGCGACAAAAGAATCTGGTTGGGATTCACCGGCTTAATCAGGTAATCGGCAATCTTGCTTCCGATGGCTTGCTCCATGATACTCTCTTCTTCGCTTTTGGTAATCATCACGACTGGAAGATCAGCGTTGATTGTTTTGATATGAGAAAGTGTCTCGAGTCCTGACATGCCGGGCATGTTCTCATCAAGAAAAACAATGTCGAGCGGATTTTTTTTGATCAACTCCAGCGCATCATGACCATTGCTTGCAGTGATCACATCGTATCCTTTCTCTTTCAGGAAAAGCAGGTGGGGTTTCAGCAAATCAATTTCATCATCCACCCATAAAATATTTATTTTGTCCATAACGTCAGTTAAAACTTCAACATTTTTAGTCCGCTCAAAGTTAGCAAAGATGTTTCGATTCATGTTATTTGATTTCAATTGTTGATGACAACGATTTAAAAATGATTGCACGGATGAACCCGTGCAATCGTCTTCGTAAACGAATAAGTTGAAGAGTTATTTGAAACAATAATCCACTTAACTCAAAATTAACAAGTCGTTTTATTCGGGTAAATACTGATATTTGCAAGTTACTTTGGTGCAATCATTTAAATATCGTTGTAATCCATTTTAAAATCTCTGTTATCATTCTGAATCATGTCAATAAAAATCATTAACGATCCCATTTACGGGTTTATAAAAATTCCGTTTGATATCGTCTTTCAACTGATCGAACATCCTTACTTTCAACGCCTCAGAAGAATTCGCCAGTTAGGATTGACACATCTTGTTTACCCGGGAGCGCACCATACTCGTTTTCATCATGCCATCGGTGCTATGCATTTAATGGGAGAAGCCGTTGAGGTATTACGATCAAAAGGGCACGCCATCACAGAAGAAGAAGCGGAAGCTGTTACAATTGCCATTCTGCTGCATGACATCGGTCATGGCCCGTTTTCACATGCATTGGAAGACAGCATTGCAAGCGGAATTCATCACGAAGAATTATCAGAGCTTTTCATGGACCGGCTCAATAAAGAACTCAATGGAAAACTTACCATAGCAATTAATATTTTCAGGAACAGGTATCCTAAAAAATTTCTGCACCAACTCGTTTCTTCTCAATTGGATATGGACCGTCTGGATTACCTGAACCGCGACAGTTTTTTTACCGGTGTATCAGAAGGTGTTATCAGCAGCGACCGGATTATTAAAATGCTTGAAGTAATAAATGACGAACTCGTCATAGAAGCGAAAGGAATTTATTCCATCGAAAAATTTATTGTATCGAGGAGATTGATGTACTGGCAGGTGTACCTCCACAAAACTGTGGTGAGTGCTGAAAGTCTTCTCATCAACATTTTGAAACGCGCAAAAGAACTGGTCAAACAAAAAGATGATTTGTTTGCGACACCTGCCCTGAAACTTTTTCTTTTAAATAGTTTTACAAAAAAAGATTTTTTAAAAGATGAAAACCTTCTCAACACATTCGCCGAACTTGACGACAGCGACATTACCACTTCTTTAAAAATCTGGAGTAAACACGATGACAACATTCTCAGTTCGCTTTGTCAGCGCATGGTAAGCCGCAGACTGTTCAAAATTATTTTACAACGTGAACCGTTTGATGAAAAATTCATGCTTGATCTGAAGGGAAAAATTAAAACAAGGTTCAGGGTGGATGATCACGGTCTCAATTACTTTCTGCTTAGTGGTAAATTAGTGAACAACGCCTACAATACTCAACACGACAAGATCAATATTCTTTTCAAAGACGGAACGGTAAAAGATATTTCCGAAGCAGCCGATACACTTAACATCAAAGTACTTTCTGAACCAGTGGAGAAATTTTATGTGAGCTATCCGAAAATATAATCGCTCAATCGTTAAAGAAAAACGTTGTACTTGCTTAACGATTCACGAGAATTTTATTGGTTACGCTTCCCTTTTCTGAATTGATCTGAATAAAATAAATTCCGTTTGATTGCCCCTTCATTGTAATCTCAGTCTTCTCGCCGTCAATTTTCGTTTTCATAATTCCGGCGCCGTATAAATCAGTGATAATCACCTCAGCATTTTTTTCGGCGCCCTCAATTATAAATTAAAAACAGCGGTTTCAAATTGTAAAAAAACTGTAACAAAAACTACCCATTGAATCAAAGTGAAGCAAGCGTTTTGAAAACAATCATCTTCTGATAAAAAACTTACAAATACAACAAGGAGAATCGGTGTTAAAACGTTTAATAATTTAGATAGCTAAAATTTAAAAAATTGATTTGACTATTTCCCTTTAAAAAATGAGCGAATTAAATTAGCAGCAAACGATGACGTTAATTTTCCACTTCTAAGAATTTTCTAAAATTGGCTTGAAGAATTTCCTATGCGGATAATTCTTTGTGAACTTTGTGTTTAAATTTTTTAACACAAAGTTCGCGAAGAAGACACAAACCAGGCGGCAGGCATGGATCACGAAATGAGTCTGCAATTTTCTCAGATAATACTAATGCTTAATGAATCCCCGTACAGTCTCTAAGTTCTCTAAACACTTACGAGCCTAAAACAGGTTCCTGGATTTTTTCTTCAGATTTCTTTTTTTCCTTGCGAACAATCTGAGCCATCATTTCAGATTCCATCACCACTTTATCTCCGACAAATGCTTCGCCGCGCATGTGACAGATACCTCTTCTTATAGGAGCAATCAACTCGAGGCGAAAAACAAGCGTATCACCCGGAAGAACAACTTGCTTGAAACGAGTATTGTCAATCTTCATAAAATAAGTCAGGTAATTTTCAGGATCAGGAACCGTATTAAGAACAAGAATACCACCCACCTGTGCCATGGCTTCAACCTGGATAACGCCTGGAAATACCGGAGCTCCGGGAAAATGTCCCTGGAAAAACCATTCATTCATGGTCACATTTTTTACACCAACAACATGATGATCGCTGAGTTCAATAATCTTATCAATAAAAAGAAAAGGAGGTCGATGTGGAAGAAATTGTTGTATGCGGTTCACATCGAAAAGTGGCTTGGCATTCGCATTGTACTTTGGAACATTTGCTTTGAAACGATCCCGCTTCATTAATGCTTTGATCATTTTTGCAAAAGCAACATTTGCCACATGACCCGGCCGCGCAGCAAGGATATGGCCTTTGAGCGGAGCTCCGACCAAAGCAAGATCCCCGACAATATCAAGAAGCTTGTGGCGTGCTGGTTCATTCTGATAGCGGAGTTTTGCATTGTTGAGAAATCCACGTTCGGCAACAACCGTTTCCTTATTGAAAACTTTCGCGAGACGAGCCATTTTTTCGGGCGCCAGTGTTTCATTCACGACGACGATTGCATTGTTAATGTCACCACCTTTAATAAGGTTATGATCAAGTAACATTTCAAGTTCATGAAGAAAACAAAACGTACGGCTTTCACTGATCTCTGATTTAAATTCACCAATGTTGTAAAGAGTTGCATGTTGCGTTCCGAGAATATCCGTGTTGTAGTCAACCATAACTGTAATACGAAAATCCTCACTCGGCACAGCAAGCATTTCAGTTTTACGGGTCGGATCCTCATAGGTAATATTTTCACTCAGCGAATAATAAATACGTTCGGCATTTTGCTCCTGCACTCCCGCCTTTTCCAAAATGTCGATAAAAGGTTTTGAACTTCCATCAATGATCGGAGTTTCAGGTCCATCAATTTCCATCAACACATTGTCAATCTCCAAACCTGCGAGAGCTGCCAATACGTGTTCAATCGTACTCACCTTAACACCGTGTTTACCGATGGTAGTTCCCCGTTCTGTGTCAATCACATTGTCGACATCAGCTTCAATGACAGGTTGACCAGGCGCATCAATACGCTGAAATTTGTATCCGTGATTTTCGGGTGCTGGTTTGAATGTAAGATTCACCTTTTCGCCCGTATGTAATCCTACTCCTGAAATAGTAACAGGAGTTTTCAAGGTTGTTTGTTTAATCATGTTTCAGGAATGAGTGATTTGTTTTAACTCAGCAATCAGCTGCTCAAGTTCTTTGATGCGTTTCTCCAGTTGAGGAAGTTTTCTGAAAACAACGTAGGTGCGTTTATAGTCACCTATATTAAATGCAGGTGAACCCTGAACAATTTCCCCTTCAGTTGTAATGCTGGAGCCAATTCCGCTTTGTGCGGCAATCTTTACTTTGTCGGCAATAGTGATGTGACCTACGATGCCGACTTGTCCACCGATCATACAATCTTTTCCGATTTTTGTACTTCCTGCAATTCCTGTTTGTGCAGCGATCACAGTATTTTCTCCGATCTCAACATTATGACCGATTTGAATCAGGTTATCCAGTTTCACGCCCTTCCTGATGATAGTGCTTCCAAGTGTTGCCCTGTCAACAGATGTATTCGCACCTATCTCCACGTGATCTTCAATAATTACGTTTCCAATCTGGGCTACTTTGATATATTGGTTTTCTGAATTGGGAGTAAAACCAAATCCGTCGGCACCAATCACTGTTCCCGTATGCATGGTACAAAAAGAACCGATCCTGCAATCAGAATAAACTCTTACTCCGGCATACAGTGTCGTGTCGTCACCTATAACCACATTATCACCAATGTATACTTGCGGATAAATTTTAACGTTGTTGCCAACCTGGGCATTTTGTCCTATGTAGGTGAAAGCTCCAACATAACAATTATCGCCGAGTTTTGCCGTAGGCGATATAAACGAGGGGCTTTCTATTCCTTTCTTATCAAGTTTAATCTGGTTAAAGATTTCGAGGAGCTGAGCAAAACTTTCATAGGCATTCTCAACACGGATAAGGGTAGTGGAAATGGGGTGCTCCGGAACAAAATCTCTGTTTACTATTACGAGTGAAGCAAGAGTATTGTAAATGTGAGCTGCATATTTCGGACTTGAGAGAAACGAAATAGATCCCGCTTTTCCCTCCTCAATTTTACTCAGTTCATTTACTTTCACATACTCATCCCCTTCTATCGTTCCATTGAGTAATTCACTGATATGCTTTGCCGTAAACTCCATCTATTTTTTTTGAATGCACGAATTTACAAATTAATGAATAGAATGCCACTTTTTTTAGTGACTCATTGAATCTTCATTCTTTTTGTGCGAAAGAAGGTGAAAATGGAAATAATTTTTGATTATGTTATTCAAAAGGGAATCATGTATCTTTGAATCCCATTTAAAATCCTGATGACTTCACCTCACGTTTCTATTCATCCGAAAGCAAAAATCGGAACAGGCGTTCACATAGATCCGTTCTCGATGATACATGAAAATGTAGAAATTGGCGATGACACATGGATTGGAAGTAATGTCACGATTATGCCGGGGGCGCGAATTGGAAAAAATTGCCGAATATTTCCGGGAGCGGTAATATCTGCAGTTCCCCAGGATCTTAAATTTTCCGGGGAAGTTACAACCGCCGAAATCGGTGACAATACTACTATTCGCGAATTTGTCACCATGAACCGGGGAACGAAAGCACTTGGAAAAACAGTGGTTGGAAAAAATACTTTGTTAATGGCGTACGTTCACATTGCGCACGACTGTGTAGTCGGTGATCATTGTATTCTTGCCAATGGAGTTACGCTTGCCGGTCATATCAATATAGATGACTATGCGATCATCGGCGGACTTTCTGCAGTGCATCAGTTTGTTCATATCGGAGGCCATGTGATGATTTCAGGAGGATCATTAATCAGAAAGGATATTCCACCTTTTGTGAAAGCAGCACGTGAGCCGCTTTCCTATGTTGGCATCAACTCAGTCGGATTAAGACGACGGGGATACAGCAATGAAAAAATAGCCGAGATTCAGGAAATTTATCGTACCATTTTCGTGAAAGGATACAGTTATTCACGCGCATTGGAAATTGTTGAAACGGAGATGAGTCCTTCTACAGAACGGGATGAAATATTGACGTTCATCCGGAACTCAACCAGAGGTATTATGAGAGGATACGGCAAAGATGAAGAAGAATAATCTTTTCACTGATTCAACTGGGTGCCTGTGAAAATTGTTTTAGAAAAAGCAGGGAAAAAATTCTACCGCGAATGGGTATTTAGAAATCTCAATCTTGAACTTTCTTCAGCAGATTCACTTGCTGTGTTGGGATCAAACGGTTCCGGAAAATCGACTTTATTACAGATCATTTCCGGTAGTATGGTTCCAACAGAAGGAATCATTCAATACCATGAGAATGAACATAAAATTGAAAACGAAGATATTTTTCGTCAGGTTAGTTTCGCATCTCCGTATCTTGAATTGATTGAAGAATTTACCTTGACTGAAATTATCCACTTTCATTTTCGAATTAAGAAATCAGTACACAATTTTTCCACAGATGAAATCATTTCC
The DNA here is from genome assembly GCA_043783155.1 of Bacteroidota bacterium. Lineage (GTDB taxonomy): Bacteria > Bacteroidota > Bacteroidia > AKYH767-A > 2013-40CM-41-45 > JAPLDA01. The sequence continues at coordinate 12,635 of JAYVZS010000038.1, read as the reverse complement.
ATTTCCAAACTTGAACATGCAAGAGAAAAGATAATCAAATATTTTTCATCGGGAATGAAGCAGCGGGTAAAACTCGCGCTTGCTTTGCTGAGTGATGTTAAAATAATTCTACTCGATGAGCCCTGCTCAAACCTTGATAAAGAATCTAAGAAATGGTATCGGGATCTTGTAGAACAATATTCAAAGAATAAAATAACAGTGGTTTGCTCAAACAACCAGGCGGAGGAATTTGATTTCTGCGAGAGACAGATCAACCTGATGGATTGGAAGAAGTAATGTTTTTGGGAGCGGTAAACGGGATTCGAACCCGCGACTTTCAGCTTGGGAAGCTGACACTCTACCAACTGAGCTATTACCGCTTATCTTCCCGATCCCAAAAATAAAAATCATTTTCATACTCTCTTCATAGCCCAAACATTAGATTTGTGGAAATCTTTGGCTAAATAATTGACAGCGGTGATTGAGAATGGTTGACAATAATAATTATTTTTGTGTTCCAATAATATACTTCCTAATATGAGAGCCATGAAAAACCTGACATTTACACTTCTTTTTTTATTCGGAGCTTCTTTTGTTTCGAATGCCCAGGAATCAGCTGAAAAAAAAATAGCTGATCCGGTAAAAGAAAATCCCAATGCTGCTGAAATTACTTTTGAATCGGATGTGCATGATTATGGAACCATTAAAAACGGATCTGACGGAACATGCGAATTCAAATTCAAAAACACCGGAAAAGAACCGTTGGTCATTTCGAATGCCAAAGGAAGTTGTGGTTGCACAGTTCCAACTTGGCCAAAAGAGCCGGTATTAAAAGGTCAAACAGCTGTTGTAAAGGTTCATTATGATACAAAACGCCCGGGCGCATTTACAAAAACAGTTACGATTGAGTCAAATGCAAAAACGAATCCTAAGGTGATAACCATCAAAGGTCTTGTAGAAAATGCAGAAGAAAATGCTTCGGAACAAACAATGCCCTTTAAGAAAACTCAGGACGGAGCAACACCGCTTGAAAATAAATCAAGATAATTTATACAAACGCTAATTTATCAACATTATGAAATTAAAATCAATATTATTAGTCGCCGGTCTTCTTGTTTCATTCTCAACACTCGCCCAGGAAGAAAAGAAGCAACTCGACAACATCGCGAATGAAAACATGAACCAAGGTAGTTTCAAATTTAAACAAGACGAATTTGACTTCGGAACCATCAAGCAAGGGGAAGTTGTTACGCATGAATTTGAATTTGTAAACAATGGTATTGAGCCGATCATCATTAGTTCAGCTGCCGGTTCTTGTGGTTGTACCGTTCCAATCTGGCCTAAAGATCCTATTGCAAAAGGAGCAAAATCTACCATTAAGGTAACATTCAATTCAACAGGAAAGATGGGATTGCAGGATAAAACAGTAACAATTAACTCAAATGCAAAGCAAAATCCGATCGTTATTCACATGAAGGGTAATGTTGAGAAACCAGTTGAACAACCTGCCGTAGAAATCAAAAAATAATTTCAAAGTAATAAACTAACCCAAACAATTAAACCCAAACAAGACAATGAAAAAAGTAATCTTATCAGTATCAATGTTTCTATTTGTAGTTGCTGCGAATGCACAAGAGAACAAAACTGCTCCTGCTGTAACTCCTGCTCCTACAGTTGTAGTTCCTGAAAATAAAAATCAGGCTGATTTTAAATTTGAAGTTGAAGAATACAACTTCGGAACAATTAAACAAGGCGACAAAGTCTCTTACGATTTTAGCTTCCAGAATGTTGGTAAAGAGCCTTTGGTGATCTCTGAAGCTCACGGTTCATGTGGTTGCACTGTTCCTTCATGGCCAAAAGAGCCTGTTGCAAAAAGTGCAAAAGGCGTAATCCATGTGGAATTCAATTCAACGGGTAAAATGGGAATGCAGGATAAGACTGTCACTATCACTTCTAACGCGAAGGTTGGTTCAAAAGTCCTTCACCTGAAAGGAAACGTAGAAGCACCTCCTGTAAATGCGACACCTGCTGCTGCACCGACTCCAGAAAAGAAGTGAGCTTTAGGACTTAGAGAATAATTTTAACTTTGCAACCCTTCCTCACTAACAGAGGAAGGGTTTTCTTTTATCTAACATTACAGAATTATGCCGAAAACATCATTCAAAGGAAACGGAATGCCCTCATCACCTATTCGCAAACTCGTTCCGTTTGCGGAGCAGGCAAAAAAAGAAGGGAAGAAAATTTACCACCTTAACATTGGGCAACCGGATATCGAAACACCTGATACAATGTTGAATGCCATTCACAATTTTTCTCCGAAAGTTGTGGAGTACAGTCATTCTGCAGGTATGGAATCGTACCGTAAAAAACTTACCACCTATTACAGTAAAAATAACATCCACGTTGATTACAATGATATCCTGGTAACGACTGGTGGGTCAGAAGCCATTGAAATTGCGATGATGAGTTGTTTGAATGAAGGTGACGAAATTATTATTCCTGAACCTTTTTATGCCAACTACAATGGTTTTTCAGTACAGGCGGATGTCGTCGTAAAACCTATCCGTTCCTTTATCGAAAACGGTTTTGCTTTGCCACCTATAGAAGAATTCGAAAAGATCATGACGCATAAAACTAAAGCCATCATGATCTGCAACCCAAATAATCCAACAGGATATCTTTATTCACGCCAGGAATTGGAAACAATCCGACAGATCGTAAAGAAAAAAGACGTCTGGCTTTTTTCAGATGAAGTATATCGTGAATTCTGTTACGATGGCAAAGAGTTTACCTCTGCTATGCAATTAGAAGGTATTGAACAAAATGTCGTTCTCCTCGATTCTGTTTCCAAGAGATACAGTGCTTGCGGAGCCCGCATTGGTGCTCTGATTTCGAAGAACAAAGAATTAATAAGTGTTGCTCTGAAGTTTGCGCAAGCACGTCTAAGCCCTCCCACATTCGGCCAGGTAGCAGCAGAAGCGGCTATTGATACACCTGATTCCTACTTTGAAAAAGTGAACGCAGAATATGTTGAACGCAGAAATTTTGTTGTCGATGCATTAAATAAAATGGATGGCGTTTTTTGTCCGAAACCAAATGGAGCATTTTATTGTATGGCTCGCTTGCCTATTGATAACACTGATAAATTCTGTCAATGGCTTTTAGAGAAATTCTCTTTCGAAGGAGAAACCGTTATGCTCGCGCCTGCTACCGGTTTTTATTCCCGACCCGATCGGGGAACTGATGAAGTTCGCATCGCGTATGTTTTGAATATTGATTCATTAAGAAAAGCTATGAAGTGCCTGGAAGAAGCGTTAAAGGTTTATCCGGGAAGAACAGTGATCAATGCTGAAGCCAAAATGCAACATTGATCCAATACTTTTTATTTTTTTTAGTTCGTCTATAAACTCAATAGGGTTTACGTTTTTTTGCATTCACTTTTTCGTAAGAGTCTATTTTCCATTTCTGCTTGTATTGATTTCACAGATTTTCAAAATCTTTTTTTATTGGTAACCCATTGCCAGTAGCTTGAAAAGTTCGGCATAACGTCCGACACTCTTAAGCAACTCTTCATGACTATCGATTTCTAATAATTCTCCTTTCTCCTAACCGTATTACTAACCACTTTTTGATTACAGGTAGGTAAAAGGACTGTTTTAAAGTGTACCCGAAAAACTCTTAAAACAATAAAAAAACCCCTGAAAATCAGGGATTTTGCTTCACTTTGATACGCATTTTGTATCCTTTTGTAAACGTATCTGGGTAGCCCGTACGAGAATCGAACTCGTGTTTCCTCCGTGAAAGGGAGATGTCCTAACCCCTAGACGAACGGGCCATTTTTTGAATGGGCTGCAAAGGTAAAATCTTTTTGAAAAATACAAAGGAGTTTTTGAATGTTAAAAAAGATCTCCCTTAGAAAGCTGTCTAAATTTGATTTAAGCAAAATGATATGCTCACTGATTCGTATAAATTTTCACAAATTTATAAATCTGTCATCTGTGTTTATCTGCGAAATCTTCGATAAGTATTGTTTTGAAACCATTTTTAGACAGCTTCTTAGATCGTTTCTCCTTTATCTACCTCAAAGCGAAAACCCAACCGCTTTCCGGTGGCTATTTTCGATTGCATGGTCGTATCCAGTATCTCCTGAACGGTTACTTGAGTTACCTGCTCGTAAGGAGGAGTATACGGATCGAAGTCTAAGCTATACAAGATAGATGATTCAGCTACGTTTCGTATCGATTCAGCATTGAATTCTGCGTTACTAAAGTCATTGTATAAAAATCCCAACTGCCGTTTTCCTTCCACAAAAAAATGATTCTCTTTGTTAATGAAAATGCGTGCAATCAGGTACCCGATATCATTCGTACGGTTGTACTTAAAGGAATCGGAAAGGAAATTAAAGACATAAATTTTTCCGCAGTATGATCTCGCATGGTTTTGCTGAACATACGACGTCTTCCACATATCATGGTTGTTTTCAAACGTAAAAACATTCGTATGCATCAGGAAAACAATCGTATCATCGGCAATGGAGAACTCGGCTTCAAAATCGCCCTTGTTCACATAACCAATCGGGATATTTTTAGCTGTTATTTTTTTTAGAGAGGATATTAATTCATCCTGCAACGCTGATAATGTATTCTTCAACAGACTAAAGCCGGCCGCAGTCCGCTCAGCTACTTCCATTTTCAGCAGCGCTTTCTCCTGCAATAATTTTAAAATCAATTCGCTTGAAGTGTCAGGCATCACAACTAATTTTGAATTAAAATGACCTACCCCCGCCGAAGAGCAGCTGGGTATCGCGGGAACGTCTTTCCTTTCGCCCCAAGGAAGCGGGGAATATCACCCAAGAGATTTAATACGCCCGTGCAAAAATAACACGTTGTTTCGATGGCTTTCCTGAATAGATACATTTTCCTTCTTCAAGTTTATTGTTGAGGGGTATACAACGAATAGTGGCCTTCGTTTCATTCTTAATCTTTTCTTCCGTTTCAGGCGTACCATCCCAATGTGCATAAATGAACCCACCTTCATTGTCAAGTATCTTTGTAAGCTCTTCCATTGAATCTGCATTAAATGTTTTCATTTCACGGAAGGTGAGCGCTTTGCGATAAATGTTATCCTGAATCTGGACGAGCAAGTGTTCAATCTTTAACGAAAGATCCGTAAGATGAATGACTGACTTCTCTTTTGTATCGCGTCTTGCAACTTCAACCGTTTGGTTTTCGAGATCGCGGGGACCGATGGCTATTCGAACCGGAACTCCTTTGAATTCATATTCAGCAAATTTCCATCCCGGTTTGTGCGTATCCCGGTCGTCATATTTAACGGAAATATTTTTCTGTTGTAAGTCGGTCTTTATTTTATTTGCAACGTCAGAAATTGCCTTCCGTTGTTCATCGCCTTTGTAAATCGGAACAATCACTACCTGGATCGGTGCCAGTTTAGGGGGCAGAACCAACCCGTCATCATCAGAATGAGCCATCACCAAAGCGCCCATTAAACGTGTTGAAACTCCCCAAGAGGTAGCCCAAACATGTTCCTGCTTTCCTTCTCTGGTGGTAAACTTCACGTCAAATGCTTTTGCAAAATTTTGTCCGAGAAAATGTGAAGTGCCGGCTTGCAGCGCCTTACCATCCTGCATCATCGCTTCGATGCAATAGGTTTCGAGCGCACCGGCAAAACGTTCATTCGGAGTTTTCACTCCTTTAATAACAGGCAGAGCAAGGTAGTTCTGAACAAAGTCGGCATACACGTCAAGCATACGTTCCGTTTCCTGTACAGCCTCTTCAGCGGTAGCATGCGCGGTATGGCCTTCCTGCCAGAGGAATTCTGCCGTTCGAAGAAACAGGCGTGTACGCATTTCCCATCGTACAACATTTGCCCATTGATTCACAAGAATAGGAAGGTCACGATAGGATTGAATCCATCCTTTGTAAGTATGCCAGATGATGGTTTCGGAAGTAGGGCGCACAATGAGCTCCTCTTCCAGTTTGGATGTCGGGTCAACAACAATTCCGCTTCCGTCTTCAGCATTCTTAAGTCGATAATGAGTAACAACAGCACACTCCTTGGCAAAGCCGGCTACATGAGATGCTTCTTTGCTGAAAAAAGATTTCGGGATAAAAAGAGGAAAGTATGCATTTGAATGACCTGTGTCTTTAAACATTTTATCAAGAACAGCCTGCATCTTCTCCCAAATTGCAAAACCGTATGGCTTGATAACCATACACCCACGAACAGCAGAGTTTTCGGCCAGATCGGCTTTAATCACCAACTCATTATACCATTGTGAATAGTTCTCTGACCGGGAAGGAAAATCTTTACTCATATAGCTTATCTTTGTTATGAAATTCTGGTACGGTGTTTGCAAAAGTTTCGAAACAAAAGTAATAATTATCGCATCAATTAAACTTCTACCATCTAACAAGTCAAATAATTCTGAAAGGAGAATGATTATGAAAAAAATTCAATTCTTTTTTGTCGCATCCCTGATTCTGGTTGCCACATCCTGTTCATCCACCTATCATGCCGGCTCATCCACTCCTGATGATGTGTACTATTCAACAAAGGATGCAAATCAGAATCAACCGGCACAGGCAAAAACACAACCTCCTGTTCAACAAACTCCTGAAGCTCCTGCGCCTTCAACCTATTCGACAGACAACAGTAATTACCAGCAGGATAACCAGGGAAATCAACAGCAGAATACTTCAAACGACAACAATCAGACTTCTTCACAACAAACGCCTGATTATTCAAACTCAAGCCAGTCGCGCGATGCAAATGGTAATACCTACGTTACCAATAATTATTACAACGATGATTATTACGATTACGCTTACTCCGCTAAGCTTAAAAGATTTTACACTCCGGCTTACGGATATGGATATTACGATCCGTTTTACACCAATCTTTACTGGTACGATTACAATCCTGTTTCATGGGGAGTAAGTATTTATCTCGGTTACAACTGGTGGCCTCCTTCGTATTACTATAATGAGCCTTTCTGTTACGGAGGCTTTCATCATTCGTATGATCCATGGTATTCACCTTACTACGGTGGCGTTTATTGGAATGGTTACAACAATGGCTACTACCAGGGAGGTTATGGTAACAGCAACCCTTACTATTACAACAGTTATGATGCAACAAGTCATTATTACGGACCAAGAGGTTCGATTAATAACAATGGAGGCAGAACTTCCTCTGGTTCAAAATCGGCTATTGTTTCAGGTGGTGGTCGTGGAGGAAGAATGTCGGGCGAAAGAACATTGGGTGAAAAATATTCAGAAGCACTGCTTGATGGAAGAATAAAAAATACGACAAGAGCAACCGACAACCGAGGAAAAGTTTCTGACGGAAGAGAAAACAACGGAAGAGTTCCTGCGACAAGAACAGAAAAAGAAAGTATTAATGGAGTCAATCCTTCTTCAAACCCGGTGCCTGGAACAAGAACTAATCCGGTTACCCCACGCAGCGAAGGTAGCAGACCGGTTGATGGGAATACTCCGGTAAGGGGAATCATCACAGAAAAAAATGAAACCGGCAGACCAGACAAGAACCAGGACAATTCAACTAAGACAAATAATTCTGTTCCGGTCTATTCTAACCCGGTAAAAAATTCTGATGGGAGACCATCACAAAATCAGCCTGTCGAAAACTCTCGCCCTGATAAAAATGTAAATGGAAGACCCGCTCAGAATTCGCAACCGCAAACGGAACCTGTTCGATCGAGAAAGAACGAAATTATTGCACGTCCTCACAATGAACAGCCGATGCAAAATGAAAACAACAATCCAAGGAATGAAAATACACCAACTGAGGTTCCGAGAAATACTGAGCAGCCACGTCAGAACCAACAACCCCCGCAGCAAAATAACGAACCCAGACGCCCGCGCCAGATGAGCAATTCAGGGGCAGGTCAGGATCATTCTCCGCAGGTGAATCACACTTACAGGAACAATGTACAGGCACAACCTCATGTGAATAATTCTGAATCACGTCAATACAATAGGCCGCAGGAGAATCGTTCTGCAAGGAACAGCGAACAAAGACAATCTCCACGGATGAATAATTCTGAATCTCATCAATATAATTCTCCCCAGATGAATCGCTCTTCCGAAAATAGTTCTTCATCAAGCCACTCATTTGGAAACTCATCGTCCGGATCAGGCAGAAATAGCAGCGGCAATAGCGGAGGAAGAGGAAGAAGGTAATTGGATCCCGTTTTATTTAAACAGACTAAACATAGAAACCTGCGGGGTCTTCCGGTCGGCTAATTTTTCAACACAAATATCATTACGAAATGAAAACAATCGTTAGGATTTTTCTCTTGATAGTAATTTTGGTTCCACATGCATCGAACGCTCAAACAGATGCAGATGCGTTGAGATATTCTCAGACATCAATTGCAGGGACAGCCAGATTCGTTAGCATGGGCGGAGCTTTCGGAGCTTTGGGTGGGGACTTTTCGTCTTTAAGTTGGAATCCTGCCGGTATCGGTATATACCGTAAATCGGAATTTACTTTTACACCATCGCTCTATATGGAAAAAACGAAATCCGATTTCGAGGGGGGGGTATCCACTGCAAGTAAGTACAATTTCAACTTCGGCAACCTGGGATTGGTCTATACTCAAAAACTCTCCAACAACGATACGTCTTATGGCTGGAAGAATTGGAATTTCGGAATCGGCTACAATCGCATCAATAATTTTCATACCGCATCCTTTTTCGAAGGAGTGAATTCACAAAACTCCCTCCTCGATCATTTTCTTGACAATACAAATGCAGGTTCAGGGACTTCTTCAGGAAACCTTGATCCTTTTTATGAAAACATGGCGTTCCAGACCTACCTGATTAATCCCGACACATCGAATTTAAATCACTACACCAGTGTAATTCCTCCAGGAAATAAACTTCAGCGCAGAACGTTAACTTCAAAAGGAGCACTCAGTGAAATAGCGATTTCATTCGGGGCAAATTACAGCAACAAACTTTATTTCGGAGGAACTTTGGGATTCAGTACGATCAGATATATTGAAGATTCTTATTATGAAGAGGTGGATAATAACAATTCGATTTTTGATTTCAAGAGTTTAGGTTTTAGTCAGAACCTTACTACGCATGGTTACGGAATTAACCTGAAACTCGGAATGATTTACAGAGCCGACGACTGGGTAAGAATTGGTGTAGCATTCCATACGCCAACATTTTATTCAATGACGGATGAGTATACCAATTCGATGAACTCTAAATTCGACAACGGGGATAACTTTACCAATAGTTCACCGGCAGGCACCTACGATTACAACCTGACAACACCGATGAGAGCAATCGGCAGCGTTGCATTCATCATCGGTAAGATGGGATTGATAAGTGCTGATTATGAATTTGTGGATTACACAGAAGCAAATTTTGATGCCAGCAGCGGTAACAGTTTCGCTGATGTCAATCACGCTATTCAAAATAAATATACAACCGCAGGAAACCTTAAAATCGGAACTGAATGGAGATATCAAAATTTAAGCTTCCGGGGTGGTTATGCGATGTACGGAACTCCGTTCGCTCCATCTTCTAAAATCGCCGGAGCAGACATGAGTAAAACCTGTTATAGTCTTGGAATCGGCATCCGTGATCAGGATTATTTTATTGACTTTGGTTATGTACTTTCTCAAAGCACAGAATATTTTCAGGAGTATACACTTGATAATCCTTTTAATGATCCTGCTAAAGTTGTACCGGGTGTAACGAATAAAATAAATACAAATAATTTCTCTGTTACACTTGGCGTAAAATTTTAAAGCATCCGATTGAAAGACATTGCTATTCGATTCATAATAAATAGCCGGATCATGTTGATCCGGCTATTTATTTTACTTTACCTGAATTAATTCCTTCCTGTTAACAAATTTCGACCAACCTACTCTACCCGCTTGACTAAAAAAGAAAAAATAAAACTAAAGCAAGAACTTAAAGAAATCTGTATTGGTCTTCTTGAACAACGTATTGAAACTGCCTCTCATGCGATGAAACTTGCACAAGAATCGGCGAATGAATCTGAAAAAAGTTCTGCCGGTGACAAATATGAAACCTCCCGTGCAATGGGGCAACTCGACCGGGATATGAATGCAAAACAACTTGAAGAAGGAAAAAGAGAATTAGGATTGATTATGTCAACTGATATAGGAAAGCTATATAATAGTGTAACACAGGGAGCTGTTGTAATTTTTAACGGAAACTTATTTTTTATCTTAACAGGGTTGGGTACAATCAAACATGAGGGTAAAACGACGGTCGTTCTTTCTCCAAAAGCGCCTTTATCGCTCGCAATGAAACAGATGAAGGCAGGAGATTCATTTATCTTTAACGGTAATAAATTTGAAATAACTGAGGTGTTCTGATTTTTTTGATCATTCAGACATACTTCATTTCACTTTATACCCTTGCATAAATACTGAATCTGTAACTATCTGATTAGGTTATCCGTTTAAATAGTGTATCTTTGTCAACGTAAAGGCCGTATTAAAAACTGTTTTGTATTTACTTCTTCTTGCACCTCAGTTAAGTTTATATCCCTTTTTATCTGATCATCCAGGGACCATTCGTCAAACTCACACGTTTTTCTTTTTGGTTCGACACAACTTATTCATTAACCCAATAATCTTATTATGTTTAACAAATTAAATCTTATAGAGCCAATATCCCGTGCTCTTAAATCAAAGGGATATGAAACCCCCACTCCAATCCAGGAAAAAGCCATTCCGTTTATTCTTGAAGGACGCGACGTATTTGGCTGTGCACAAACAGGCACCGGAAAAACAGCTGCCTTTGCTTTACCTATCTTACAATTGCTCGATGCAAAACAACACGAGAAGGAACGCAAAGGAATTAAAGCATTAATTCTTGCGCCAACGCGGGAACTTGCCATCCAGATCGACGAAAGTTTCAGGGACTATGGAAAACAACTTACGTTGAAACACACTGTTATCTTCGGTGGCGTATCTCAACTTACTCAAACAAAAGCATTGCAAAGAGGAGTTGACATTGTAATTGCAACTCCGGGACGACTCCTTGACCTCATGCAACAGGGATTTGTAAAATTAAATACTGTTGAATTTTTTGTTCTAGACGAAGTGGATAGAATGCTTGACATGGGCTTTATCAACGACATCAAAAAAATCATTGCAAAACTTCCACAAAAAAGGCAAACGATTTTTTTCTCGGCAACAGTTCCGGCAGAAATAAAAAAGTTTGCTGACACATTGCTTCACAATCCTGTTTCTGTGCAGGTAGCTGCTGTTTCTGCCCCGGCTGAAATGGTAAAGCAATCAGTTTATTATGTAGAGAAGAATGATAAACGGGCGTTGCTGCAGTATGTATTGAAAGAAGAAAATATTGACCACGCACTTGTATTTACAAGAACGAAACACGGAGCTGATAAAGTGGTGAAAGATCTGAACCGAAGCGGCATACGTGCAGAAGCCATTCATGGTAACAAATCACAAAACGCCCGTCAAAAAGCGTTGAACGGATTCAAAGACAGGACCATCAAAATCCTTGTTGCTACTGATATTGCTTCCAGAGGAATTGATGTAGACAAACTTACACATGTAATCAACTTTGAACTTCCTGAAGTGGCTGAAACGTATATCCATCGTATTGGAAGAACCGGAAGAGCCGGAGAAGAAGGCACTGCTTTCTCATTCTGCTCAACGGAAGAAAAGCCATACCTGAAAGATATCAACAAACTTCTTAAGCAAAACATCCAGGTTGCTGAAACACCTGATTTGCCGAAATCTCAAAATCATCCTGACGAACGGAAACACAATCCGACTTCCTTCTCCTCTTCAAACAGAAGCAGTGTTAGTCAACAATCGGAGCGTAAACCGGGCAAGAGAAATTTCAAGCGAAGGAGCTATTAAGAAATATTCTTCTTATAAAGAAAGTCGTGTCTTATACTAAAGGCACGACTTTTCTTTTTTAAAAACGGACATGTGATTACATCAGCTTCACCTTATACTTTGAAGCCATCTTTTCCAATTGCTCAGCACCGATGTTATGAATGTTTTGATTCCCGTGATAATTTTCAACTGTTACAATAAAAATCCGGTACTTATATTCAGCGGCCAGTTTGAAATAAGGTTCAACTTCCCAGTCAAGTGTAAAAGTATTATCAACAAATATTTTTTCCGTACCGAGAATCATGCTTTCTCTCGTTTGCTCTTCGCATTGTTTATACGCGAGATGATTCCGGGAATGATCAAATGAATACGCCCCGGTTTGCTGGTCTGTAAAGAAACGATCGATGGAATAAACGGCATATTTTCCATTTTCACACAACACTTTTGCAAGCGTGGATTTACCACTACCTGGCAACCCGCGGAGCAGAATCAAAGATTTTTGAAGCATCCATAAAAGTATTAATTATTCTTTGCTCCCTGAGCAATCCAGATATAGATATAGCGAACCTGGTCATCGTTAAGTGGTGTTTGCGGAGACTTCGGCATGATACTGTTTCTGCCGGTAATCGCTTTGAATAAATTACTGTTATGCGCATCGCCCGGAATTACAGTTCCGGAAGCCATTACATCATCATACGTGACGAGTGAGAATCTTCTGTTGTCGATACTTCCATGACAACCTCCCTGT
>JAYVZS010000037.1:0-15337 GCA_043783155.1 Bacteroidota bacterium | reverse complement strand
AGATCCCGATACGCTTCGCTACCGGGATCAATTCGACTTAATCGTTTCAGTGCACCGCCTGCGGCGGTTTCTAAAACGATAGTCTCATTGATTCAAAGACATTCGCTGTGCATTAACGCCTCGATTTCCATATGGCATTTTTTATTTCATCGAAGAAAATACAATTGTTGTGATCGCCGTTTTTCATTTAAGCAGGAATCCAAAACGTTGGCAATTGAAAGACTAATCGCTGAAACAAATCAGTAATATTTGTACTTTCGTCCTGTGCGTTACAAATTCTCCACCCCCAATCCTTCCTCTCATTTCATAGAAATTGAAATGACTGTTGACGACATTGATCGCGAGGAAATTTTTTTTCAACTTCCGTCGTGGCGACCGGGCCGATATGAATTGGGAAACTTCGCGAAGAATATTCAGCACTGGAATGCATTTGACAAAGACGGAAATGCGCTTCCGTTTAAAAAAATTACAAAAGATTGCTGGAAAGTAAAAACTTCAGGAAAAGGTTCTGTTCATATCAAATACAATTATTACGCTGTTCAGTTAGACGCAGGTGCATGCTGGCTGGATGAAGACCAGTTGTATATCAACCCGATTCACTGCTGCTTCTACGTTCCCGAACAAATGCACGAGCCGTGTTTTCTTGAATTTGATTTGCCGAAGAACTTTCGTTTCGCTACATCACTCATCAAACTGAAAGATCAGGTTCTAAAAGCGAATGATTACCATGAGCTGGTCGACAGTCCTGTCATAGCAAGCGCTTCGCTTCAACACAATTCGTATTCTGTCAATGACATTAATTTTCACATCTGGTTCAATGGCACGTGTAAACCAGACTGGGAAAGGATTCTGACGGACTTCCGGAATTTTACCGTTGAACAGATTGAAACCATGGGAAGTTTTCCTTCCGGAGAATATCATTTCCTTGTGCAACTGCTTCCGATAAAATTTTATCACGGAGTAGAGCATTTGAATTCGACAGTGCTTGCTTTGGGACCGGGAACCAAATTAATGAGTGACCAGATGTATGTTGATTTTATCGGTGTCGCTTCGCATGAATTGTTTCATTCTTGGAATGTAAAAACAATTCGCCCGGCGGAGATGATGCCATACGATTATACCAAAGAAAATTATTCTCGTCTTGGCTTTGTGTATGAAGGGGTCACCACATATTACGGTGATTTGTTCTTAGCAAGAAGCGGGGTTTATTCAGTTGAGCAATTCCTCGCTGAAATAAATGTTCACGTTCAGAAACATTTTGATAATTACGGACGGTTTAATTTATCTGTCGCCGATTCTTCTTTCGATACGTGGTTAGACGGTTACGTGCAGGGAATTCCTCATCGGAAAACTTCCATCTACGATGAAGGATGCCTGATCGCGCTGATGACTGATATCATGATCCGAAAAAAAACGTCCAACGAACATTCTCTCGATGACGTTATCCGAAATCTATACCACGATTTCGGGAAACAGAAAATCGGGTACACAGAACATGATTATATTTCAGTAATTGAAAATATAATCGGGGAAAGCATTGCGGATTTCTTCATTGACTTTGTTTATGGAACCGACTCGTATGAAAAATTATTGTCTGAACTTTTGAATCATGCAGGCTGTGAGTTGCAAAAACTTTCTTCACCTGAAAATTACGAAGCAAGGTTCGGTTTCAAAACGGTTGTAGAATCAGGTGTTACAAAGATTGTTGCCGTTGCTCCGAATTCAATTGCAGAACGCGCCGGTCTCGGCAAGGATGACGAAGTGATTGCTCTCAATGAAATTAAACTTGAGTCGAATCTGAATGATCTTTGCCGGTATTTTTCAGATGAAAAAATTGTGATCACCATTTTCACTCCGCAGAAAAAATTAAGAGACATTGCTCTCGCTCCCGGAGTTGAATCCTATTACCATAAATATAAAATTGTAAAACGGGCGGATGTGTTACCGGAACAAAAACAGTTTTTCAGGAGGTGGCTGAAGAGTGATTTTTGAGTATAGTCCATGGTCGGTAGTCGATGGTGGATAGTCCATGGTTGCTGACTGCAATTAAATTGACATTTTGAATCAATGAGACTATCGTTTTAGAAACCGCCGCAGGCGGTGCACTGAAATGATTAAGTCGAATTGATCCCGATAGCGAAGCGTATCGGGATCTGATGGGAATTATTCCCCGCCCCTTGCGGCGATCGGAAAGAATTCCCATCAAATACTCCGCTGCTCTGCGGCGGAGATGTTTATTATTTTTTTTTTATTTTAATATTTTTTTTTCATGGCATTAAAATTTGAACAGTTAAGAGTTTTCCAAAAATCTTTGGATCTCTCTGATTCGGTAAATAATCTTGTGAAAAAATTTCCGAAAGAAGAGCTTTACATTTTAGTTTCACAAATAAAAAAAGCAAGCGATTCTATAACTTTAAATATCGCTGAAAGTTCAACCGGACAAAGCAATGCAGAATTCAAAAAATTTCTTTGGTTACTCAATCCGTTCCGGCATGGAGGTAATCGGATGTCTGCATCTTGCCAAAAGGAGAAGTCTCATAACCATAGAAGACTTCAATACAGTCTATACTGAAACTGAATTGCTGATAAAACAAATTCAGGCATTGCGAAACTCTTTAAAATAAGCAGGCCGCAACCATGGACTATCGACCATCGACTGTGGACCAACTAACTCTTCACAGCTATTAACGAAATCTCCACATTCACATCTTTCGGCAACCGTGATACCTGGATCGTTTCTCTTGCAGGAAAATTTTCTTTGAAGTAAGAACCATACACTTCATTTACAGTTCCGAAGTTATTCATGTCGATCAGGAAAATTGAAACCTTGACTACATTTGAAAAATCCATGTCAGCTTCTTTCAAAATGTTCATCAGGTTATGCATCACCTGGTTGGTTTCCTTAATGATATTAATAGTAATGAGTTTCCCTGTTGAAGGTTCAAATGCAACTTGCCCGGAAACATAAAGAGTGTTGTTGACGAGAACTGCCTGGCTGTAAGGACCAATAGGTGCTGGTGCAAGAGAAGTGTTGATGATTTTTTTCATGAGATTTTATATTTGATTTACTTTTTATCCGACCTGCTTATTAAACAGGTTCATTTTTCTTTGCAACTTTGCGAACTTAGCACCTTTGCTCGAAACCACCATGAAAATTCTTCTGCTTGATAATTACGATTCATTCACCTACAACCTGCTTCACTTACTGGAACAGTTTGATGCAGAAAGAATCGATGTATTCCGGAATGATGAAATATCGTTGAATGAAGTTGAGCAATACGATAAAATTATTCTTTCACCTGGGCCTGGTTTACCGGAAGATGCAGGCATTATGATGGATGTGATCAAAAGATATGCTTCAACAAAATCTATTCTCGGAGTTTGCCTTGGTCATCAAGCGATTGCAGAAACGTTTGGCGGTAAACTTCTCAACCTCGAAAAGGTTCAACATGGAGTGAGTACAACAACTAACGTGACAGATTCATCTGAAAAAATTTTCAGGAAGATTCCATCTACTTTTAAAACCGGTCGTTATCATTCATGGGTCGTTGCAAAAGAAGATCTTCCCGATTGTTTAACCATTACTGCACTAGATGAGAAACAAAATATCATGGCCCTTCGTCATAAAAAATTTGATGTGTGCGGAGTTCAGTTTCACCCGGAGTCTATTCTTACTGAATATGGTAAGTTGCTCATTGGTAATTGGCTGAGTTTGGAAAAATGAAAGGGAGAAACGGAGAATGGGTGAACCGTAGAACTCCTACTCCGATTCACCCATTCTCTGACTCACCAATTCCCAACTTTTCACTTATAAATTGTAAGGAATCTGAAGAAAGAAAGCTAACCATTTTATCCGTTATTTCGTATTCCATTACTTAATGAACAACAAGAACATTTTATGATTGTATTAAAATTTGGAGGGACGTCGGTAGCTGACGCGAATCGTATTAAAGGAGTTGCTGAAATTGTTTCTGACACACTCAGGAAAGACAAAAAAATCGCCGTCGTTTTTTCTGCGTTTGGCGGTGTAACGGATGATCTCATCAACACAAGCCGACTTGCTGCCGATCGCGACAAAGCTTACCTGGACGTTTTTGAAAAAATTAAAACGAGACATCGGAAGGCTATTTCCGAACTCGGACTTTCAAAAGATAAATCACTGAATAATTTCCTCGAGTCTTCCTTCACCGAATTGCATGATTTGTTACATGGAGTTTTCCTCGTAAGAGAGTTATCATTCAGAACACTTGATTTCATCAGCGGGTTTGGTGAGTTGCTTTCAACAAAAATCATCTCGTCATATTTCATTTCGAAAAAAATGCCTGCCGCGTTTTTAGATGCAAGGCAGTACATTAAGACAGATGAGACTTTTGGAAGCGCTCATGTTGATTTCGCTGTTACCAATAAAAACATCCATAATTATTTTAAAAAATTCAGCGGTATTGGCTGTGTAACGGGTTTTATTTCATCAACCGAAAAAGGCGAATCAACAACATTAGGAAGAGGCGGATCAGATTATACAGCTGCCATCTTCGGAGCGGCGGTGAATGCAAGCGAAATTCAAATCTGGACAGACGTTGACGGCGTTTTGACAGCCGATCCGAGAAAAGTAAAAAAAGCATTTTCTGTTTCTGCCATGACGTACGAGGAAGCCATGGAGATGTCGCACTTCGGTGCGAAAGTCATCCACCCTCCTACTATTCAGCCGGCACTTGAAAAAGGAATTCCGCTGTGGATAAAAAACACATTCAATCCGACACATCACGGAACGCTTATTTCCACTGAACTGACGGATCAACAATTCATGATCAAAGGAATTTCTTCCATTGATGATGTTGCATTGTTGACATTGCAGGGAAGCGGAATGGTCGGTGTCGCCGGTATTTCAGCAAGACTCTTCGGAGCTTTGTCACAATCAAAAGTAAATGTGATCCTGATCACGCAAGGATCATCAGAACATACAATCAGTTTCGCGGTGAAACCGGCTGATGCCATCATCGCGAAGAAAGCGATTGAAGAAGCGTTCAATCTTGAAATCAAAGCGCACCTCATTGAGAAAATGAGGGTAGAAGAAAAACTTTCCATCATTGCGGTGATCGGCGAAAATATGCGCAACACTCCTGGCGTATCCGGACGATTGTTCCAGGCATTCGGAAAAAACGGTATCAGCGCAGTCGCTACCGCGCAGGGTTCTTCAGAATTAAACATCTCCGTTGTTATCCATCGTGAAAATCTGAATAAAGCATTAAATGCTTTGCATCAAACCTTCTTTTTGTCTGACACGAAAACATTGAATGTTTTTATGATTGGAATTGGTTTGATCGGAAGTACATTACTTGAACAAATTGAAAAGCAGGCCGTGCATCTGAAAAAATCACGCTCTCTTGAGATCAACCTCGTGGCCGTTTCCAACAGCAGAAAAATGTTGTTCAGCGAAAACGGGCTCAGCACAAAAAATTATAAGAACGCACTTGAAAAATCAGGAGAGAAGATGAGTGTCGCTGCATTTATCAAGGAAATGACGCGACTTAATTTACCGCAGAGTATTTTTGTTGACTGTACATCAAGCGAAGATGTCGTAAAACATTATCACACCATACTGGATCACAGCATCTCGATTGTTACTCCGAATAAAATTGCCAACTCAGGAAAACTAAAAGATTACGAGAAGCTACGTGACATCTCCAAAAGAAGAAATGTTCGCTTCCTGTATGAAACCAATGTAGGAGCAGGTTTGCCGGTGATCAGCACACTGAAAGATTTACTAACAAGCGGTGATACGATTTTAAAAATTGAAGCAGTTCTATCCGGAACCTTATCCTTCATCTTTAATAACTTTAAAGCCGGGACAAACTTCAGCGACATTGTGCATGAAGCTCACCGTCGCGGATATACTGAACCGGATCCGCGTGTTGACCTCAGCGGAATGGATGTCGCACGTAAGCTTCTGATCCTTGCCCGCGAAACAGGTTTAAACATTGAGATGAACGACATTGCAATCGAACAGATCCTTCCCGCAAATTGCAAGAAAGCAAAATCAGTGGAAGAATTTTTCACCGAACTCGATACGTCAAACGATTTTTTTGACGCCCGCAGAAAAAAAGCGGATGACAAAAAGAAAGTGCTTCGATTCATTGCTCAACTTGAAAATGATCACGCTTCCATTTCTTTGCAGGAAGTGGATACCTCTCACCCATTCTATAACTTATCAGGCAGCGACAATATTATCTCCTATACAACGGAACGTTATCACGAACGGCCATTGGTGGTGAAAGGTCCTGGTGCCGGAGCTGAGGTGACTGCTGCAGGTGTGTTCGCGGAAATCATCAGCATCGGAAATTATTTTGAATAAACTTTTTCAACTATGAAATCAGTAAAAGTCTTCGCTCCTGCTACCGTCGCCAATCTAGGCTGCGGCTTTGATGTGATGGGACTTGCCATCGATCAGCCGGGAGATGAAATCATCCTGTCTTTCAACAACGAAAAAAAATTAGTCATCAAAAAAATTACCGGTGATGGAGGTAAACTCAGTTACGACGCAAAGAAAAATACTGCCACCGTTGCTATTCAATCGATGTTAAATGAACTAAAATCAAAACAAGGCTTTGATGTTATCCTGAAAAAACAAATGCCCCTTGGAAGCGGACTTGGATCAAGTGCAGCCAGTTCCGTTGCCGGAGTCTACGCAGCAAATATTTTACTTGGAAAACCTTTTAAGAAAAAAGAGCTCGTTCAATTTGCCATGCAAGGTGAAAAAGTTGCATCGGGTGCGGCACATGCCGATAATGTTGCACCATGTATGTTGGGTGGCATTATTTTAATCCGTTCGTATCATCCGCTTGATATCATACAGCTTCCGGTTCCAAAAAATCTTTACCTCGTTGTGGTTCATCCTCACGTTGAAGTGCTGACGAAAGATGCGCGCGCCGTTCTGAAGAAAAATATTCCGATGAACATTGCCATACAGCAATGGGGAAACACGGCTGCATTGACCGCCGGTTTATTCAGCAATGATTTGAATCTCGTTGGACGATCAGTTGAAGATCACGTAGCGGAACCATATCGTGCCGCTTTGATTCCTCATTTTAATGCAGTGAAAAAATCAGCGTTGGAAAACGGCGCTATTGCCTGCAGCATTTCCGGATCGGGTCCTTCCATCTTTGCCATGTGTAAAGGAAAAACGCAGACAAAGGAAATTGCCGATGCGATGAAAAAAATATTTTCTCAACATAGAATTAAAAGTGAAAGTTACATTTCGGCTGTAAACAAAAACGGTGTCAGGATTATTTAACGAGTCCTAAAATTATCACATCAGCTAATCATCAAATCGGCAAATCATTCATGCGCTACTACTCCACCAAAAATAAATCCGCTTACTATTCGCTTCGTGATGCAGTATTGAAAGGACTTCCGGACGACAACGGGTTGTTCATGCCCGAATACATTCCTGCCTTGCCTCAGCATTTCCTGAATGATCTTTCCCAATTTTCGTTGGGAGACATCGCACTTGAAATCAGCAAACAATTTTTTACGGACGATCTGCCATCTTCCATTATTACTGAACTCGTAGAAAAATCAATCACCTTTGATGCACCACTTAGAAAACTCGATGATAAAAAATATGTGTTAGAACTTTTTCACGGACCTACGCTTGCTTTCAAAGATTTCGGCGCACGGTTCATGGCGCAACTCATGGCGTATCTCGTAAAAGGAGAAACCAAGAAACTTACCATTCTTGTTGCCACTTCGGGAGATACTGGAAGTGCCGTTGCAAGCGGATTCCTGGGAGTTGAAGGAATTGAAGTCATCATTTTATATCCTTCTAAAAAAGTAAGCGAGTTACAGGAAAAACAACTCACAACATCCGGACAAAACATTACTGCACTTGAAGTTGAAGGAACCTTTGATGATTGCCAGCGATTAGTGAAATCCGCTTTTCTCGATACCGACCTCACATCAAAATACAAACTGACTTCCGCAAACAGCATCAATATTTCGAGACTTATTCCGCAAAGTTTTTATTTTGTATACGCTTATGGAAGAATGCCTGACAAGACAGAACCAATTGTATTCGCCGTTCCCAGCGGTAACTTCGGAAACCTGACTGCCGGATTGATCGCAAAAAAAATGGGTTTACCCGTTCATCATTTTATCGCCGCTACAAACATCAACGACATTTTTCCGAATTATTTATCAAGCGGAAGCTTTGAACCAACGGCATCGAAGCAAACCATTTCAAATGCGATGGATGTCGGCGACCCGAGTAACTTCTGGCGCATACTCGATTTGTACGAAGATTCATTGTCGAAAATAAAAAACGACATCACAGGTTATTCATTTGATGACGACCAGACGGCGATGGCGATGAAAGAGGTTTTAAAAAAATACGATTACCTCCCCGATCCTCATGGCGCTGTTGGTTTCCTTGGTTTGCAGGA
The DNA here is from genome assembly GCA_043783155.1 of Bacteroidota bacterium. GTDB lineage: Bacteria > Bacteroidota > Bacteroidia > AKYH767-A > 2013-40CM-41-45 > JAPLDA01. The sequence continues at coordinate 6,899 of JAYVZS010000037.1, read as the reverse complement.
ATATCAAAAACAATTTCCAAACACAAGAGGAATATTTTTAGAGACAGCGCATCCTGCAAAGTTTGCAGACGTTGTGGAACATATCCTCAACATAAAAGTCGAGCTGCCGGAACAGTTAAAATCTTTGCTGAATAAAGAAAAGCAGGCGAAGATGATGACGACGGACTTCGGTGCGTTTAAGGAGTACTTGTTGGGTAGGTAGTGGAGGGCTGGATGTTGGAGGTTGGATGTTGGAGGTTGGAAGATAGAAGTTGGAAGTGACGAGGTGACGAAGTTGTAAGACACCTGATCATAAATTTACCTAAAACTTCTTAGTGATTCTAAGTGCTCTTAGTGGTAATTTTTTCACAATGCTTTCGTAGCAGAAAAAAGATCGGGCTGAAGAGCGCCTTCCAAATCAAGCAACCATTTTTTACGTTGCAATCCACCTGCATAACCCGTTAAATCGCCGTTCGCTCCGATTACGCGATGACAGGGAACGATGATGGCGACAGGGTTCTTTCCATTTGCGAGTCCGACAGCACGAATTGCTTTCACATCTCCATGATTCATCGCAAGCTCCATGTAACTCATCGTTTTACCGAAAGGAATTTTCACCAGTTCATTCCATATCTTTTTCTGAAAAGGAGTTCCATGCAAATCCAGCTTCACTGAAAACACAGTTCGCTTGCCCTGGAAATATTCATCGAGTTGATTCACACAATCAGCCACGAAATTTATTTCTGAAGTAGATACACTGAAATCATCTGTGAAATCAACAGCACGAATACCGTCCTCTGTTCCGGAAATTTTCAAATTCCCAATTGGTGTCTTCAGGAAAGTTGTCTGCAACAAAGTTTCTTCAACCATTTTCACTTGCTAAACTCTGTTAATCAAAATAATGTTTCACAAAACTAAAAACTAGTAACTTTTTGTTAAGTGGAGCTGCGGGGATTTGAACCCCGGTCCAGACAAGCAATCAATACGCTTTCTACATGCATAGTGTTTTTTAGATTGTCGGCAGATGATCTGTCAAACACAGGCTAACCATCAACGTAGTTGCTGAAGTTTTCGTTCCTGCAGCGCAACGATGCAGTCCTTATCCCTTCTTACGATACTTCCATTTGGAAACCGGAGGGAGAAACTTCCGGGAAGTAGCTAACGGGTTAATCTATTCGATTAAGCGGCTAACGCGTAATTACTGTTGCCATTTAGGCGGTTGAAAGTTTTGTTTCACGAGCAATACTCACAACGCTCGGCATGCTTACTTACCAATTTCACCTGCTGTCAATTCCTGTCAGCCCCGTTTTGGTTTTTTGCTGCACAAAGATAGAGATAATTAGTCCACGGTCAACGGTCGATAGTACATAGCCGCGAGAGCGTCATTGCGAGAGCAGCGAAGCAATCTGAAGCGATGCTGTACAACTTATATTTAAAATTCTTCCCGCTTTCCGTTCCAAGCGTGCAGCAATTGCTGCGCTACGCTCCCAATTGCTGCCCGGCTTTCCACTGCAATCGGGGCTATCAATCGAGTGTTCGTTTTCATAGAAACAAAAAATCCGGCAAACAGCAGAATGGTAAGTGTAGAAATTTTGATCATGGTTGTTGTATTTAGATTATTTCAAAAAATGTTCAACGAAGTTAGTTTCATTTCTCCTATATATTTTCCTCCATGTCCGTATTCAGATAATAACTTAATGCGCCGGTCGGGCATTTTTTTACCTGCTCAATAATTTCTTCGGTGGTTCCGCCTTCCGGAACGATCCACGGCTGCCTGCGCGGGTCGAAAACAGCAGGCAATCCACTAAAACAATTACCTGAATGAATGCAAAGGGAATTCTTCCATACAATCGTTACTTCACCATTTGTATATTTTTTTGTGACGCTTCTCATGTTTATTTTCTCTGTTATACAACCGTAGTTACCCGAATTTCGTCTTTAAAGGTAAGCAATCAAACTTATTTCAGGATTTCCAAGTGTTAAATAATCAGTACCGATGTTTGATTATTAAGGAATTAATTATAGTTTTGAAGTCAAACCAATTAACACGCTAAGGTCATGAAACTAAAAAGAAGTTCATTAGCTGTAATTCTGCTGGCAACTGTCGCCGGTTTTTTTTCGTGTAACAAGGAAGACAGTTCTTCTGTTAAACCTGTAACTACAACACTTGATCTTCCGGAAAGGCCTTACAATTACAATACTTTTTTCGGATCCAACCAGTTGGCAACTCTTGGAAGAGTTTTGTTTTATGACAATCATCTGTCAGTGAATAACTCGATCTCCTGCGCCAGTTGCCACAAACAATCGATGGCATTTTCTGACAACGTAACCTTCAGTTCCGGTTATGAAAACCAGCTCACGAAAAGAAATTCTTTGGCTATTCAGAACCTGGGTGTAACTAACTTTTTTATGGGGCCGAATGCAAACCCACCCAGTTTATTCTGGGACGGCAGAGAAAAATTTTTAGGTTCCATGGTTTTAAAACCGATTATGAACCACGTCGAAATGGGAATGGGAGATCTGAATGCTATTGTGAACAAAGTAAAAGCAGCTCCATACTATAACGATCTATTCATGGAAGCTTTTAACAGTTCTGATATTGACATTAATAAAATTGCACGGGCATTAAGCACATTTGTCGCCAGCATCTCTTCTAATAATACACGTTTCGACAAGGCGCAACGAGGCGGAACAGCGCTCAACGGACTTGAAGAACAGGGAAAATTATTATTTTTCAATAAATACAATTGTAACACTTGCCACCAGACTCAACAGTTAAACGGATATCAATCCGGTGGCGGAAACGGAAGTGAAATTGGATTTGTAAACATAGGTCTTGACGTGAACTATGCTGACAATGGCCTTGGCGCATTGAACGGAAATAGTTCCGACAACGGAAGATTCAAAATTCCGAACCTTAGAAACATCGCTCTTACGGGACCTTACATGCACGATGGTCGCTTCAGTTCACTCGACCAGGTACTTGAACATTACAGTCATAACATCAAAAATCATCCGAACCTCGACGTGCGTTTGAAAGGAACAAACAACCTGGCAAAGGAAATGAACATTTCCACTCAGGAGAAAACTGCTCTTATCGCTTTCTTAAATACACTCACCGACTATTCATTGATTACGGATCCAAAATTTTCGAATCCATTTAAGGTTAAATAAACAGTCTGTTTATGATCGGAAGAATTTTTATCACTGTTGCTTTTGTAACAGCATCGTTCATCAATTGCTCTGCACAACTTGAGCCGCTGCAAGAAAAAAAATTCAATCATTATATCGGTGTCCAGGCGAATCAGCTCATCAAACAAATTATCAATCTCAACAGCAGCACTTCAACTGTCGACAATCCCTATTTGCTGATCTATTCATTGAACCTGGCAAATACCGGATGGGGCGTGGAAGCAGGGGCCGGTTATAATTATCAGGACATTGTTGACAAGCTCCCGGTAAGCAAAGAATCAAAAATTAATAATTTATTTTATCGGATCGGTGTGTGTAGAAAAATCATGATCGGGAAAAGATTCCAGGCGGGTTATGGATTAGATCTGGTCGCAGATTACCAGCTAAACAAGACAACGAGTTCTTCCATAACGGTGTTCAATTCCACGACTGATTCAAGCATGAGTAAGGCGTCAACAAAAACCACCAGCATTGGCTTTGGTCCCCAGATGTATTTGGGATATTATTTTTCTGACAAATTAATACTGGGAACAGAAACGTCTTACTATTACGTAAAGTCAGATCAAAAGCAAAACGTCCTCGTTACAGATAATATCACAGACCAGTTCAGCGGCAATTCAACTTCCACCGCCAACAGCAACGTTGAAACAACCATCACCAAATTCTCTTTTAGTTTACCGGTTGCCTTATTTTTAATCCTGAAATTTTAACGTGGATTCCTGTATGAAAACACAAACGAATAATCGCTTCATCATCGGATCTTGCCTTCTGCTGGCGTCCTTCTTCATCAGCGGTTGCCATGAAAAAGGATGTACCGATCCTCATGCAGTGAATTACAACAGCGTAGCCGATCAGGATGACGGATCGTGTATTGTTTGTGCGTCTGTTCAAACGGAAATCGGAACCAGTACCGCTGAATTAACTGATTTCAATTCTTCAAGCCCTCATTATAACGAGGTGGTGGCACGACTTCATTTAAGACAGATAAAGGATTCACATAATAACAGCGCATGTGGAACAAGTGATTGCAAAATTTATTTCACTATCGAGAACCTGGTGAATAGCAGAATCGATTTTTTCGGACAGGTGCAATGCAGCGGCGGTAATTTCTTTTTTTCTTTTTCACAATTTGAAACCATTCTCGCGAATCAATCAACAACTGAGACAATTATTCCTTCCACAGTTTCCAACCCATGTGGATCCCTTGCCACTTCTTTTACCAATTTTTTCACAAACGGCTCGATCACCTACCATTAAAAAATTTCTTTTTTTTCAATGATCATTGGTTTGCTTCAGTCCCTGCCTTACGTTCCAGTTCAAATAGATTGTGGTACGTCAATCCTTCGCTGATTAGTTTTACGTTGCATTGATGTTGCTTCCCGAACGAATCGTTTACTATTTCATTCGGATAACGGCTAAACAGAAAAACTTTCTTTCCTGATCTTAGAACAGAGTCGGTAAGAGAAAAATCGTGAACCGGAATGTTATATTTAGTGAGATATTCCGGCAGATCGTGCGGCTCCGCATCACGGATAACAACAAAATCACCGTCATGATAAACCGATTCTTTAAATTTTTTCACCACATTTAATGGTCTGAAATGCGCGAGGTAATAATTGTAATACAGATTATGTGATCTGCCCGACGTTAGGATATCATTCAGCAGATGATCACTTACTTTATTCAGTTGCTGAGAAAGATTCACAAAACAATATCCCGCCACGAAAATCAAAAGCAACGATCGAATCTTTTTACCGGGAAATAAAATAACTACTCCATTGATCACCCAAGCCAATAATAAGACAAAGAAAGGAATGAGGTTCACGAATGTTCTGTCAGGAGATGCATCCTTCCTCATAAATGAAATTAAAAACGGGAACATCAACATGACTAACAAAAAGAAAAAAAATACAAACTCTTTTTTACTTTTCTTTTTAACAAATTGATACACCTGGCTGCATAATCCGATGAACATCAAAGGCAGTATCCAATACCTGAATGAAAAGAAGGAGACGAAAACCTCCTTTGTCAATGCAAACCATTTCGCAGAACTGAATTCATCATCGGAAACCACGAACTCATTGAAAAAAACCTGCCTGAAAATTCCTGCATAAAGAAGAAGAGCAACAAGAACACCTCCTGTCAGAGCAACTATCATGACACTATTTTTCTTGCGGTTAAAAAATGAGTTTGAATTCGCATCGTTCCGATTCCTGAATACGAACGAAACAATTAGCATGACACAAAGAAAAAAACACATGCCTGCTATAGGATACAGGTTCAGTGGAATGGCATAAACAGCAGCTGCAGCAAGGAAAATAATCCGGTAAAGCAATGACCGTCCCGGCGTTTCCCAATAACAAAAGAGGTAATAGGAAATCGCTGTGATGAGAAAAATACTGAGACTGTAACCTCTTATTTCAACAGCATAATTGTAGTATGGAACAGTTGAACACAAAAAAATAACGCTGAGAACTGCCGTGGCGCCTCCCGAAATTTTTTCAGCACATTTGAAAGTAAAAAAAATAGTTCCGAACGAATAAAACAACGAGATGACTCGTACTACCCACGGATGTTCCATCAATGCATAAATGCTTCTTTCACCGATCACCCGCAGGTAAAAATTATTTACAAGATTGAACAGGATGTGGTTATTCGGCGCCTGATAATCCGTTATTGTTTGCAGTGGCGAAACAAACGTGAAATACTTTAATGTGTAAATCTCATCGTTCCACAAATCAAGATGCATAAAAGGCAACTGAAATAAAACATACCCGATCAAAAGTAATACAAGGATTGCCTTTTCGGCATTCAGGTTTTTAAAAAAATTGATCACCGCTTTAAAATTAAGAAACAAGACTAAATTTCGCTCACCGTAAATTCTTCATTCGCACTTTTCTATTACTGAAATTTGCTTCGGGTAGAAAAGTAAATAAAATATTGGGAACGATATAAACAAACAGGGTTAAAGTTTTGTAATTTTGCATCAACCAATCGACCAACTTATGAGAACATCAACTCTTTCAACATCATTGTTCATTGCAGGCATCAGCGCTGCATTGTCACTTACCTCCTGCCAGTCTAACGAAACAAAAAATCAAGAGGCAGAAAAAGACTCAACCGCTAAACCCGCGTCTAACCTCATGCAGGAAGGGCCGGTTTACGATGCAACTAAAATTGATCCGAAAGCCGCGGTGATGGAAATTGTTCTCAAAGTAACGGGTAATACGATGACAGAAATGAAATATGATCAGGCGGAATTGCATGTGAAAGAAGGAAGCACCGTTAAACTCAGACTCATGAATACCGGGAAAGATGCCAGCATGCAACATGATTTTGTGTTGATTGAAAAAGGTTCGGCTGGTAAAGTAGGTCCGGAAGCACTTAAAGCCGGCCCAAACAACAACTACATTCCTAAAATGAAAGAGGTATTGGTCGGAACTAAATTAATCGGCCCGGGACAATCAACTGAAATAACTTTTCCGGCACCGACAAAAGGCGAATATGATTTCATCTGCACGTATCCCGGGCATTATACGATCATGAAAGGAAAACTGTTTGTAGAATAAATAGACCGTTGAATATTAAATAATGCGACTTTGAAATTCGACATTCTTTATTTGCAACTCTTAAATAAACATCTCCGCCGCAGAGCAGCGGAGTATTTGATGGGAATTCTTTCCGATCGCCCCAAGGGGCGGGGAATAATTCCCATCAGATCCCGATAC
>JAYVZS010000036.1:0-37647 GCA_043783155.1 Bacteroidota bacterium | reverse complement strand
CAATTTCCTGCGCATGCAGCGAACGTCCGGACGTCTGGATGTGATACTTCAGCATTTGAGAACGCTCATCGGCTTTGTATTTATTCTTCATCGCCTTCGCCCAGATTCTTCTGGCCACTCTTCCGATCACGGCATATTCAGGATCGATTCCGTTTGAAAAGAAGAATGATAAGTTCGGTGCGAACTTATTGATGTCCATACCACGCGAGAGGTAATACTCCACGTACGTAAAACCATTCGACAAGGTAAGCGCGAGTTGGGTAATCGGATTTGCACCAGCTTCCGCGATGTGATATCCGCTGATGGAAACAGAATAAAAATTCCGGATATTATGATCAATGAAATATTGCTGTACATCACCCATCAACCGTAAAGAAAATTCTGTAGAAAAGATGCAGGTGTTTTGTGCCTGGTCTTCTTTCAGAATATCCGCCTGCACTGTTCCGCGGACTTTATGCAACGTATCTTCTTTAATTTTTTTGTAGACATCTTCCGGAAGAACCTGGTCACCGGTTACACCAAGCAGGAGTAAACCCAATCCATCATTACCCTTCGGAAGTTCACCCTGGTAAGCCGGGCGTTTTACACTTTTGGTTTTATATATCGCGTCGATCTTTTTTGCAACTTCCGTTTCGAGATTATTCTGTTTAATATAGAGTTCGCATTGCTGATCAATCGCCGCATTCATAAAGAAGCCCGTCATGATGGAAGCCGGACCGTTGATGGTCATCGAGACAGATGTCTTCGGATCAGCAAGATTAAAACCACTGTACAATTTTTTCGCATCATCAAGACAACAAATAGAAACACCGCTGTTGCCGACCTTGCCGTAAATATCTGGACGGTAATCGGGATCTTGTCCATAGAGTGTAACACTGTCGAATGCCGTTGACAAACGTTTGGCGGGCAAACCGGAACTTACATAATGAAATCTTCGATTGGTCCGTTCAGGTCCGCCTTCACCTGCAAACATTCTCGCAGGATCTTCACCTTCACGTTTGAAAGGAAAAACTCCGGCCGTGTAAGGAAATTCACCTGGAACATTTTCCTGTAAGTTCCATCTAAGGATATCTCCCCAACCATTGTAACGCGGCATCGACACCTTTGGAATCTGCAAATGAGAAAGTGATTCGGTATGCGTTTTCACTTTTACGTCTTTGTCACGTACTTTGTATACGTAAAATTCATCGCTGTACGATTTCTTCTTTGCTTCCCACTCTTCAAGCAACTTTTTATTGTTTCCGTTTAAGTTTCGCTCGAGTTCCTTATAGACCGAATTTAATTCATTTACAATTTCGGATTTCGGATTTCGAATTTCTGATTTTTCGAGATGATCAATCGTTTCTTTGATTGAAAATAATTTTTGCGCAATTTCAGATTGTTCGTCCACCCATTGATCATATCCTCTGTTGTTCTCAGAAATCTCGCTCAGGTAACGTGTTCGTGCTGGGGGAATGATATAAATCTTTTCCGACATCTCGCCGGTAATTTCAAATGATGATTTGAAACCGGTGTCGAGTTTTTCATTCAGCTTATCAATGACTGCACGATACAAACGATTCATGCCGGGATCGTTGAACTGCGATGCGATTGTTCCGTATACAGGAAGTTGTTCATCATCCGTTTCCCACAGCTGGTGATTACGCTTGAATTGTTTCTTGACGTCACGCAACGCATCGAGCGCGCCACGCTTGTCAAACTTGTTCAAGGCGATCATGTCGGCAAAATCAAGCATGTCGATTTTTTCAAGTTGTGTTGCAGCACCATACTCAGGCGTCATCACATACAAAGAAATATCTGAATGTTCTAAAATCTCCGTATCACTCTGACCAATACCGGAAGTTTCGAGAATGATGAGATCATATTGAGCGACTTTCAAGACATCGACGGCATCTTTCACATATTTACTCAGTGCAAGATTCGACTGACGCGTGGCGAGCGAACGCATGTAGACACGCGGATTCGAAATTGAATTCATCCGGATCCGATCGCCAAGTAATGCACCGCCGGTTTTTCGTTTCGAAGGATCAACAGAGACGATAGCAATATTTTTTTCGGAAAAGTCGATAAGAAATCTTCTGACGAGTTCATCTACGAGCGAAGACTTACCGGCTCCACCGGTACCTGTGATACCTAAGACGGGAGTTTTGAGGTCGGTGTTCGGAGACTTACCATTCTTATTAAGTGGATGAAATATTTTTTGGAATTCGTCGTGGTTATTTTCCGCGCAGGAAATAACGCTGGCAATTGCATGAGCATTTTTTTCTTTCAGTAGTTTCACTTCACCGTTCAGGTTGACACCCAAAGGAAAATCACTTTTCTGCAACATGTCGTTGATCATTCCCTGCAGGCCCATTGCGCGACCATCATCAGGAGAATAAATACGGGCAATACCATACTTGTGTAACTCTTCCATTTCAGCAGGAAGAATAACACCACCGCCACCACCGAAAATTTTGATGTGTCCGCAACCCTGTTCTTTCAAAAGATCATACATGTATTTGAAATATTCCATGTGACCGCCTTGATACGATGTCATCGCAATGGCCTGTACATCTTCCTGTATGGCGCAGTTCACAACGTCCTGGACACTTCTGTCGTGACCGAGATGGATGACTTCGGCACCGCTGCTCTGGATTATCCGGCGCATGATGTTGATGGCGGCATCATGTCCGTCGAAAAGTGAGGCGGCTGTTACAATGCGAATTTTATTTTGGGGATGGTAAGGAAGAATCTTTTTCATGAGGAAGACAAATATACAGAAATGAGAGAAACCTGTAGCGAATTACGAATCTTTTACGAATGTACGAATACGCGAATGTGACAGCATATAACTACTATCATGTATTCAGATAGAGTTCCTACGATTTTCATCGGTTGTTTTTTCGAATGCTTCTTTCGTATTTATTACCGAAGTTTAATGATTCTAAAATGTGTCTAGCAAAGGTGTAAAGATCGCGAAGATAATACCTCTCCCAAACGCTTTCCAAAGGAGAGGGCTTATGGCCTTGGCGAACTTTGAGCCTTGGCGAGCAATTAATTTTCATCGAAATTTATTAATCAAATAATTCAGATACTTCTTAAAATCGCCCGCGAACTTTTCTTCCATCTCTTTTTTCATGTCACTCTTTTTTGAATCGTATCGCTGGTAAGAAAGGAAGAAGGCATTATTCGGCAAACGATCGCCTGCAAAATAATTTTTGTAACGCTGCTTATTGTGGAATGAAACCGTGTCGAGCGACGATATGATTTCCAGAATCATTAATTTCTTTAACGATGCTTTGTCTTTTTCCGGCATAGCATCAGGAAACAATTTATAAAGCGTTTCCAATTTCTTCTGACCGATTAACATTTGTTTGCTGAATAAATCATAATCCTCTTTCCTGTTCAGATAATCTGCTACTACTGTTGATGAATCACCGAATTTGAATTTCAGAAACTGAATCGCACCCTCTTCTCCAATAAAGCTGGCGAGGTTCTCATTGAAATCAACACTGCTTTTCACATACAAAGTAGCATGTGTCATTTCATGAATGAAAAGCTCAGCAATTTGTCCTTCACTCCTATTCAATACATTCGAAAGAATCGGATCGCGGAACCATCCCAGTGTACTCCAGGCACTTGTCGCGCCTAAATCAGTATCATATCCTCTTTCAATTAATTTTTGTTCTTCCTTCTGAGCATTATTTAATTTGAAAAAACCTTTGTAGCCGACTGTGCCGACCACAGGAAACCACCATTCAAAAGATTTCATCCGGTACTTTTCAGCGGCCGTGAGCACCCACAGAACCGGCTTCCCATGCTGATCATACAGTGTTGTATAATTTTTCGACTCTTTGAGTCCGAGCGAATCGACGGCAAATTTTTTCACTTCTTCAACGAGGCGGAGTTTTGTTTTAATGGAATCACCGACTGATTCATCTTTCATGACGTCCTCAATCGGGCGCGCGTTAAAAACAATTCCCAATTGCCCGACGCCCTGATCAATTCCATACGAAACAAACTGATGGAAGATGACGGCAAATAGAAAAAGCAGGATGATCGAAACCTCCAGCGCTCTAAAAAAATATTTTATCGCATTTTTCATCTTCGGAAAAGTAAAAATAAAACAGCAGGCAGATTGAAATGCTCCATAAATTTATTAAGATTGCATTGAACAATCCGGCTTATGTTTTTCATTCTTTCCAAACTACTTGCTTTCCTGATCACACCGATCATCTGGATCATCGGTTTACTACTCTATTCGTTGTTCTCTAAGAATCAGAAACGAAAAAGAAAGACGCTTATTATCGCTGTCGTCCTGCTTTTCTTCTTTTCGAATTCATTCCTTTTTGATGAAGTCATGCGTTGTTGGGAAATCCCCGCTACCAAAGATTCTGACCTTTCACAGACGTACGATGCCGGTATTGTTCTGGGCGGTATCATTGCGTTCGACCAGGCGAAAGACAGGTTGCAATTCAACAGGCGAAACGACCGGTTGATACAAGCCATCCTGCTGTATAAAAAAGGAATCATCAGGAAAATATTTTTTACCGGTGGCTCAGGAAGCATCGAACATCCGGAAATCAAAGAAGGTCCTCTGGTAAAAAAATATCTCCTCGACATCGGTATACCTGAACGAGACATAATCATTGAATCAGAATCAAACAACACCCATGAGAATGCTGTTTTCTCAAAACCACTGATCGAAAAGAATTTCGCGAACGGAAAATTTCTGTTGATCACTTCTTCGTTTCACATGAGAAGATCGACCGGCTGTTTCAGAAAATCAGGAATTGATGTGACGCCTTACAGCACCGATCGATACAGTGGTCCGCGTAAGTTTGTATTTGATCACCTCTTTATCCCACGATCAGAAACACTTTTTAACTGGGATTCGCTGGTGCATGAGATGGTTGGGTTTCTTACGTACAGAATGTTTGGTTATTCATGATAAAATGAAAGGGTGAATCGGCGTACACGACCCCGATTCACCCCTTCTCCGATTCCCCGTTTCAATTTTATAAAAGTCCAGACAACTGCTCCTCAATAGCTTTAATCTTTCCCATCGCATCGGCTTCCTTCTTCTTCTCTCCTTCTACCACTTCGGGTTTTGCATTTGCAACAAACCGTTCGTTGGCCAGTTTCGCCTGAACAGATTTCAAGAATCCTTTGTTGTAATCCAGTTCCTGCATCAATCGCTCTTTTTCAGAATCAACATCAATGGAAGATGTAACGGGAACATAGAATTCGTGGTTATGAATCATGAATGAAACTGACTTCTCAATTTTACTTTCAGTTGTTTCATACGATGACAGGTTTGAAAGTTTGCTGATGACCTCATCAAAACGACTGCTTAATTTCGCCGGTGATTTAACGAAGAGCGACAGTTTTTCCTTCGGTGAAATTCCTTTTTGTTGACGCAGGTTACGAACATTCGTTACAATTTCTGATGCAAGCGTAAACTCATCGAGGATCAATTGATCCGCATCACTTACATCGGGCCATTCGGCGACGATCAGGCAATCCTTTTTCTCTCTTTCATTCACGAGGTGCCAGAGCTCTTCGGAAATGAATGGCATAAACGGATGCAGCACTTTCAATATCTCCTCGAAAAATTCAACCGTTGAATTGTACGTGTAGCTGTCGATCGGCAGTGGATTTCCATCAACAAAATCCGGCTTCACCATTTCGAGGTACCAGCTGCAGAAATCATCCCACACTAATTTGTAAGTTGCCATCAATACTTCTGAAATCCGGTACTGATCATACAATTCGTTGATGACTTTTATCTCCGCATTCAGTTTGGCACTAAACCAGTCGATGGCAGTTTCGTTTTTTGAAACATCCACTTCATCTGAAACTGTCCAGCCTTTGATCAACCGGAATGCATTCCAGATTTTATTTGCGAAATTTCTTCCCTGCTCACACAATCCTTCGTCGAACAGCAAATCATTTCCCGCAGGCGAACTGAGTAACATGCCGACACGAACACCATCCGCACTGTACTTGGTAATCAGGTCGAGCGGATCAGGAGAATTTCCTAACGACTTGCTCATCTTTCTTCCTTGTTTATCACGGACAATTCCCGTCAGGTAAACATTCGTAAATGGTTTTGCATTTCTGTATTCATAACCGGCGATGATCATTCTCGCCACCCAGAAAAATAAAATTTCGGGAGCCGTAATTAAATCGTTCGTCGGATAATAATATTCAATGTCCTTGTTCTTCGGATTTTTGAAACCATCAAATACGCTGATCGGCCACAACCACGATGAGAACCATGTATCCAACACATCCTCGTCCTGCCGCAATTCACCCTTTGCAAACTGCCGACTGCCGACTGCAAACTTTTCAATTGCTTCCTGCTCAGTCTTTGCAACTACAAAATCACCATTTGATGAATACCACGCCGGAATCCTCTGTCCCCACCAAAGTTGACGGGAGATACACCAATCGTGAACACTTTCCATCCAATGCTTATAGGTGTTGATGAATTTTTCGGGGATGATTTTGATTTCTCCGTTCAATACATTTTCAAGCGCCGGTTTTGAAATGGTATCCATTTTCAAAAACCATTGGAGAGAAAGTTTAGGTTCAATCACAGCGTCTGTTCGCTCGCTGTAACCGACTTTGTTTTTGTAATCTTCCACCTTCACTAAGTTCCCAAGTTCATCAAGATCTTTCACAATTTTCTTGCGCACCACAAAGCGGTCTTCACCGATGTAAAACCGGGCGGCTTCACTCATTTTTCCGTCAGGGCCAATCGTATCGATTACTTCAAGTCCATGTTTTACGCCCAGGTTGTAGTCATTGATGTCATGGGCAGGAGTAACTTTCAATGCGCCGGTTCCGAATTCCATGTCGATATAATCGTCAAAGATGAATGGGACAGAACGGTTCACAATAGGAACGATGCAACGCTTTCCTTGAAGATGTTTATATCTTTGATCATCAGGATGCAAACAAACACCAGTATCACCTAAAATTGTCTCAGGACGAACAGTCGCAATCGTGATCCATTCATCAGCAGTTCCTTCCACTTTATAACGGACATAATATAATTTCGAGTTCACTTCCTTGTGGATGACTTCTTCATCGCTGACGGCAGTCAGACCCTGCGGATCCCAGTTCACCATCCGAACACCGCGGTAAATAAATCCTTTGTTGTACAGATCAATGAAGACATCAATTACAGCTTCACTCAAATCATCTTCCATGGTGAAACGGGTGCGACTCCAGTCACAACTTGCACCTAATTTCTTCAACTGATCCAAAATGATTCCGCCGTATTTTTCTTTCCACTCCCATGCATATTTTAAAAACTCATCGCGGCTGAGATCGCTTTTCTTAATTCCCTTTTCTTTCAACATGGCAACCACTTTCGCTTCAGTCGCGATAGATGCATGATCCGTTCCCGGAACCCAGCATGCATTCTTTCCCAACATGCGCGCTCTCCGGATCAATACATCCTGGATAGTATTGTTGAGCATGTGACCCATGTGCAAAACACCCGTTACATTCGGTGGAGGAATTACAATTGTATAGGGCTCGCGTTCATCCGGCACACTTTTGAAAAAATCATTTTTCATCCAGTAGGTGTACCATTTATCTTCGATGTTGGAGGGGTCGTATGTTTTGGGGAGTTCCATTTATAGTCGGGAGTTGTTAGTTCGGAGTTCGGTGATCCGACTCTGAAGATTAAAGGATTGGTCTTTCTTGGTTCTTGATTCTAAATTCTCGATTCTACTATTTCTCTGCGAATATCTTAATTTCTCTTTAAATAATTGTGATCAATGAGGTGTGTTTGAAATAAATTCCTGTTGCCTACATTTGTTCGCAACCAGGAAAGAAAATGAAAGCCACCGACTTTACTATTTCAACCGACAAATCAAAGTTGCAACCGGATGTGATCCACGGGTTTCTGACCAACTCCTATTGGGCGAAGAACATTTCAAAAGAACTGGTAAAACGTTCGATCGAAAACTCCTTGTGTTTCGGTGTGTATGACAGAGAAAAACAGATTGGCTTCGCTCGGATAATTTCCGATTGTACAACCTTCGCTTACCTTGCCGACGTATTTATCCTCGAAGAATACCGCGGACAAGGCATCTCAAAAAAACTGATGGAATTTATTATGAACTACCCTGAGTTACAAGGGTTACGCAGATGGATGCTTGCAACACGCGATGCGCATCGTTTGTACGCGCAATATAGTTTCAAGCCGCTGGCGATTTCGGACCGATGGATGGAGCTTCACTTTCCCGACGTCTACCAAACTAAGAACTAAGAACTTGTAGAATGAAGAAAATATCACTTACGTTACAAATTATTATCGGTCTTGTTCTGGGAATTTTGATTGGCGTCTGGTACAGAACTAACTGGCCGGATGCAACCAACATAAAACCGTTTGCTGATAACATGTCGCTGCTCAGTGATATTTTTCTGCGGCTGATTAAGATGATCATTGCACCGTTGGTGTTTTCGTTGCTGCTGACAGGTGTTGCCAAACTCGGCGACTTCAAATCAGTCGGACGTATTGGACTGAAAACTATTACCTGGTTTACGTTTGCCACGCTCGTTTCTTTAACCATCGGTTTGATCATCGCCAACCTTTTCGAACCCGGAAAACATATTGCGATTGCACTTACTTCTTCTGTACCGGTTGAACCCAAAGCATTCAATGCGAAAGAATTTATCTCGCATGTTTTTCCTGAAAGCATCATTGACGTCATGGCGAGAAACCAGATTCTTCCCATCATCATCTTTGTTTTGTTTTTTGCCGTGGCTACGGCAGCCATTCATGAGAAAGGAAAAATCATCATTGAATTTTTTGACGCGGTCGCGCATGCCATGCTGAAGATGACCGGGTACATCATGAAACTTGCTCCTGTGGCTGTGTTCGGAGCCGTTACGTCGGTTATTGCGAGCAAAGGACTCGGAATTCTGAGTGGTTATCTCGCGGTGATTCTCTGCTTCTTCGGAGGATTACTTTTCTTTGTTTTCGGATTTCTCCTGCTTACCTGTGTCGTCCTGAGAATAAAATTTTTTCGTTTGTTGAATCATGTAAAAGACGCGATGATACTTGCTTTCAGTACATCCAGCAGCGAAGCGGCAATGCCGAAAGTAATCGAAGGACTGGAACGTTTCGGATTTTCAAACAGGATCGTAAGCTTTGTGTTACCGCTCGGCTATTCTTTTAATCTTGATGGTTCCATCATGTACATGACATTTGCGACGATGACGATAGCGCAGGCATCCAATATGCACATCGGGCTGAGCCAGCAAATCACCATGATGCTCATTCTGCTGATCTCAAGCAAAGGAGTTGCCGGCGTTCCGAGAGCTTCACTTGTTGTGATCGCAGGCATGCTTTCTTATTTTAATATTCCGCCGGAAGGACTTTCATTGATTCTTGGAATTGACTGGCTCCTCGACATGGGAAGATCGGCCACCAATGTGATGGGAAATGCTGTGGCAACTGCTGTTGTGAGCAAATGGGAAAGAGATAAAAAGTGAACGTTGGCGGGATGATGAATAAGATTGTTAATGTTCTCAATATTTTTTTTTGTTTAAAAGGAGATTGTATCTTTGGGCCAACCAAAAATTTTAAAACTAACCTCATGATGAAAATAAATTTTTTCATTATTTAAAGAGAGATACTACATTTGAAACAATTTCAATTTCATTATTAACTTTAAGATTCAATTCCTAATCTGCTAAAAAAATAAACATGAAAAAAATCTACGCTTTAATTCTCGTTGCATTTATTGTGAATGAAACGGAAGTTTTCTCCCAGTGCACACCTCATAATGTGTATGTCGGTTCTTCGGCCTGGCAGCTGCCATCAGCACCCGGTGTTCCCTTTACCGGATATCTTTGTTCCGGACAAGATTCCATTCATACACGTTCCGGCTGGCAATATTTTGATGGTGACGGATATGCCGTCAAATTAATTGCGGGCTCACAGGTAAGAATCGCAATCGATTCATGCACCGGTAATAATGCTTCCATCACTGTAGTGGATGCAACTGCCGGACCGGGTACGGGTACTGTTATTCCGGGAGCTTTTTCAGCTGCAGCATGTCCGAATACACTTACATTTACAGCAACTTATACCGGCATGTACACAGTAGTTTTTGATACCGATAACAACTGCAGTGATTCAGGAACAACCGTTGCCGGTGTTGCTTCGATAAAATTGCTGAATGCTTCATCCATTCTTTGCGGACTTCCAAACGATACGATTTGCGGCGCAATCCCTCTTAACTACAATGCGTTAGTTAGTGGAAATAACGGACTTGCTTCGGCAACAGATCCAAATGATGCGAATGTTGTAACACTCGGTTATGCCTGCTTTACTCCGAACAATACGTTGTGGTATTCTTTTACCCCGGCAACCACGGATTCTTTCGCAGTGTATTTCGCTACGGATTTTACAGCCCCGTTATCCGGCTGGTTTGGTGTATTCTCAACGACTGCCAGTGTGAGCCCATGTTCAAGTGCTCTAACGTATGTAGGTTGTTATTACGGCCCGCTTAACGCAACCACTGGAGCGGGTCCTACCGCTTTGCCGATTGACGGCGCTCCTACAGGACAGTTAGTAAAAAATCATTTGTACCTGACGGCCGGTACCCATTATTATTTTATGATTGATGGTGTGAATGGCGGATCGGGATCCTTTACGTTTGGAATCGGATCCTTTACAATCGGAATTAACGAAGCCCTCGATCGTTCATCATTTATATCCATGTACCCGAATCCGACAACGGGAATGTTGAATATCGTAAGCAATTCAACCGCGAAAGATGTACAGGTCGATGTTGTCAATTCTATCGGACAGCAGGTTTATTCCACGAAATTTGAAAACATTTCAAGCAACAGGCAAATTGATATCTCAGGAATGTCGGATGGTATTTACATGGTTCAGTTAAAATCTTCCACCGGTACTGTTTCCAAAAAGGTAATTCTGCTCAGGAATAAATAATTTCAAATGATGCCTTGTTAAAGAGGTATTTTATAAACGTCCCTTTGAAAAGAGGGACGTTTTTTTGTCCGACTAAATATTTCACAAAGAGAACGCTGAAGCACAGAGAACGCAGAAAATAGTTGGGCGTCCGGTCTCCTTGCGACCTCTGCATGAAAGAAGAAATTAAAGTTTTCTCATGACCATGAGGCCATCCCGAACAGGAAGCAGCACATGGTGAACTCTTTTATCTTCGTGCACCTTTTTGTTGAAATCGACAATCGCCTTTGTATCGCTGTCCATGTCAGATTCTTTTTCGAGCACTTTACCACTCCACAGAACATTATCAGCGATCATAAAACCTCCACTCTTTACCTTGTCAAAAACAAGATCATAATAATTTGAGTAGTTGATTTTATCCGCGTCAATAAAAACAAGATCGAACATTTCATTTAACCGAGGAATAATAGTGAGCGCATTGCCTGTATGTATTTTAACTTTTTCAATAAGCCCGGCTGCCCGTATGTAATGTTTCACCATGGAAGTAAGCTCTTCGTTGATGTCGATTGTTTGAATGCAGCCGCCGGGTTGTAATCCGGATGCGAGACAAATGGCCGAGTATCCGGTGTACGTTCCTATTTCAAGTACCTGCTTTGGTTGAATCATACGACTCAACATCGTCAGCACTTGTCCCTGCAGATGCCCCGAAAGCATGCGTGGCATCAACACCTTAGCATTCGTTTCCCTGTTCAGTTCACTTAAAAGAACAGGTTCAGGTGATGTATGCGCTTCTACATACGCGTTTAATTCAGAAGAAAGAAATTCCATGTAAGTATAATTGAATATTGAGTTGTTTGAAATTCGATAAAAAATCCTTAACAGAATCATGCTTGGTGAACGATAGTACAGGAATCATGGTTTGCGGCAAAATTTTTACAACATAAAAAAAACGCACTTCAAAAAGAAATGCGTTTTTAAAAATCAGTTGATGTTGATTAATTCCAACCTGTTTTTTGACCAATCTTTACACGTTGCACATTTTGTACCTGGTGCTGACTTGGTGATGTTCCATATTTATCAACGAATGCAACAACGTAGCAGTCAGTTGGATTAATAGATGAAGGAAGCGTAGTCGTAAATGTCTTCTTATAATTATTCCCTTTCACCATCTCACTTTGAGGAATCGGATCTCCTGCAGGAACGGCTGTCACTAATTTACGGAGAACATTTTCGTGATGGAAATCAACCATCACAGGAGGTTGATTATAAAAGATTGAATAATTGGCATCAGGATGACTGCCTGTCGCACTATAATAATTGTGCTGGTCATAATCAGTATTAGTTGCATTGTGAACAATTGCTTCAACAATAAAAATATTGAGGCGATAATCACCATATAAACTGGCCGTAAAACCGGTTTGAACAGTCATTGTAACTGTATGACCACTTACTGAAGAAGCATCAATTGCAAAACCGCATTTCGGGTAAAGACTAACTTCAGAAGAAACAATACCAGGCCATTCAACAGGATTCTTAATTGCACCGCGATTGATCACTCCTCTTGGAACACCCGGATCAGGAAACATATCAGCAAGTGAATTGTTTGAACCAGATACCAACTCCATGTCTTCCATAACGTCGCCAACGTGGATAGAAACTCCAACCATTTTTCCAGGATAAGTAGAATCCATCAGATCGTAATAAAATGTACCGGCAGGACAATAGCCGCACCACGCGCCTGTCACCTCTTCAATAAGCGTCTTACGACCAAACGAAGAAGGCACTTGAAGATCCGAACTTGGCTGATCAGGATGAGGTAAATCTCCGGAAGTATCTTTTTTACTGCACGATGATAAAGCAACAGCAATAACAGTTAAGTAGAAAGGTATCTTTTTCATGGTTTATATATTTTCCCGAAAAATAGGAAACATTCTTATCAAAATCAAATGCTGTGAAAATAATTTTCAACAACAAGGTCGTGAATACAGAAAATCTCTAAAATAAAGTTCAGAAACCCAATTAATCTATCTTTGCCACCTAACCCCAACCTGATGAAAAACTTCTCGAACATTTTAAATATTGTACTCCTTGCCGCTGTTGCCTTCCTGTATTACCTCCATTTTAAAGGCAAGCCCGAGTCGGTGCAAACAATTCCGGTAGCCGCCATGAAAAACATGAACATGGTGTACGTGAATTACGATTCACTCCTTAGCGAATATGATTATTTCAAAAACAAAAAAACTGAGTTTGAAGGCCGGCAGGAAAAAATGAAAGAATCCCTGAAGGAAGAAAGTACAAAACTTCAAAACGAAGCTGCCGAATACCAGAAGAAAGCAGCTACCATGACCGATCAGCAACGACAGCAGGTGGAAGAACAACTTGGAATGAAACAGCAGCAACTGATGCAACGGAAAGATGAGTTGGTTGGTAAATTAGATGATGAACAATCCAAAACCAATGAAGAGTTGTATACTAAACTCACTGCCTTCATGAAAGAATTTAATAAGAAGAAAAACTACAGTTTCATTCTTGGCCACCAGAAAGGCGGAGGAATTTTATTCGCGAACGACAGTCTCGACATTACGAAAGAAGTGGTGGAAGGGTTGAATAAGGCGTATAAGGAAGAGGGGAAGTAGAGAGTTGTTGGTTGTTAGTTAAAAAAAATGAGAAGTTACAACGCAGCGTAGTCACCACGCGCACAAGCCCGTGCACAAGACTACGTTGTACGGGAGGAGGAACAAAAATAATTAAGCATCGTCTCATCGCTTATCTTGCTTAGCAGCTTTAGAAAATTCTCTCAAGGTTAAGGCGATGAATATAATAAATGAAAAAGACACCAATAAAGTAAGTATTACTAAGTCAAAATTTTCCATTTTATTATTGTTTTTTTGAGTTGATATAGATCAGTAAGATTAACATGGTAGGCGGCCAAAGACCAATAAATATCGCTCTGTCATGATCCTTTAAAACAGTATAATAATATTCAGAAACGAATATTAAAATCAGGGAAAGTAACAGGATAATCAATTCTGATTTTTTGAAATTCTTTAGCATGGTTTTTTTGAGTTTAGCAGGATCATTATTTATTCAATTTTTTGTGTCAGCTATGTAAACGAGTTCTCTTCCATTTTACGGCAATTGAAGATCCTTCGGCGAACATAACAATCTCGGGACTACTTTTGTTTAGAAAAGCGAAAGGTTTTCCATACATTTCTTCAAAGTCACAATTGATGTTATATTGAAGCACACGGCTGATTGCCCAACGAGGATGTTCAATTTTATACTCTTTTGTTATGAGATTATTTATCCTGGTGTAACCATAATAATGCTCAAAAATAAACTCTTCGAAACTGCCCGTAAGCATCGGTTCAAATTTCACCTCAGTCGAAATAGAAATACTTCTCCATTGATTCTTCATTTTCCAAAAATATTCAATGCGATTAGAGTTATTATTAATGTTTCGGGTATGCCTTGTAGGAATTGCAGTGTAATGTTCATTGTATAAACAATTGGCAAGCCAGGCCACCATTTTGTATGGAACAGTTTCGTTGATAAATACAACACCACGTTTTATTTCATGGCCTTCTTTGCGGAAAACATAAAACCTGAGATTAACCTCTTCAAAAGTCCCAAAGCCGGGAATAGGAATTTGAAATATTTTAGTGTCTTTAAACATAAAGCCTACAAGACTAACATAGGTATTTCCATTATAAAAATCCAACTCAACTCCATTGGGAAGATAAGGCTCCAGTACCCTTGGGTCAACAGCATAATTTGCCATGATCAGGTTTTCCCAACTGGCGGTTAAAAAATTACTCATCATGATTTATTTTTATTTTTCTTGTTAAACCATGGTTCAGCAACCTCTTTGCTGTCTTCCAATTTTCAAAATCGTCAGTACAAACCAAGGTAAAGGTTTGATAATAAGAAATAGATGGCTGTTAGCTCTTAATTTCTAAATAACAGTTTCAAATAATTCAACGGATTCATCAACCGATTCCTGGCTTCCACATTTTCAAACATCATCATCATACTGTCGCGGAGGCGTTTGCTTTTTGCCGCTTTGTTAATCACGAAGTTGAACAGCCATTTGTATTTGGAGAGTTTCTGCAACGTATGACTGATCTTCAATTCGCGCCAGAGTGTGTCGTAAATTTTTTTGTCGTACGCCGAAAGAAAATCAGCATCAAAGCGATCTGCAAGTATGGCTTCCTGAATTTGTTTTGCCGCCAGCATGCCGCTCAACATACCATTCCCGATTCCTTCTCCTGTAAAAGGATCAATGAGAGAAGCGGCGTCACCCACCAATAAAAAATTGTCTCCCGAAATTTTTCTCTTCCTTGAACCAAGTGGCAGCCCCCACCCTTTTATATCACCCATTATTTCTGCTTTTGAAAACCGTTCCTTCATGTCAGGGTGATGCTGAATAATGTCCATCATCATTTTTTTCAGGTTCACTTTTTTCAAACTCACTTCTGAACTGAGCATGCCGATTCCGACATTCGCTTCACCGTTCGGCAATGGAAAAATCCAGAAGTATCCGGGCAATGCTTCTTTCATGAAATGAAGCTCAATGTAATTCTGTCCGTGAAAATTATTTACTCCTTTATAATAGGCCCGCAAACCCGCACAATAATGTTTGTCTTCCTTGATGGTACCGGCCAGTTTTTTCGATACAATGGATCTGTCGCCTTCAGCACCTATGAGTAATTTACAATTGATTCTCTTCTCAATTCCATTCTGAAGAACTATTAGTGAAACATAATCACCTTCCTGTTTCATTTCTTTGATCTCTGTATTCTCCATCACCGTTGCAATGGAACGGTCGATTTTCTGAAAGAGAAAATGATCGAAGTGAATACGCTTTGAAATAAAACCGGGCGCTTCTTTGAGCTTTGAAATATCGGAAGCAAAAGGAATATTGACACTTTTGCCGCTGGGAGCGGAGAACTTCACTCCGTAACTTCCGAGAAACTGTTCGTTGTTTACACCAAGTTCCTCCAATAATTTTTCATCTAATTTACGAAGCACATCCACCACCTTACCGCTCAGTGCGTCACCGCAGATTTTATCCCGAGGAAATGTCGCTTTATCAAGAATAACATGTGGGATTTTATTCTTACAGAGGAAGAGAGACGTTGCAGCCCCTGCGGGGCCGGCACCGGCGATTACGATTTTGTGATCGTTATTATTCATCTTTGCAAAGGAAGGATTTTAGATTTGAGATTTGAGATTTGAGATTTGAGATTTGAGATTTGATGGGAAACAATAATCATGAACTAAGGTTACAGATTGTCATGCAGGAAGCATTTTTTTCATTTGCCGTTGATATATTCCAATTCTCTCAATAATCAATTGAAAGATACCCATCTTTAGCTAAAAAGATTCCTTCGGAATGATCTTCGAACTCACCTTTATAGAATCAGGTCATCAGCAATTTGATTAATCCGGAACATACGTTAAAAATTATTTTTATCCTGCATCAGCATCTCTCCTACTTTTTGATCGATGGGAAGAGTAAACAGATCTTTCGATAATTGACTCAGTGGTATCCAACGAAAAATCTGCGCTCCTGCTGTTTGTTCATCGAAGTCGAATGGTTTTGTTTTTGTTCTAATGTTGAGTGATCGCAGTAATTCGATCCGGTAATAAATGCTGATGATCTGCTGTTGCTCATTGAAGGCGGATAGCTGAAAAAAATCGGTTGTATAAAAATGACTGATCACTTTTATTTCACTCTTGGTTTCTTCAATCATTTCGCGTTTGATGCAATCAATTGTTCCTTCACCGAACTCAAGTCCCCCGCCGGGAAATTTGGTAATGCATTTTCCGAAATGATATTCATCGGTTACCAGCAATTCATTCCCGCTGTTGATCAGAATTCCGTAAACACGTACGTTAAATATAGCTGTCATCTTCCAAAAACTAAAATCTCTTGCTCTCTCTGCTAAAATTAAAGAATCACTTCATCATCCATGCACCCCTGAAACCATCCCTTTTCAATTGATCAACCAGTCTGCTTGCTTCACTCTTTACTGAAATTCCGGTGACGAGTAAATAATACATTCGGTGCTTTAAATTCCCGACTGTTTTCACTACCACACAATCGAGATTGTAATCTATGGCAATGTCGGATGCCATGTAGAATACATGTTTCCAGTATTCCGATTTCCAGACATACACGGTTATTCCATCCAGTATCTTCTGATTACCGAAACAATCCCACACATCATTTTCCTTCAGAAGACTGTCGTCCATCTGAACATAATTCAACAGATCGAGCACCTTCATTTTAACAGGAACAACTCCAAAGGGAACCATCTCAATTTTCTGCGCCGGAGAACGGGCAAGATCAATGATTCTGCTTTTCACAAACGGACCTCGGTCGTTGATGCGCACCACCACACTTTTGTTATTGAGTTTATTGGTGACATGAACAAAAGTGTTAAAGGGAAGTGTTTTATGCGCTGCAGTAAAATCATTCTTGTCGTACACATCACCGCTGCTGGTTTCCAGGCCCTGGAAATCGTCGTGGTAAAAAGAAGCCTTGCCGTTCGTTTCCAGCGAGTCATCACCGGCTCCCGGCTTACCCGAACAACCGAAAATAAAAAAACTAAAAATAAAAACGAGCGATAAGTGGAGATGAATCATCATGCGCAAGATAAAAAAGTTCTTTGGAAGATGAGTGGTGGAAATTGGAAGTTAGAATGAGTTGGTCGGAATTCTGGTTATTGATTCTTGTCTCTTGGTTCTTATATACGAACCGTTGACAGTCGACTAACTCACTTCAACCTTCTCGTAATCACGCCGTCCACTTTTTGAAATAATTCGACCGGAGTAAACGTTCGCCAACTCATTTCATTTAACTCGCCTCCGAAAACAAGGTAGTAGTCGATGCCGTTTTTCTCAAACTCTTTTAATACATGAGGTAGAAAGTTAATGGCGGCAATCCATCCTTCCTCTATGTCCTGGAACCATTCTTCGTAATAACAATCATCGGAAGAATGAAAGTTCAAAACATTTTCACCGATCAGGATGAATTTGTGAATGCCTTCACGCATCATCGGCTCTATCACTTCACGTTTCAGAAACATGATGTCGTTGTACAACGCATCGTTCCATTCACCGATAAATTCAAGAACAGCAAACTTTCGTTCGTAATCCGCATACAAAATTTTCAGGTAAAGGGTATTGGAACCGAATTCGTCCCATTGAGGATGGATGTAATAATTATAAACAGTATTTGAAAACTCAAACTCACTGTAAACCGTTCCGTAAAAAGGCGACAATTCATCTTCCGAAGCGACGTATAACTCACGCCAAAGGTAATATGGTTCTATGTCCTGCATGCTGTGCGTGCAAATTTAGGAATAGATGTTGGAAGCTGGAAATTGGAGGCAGGAAGTTGGACGTTTGACGAAAGCATTAATGGAGAATAACTAAGACCAAGATTCCGACGCTCACCTTCTCACTTTCGTACTTTCTTACTCTCTCACCTTCCCCCTTTCAACTTCTCTTCTTCGCGTCAATCACCTTTCTCACGCTTCCATATTCATTCAGCAGCCGGTTCGCTTCTTCGGGAGAAATATTTAATTCATCCATCAACATCTGTGTTCCGCGTGAAATCAGTTTGTTGTTGGTGAGTTGCATGTCAATCATTTTATTTCCCCTCACTCTGCCAAGCTGGATCATCACTGCTGTGGAAATCATATTCAACACTAATTTTTGAACGGTGCCGGCTTTCATGCGCGTACTGCCTGTTACAAACTCAGGTCCTGCCACTACTTCAATCGGATAATGCACGGCCTTCGACAACGGTGAATTCTGATTACACGTAATAGCGACGCAAAGAATATCATGTTCAACACATGCCCTCACTGCTTCCACAACATACGGAGTTGTTCCTGATGCGGCAATTCCGATCACGACATCCTGCGATGTAATGTTGTATGCCTGTAAATCTTTCCAGCCGGCTTCCGAATCATCTTCTGCAAACTCAACGGCTTTGCGTATGGCTGCGTCGCCGCCGGCAATCAACGCGATCACCTGGCCATGTTCGATACCGAATGTGGGAGGAAGTTCGGACGCGTCAACAACACCAAGACGGCCACTGGTTCCTGCGCCGATGTAAAAAAGCCGTCCGCCTTCTTTCATCTTTTGCGTGATGAGGATAACGACCGTCTCAATACGATGCAAAACTTTTTCAATCGCGTACGGCACTTTCTTGTCTTCTGAATTGATGTGATGGAGTACATCGAAAATACTCATCTTTTCAAGATGATTGTAAGGAGAATCTTTTTCAGTAATTTTTTCTGACATGAATTAACGGGAATAATAAAGGTTTATGAATGGACTATTTTAGAAAACGAATAAAATAATTTTACATGTATATAAGAACGCACCGATGTGTATTAAAATTTAATAGAGTGAAGGAAATTTATCCGGATTGTATTCTCTCATCATTTCATAAATGATATCCACTACATCATCCACACCGGGTTTCGAGAAATAGTCGCCGTCAGATCCATAGGCAGCGCGATGAGCTTTCGCAGTGAGCGTTCGCGGTGGCGCGTCGAGGTATTGAAATCCTTTTTGAGTTTCGAG
Organism: Bacteroidota bacterium; assembly: GCA_043783155.1. GTDB lineage: Bacteria > Bacteroidota > Bacteroidia > AKYH767-A > 2013-40CM-41-45 > JAPLDA01. The sequence goes on along the minus strand of JAYVZS010000036.1, from coordinate 18,098 downwards.
AATCTGCTGAAGAATGTAAGCACTTGCTCCTCCCGGAACATCTTCATCAAACACCAATACCTTATTGGTCTTCTTCAACGACTCGACAATTTTATGAAACCGGTCGAACGGCAGCAACGTTTGCACGTCAATCAACTCAATAGAAATATCCAACACTGTCAGTTGTTTGATTGCTTCCTGCGCAACACGCACGCATGAACCATACGTGACAATCGTGACATCACCACCTTCGGCAAGCACTTCGGGAATTCCAAGCGGGACTTTATACTCACCTAAATTCGATGGAAGTTTTTCTTTGAGTCTATATCCATTTAAACATTCAACGATGATGGCCGGCTCATCACTTGCGAGCATCGTGTTATAGAACCCCGCTGCTTGCGTCATGTTTCTCGGAACCAACACATGAATTCCGCGTACGGCATGAATGATCATTCCCATTGGAGAACCACTGTGCCAGATGCCTTCGAGCCGATGACCGCGCGTGCGAATAATGACAGGAGCTTTCTGTCCGCCTTTTGTACGATACTGTAATGTAGCAAGATCATCCGACAACGTCTGAATCGCGTAATAAATATAATCGAGGTATTGAATTTCAGCAATCGGGCGAAGTCCGCGTAAGGCAAGACCTATTCCCTGACCTGCGATGGTGGCTTCACGAATTCCGGTGTCGGTTATTCTGAGCTCACCATATTTCGCCTGCAAGCCGGCGAAGCCCTGGTTTACATCACCGATCTTCCCGACATCTTCACCGAATGCGACAAGACGCGCATCGCGTGAAAACAACGCATCGAAGTTTGCCTGTAACACTTCCCGCCCATCCACTATAACATCTTCGTTGTATTCAGCAGCAACTGCCTCCACATTTAATGCAGATTCTGAAGATACGCTGTGCAGATTCGAATTATAGCGATCGAAATTCAGTTGGTTATAGTTATTCAGCCAGGAGATCAATTCATTTTTCTCAGCTGAGTTTTCATCTTTCACCAATCGCAATACTTTTTTAATGGCAGAAACAACCTCCCTTCTTGCAGGTTCAAGTGTATTCTGTAATTCTGTTTTTACTTTCTCAATAAAAACAGATTGGCTACTTTGTTTCGCCAGAGAAGTAAAAGAAGACACGACAAAATTAATTTCTTCTTTAATCGGATTGACAAACATATTCCATGCTTCCTTCCGGCAATTATTCACATATACTTTTGCATCCGCTTCAATCTTATCACATTCAACGGCAGTGGCAATGGCAGTGCTGATCATCCATTCACGCATTTTGCGAATGCAGTCGAACTCTTCTTCCCAGGCAAGACGTTCGTTCGGTTTGTAACGTTCGTGCGATCCGGAAGTGGAATGACCTTGTGGCTGCGTCATTTCACGGATGTGAAACAAAACAGGAACATGTTGATCGCGGCAGACAGCAATTCCTTTTTCATACATGCTGCAAAGAGCAGGATAGTCCCAGCCATTCGCGCGGAGAATCAGGTAGCCCTCTCCTTTTTCATTGCGTTCAAATCCTTTTAGTATTTCAGAAATATTTTGTTTCGTTGTTTGATATTTTGCGGGAACAGAAATTCCGTAGCCGTCGTCCCATACAGAGATGGCCATCGGCACCTGCAAAACTCCTGCGGCATTAATCGTTTCCCAGAACAACCCTTCCGATGTACTGGCATCACCGATGGTACCAAAAGCGATTTCATTTCCTTTCTTACTAAACGTCGTGAATGAATGCAGATCAGGATTGTTGCGGTATAATTTTGATGCATACGCGAGACCTAACAAACGCGGCATTTGTCCGGCAGTGGGAGAAATATCAGAGGAAGAGTTTTTTATTTTGGTGAGATCCTTCCAGGAGCCGTCGGGATTTAAACTACGTGTAGAAAAATGTCCGTTCATGGAACGACCGGCTGATGAAGGTTCGGCGATTACGTCAGGGTTGGCATACAACTGTGCAAAAAAATCAGTGACATTCGATTCCCCGATGGCAAACATAAACGTTTGATCGCGGTAGTAGCCGGAACGAAAATCTCCATCACGAAAAACTTTTGCCATGGCGATCTGAGCCACTTCTTTTCCGTCTCCGAAAATTCCGAACTTGGCTTTTCCAGTCAGCACTTCCCTTCTTCCGATCAAGCTTGCATGGCGGCTTTCAACGGCAAGACGGAAATCTTCCAGTACATCTTTCCGGAAATCTTCAAAACCGATTTCTTTCTTCACTTTATTTTGTGTTGAATTTTCTTCCATAAAAAACTGTGATCTGAAAAGTCGACTTTCAGGATCACAGTTCACAAAGATATATTATTCAATGAATAATACATCAATGAAAAATATACCGCTCTGTTTTTAAAAAATCTAAAACTTTCAAGTTCCGTTTGAAAGGGTGATAATCCATCCTCCACGTTATTTGCCAGGATAACAAACCTGAAGAAACCCTTTCCAGAAACCGACCGTCATAGCAAAGAAAAAATCATGTCTACACTTCCTGCAACCACTACAGTTACCGGTTAAAATGGAGAGCGTGGTTGTATTTATTTTTGTGAACAATGCAGGTTACTTATCAAGAAGGAAGTAATTGGTTTGGAGCTCGAAAAAAAACCGGTAGACAAAGTCTTCGAACCTGTTCAGTCTTGAGCGCGCGCGCGAGGAGACTACGCTTCGATCGTATTCCAGATGAACGCTTTTTTTATCATTCGATAAATTTTTCAGCAATTAATTTATGCTTCAGAAAGTAAAATCTATTCATAACAATCCTGTTCGATGAGGAATTGTAAAAATACTTAAGATAATCTATATAGCAGCGCTGCTAATTGGCAGGAGAAAAAGGTTGGTGTGATCTTACAGTTTGAAATTTACATTCGCTTAGAAGTTCCTTATGATTGATTAAAACATAGTATTATACTATTGTCCGGGGAATATTTTTTGTCGTTTGAATATGCCGTCACCATTGGTTTCTGCCTTATTGACCTCACCCCAACCCCTCTCCGAGGGAAAGGGGCTAATCCCTGCTATTGATAGATGTTTCAAGAGGTGAGTATCTTTTTTGTCGTACAGTAGTGATAGTATTATACTAATCATACTCTGTCGGAAAGGAAAGCAAGTTTTAGTGAGGCAACGTGGAGATAAACCTCGAAGATGCTTCTTGCCTGATTTTAAGAGACGAAATAATTTTAAGATTCTGGTTTGACATTAGTGGCATAGCATCTCCGAGGTTGAGAGACCTATTACACTTAACATAACACTAGTGTTACTTGAGAAAATTGGAGACTCGCATCGTGATCTCTTTGTCTTATTCGCGATTTATTTGTGTTAAAAAACAAATTTAAACACAAAGAACAAAGAATTATCTGCATAAGGAATTCTTCAAACTAATTTCAGACAGCTTGCAAGAAAAAATGCCGGTCATATTGAGCTACTATTAGTTGTTGTAACCGGATTCATCTTTTCATGTACTTTTGCCCTGATGAAAAATAAAACTGTACAGTCGCTGTTGCTTTTCAGCTGCAGCTCCCTCCTTCTTTTCTCCTGTTATAAAAAGATACCTGCAGATAAAAATTTCAAAGCAGATACAACAGTTTCTCCTGCTAAAGTTGCAACTGCATCATCCCCTCAACTATCTCTGTTGTGGAATGAACTTCCGCATGAGGCATTCAAAGAAATGTCGTCCGTAAAAATGCGTTTCAAAAATTACAGGTTGTTTGCTCTTGATTCTCTGACCATGCAAACACTACTTTCGAAAGCTCCGAAGGAAAAGCAACGCAACATTCAATCACTTAAAATAATACTGGAATTGCCAAGACCCGACAGCGGATTTATGAAGTTCAGTATTTACAGAACCACGGTGATGGATTCTGCGCTTGAAGCAAGTTACCCGCTTTTAAAAACATACGGAGGACAGGGAACCGACGACCGCACCGCAAATGTCCGGCTCGACTTCAACCCAAATGGTTTTCATGCGTATGTAACAAGTCAGTCGGGAGAGTGGTTTATTCAACCTGCAACGCGTGGAATTACCCATCAATATCTATTCTGTTTTTTCAAACAGGATGTGGTGACACCCGATCGTAAGCCGTTTGAAGAAACCGGTGTTCCGGTAAAATGAATTACCCCGATGCAGAACTTGAGGTATGAACCCGATCCCGATAAGCTTCTTCCGGCAATACTTCGGGAGGACTATTTCGACTCACTGATTTCAGTAAACAGCCCGCGGCGTTTTGTGAAATCATTGTCTCATTTATAAAAATTCATATTCGCTCCAAAATATCTTAACTAATTTTTTAATAAATTTGTGTTGAAAAAATCAAAAAAAACTACCGTGAAAAGAAAAACCTACATTAAAATGTTGATCACAGCATTTGTTGTGATGATCAATCTTCCGTTTTCTTCTGCTCAGAATTCTTCTCAATTTCTCTGGACGAAAACCGATCGAAACTCTTTGAATACCAAGAACAGAAGCTGGTTTCCGAACCACTATGTTACTTTTTTGTTGCAGGCAACAGACATGAAAAATTTCCTTTCCAATGCTCCGCTTGAAACAACAGTTGCATCGCGCCTTTCATCTTTTATCATCGAACTGCCGACTCCTGACGGAAACTTCAACCGGTACACGTTGGTTGAATCTCCGGTAATGGAAAAAGGATTGGCAGACGCTTATCCGAATATTAAAACATATGCCGGGCAAGGCATTGATGATCCCACGGCGACTATTCGTCTTGATGTGACTCCGTTTGGTTTCCATGCTTATGTGCTTGCAGCTTCCGGAACAACTTACATCGATCCGCTTGAATTTAGAAATACTGAAAACTACATCGTGTATTACAAGCATGATGTTCCTGCTTCACTCAACCGATTCCATTGCCTCATGGAAACAGAGGAAGAAAGAACCGAACTGAACAATGATCACTTCCGTCCTTATCAGCCATCATCTGTGATGAGTATTGGTAACCAGCTTAGAACATACCGTCTCGCTCTCGCAGCAGATGGCGAATACACAACTTACTTTGGAGGAACCGTTGCCGGTGCGCTTGCAGCCATGGTTACTTCTATGAATCGCGTAAACGGTGTGTATGAAAGAGAATTGGGTATTCACATGAACATAGTTGGAAATGACACACTCATTATTTTTACAAATGCATCCACAGACCCTTATACAGATGCCAGTGGAAGTGCCATGCTAGGGCAGAACAAACACACCTGCGACAGCGCAATTCTTTCTCCTAATTATGATATCGGCCATGTGTTCAGTACAGGAGGTGGCGGAATTGCAAGTCTTGGTTGTGTGTGCGGAAGCAGTAAAGCAAAAGGTGTTACGGGTTCTCCTGATCCTGTCGGTGACGCGTATGATATTGATTATGTCGTGCATGAAATGGGACACCAGTTCGGAGCCAGTCATACGTTCAATTCAACGACACTCAATTGCGGTGGCACTACCCGTTCGGCGCCTTCAGCATACGAACCTGGAAGCGCAAGCACGATCATGGGGTATGCGGGTATTTGTGATCCGAATGATTTGCAGCTTCACAGCGATGCCTACTTTCATACAAAAAGTTTTGACGACATCATCGCTTTTTCTCAAACCGCAGCGGGAAACGCCTGCGCTGTTATTACCGCTACCGGGAACAACGCTCCAATCATCGCAATTCCCACCACATCTTTTACGATTCCTTATCAGACGCCATTTAAGTTAACGGCTACAGGATCTGATCCGGATGGTGATCCCATCACATTTTGCTGGGAAGAATATGATCTTGGGCCTGCTTGCAACATGAATACCCCAACCGGTAACGCTCCAAGTTTCCGCTCCCACAATCCTACTTCCTCTCCAACGAGATTTTTCCCTCCTCTTTACAATATTCTGAACAATACAAATGGTACCGGTGATATAAAACCAGCGTATAACAGGTCGCTTAGTTTTCGTTGTACGGCAAGAGACAACCGTTCAGGAGGGGGTGGTGTTACTCATTCGCCAACACAAATTACGTTGAACATCGACAGCACGGGAATACCTTTTGTGATAACATACCCGAATTCACCGACCGTTTCATGGATTGTCGGTGACGTTGACAGTGTTACCTGGAATGTCGGATTAACAGATGTGACTCCCATCAATACTCCGCTTGTGAATGTTTATCTCTCCATTGATAATGGCCAGACATTCCCGATTGTGTTAGGCGCCGGTGTTCCGAATACGGGTTCGTATGTTTTCACAGTGCCAAGCAACGTTACCAATTTAGCACGTATTATGGTGGAAGGCGATGGAAACGTTTTCTTTGACATCAACAACAGGGCGTTCGCCATTACAGATCCTTCAGGCATTCATGAAAACGCCTTGAGCAATAACATTGGTGTGTATCCGAACCCTGCGAATGATATTATTCATTTTCTGATTAACACTCCTTTATCAGGAAAATGTAAGGTCATGTTGAATGATGTGGCAGGAAGAACAATCCGGGAAATCAGTATTGAAAAAAATCGTGCTTCTGTTGATCATTCCATCAACATATCCGATATCGCAAAAGGAATGTACATTGTACACTTTGAATTACCGGAGGGTGTTGTTGAGAAAAAATTCGTGAGAAACTGATTTCAAAATTCGAAGTAAATTATTGACGTTTAAGTATATAAAATAGCCGGCTTAACTAATAATCTGCCGGCTATTTTTTGCCTTATTTATTTCCAAATGCAGGGCAGCTCACTTTCGTCTTTCCCTGAATGTCGCATAGGTTCAATTTGAATCCGAAGAAGAGATCAAAACTTTGTAAGTCCCCAAGGCCGAACAATTGAGGTAAACGGTCAGTACCAATTACAAAAATGGAATAACGAAATCCGACTCCGAAAGATGGTTTTTTGTACTCGAACAAAGTGAAATCTCCTGCCAGCTCCCACTTCCTTTTTTCATACCGGAGAGAAGCGTCAATTTGATTCGCACGGGCGATTTCTTTCGGCGAATATTTGATCCTGTTCACAATCGAAATATTTCCATACACATGAGGGGTAAAAGAATAATCGAACTGAATACCCAATGCCGTAGGGAGGAACATGGTGAACGATTTATTTACGGCTGTATTTCTTATTCCTGTGATGTTCTCACTTAGTAAATCATCGAGGTGAACGATGGAATGAAACTTCACTGTGTCGAGGTGTGTCCACACACGATCTGTTGTTGTTCCGGCAACCATCACCTGCGACTGGTTAGAAAAATTGATGTATCCGAAATCTAAGAGAGAGACACCTAAACGATAATCATATTTCCGGACATTATCCGCTGTCGCGTTACAATCATATCCTCCCCTGCGTCGCCCGTGAATGTAAGTCGCTCCGATGGTCGTACTTAGTCCGAAACCACGCAATGTCAAAAATCCCCCCGAACTATTTTTTTCACTCGCTGAAAGCGCATGACCAATGGTGACATCTAATGCATGCACGATAACGGTAGCAGAATCTTCGATGGTATAATCCGCTTTTCGCGCATCAAGATACAATCCATCGAAGCCAAGCAAAAGGTTGAGTGTGGCGGCCATTTTCAAAAAATTTTCCTGCCTGTCAACAAGCACTCTTCCGTATGTTCCTCCAATCTCTCCCCAACCGAGCCATGCTGCAGAAAAAGGAGCCGTGCTGAAACTCTGATGGATGAGCGGCTGATATTTATATTTCGCGAAAATAAACTTAGCAAGCGAAGGAGGCGCGTCTATGGCACTTATTTCTGTTCTAAAAGCTGTATGAATTCCCCATGCAACATTTCCTTTGTTCCGGATAAAAGAGGGCCCGATTACGAGCGCATGCCCGAAGCCGCTTTGAAGTTTATCATTGTATATGTCAAGAAACGTGATGCCGTTAGAACCGGAAGAAAATAAACTTTGGTCATGAGGAATATAAATGTATGTGTTCTGCGCGAAAAAATCACCTGCGATTAAATTGAATTCATACTTGTAAGGTGCTGCGACAATGGTTGACGGGTTTAGGAAAATACCCATGTTACCGCTGAAGTTGCTGTTGCTGATGCCCCACATTTCCTGCGCAGAAACGTTCAGTGAAACAGTGTAAACGAATACCAGGATGATTATTTTTTTCACAAGACGAAGTTAAGTTTCAAAATAGTCGAAAAAAAGATTTCATAAACAACCCGTTAATAACGAATAAAGATAAAGAAAAATTTTAGGTCAGACTACTACAATATGACCAATCTTTTTTTCACAAACCCGGCAAGCTCGGGAAAAAATTGCCGGAAGTCATCTTCGAACTCTTCGTACTTTTCACGCAGATCATGCACTGATTCATCCATTTTATTTTCGAATGAAACACGTTTTGAAAGTCCGGTCAATGCTCCACCAATTCCGTCAACAGTGGCGTAGTTGAGCAGCCAGTTTCGTTCAATCATAAATGGCAGAAAATACTGAACACCTTCGGGAAGTATGTGTAGATTTTGATTCAGAACCCGGTAGGTATTTTCCGAATAATCCTGAAGAGATTGTTCATGGTAGTCTTTAAAGTTGGCCGCAAGAAAATGATCGTAATACAAATCGGTAATCACACCTGAATATTTCCCATACTTGCTTCTTATGCGATCTTTGCTCTTTCCGGTAATCTCATGATGATCAGTAAAATCATCAATCGAACGATGAAGTTCAATTCCCTGCTTAATCCTCAGTGGATATTCATCTTTCTTTTTTCCCTTTACAAAATCAGCAATAAAGTTACCGATCATCAGATCATGATCGTCACCGGAAAGATAAATATGCGCAAGGAAATTCACTTTTTACCGACCGTTTCAATAGATTCACACAAAGATACGTTAAGGTCTCTGAACAAACTTGATTCAAGCTACTTCATTCACTACTTTTACCGCTGATGATGAAAAGAATTACATTCCTTCTTCTTGGCTTGTTGCCGTTTGCAATTCGCGCACAAACTACCATTATCACCTGTGCCGACAGCACACTCAAAGATATATACCACAAATGTTATGATGCTTACCAGCCGGTTTGCGGCTGCGATAATCATACCTACCGCAACAGTTGCGCAGCCGATTATTGGGGAGGATTGGTGACAACGCATAATTACAAACCCGGTATCTGTGGCAATTTTGATTTTGATTTTGTTCCCAACCCTGTGGACGCTGTCGCATCAAACAATACAAGCATCCTGAATGTCTACATCAATGACAATCTGCTTCAGTCAACTCCCGTAACTGCCGCAGTGTATGTCTTTGATATATTCAACAGGATCAAGTATTCAAGGAACCTGATCATTAGTTCCAATGATAATTTTGGACAAGGGCAAGGAACACCGGTGGAAGATTTGAATAACGATTACTTTGCAAAGTACGACCGTGGAGTTTACCTCCTGATTGTTGTTGTAAACGGCGAAAGTAAAACTAAAAAGATTATGAAAATAAATATTGAATAAGGGTTTTCCGGTAATAGTTAATTGAATCCTCCAGTTATTTTTTTTCAAATTCAAAAATCCTAAATCGCTTACTCCGATGCTACCGCGGCGCTTTCTCCGCCCACCACATCAATCATTCCGTACCCTTGCGTGGTAAACAATCCCATTCCGCAATCCCAGATGAACTTGTGTACCTGCGGATGCGCATGTAAAGTAAAAGGAAGAAGATAACCGAAAATAGTCTCGTTGAGATTGTTCTTATAGATGCGGGCGAATTTCTTCTGCGAATTGATTAGTCGTTGAATGTAATCAGGATCCGGTGTAATTTCAAATTCAGCGAACTCGTTTAATTGTTTCTCCGTGAAACCGGCCTGCTCCATTCTGTTGAGAATGGTTTCAAAAAATAAATCAGAGATTTCCTGCGTGCGAGGGTCCATCGGTTCAGGTGTTACTTCATCAGCAACAAAAGGTTGTTGAGCAACCAACGGCGAAATGCATACATACTTCATCACCGTTTTAAATTCGGGATCGGGAATTACCTGGAACGCTTTTGGTACCAACGTCAGCTTGGCAAAACTGACTAATCTGCGGTCGAATATTTTTTTCACCCATTGATCGGCAAACTCCGCTTCAGGTGCTGAGATCACCAACGAAATTTTTGAAGACAAAAAACGAATCTGTCCGTTCTGAACTTTCGATGTTCCTTTCAGGGATGAGAAGTTGTAAAACTCAGATTGGATCGGAAGTTCACGAATAACTTCTTCCATGAAAGCGGAAATAATTTTTTGATGATGAAGAGGAACTAATCCGTTGCTGCCATGCACTTTCAAAAAGGAAATTTTAATTCTCATTGGTGATTAGATTCTAAAAAATGTTTTCAATTTGTATTGATCGTGCAAATGTATTATAAAAGTATGAGTCATTGATGCAATTGATATCCGTTTGTTACACTTTTAATCTCCCTTAAAGATCGGGGAAAAGCCGATGCGAATTTACGGATTTATCATTTACGACAGAAAAAATATTTTTCCTGGAAAGCTATTTAGAAGACTCCGTTAAACATTGAACCTGAAGTGCATTACATCCCCATCGTGAACCTGGTATTCCTTGCCTTCGATGCTCAGCTTACCGGCATCCCGACAGGCAGATTCTGAACCGAACTTTATGAAATCATTGTAGCTGATGACTTCCGCTTTGATGAACCCCTTTTCAAAATCAGTGTGAATAACTCCCGCTGCCTGCGGCGCAGTCATCCCATCATGAATGGTCCATGCTCTTACTTCTTTTACCCCGGCTGTGAAGTATGTCGAAAGATTCAACAACCTGTAAGCGGCCTTGATCAGTTTAGCAACCCCGGATTCTGTCAGTCCTAAATCACCCAGGAAAACTTCCCTGTCTTCGAAACTTTCCAACCCGGCGATCTCAGCTTCAATGGCCGCGGCAATCACCAACACTTCGGCTTTTTCATCTTTCACCAGGTCTTTCAAAAGATCCACATATTTATTTCCGGTGAGCACCGACTTCTCATCCACATTGCATACATACAACACCGGTTTTGCGGTAAGCAGAAAAATGTCAGCGATGTGTTCCGTATCCTTTTCATCAACAGAAGCGCTGCGTGCGGGCTTTCCCGATTCGAGATGCGCTTTGTATGTTTTCAATACTTCTATTCCTTTCAGAGCATCCCTGTCGCCGCTCTTTACCACCCGCTCAAGACGCTGAATTTTTTTCTCAACTGAATCAAGGTCTTTCAACTGAAGTTCAGTATCAATCACTTCCTTATCACGCACCGGGTTTACACTTCCATCAACATGCACCACATTCGGATCATCGAAGCAACGAACTACGTGGATGATCGCATCACACTCACGGATATTACTGAGAAACTGGTTGCCCAGACCTTCTCCTTTACTCGCTCCTTTTACAAGACCTGCGATATCGACAATCTCAATGGTGGTCGGCAACACACGCTCAGGCTTAACCAATTCTTCAAGTTTGCTAAGCCGTTCATCCGGAACAGTAATGACTCCAAGATTTGGCTCGATGGTACAAAAAGGAAAATTGGCGGCCTGTGCTTTCGCGTTACTCAGACAGTTAAACAAGGTTGACTTACCTACATTCGGAAGTCCTACAATTCCACACTTCATATTTTTTGTTTACGGTTTGTTGTTTTCGGTTTACCGACACTACCTGCTACCGGTAATTGCCACTAATTTTAGGGGCGCAAAGATAGAATTTATCGCTCTTGATTAGATACTTTTGTAGCAATGAAAGAAGAATTATTAAGAATGCGGGTTGACAAATGGCTGTGGGCGATGCGGCTTTTCAAAACCCGAACACAGGCAAGCGCTGCATGTGATCAAAATAAGATCATCCTACTCGACCTTGCGGTTAAACCCTCCCGGTTGATTAAAGATGGCGATGAGATAAGAATCAAAAGAACCGGGTTAACGAGGATCATCAAAGTATTGAAACTTTCAGAAAGCCGGTTATCGGCAAAACTCTTAATGGATTACTATGTTGATCTTACACCGGCAGAAGAAATAGACAGTTACAAAGCAAGAATCGCCAGAGCTGCCAACTACAGGGATCCCGGGACAGGCCGGCCAACGAAGCGAGACAGGAGAATGTTGGATGATTTTATGGGAGATGATGAATGATTACAATGAAAAATCATTACTGTTAATATTTTCTTTAAAACTCGACTCAACAGAAACATTTCCCCTTTCCAAAAAAGATACTTTTGAACTTTCCTGAAAACCACAAAAATCCTATTCCCATGACCGCTGACGAGTTAAAAAAAATTGCTTCGCAGGTAAGACGAGATATTATCAGAATGGTAAATGGCGCCAACTCCGGTCACCCCGGCGGTTCGCTTGGCTGCGCTGATTTTCTTGTGGCACTCTACTTCTACTTCCTCAAACACAATCCCAAAAAATTCGATATGAACGGAACGGGGGAAGATATTTTCTTTCTTTCCAACGGTCACATATCTCCTCTTTGGTATAGCGTACTTGCGCGTTCCGGTTATTTCGATCTGAAAGAACTTTCAACATTCCGAAAACTCAACTCTCGTTTGCAAGGACATCCCGCTACTCATGAAGGACTGCCGGGAATTCGAATTGCGTCAGGCTCTTTAGGACAGGGTATTTCCGCTTCCATTGGCGCATCACTTGCCAAAAAACTGAACAAAGACGAGCAACTCATTTACTGCCTTTGTGGCGATGGCGAAATGGAAGAAGGACAAATCTGGGAAGCAGTGATTTATGCAGGCGCCAAAAAAGTTGACAATATCATTGTTACTATAGACGTTAACGGGCAGCAGATTGATGGCTCGGTTGCGGATGTGATGCCGTATGGAAATCTTCGTCCGAAGTTCGAAAGTTTTGGGTGGAAGGTTCTCGAAATGGATGGACATAAAATCGAAGAAATAATTTCCACCATCAACACAGCGAAATCATGGACAGGAAAAAAACAACCTGTTGTCATTCTGATGAAAACTGAAATGGGTCAGGGTGTCGACTTCATGATGCACACGCACAAGTGGCATGGCGTTGCACCGAATGAAGAGCAGACAAAAGTTGCGCTTGCTCAGCTGGAAGAAACATTGGGTGATTATTAATTCTGAAATGGTGAGAGAAACAGTCAACAGTCAGCAGTCAACGGACAATAGTTCGGTTTTAGAAAGCAGAAATGTAAATTCTTCTTTCGAAGAAAAACCTTTTTCCCGACGGCAACCTACAAACTGCAAACTACCATTTTTTCTTTCTTGCTTCTTGATTCTTGCCTCTTGCTTCTATTCATCAGCACAGAAAGAAAAAAGAGAAAAAGAAGAACCAACACTCACTCGTATTGAATTTTTGTTCGATGCTTCTCAAAGTATGTACGGCCGATGGCAAACAGGAATGAAGATGGAAGTTGCAAAAAAACTCATGACTCAGTTGCTCGACAGCTTACGCAAACTGGATAACATTGAACTTGCCTTACGTGTGTACGGCCATCAAAAACCTTTTCCACCGCAAGATTGCGACGATACAAGACTGGAAGTTCCGTTCGGGAAAGGAAACATTTCAAAGATTCAACAGGTATTGAAAAGTCTCGCTCCGAAAGGAACAACTCCGATTGCGCGTTCACTTGAAGCATGTGCAAATGATTTTCCCCAAAGTAAAAGTCGCAACATCATTATTTTGATTACGGATGGAATTGAAGAATGTAAAGGAGATCCATGTGCCGTGTCACTTGCCTTGCAGAAAAAAGGCGTTGTCTTAAAACCATTTGTTATCGGAATGGGCCTCGACGAGTCGTTGAAAAAAACATTTGATTGTGTCGGGCATTTTTATGATGCATCAAACGAAGAAACTTTTCGTGATGCATTGAATGTGGTCATCTCGCAGGCATTGAACAACACCACCATGCAGGTGAATCTGCTTGACATCTATAACAAGCCAACGGAAACCAATGCGGACATGACGTTCTATGATACCTTCGGAAACATTCGCTATAATTTTATTCACACGATGAATAACCGTGGTTACCCGGACACGTTGATCATTGATCCGCTGGCGACATACAAAATTGTTGTACATACTATTCCGCCTGTTTACAAAGACTCTGTCACACTCACACCCGGAAAGCATACTGTTGTGGGTATTGATGCTCCGCAAGGTTATCTCAATCTGAAATCGGAAGGAATGCCGGAATACAAAAAACTGCAGAGCATTTTTCGCAAACATGGTGAAATGAAAACATTGAACGTACAGGACTTCAACACGACTGAAAAATATCTTGTCGGAAAATACGATCTTGAAATTCTCACTCTGCCAAGAATTAATTTGCAGGATGTAGATATTTCACAAAGCAAAACAACAACCATCCAGATTCCTCAGCCGGGCATTGCTACCTTCGTTACGAATGGACCCGGATCAGGAGGAGTTTTCATTGAGGAAAAAAATGAATTGAAATTAATTTATAACCTCGACGAAAATTTAACCAAAGAAACGGTGGTGATGCAGCCGGGAAATTATCGCGTTATATTTCGTCCGAAAAACTCGAAGGAATCTCTTTACACCATCGAACGGAAATTCAACATTACGTCCGGTGATTCTAAGGTAGTCGTGCTCAACTAAACAATGAAACATACAATCAACAATGAAAAAATTTACGTACAGTGACAAAAAAGATACACGTTCAGGATTCGGCGCAGGCCTGCTTGAACTCGGAAAAAAAAATCCGAATGTAATTGCCTTGTGCGCAGATCTTACCGGCTCGCTTAAAATGGATGCGTTTGAAAAAGAATTTCCCGACCGTTTTTTCCAGGTGGGCATAGCAGAAGCAAACATGATGGGAATTGCAGCCGGTTTAACAATCGGTGGAAAGATTCCATTCACCGGAACGTTCGCGAACTTCTCCACCGGACGTGTGTATGATCAGATCAGGCAATCCATTGCGTACTCAGGAAAGAATGTAAAAATCTGCGCGTCGCATGCAGGTATTACGCTTGGTGAAGACGGTGCGACTCACCAGATTCTTGAAGACATCGGCATGATGCGGATGCTGCCCGGCATGGTTGTCATCAATCCATGCGATTACAACCAGACAAAAGCTGCAACCATTGCGATCGCAGATCATGTGGGTCCTGTTTATCTCCGATTCGGTCGCCCGGTTATTCCAAACTTTACTCCTGCCGATCAAAAATTTGAAATCGGGAAAGCGGTACTTTTCAATGAAGGAACTGATGTCTCCATCTTTGCAACCGGCCATCTTGTTTGGAAAGCATTAGAAGCATGTGAAATACTGGAAGAGAAAGGAATTCGTGCCGAGGTCATCAACATTCATACGATTAAACCTTTGGATATCGATGCCGTCCTACGCTCGGTTAAAAAAACAGGATGCGTGGTGACAGCTGAAGAACACCAGCTAAACGGAGGATTGGGTGATGCAGTAGCGCACGTTCTCTCTGCTAACTTTCCGGCACCTATGGAATTTGTTGCCGTGAATGATACCTTCGGTGAAAGCGGCACACCAGATCAACTGATGACCAAGTACGGTTTAGAAAGCAGCAACATTGTGGACGCAGTTGAGAAGGTGATGTCGAGGAAACATGTTGGAATGCACATCTGATTAATTTCCAGAAGCAAGATGATAGATTCAAGAATCAAGATCACCGGATTCGCATTTAACTGTTTTAATTTACAAATCACCCAGTCTCGACTCTTGCGTCTTAATTCTTGATTCCTGTTTCAACCCCATGACAGAACACACCGATCTGGAACTGCTCGAACAATTTCGAATTGAAGATTCGCGCAGCTATGCTTTCAACCTGTTAATGCGAAAATATCAGCAACGTTTGTATTGGCATGTCCGTAAAATCGTGGTAGATCATGATGATGCAAACGATGTTATTCAGAATACTTTTATCAAGGTCTGGAAAGCGCTCGATGGGTTCAGGGAAGATTCCCAACTCTACACCTGGTTGTATCGCATCGCTACCAATGAATCTCTTACTTTTCTGAAACAGAAAAAAAAGAAATTCTTCGTTCCGTTTGGAGATGTTGAACATGAGCTTTCGAATCATCTTACCAATGATGTATATTTCAGCGGCGACAGAATACAGCTTAAACTTCAACAAGCCGTTTTGAAATTACCTACCCAGCAGCGCATTATTTTCAACATGAAATATTTTGACGGGATGAAGTATGAAGAAATTGCAACCATTCTGCACTTAACGGTGGGAGCATTAAAGGCATCCTATCATCATGCTGTAAAAAAGATTGAAAAATCTATTAAAGGGAATTAAACCATTTTGAAAAATCAGCATCAAAACCGCCATATTACAAGATCATGACACCCGAATATTTAAGTGATGACGAATTAGAAAAACTGGCTCCCGGACTTTCAAAGCTAAAGAAAGAAAATCCGTTCAGAGTTCCTGACAACTATTTTGATTCACTTGCAGACAACATTCAGCAAAAGATCAATGCGCTTCCTGACCTTGAAAGGATGAATAAAGAAAATCCGTTCAGCGTTCCTGAAGGTTATTTCAATTCACTTCCAACTGTTATTCAACAACGGATTGTTACGGAGAAAAACCGGAAAACAGTTTTCGGTGAATGGATTGCAATTTTACTTCGTCCCAGAGTTACATTCGCGACTGTAGCAGTTCTCGTCCTTCTTGTTTTCGGAGTTAAATATTTAACGAGGACGACTGTTGTTAACGCTCCTGATAATTTTCTTTCCTGCGATGATCTGAAAAATTCTTCTTACCTCATTGATATGGACGAATCGATTTTAGTGGATGCACTGGAAACCGAACAAAATAAAAATTCCGGTGTAAAAGAAGACAACAGCATGGAGCAATATTTAATGGACAATGACATTGATATTTCTCAGCTCGAAAAAAGACTTTAAACGTACCGGAATAAAACAAGTATTGATTGTGAAACGCATCATTCAAAATTAAGTCAGACACAAATGAAAAATTTAAAACAACCGCTTATTGCCCTGCTGATTTTCTTCACATCATCTTCCTTCGCCCAGGAAAATAAACGTATGGATAAAGTAGAAGCGATAAAAATCGGTTTCATCACAGAGCGACTGAATCTTACTCCTGAAGAAGCGAAAATTTTCTGGCCGGTCTATAACAAATACCAGGATGAACTGGAAACTGTTCGCAAATCAAGAAGAGAAAATCTTATCAATGCAAAAATGAATTTCGATGAGATGACAGATAAAGAAGTGGACAAAGCAATTGAAACCCAAATCGCATCAAGACAAAATGAATTAGACCTGCTTAAAAAATATCACCCTCAGTTTAAACAGGTGCTTCCCATTAAAAAGGTTGCTAAACTTTATCGCGCTGAAGAAGATTTTAAGCGCAAACTTTTGGATATGATCCAGGAAAAAAAGATGACAAAAAAATTCCAATGATGAGATATTCTTAGTTTTGATTAATTGCAAAGGGTTGAACGAAAAAAGTTCAGCCCTTTTCTTTTTCTCCCCATGAATGAAGAAGATTTTTTACTGTCTTGTAAAATCAAATGCAATGGTTGATGCATTAATGAAGACCGTATTCTTGCTCCATATTGCAAGTGCATTGCGATGTCTGACGGCCAGGTAATAGGTATGACCAAGGACGTAAGAAGGAAATACCAGATGCGCATTACCATCCGTATACAAAAGTCCCTGGGCAGTTGCCACAATAGAATCAGGATGTGCCGCTTCGTGAAGTTGTACGGTAATTGAATCGCATGCAGCAGAATCTGAACTCAGGTTATCCCGGTAAAGAACGGCTTCCATTAAACCATTGCTGATATAAAATCCGCCGATAAGAATTTTTATGTTTAACGTAACACCCTGGTTGCATTGGTTGTTACCAAATGTTACACTGATGGTATGATTAGCTGTTACATTGGTAAAGGTATATGCTCCGGCAGAAATTGCACCTGCATTGCTGGCACCGTCAATCAACACATCTGCAATCGGAAAACAGGAATCGGGAGTTATTGTATATGAAAGATTATTTCCACAGTTCACTGACGCGCCTCCTAACGGACTAATCGTTCCGTTCGATCCTGTCGATGAAGTTATAGTAAATGCATTGATCCCAAATGTTACACTGATCGTATGAATCACTGTTACATTAGAAAAAGTATATACACCCGTTGCAATCGCTCCGGCATTACTCACTCCGTCAACTAAAACATTCGCGATGTGATAACATGCATTCG
>JAYVZS010000035.1:0-15478 GCA_043783155.1 Bacteroidota bacterium | reverse complement strand
TTGTCTCCCGGGTAAATTTTTTGAAACGAAAGATTCGCCTTCCTAAGTTCATTTAAAATATTTTCCCGTTCATCTGTTCCAATAGATGTTTTCAAATTCATCATTTCAAAGTTTTAATTATTCATTATTCCTTTTTACTTATTCATTAACATCAGCTTCCCCGATACGTCGAATAGCCATACGGACTCAGCAACAACGGCACATGGTAATGACTTGCATCTGTAATTTCAAAAGCAATTTGTACGAGCGGATAAAAACATTTTACTTTTTGGTGGCTGAAATAAGAAGCAGTATCAAATGTGAGACGATAATTTCCCGCTTTCAATACTTTATCTTTCTTCAACAGATCAGCGATTCTTCCGTCTTTGTTTGTGATACCTTTTGAAAATGCAAGCCATTTACCTTTTGGTCCCGGCTTTTCAAGTATGACATGAATTCCTTCAGCCGGTTTTCCTTTTGCAGTGTCCAGTACGTGTGTAGTAAGTTGGCTCATGAGAGTATTTTTTGAAGACGGAGTTTGATAATTTTTTGTTGTTCGCCTGCTGCCATTTTTAATTCATTTGTTCTGTCGTTCGTGATTCTGTCATTCAGCATGGCCAACATTTCTTCCGCGCTTTTTCCGGTGGCACAGACAATAAAGATAAAACCGAATTTATTTTCATATAAGGTATTTCCTTCTGCAAGTTGTTCGAGCGTTTTTTGTGAAGCCGAATGAACGGACGCCTGCTCGCTTCCCGCCAATGCTTTGGTGGAAGCAAATTTTTTTTCAAGACTCTTTAAATCGCCGATTTTAGGATGATGAGAGAAGGCTTCCATCCAGTCTTTTTCATTAGTAGAATTCCATGCGCGATCAGCTTTAGCTAATAGGTCATTCATGTCAGAAAAAGGTTTTGCTGCCATCATCTTCTCTCCCCACAAGGATGATCCGCAACATTTGAAAAGTTCCTCTTTCAATTGCTCATCCGATAAATTATTTAATTCCTGAATTGTCATTCTCTGTCTTGACTCTTTATTCTTGTCTCTTGTTTCTTATAAATTAGATATATAGCCATAAAGCTTCAACCTGCTCACCCCTCCATCAGGACAAATAAACAACCTGACATGTGAGAACGATTTTTCAGCAGTGATTTCCTTGTCAAAAATATGTTCATGATCCGCCTGCAATTTTTGCTTTGGAAGAATCTCTTCCCATTTTATTTTGTCAGAGGAAATAGTTGATTCTTCTTCTTTCGAAACCATACATCCTTCAATCGAACATGAGTCTGGATAGTTTCCTTTGAAGTGACAGGTATCTACCAGGATTTTTTTTATTTGTCCGGTGTGCGCAAGGCGTATGATCACCCAATCTTTATTATTCGCAGTGCGGTTGCGTTTAGTTTCCCAGCCATCACCCATGTTGATTCCTCTGCCAGGCATCAGCAAATTATCCATGTGACTAAAGAACATGTCATTGCACAAAATTGATTTCGCGCCGTTTAATGCGGAAGCAAGATCAACCTGTTCTTCTTTTTTAATTTCATTCCAGTTTTTAAAAACTTCTCCATACACTTTTAATCGGGCAACTCCTCCATCAGGATAAATATTCAAGCGAACGTGAGTAAAAATGGAATCGCTTTTGATTTCAAAAAAATGCTGGCTTCCCGGTTTTAAAGGAGACTTCGGTAGAATTTCAATCCACGTGGCTTCTGGTGATAATAATTTTTTTTCGTCCGGATTTCCATTCACGTAACAGGCTTCAACCGATGCAAAGGGAGGATGATTACCGAGAAAATAATTTGTGTCAATGTCAAAACCTTTAATGATTCCGGGTGCGCCCAATTGCACAATGCACCAGTCGTATCCCGGAGTTCTCTTCCTGCGTGATTCCCAACCGTCCATCCATTTTCCGCGATCGGTATATTTATCAGTGATGAAAATACCTCGTCCGGGTTTGATGAGATTTTCTTTTTCGGCAAAGAAATCATCGCTGCATGCAATGGCTTTAGAGCCGAGTCTATCCGAAGCAAGATTTAATAATTGTGTAAAAGGAGGTTGCGTGATTGTTTCTTGTATCATGAATTTCTCAGAATAATTTTTCCTGTGGGTGAAGATACGAAGGAACCTTTGTCATACACGTTAACTCCGACAACAAATGTTTTTTCAACAACTCCCGACAATTCAATTCCTTCATACGGAGTAGCTGCATGCCGATGGTGAATCATTTTCGAATGAACGGTAAATTTATTTTCAGGATTCCATACGACCAGGTCAGCATCAAATCCTTTTTGAATTTTCCCTTTTGAGTTTTCCATTCTAAGAAACTTCGCAACATTAGCGCTCATAATTCGTGACAGGTCTTCCAGAGAAAAATTATTTTCCCGCAACAGCGTCCACATCACAGGCAATGAGAATTGAAGAGATGCAATACCACCCCAGGCTTCCTGCAGGTTTCCTGAATTTATTTTTTTTAAGTCGGGCGGAGCAGGGGAGTGGTCGGTAACGACAAAATCAATCAGCCCGTCTTTGAGTGCCTTCAAAAGTAAATCGTTGTTCGCTTTTTCGCGAATGGGCGGAGCACATTTGAAACGTGTATCGGCATCCGGAATATTTTCCGCGTTAAAAAAAAGATAATGCGGACAGGTTTCTACAGTTATCGGCAATCCTCTTTTACGAGCCGCTTTTAATTGTTCAATTGAGTTGGATGATGACAGATGAACAATGTGCACTCTCAAATTAAATTTTTCACTCAACTCGATCAGCTGCCGGATGGCTTCATCTTCCCATTCCTTCGGGCGTGAAAGTAAATACGATTTGTAAGACGTTGGATTTTTAGATAACTCTTTCTGCCCTTCATGTTCCCAATCGAGTTCCGCATGAACAAGCAGCGGCAGATCTTTTTTTACCAACAGGGGCGCCGCTTTTTCAAGATCGGCAAAACTCGCATTTGGGAAATCATCAATTCCGGAATGTGTGAGGAATGCTTTGAAGCCAAGAACGCCCGCATTAATCAACGCCTGTATGTCTCCGGTATTTCCCGGGACAATTCCTCCCCAGAAACCGCAGTTCACAAAAAGTTTCCCTTTTGTCGCTTCCAGTTTTTGTTGAAATGATTTTGCTGAAATAGTAACAGGAGTTGAATTCAACGGCATGTCAACGAGGGTTGTAATTCCTCCTGCTGCAGCGGCTTTCGTGGCGGTTTCAAATCCTTCCCATTCTGTTCTTCCGGGTTCGTTGATGTGAACGTGCGAATCAATTAATCCCGGCATTAGTACGGAATCACCGACATCAATAGTTTCGATTGTCGTGTCCACTTTTCCTTCAACCACATCCGCAATTTTTCCATCACGAATCAAAAGGGTTGCCTCTTTGATTCCTTCAGGAGTCAATGTACGATTACTGTGTATAGCAAATTCAGTTCTCATTTACGCATCTGCACATTTACAAATTTGCTAATTAATTTTCCCGCCTTGCTCAATCCATCTCCCGATCAGTTCCCTTTCATCTTCTGTAATCCCGGTTTTATTTGCCTGCGGCATCGTCTTCGTTTGAACGACACGCAATAATATTCTGTCTGTCATTTTTTTTATTTGTTCAGGAGTCTCAAACATAATTCCGTTGGGAGCAATTTTCTGAATATCATCGGTCGGGTTGGTTGAATGACATTGCACGCATCTCTTCTGAAAGATCGGCTGGACCTGTAAGAAAGAAACAGGTAAAGAATTTTTGGAAGTCATCCTGTGATTTGCCGGCGCCGTCACCAACACAAGTGCAAGCAGAGAAACAACAGCAAACGGAATAATCCAAATCGCATATTTTCCTTTCTCATATAGATTGATAAAGTGTCGCACCGCAACGCTGATAACGGTAAGCGCGGCTAACACGGCCCAGTTGTATTGATTGCCAAAAGTACCCGGGAAATGATTGCTGATCATGATAAAGATAACGGGCAACGTCATGTAGTTGTTATGCAATGAACGAAGACCGGCATATTTTCCAAGATCAGGATTCAAAGGCAATCCTTCCAGCGCTGCTTTCACCATTGCTTTTTGCGCAGGGATAACGGTGAAGAAAACATTTCCTGCCATGATGGTTCCGATTAACGCGCCGATGTGCATGAAGGCGGCTCTTCCGCTTAACATTTTGCTGAGAAAAAAAGAAATGGCTGTGACGATGATGAAACCGATGAGTGCGAAAAGTTTTTTGTTGTGAAGTAAAGGTGTTTTGCAAAGGAGATCGTAGATGATCCATCCGAAAACAAGCGTACCGATACCGATGGAAATGGCGGTAGAAGGACTGATGTTTCTCACGGATGGATCGATCATAAATGCATTTGCATTCATATAATAGACGAGCATGAGTAAAATGAAACCGGTAAGCCACGTGAAATACGCTTCGTACTTAAACCAGTGAAGCTTCTTCGGCAACTGAGCCGGAGCAACCTTGTACTTTTCCACATAATAAAATCCGCCGCCGTGAATGGCCCAAAGGTTTCCTGCTAATTCATCACGGAGATTTTCGGTACGATTCAAACTGTTTTCTAAAAAAATAAAATAGAAGGAAGCGCCTATCCATGAAATGCCCACCACGACATGCGCCCATCGAAAAATAATATTCACATATTCCATCACATGCGATTCGATTCCGAATCTCACAACGGATTTATATCCGAAGTAAATTAAAAGAAGGACGCAAGCTCCGACAAGGAAAAGATTTCTGTACATTGTAATGCTATGAATTGAATCATCAGCATCATTAGTTTTTGAAAGATTATTTTTGTTTAAAACGTTGGCTGAATTATGAAAAATAATTCCAAGAACTAATAAGAAAATGACAACAATGTAAACGCAAAGATCAGAACTGAAGGACATCATTTCTTTTCTCCCTTCATTTTTTTCCGGATATCTTCAGCAGATAAAAGAATCACTTCATTGGTAGCGGGAAGTTTGAACTGCGGTTCATGTTCATGATTACCGACAGCAGAAATCGCATCTTTAATGGCGAGCCAGGTGCTGAAGGCGAGCATCAGTGGTGGTTCCGCGACTGCTTTACTTTTTCGGATGGCATTTGGATTGGGAGCATTTTGTAAAAGTTCAACCCTGAAATCTTCGGGTATATCCTGCACCGAAGGAATTTTGTATGTATCGGGAGAATAATTCAGCAGGTTTCCTTTTTCATCCCATTTTATTTCTTCAGTTGTGCACCAGCCGACACCCTGGATGTAACCGCCTTCCACCTGGCCAAGATCAATTCCGGGATTGATCGAATCGCCGACGTCGTGTAAAATATCTGTGCGAAGATTTTTGTAATGTCCGGTCAATGTATCAACCAGCACTTCGCTCACGGCCATGCCAAATGAAAAATAGTTGAACGGTTTTCCCCAGCCGGTTAATTTATCCCAGCCAATATTCGGAGTCTTGTAAAAACCGGTGGCGCTTAAACTCACCTGGTTCAGGTGGCAGAGTACCATCGCTTCATCGAATGCAATTTTCCTATCCGGGTAAAGTGAATCGATGACGCAATTGTTTTCAAAATGAATATGTTCTTCAGTAGTTTGTTTTTCAGGTCGCAGTTTTGAAAATTCAATAACCATTTGTTTTGCGATTCGCGATTTTAATTTTTCAATCGCGTTTTTCACCGCCATGCCGTTCAGGTCGGTACCTGCAGAAGCAGCCGTGGCAGATGTGTTTGGGACCTTTGATGTATTGGTTGCATTTACTTTAATGCGATCAGGTGTAACACCTAATTCGACTGCTGCGATTTGTTGAATCTTGGTGTTCAATCCTTGTCCCATTTCTGTTCCGCCATGATTCACCAATACCGTTCCGTCTTTGTAAATATTGACAAGCGCTCCTGCCTGGTTTAAAAAAGTAGTGGTGAACGAGATTCCGAATTTGACAGGAGTCATCGCCAATCCTTTTTTATAAAATTCATTAGCCGAATTGAAGGAATTGATTTGCTGTCTTCGCTTTTTATATTCGGACGATTTGAAAAGTTGATCGTACAATGTGTGCAGACGATTCAATTCCACTTCCTGTCCGTAATGCGTGATGTTATTTTTATCGATCCCGTAAAAATTCAGGTGACGTATTTCTGCTGCATCTTTTTTAAGCATACGTGCAATCCGGTCAATGACAGTTTCCATTCCTGCCATTCCCTGTGGGCCACCGAAACCTCTGAAAGCCGTGTTAGAAGGAAGATTCGTGCGGTATGCTTTTCCAACAACAAGCATGTCGGGAACATAATAGGAATTGTCTGCGTGAAGCATAGCTCGTTCAAGAATAGCCATACTCAGATCTGTGGTGCAGCCCGCGTCAGCATTCAGCTCGAATTTAACAGCGAGTAATTTCCCATCGTTATCAAATCCTGCTTCGTACCTGATCAGGAAGCGATGACGCTTGCCGGTTATTTTCTGATCATCATCACGGAACAATCGAATCCTGACGGGACGATTAGTTGCTGCGCAAAGCAAAGCTGTCCATGCAGCCGTGTGGTTCGCCTGCGTTTCTTTTCCTCCGAATGCGCCCCCCATCCTGCGTATCTCAACCACCACTTCGTTTTTCGGAATTCCCAATACTTCGGCAACGATGGCCTGTGTTTCGGAAGGATGTTGAGTGGAAGAAAAAACGCTGATCTCTTTGTGTTCACCTGGAATGCAAAGGCAAGACTGTGTTTCAAGATACCAATGTTCCTGCGCTCCGGTTTCCAGTTCCCCTTTGATGAAATGAGGAGATTTTTTCAATGCTGCATCCGCATCTCCCCGTTTCATTGTTCTGGCAGGAGCAAGCAGCGAATTTTTTTCAATCGCTTTGTTCAGATCAAGAATCGGTTCCAGTGGTTCGTATTCGATCTGAATAAGTTTTTCCGCTTCGATGGCAATTTCTTCACTCTCAGCTGCAATCAAAATAATAGCCTGTCCTACGCAATACACTTCATCAACAGCTAAGCAAAATTCATCATGAACAACAGGGCCCATTTGATTGTGACCGGGAATATCTTTGAAGTCAAGGACCGCATAAACTCCTTTTAATGATTTTGCTTTTGAAAGATCTGTCGATTTTATTTTCGCATGAGCGAGCTTGCTGTATACCACGCGACCTGTCAGCAATTGAGAGTTCACGAGCATGTCATCAACGTAAACAGATTGTCCGCTTACATGTTTGGTGGCGCTGTCGTGAGGAATGTTAGGCATTTGTATAATTGCGGATTTCGAATTTAAAATTTCGGATTAGAGGGGGTACTGAATGTTTATGGATTGGAATTCGTTACTGTTTCAGTCCAGAATTTTACCAGGAGATTTTTTGCCGCAACTCTTCTGAATTCCGCTCCTGATCTCGCGTCTGATATCGGCGTGAATTCTTTGTAGATAATTTCGGAAGCTGCTTCAACAGTTTCCCTGTCCCATGATTTTCCTTTCAGAAAATTCTCTGCTGCTGTTGCGCGTTTTGTCGTAGCGGCCATTCCTCCGTAAGCAAGAATAATGTCTGTTGTTTTTTTATCTTTCAGTGCCAACATAAAACCTCCGCTGAGAGTGGAGATGTCCAGATCTTTTCGTTTTGAAACTTTGTATGATTTGATGATGTTTTCTTTCTGAGGAACAGGAATGCTGACGCCTGTAATGATTTCATCCGGTTCACGTTTTGTCTGACGATAACCGGTGATAAAATCATTCATGTTAAACGAACGTTTTCCGTTCATGCCTTGTAAGTGAACAGTTGCCTTGTAAGCCATGAGAACAGGAATCGTGTCACCGATCGGGGAAGCAGAACCGATGTTGCCGCCAAGTGTTGCAAGCGAACGGATCTGTCGCGAACCAAAAACTTTTAACATATCGAAAAGAGCCGGAAGATCTTTTTCGATGTTTAATTTTATTTCTTCGAGGTTGGCTCCTGCGCCAATGAATAATTCCGTGTTTGTTTTTTTTATCAGTTTCAGTTCGGCAATAGACGACAGATCAATAATGCCGGGAAGAAGCTCGTGTTTTTTTGTGACACGTAATGCAACGTCAGTCGAACCATTAATAAAGATTGCGTCGTGGAATTCTTTTTTCAATTGTAATGCTTCTTCTGTTTTTTTCGGCTGAAAGTAGTTTTGCTCCTTTGACTTGATGTGAACTCCTCCATCATTCTTCCTTATTTTCAACAGGAGTTTTACGGTGTCCTTTTCTTTCGCGGTAAAATGATCAACACCGCTGTGAACGCATGCATTCGCTGCCGCCTGTATAATCGGCTTATAACCCGTGCAACGGCAAAGGTTTCCGGTCAGAGCATCTTCAATGCTTGTTTTAGAAGGATTGTTTTCATTCTTGTACAATGAAAGCAACGACATGACAAATCCGGGTGTGCAAAAACCGCATTGACTTCCATTACTTGCTACCATTGCTTCCTGCACAGGATGTAGAATTTCTTTTTTGTTTCCCCAATGAGTTAGATTTTCAACAGTAATCAATTGCTTGCCATGAAGCGTTGGAAGAAATACCAGACAGGAATCGAGTGCGCTGTATTTAATATTATTATTTTGGTCGAGTTCAGCAACTACCACCGTACATGCTCCGCAATCTCCTTCCGCGCATCCTTCTTTCGTTCCTTTATGGGTAGCGGAGTTTCGGAGATAATTCAAAACGGTGGCAGTCGGCTTCAGATCATCACTGCTGAAATCAATGGTCTTGATTTCGTCGTCTTGTACAAATGAAATAACAGGTTGTATCATCATCCTTCAGTTTATCCGTTTTTAACAGCGGTAACGCAGAAGCCAAAAGTAATATTAAAACTAAATTTATGAATACTTCAGAAAGAATTCTAAAAAGTTTATTCACAAAGAATAAAAAAACTGTTTTAAATTTCGATGGAAGAAAATGGTATAGCCATCGTTCCCTTCGGCTTCGCTCTGTACTTCGGCTCTGGGTAATATCTTACGCAGGGTTATGCTGAGTGAAGTAGAAGCATGCTCTATAACAAGTATTTGAAATAAATTTTTAACAGTTTCTAAAATGAAAGAGAATGGAAATCAGTTTACTTTATTCGATTCCTGGTAAACGATTTGTGACACCTGGCTAAGAATAGCAGAGAGTTGTTTAAGGTCATGGCCTGAGGACATTACGCCCAGCATATAGGGTTGGTGATCAACGTAAAAAATGCCTGCCTCATGCAATTGCTGAACCTGGTTGATAATGCGTTCACCGAATTTATGAGCGACCGGAAAATTAATGTTCGGATTGTTCAGCAGCCCGTCTTTAAAGGTGCTTTTTGTAAGAAGATCAAGTGCAAATTCAGAATAATCATCTGTGAGGTAACTGCTGTTATATAGGATTCTGAATAATTTGCAGTAGTCAATGATATTTATAAAATACTCTCCGCCGCCGACTGGAGGGCGTGTAATTGCCAGGTCAGTAAAAAGCCTGTTTAAAATTTCAGGACTTGTATTTTGAGTGATCAGGAGAGCTGCATCATTGTCTGAATAGGCAATCATAAACTGAAGAAGTTCCTTGATGGTATAATTCCTGTTTTCAGATAATTTAAAGTCTTTGATGTTTTGATTGTTGCCTTCTGAAAAGTGTTTGGCGAAAAAAACCTGCTTGTCAAGAAAATGCGGATTTTTTTCTGCCTGCTTCAGGGCAGTAATTAAATAGGCGAGCTTCATCAGACTGGCAGGATTGTATAAGGCGTTCCCGTTTATTTCAAACCATGCCCCGTTATTCATATTGCGATAGTAAATGGAAATATCGCTCAAGCCACTCGATGACTTGCTCTGCAAAATAAACTGATTCAATTTATCTTTCATGACACCCAATGAAGCATTTTCAATTCTTACATCGGCGAGCAGAAGCGGATGGGTAAACTTATACTCTGAACTTCTCACTAAATCCATTTCCGCAGCGCATTCCGCCTGTGTAACGAGCGTGATTTTTTTGCCCTCAGAAGGATGAGGGAAGAGACTATAAACAATTAGTCCCGATATGAAAACGAGAAAAATGGTGACATAAAAAGGCGTATCCTTTTTAAATAAATTTTTACTTTTTGCTTCCTGGCTTGCAGCACTCATAAAAGATCAATATCGGAAAGAAAAACTTTCTTGAAAATAGAATGATAAGAAAATCCCCCCCCCCGGTTTTTTTAAAATGTTACATATCACTGATTTTTAATAGATCAGAAAATGTGCTACAAGGTTAGAAAAGATATTGTAGAATTCATGATGATGTTATGTCAGGATTTTGTCATGTTTCCATTTATTCGCTACTGAGGCCACTATTGAGGGTTGAATCCCTTTGGTTGGTTGTTTAATTATTCCTGGAAAGGTATCTCAAAGACTTTAAATTTTTTTAACAATTTATGTTCTAATTTTGGCGACTCTTTTTTAATGACAATCATCGCTAAATAACATGAGAATTTTTTTTATCACCCTTTCACTGATATTCTTTGCTATGAATGCTTTTCCACAATTCCCCGGTGGAAACCGCACGGGTTATGGTGGAAGGCAGATGAATGTCGGTCACTTCTATGGAAAAATTGTGGACGCAAAGACAGGCAAACCAATTGAGTTCGCTGCTGTGCAACTGATGCAGAACAAAATGGACACGATTTCCAAGGCAATGAAAGAATCGATGGTTACCGGTGAGCTTACCAAATCGAACGGTGATTTCAGTCTTGAGAACCTTCCGGTTATGGGTGAGTTCAAACTCAAAATATCTGCGTTAGGATACACTCCCTACGAGCAAAAAATTTCCTTCAACCTGAAATTTGGACAAGGTGGAGGTATGCAACAAGCCATGAACGCCGTTGACAAAGATCTGGGTAACATTAAGCTCTCCATCAATGCAGTTAGTCTGAAGGAAGTGACTATAGAAGAAACAGTGCCCGTGTATGAAATGAAGATTGATAAGAAGGTATATAACGTAGAGAAGAGTATTGTAAACACTGGCGGAACTGCAGAAGATGTCTTGAAAAATGTGCCGTCCGTTCAGGTTGATATAGACGGTAATGTAACCCTGAGGAATGCAGCTCCCCAGCTTTTTGTTGATGGCCGGCCTACGACACTTACCATTGATCAGATTCCTGCCGATGCCATGCAGAGTGTGGAAGTCATCACGAATCCTTCTGCGAAGTTTGATGCCAGCGGAGGAGGTGCCGGCATCCTGAATATCGTGTTGAAAAAAAACAGGAGAATCGGTTACAACGGGAATGTTCGTGCTGGTGTGGATTCGCGTGGCAGAGCCAATCTCGGCGCCGACTTAAATGCACGAGAAGGAAAAATTAACTTCTTCATCAGCGGAATGCTGAATCAGCGGAAGTCAAAAAGTACAAATGAAACAGAGAGAACTTATATTGCAACTCCGTTCACTCCGGGATTATCTCTTTTGCAGGAAGACCCATCAGTGACGAACGGATATTTTGGATTCGGTCGCGGAGGTTTTGATTATTTCATTGACAACAGGAATACCATTACGCTTAGTGGAACTTACAACAGGGGAAATTTCAAACCGACCGATAACATCACGACTGTAACCGATACCTTGTTTCCGGCAGGAACGAAAAGCAGTTCGTCTATCCGTAAAAATGCGAGCGAGAGGAATATAAGGAATACCGGCGGAGCACTTTCTTTTAAACACATTTTTCCGAGAGAAGGAAGAGAGTGGACGGCAGATGTAAATTACAACGGAAGCAGTTCTGATAATGTGGGAAATTATATGACTCAGAGTTATGATTCGAATCATTCGCTTCTGGGTTCAGAAATAATTCAGCAGCAAAAGGGAAATGGTACGGTCGGCTTCACGACCATCCAGACGGATTACATAGATCCGTTTAATGATAAGATGAAAATTGAAACCGGCTTACGCGGAGCCATTCGTAATTACAATAGTTTTACTGAAAATTTTGTAGACGGCATTCCTGTGCCTTCGCAATTAAACGACTATAAATTCAGCGATGAGGTGTATGCTGCGTATTTTACATTTACCAAACAAATGAGTAAGTTCGGTTACCAGGCCGGGTTACGGACGGAGAGTTCTTTCTATACCGGTGAACTGATTGACTCGCGTAAGACCTTTACTCACAAATATCCGGTCGACTTCTTCCCAAGTGCATTTCTGAGTTATAAGATAAACGAGAAAAACAGTGTGCAGTTGAATTATTCAAGGCGAATTAACCGTCCTAACTTTTTTCAGTTACTGCCATACATTGATTATTCCGATTCACTCAATCTCTCGCGTGGAAACCCGGATCTGAAACCGGAATTCACCAACTCGATGGAGTTGTCATGGCAAAAAACATTTAGCAGGAAAAATACACTCATCACATCCGTCTATTATAAAAACACGAATGACCTGATAACACGATTCCAGTTCAGGGATATAACATTACCGAATAACCCGATTATCTCCACCTATGAAAATGCAAATTCAAGTTATGCGTACGGAGGAGAAATAACCTCACAAAATTCTTTTACAAAATGGTTTGATGTATCTCTGAACATCAACGTTTACAATTCGAGTATTAATGGAACCAACCTGCAAACGAATCTTACCAATCAGCAGTTCAGTTGGTTTTCAAAATTGAACACAACATTCAGATTGCCTAAAAATTTCAGTCTTCAGTTGTCGGGTGATTATCGTTCAAAAACATCGCTGCAAATAGGAGGCGGTGGAGGCGGAGGACGCGGATTCGGCGGCGGTGGCGGCTTTGGTGGCGGTGGTTTCGGTGGCGGTTCATCGTCTACTGCACAAGGATATGTAAATCCTATTTATAGTATTGATGCAGGATTAAAATTTGAATTTCTGAAAAATAAAGCAGCTACTCTTACTTTAAATGTTTCCGATATTTTTAATACGAGGAAGACAGAAACGTATTCAGAGTCGCCATTCTTTACGCAGACAACTGTTCGCCGGCGCGACCCACAGGTTGTCAGATTGAATTTCAGCTATCGCTTCGGTAAATTTGATGTGTCGCTCTTCAAACGTAAGAACACTCGTACGGAAAGTATTGATGTTCCGGAAACGCAATAGAAAGTTGGAAGTTGGAAAAAACGAGGAAAATGATACGAAGGAATATCATAGGATGAATCGGTATAATCCGTAAAAAAAGTAATAATGAATAAGTAATAATTGTGCGGGAGGAAACCTCTGGCATTCAATTCTCTAATTCACCAACTCTGATCACTTCTGTTTAAAGAAGAAATCAATCAACCTGTAAAACTGTTCTGAAGAGTAGGAAGATTTGCCTGCTAAATATTCATCAATGGCAGTGCTTATTTCCTGAGCAGTAATCACTCCGTTGAAATCGGAATCAACCTGACGGTAAAGCTTCGGAATCTTCGACAGGTTTGAAAGAATGTCATGTTCTGCCGGAGCTTTCATTACAGGAGTCGTATCATTTTCAGAAAGGCGGTCAACGGCCTGCAGGTATTCTTTGATAGCAGGTAAAGCAGCAAGTGAATCACGCCTGAATTGTTCTTCCAGCATTTCTTCTGTAATCGTTTTACCGTGTTCATTTACCAATGCATCTTTTGCTGAGTTGAGTTCCTCATCACGGTAATCAGGAATGCCGTCACCATCGGTATCAACAGGTTTTCCGTTGGCGTCCACTTTGACGTTTTCAGGATTCAACGCTTCAACATCATTGATATCGGGAACTCCGTCATGATCGGCATCTTCTTTTGCAAGCGCGTCAAAATCTACATGAGATACATCAATCAATGGTTTGTATTTCGACTTACGTGTTTTTCCTGATGTTTGGTTTGTGACAGAAAAATCGTAACGGAAAGAAACCGACGTATAAATAAATTTATCGTTACTGCTGTTGCCTTTTCGGGAGCCGAGACTTTCGCTGGTAACGCCATCAATCAGATCCGTATTTGTGAAATGACAAACCGAACTGAAATGCATCGAACAATTTTCCGAAATTTTAAATCGTGCGCCGATTCCAATTGGAAAAGCAATAGCAGATTGTTTGAACTTACCGAAGCCGTCAAGGTTTGCATCGCGGAGTTCTGTTTCGTAATTGTAATCGCGGTGAAGAATAACCGCTTGTGTTTTATTTGAATCAGTCTGCTCAAGGCTTCTGATCGTACCGTCTTTCCAGTAATGATAATAATTTCCGTTTGCATCTTTCAAATCTGCTTTCGGATGAAACACCACGTATTCAATGCCGGCAGAAACGAACGGAATTAAAATCTGCTGTGAATTCTTTTTACTGATGAAATCGTACCGAAGCTGGATTCCTTCACTCACAATCCCTGCCTGGAAGTTCAGCGTACGATTAATTAATTTTTCATCGCCGAAAACTTTTCCTGAAAGCAAAAAGAGTGAAAAAGAAAGGCGGTTCTCAGTATGTTTTTGTACTTCAATCTGGAATCCGCTTCTTGCAATGAAAGGCGTGTTAAAACGAGAGTTGCCGATATCACCGAGAAATGTCATGACGCCTTCGGCAATGGAAACTGTCGGAAGATTATTGCCGGGAGTGCCCGACTCTGCCGAAACCGTCTGGCATGCCAGCAAACATACGATAACCGGAAGAAGAAGTTGATACATCTTTTCACGGACGAAATTCACGGATGATAAATAGGTTGTGTTCACGTGTTATTAGTTTCTGTTTTTTGTCTTCAATGCTTCATTCAATGGAATTCGTTCTCCGTTATTATATGCGACCACAAAAGCATCAGGAATTTTTGCCTGTGTCGCAACTCTGTATTGTTTCGCGGCGGCATATTTTTCGAAACTGCCGACTAAATATTTTTTCCATCCGTCCTGAATGGTAATATCAACCGATTCATTTATTTTATAAAGAGACCGGAAGAAATCACTTTTACGTTCAGGTTTATGCATGGTTGCCGCAATCTGAACTTTATAAAACAGTCCTTTTTGTGGAGCGGGAATATCCAGGTAAGATGTTTGACCGGGCTGCGGTTTTGATTCAACAGACTTGCGGGCAGCGGGTTTTGATTCAGAAGGTGAGTTAATGTTTTTTTCCGCACCGGTGTTGTCAGACTGTAAAAGATTCGAAATTGAATAGTCAGCGTGTATCTTGTCTGAAACGATGTGGTAGGAAACCAAAATGACAGAATCTTTTGGCATCGTCGCCCAATAGAATTCTACGAGGCCATTAGCAACGGAAAATTTTGCACCACGTGTTTCAATCGGGTAAGCAGTGTAATCTTCAATTACCTGATCGAAGATTCGCACAGCATTTTGGCCGGATCCTTTCTTGATTTTAAGTTCAACTTTGTATTCTCCGGCTTTTGCTGTCAACGGAATAATCTTTTTTTCAACCGAAATATCTTTGTTACTGTCTTCTGACATTGAGTTTTCTGATGGAACATCGTTGTTCAGGATGATGACTGATGGAGGAAGAAGAACTTTTTTCGGTTTGTCGTTTTCGATGTATGAAAATTCTCCGTTCATGGTTTTCAGTCCGCTGCAGGAGACGTCCGTTTTAATCCTGTAAGAAATTCTGAATGATTTCTCATGAGGCAACTGTTTCCAGGTAAACTTTACGCGGTGATCTTTAAAAAG
>JAYVZS010000034.1:0-15494 GCA_043783155.1 Bacteroidota bacterium | reverse complement strand
CGCAACCATGGATTGTTCAGAACACCAACTTTCCAATCAGGTTTACGGATGTAAAGACTATTTCGGTACCTGCTCCGGGCATTGCCTGGGTTACTGCTGATGATCTCGCCGGAAATAATAATTTTTTAGATTTCTCAAGGACCATTGATGGAGGTACAAACTGGACGAACGGTGTCATTGGAACGGATACAACATTTCAGTGTGCGAATCTTTCTGCTATTAACGGAGATACTGCATGGGCATGTATGTTTAACCAGGTGCTTCAGTTTGGTGGTGGAATCTGGAAGACAACCGATGGCGGAAACAACTGGATACAGCAGGATTCAGGATTAATCTTCGATGCTAATTCATACCCTGATATCGTTCATTTCTGGGATGCAAACAATGGTGTTGCAATCGGTGACCCGAACAATGGGTATTTTGAAATTTATACAACAACAAATGGGGGGACGAATTGGGTACGAACTCCATCCGCGAATATTCCTGTGCCTGTAACGGCTTCCACGGAGTGGGGACTTACGAATGATTTTTCTGTGGTCGGTAATACGATATGGTTTGTAACGAACAAGGGCAGGGTGTACAAATCAATTGACAAAGGATTGAACTGGACTGTTTCCAGTGCATACGCGGTTAATACTGCACAACGACAAAGTGTGGATGTCAGATTTCTTGACTCTAATAACGGACTGGTTTTAGTGAACGATAGTAATTTGGTCCGTGTAATATTGAAAAGAACAACTGACGGAGGCACTAACTGGACAACACAACCCGTAACCGGAAATTTAATGACTTGGGATCTTGCTGGTATTCCTGGGTCTGGAATGTATATGTCAACAAGCTGGTTGGGTAGCGGAACTGCCGGAAATCAGGGATGTTCAGTGAGTCTGGATTCAGGTGCGACCTGGATTACGATTGATACCTTACTTCATTGGGCGATCGGTGCATTCGACATTAACAATGTCTGGTCTGGAGGTTTTGTTGATGTGAATATTAATCTTCTTTTGGTGGGTGGTATTTATAAGTTAGATCCGAATATGATTACAGGAATAAGCCCGCGCGAAGATTTAAAAGCAGAAGTGAATGCCTATCCGAATCCAAGTACGGGGATTGTAAACATGAATTTCAAAACAGAAAAAAATACAGATGTGAACGTATCTGTTTTAAATATGATCGGCGAACAGGTTTGCGGAACGAAGTTTAAAAATGTCTCGTTGTTTACTCACTCATTTGATTTTTCATACCTGCCCAAAGGAATCTATATTCTGAACCTTGATTACGGTGTTCAGCATTCAACACAAAAATTAGTCATTCAATAATTTTTGATTGTCTTAAAATTAAAGCCATCCTGAAAATTTTCGGGATGGTTTTTTTTTGTCTTTCATCCGGTTTAACAACAGAGTGATTATTTTATTATTCTATTAAACTGTTTAAATTTCTATGTGAGAAAATGTTATAGCCAGCGCACCCTTCGACTTCCACTTCGACTTCCACTTCGACTTCGCTCTGTGCTTTGGCTCAGGGTGACATCGTGCGCGGGGTCATGCTGAGCGAAGTCGAAGCATGTGCAATAGCAAATATTTGAAATTAAATTTAAACAGTTTCTATATCTTTGTGCTCCCTTCCAATGAAAATTTATGAAAATACTTTTCAGATACCTTAGCAATTTCAAGCCAATGATTTTCCTGGTGCTGTTGCTGGCAATCATTAACCAGGTTTTTAGCATGATGGATCCGCTGATACTTGGTAAGATGTTAGATAAATTCACGGGAAAAACGGATACCTCCCACATGCAATTCCTTCCGAGCGTGATGGTTTTTCTTCTTGCCTTAATAGGAGTAGCAATGGTTTCGCGCATCGCGAAAAATTTCCAGGATTATTTTCTGAACGTAGTTGTACAGAAAGTAGGAGCACAGATTTATTCCGATGGTATACGTCACTCTCTTGAATTACCTTACTCGGTTTTCGAAGATCAGCGGAGTGGCGAAACACTCGGTAAGCTGCAGAAGGTAAGGACGGATGTGGAACGTATTATGACTGCCTTTATCAACATTCTGTTTGGCTCTTTAGTCGGCATTATTGTAGTTACTGTATATGCGCTTTATGTGAATTGGATTATAGCACCGCTTTATTTTTCCGCTATTCCTATCATTGCCATTCTTAGCTCTGTGCTTAGTAAAAAAATTAAGAAGATGCAGAAACTCATTGTTGCGGAAACAACTGCTCTTGCGGGAACAACAACAGAGTCATTGAGAAACATCGAGCTCGTGAAAAGTCTTGGCTTATCACAACAGGAGATTGAGCGTCTAAACGGCATTACCGATAAGATTCTAAAACTTGAATTGAAAAAAGTGCGTTACATACGCAGCTTGAGCTTTGTCCAGGGAACATGCGTGAATTTTCTTCGTGTCTCGATTCTTGGCGTGATGATGTACCTGATTTTTACACATAAGATCCAGGTCGGACAATTCATGACGATGTTCATCTATAGCTTTTTTATTTTCGGACCGCTGCAGGAAATGGGTAACATCATCAACATTTACCGGGAGACGGAAGTGTCGTTGAAGAATTTTGAAGACATTCTGAATATTAAAAAGGATCCTAAACCTGCCAATCCATTCCCGATCGGAATGCTTGAGACATTGCGTTTTGATGAGGTCGCGTTCAAGCACCAGACAGCCACTAACAACGCGATTGAAAAAATTTCTTTTGGTGTAAAGAAAGGGGAGACCGTTGCATTTGTCGGTCCTTCAGGTTCCGGAAAATCCACGCTCGTGAAATTGCTCGTTGGATTATACCACCCTGCTTCAGGAAGAATATTATACAATGATCACGCAGGCGATACCATTGATCTTGATCTCTTGCGTGAACAGATTGGTTTTGTTACCCAGGACACTCAATTATTCTCCGGAACCATCCGCGAGAATTTACTTTTTGTAAATCCGAATGCAACGGATGAAATGTGTCTGGAAGTGTTGCGGAAAGCTTCCTGTCAGAGTCTGCTCGCCCGTGCCGACAAAGGATTAGATTCAATAATTGGAGAAGGCGGAGTAAAAGTTTCCGGTGGAGAAAAACAGCGGTTGTCGATTGCACGTGCCTTGTTGCGTCAGCCGAACCTGCTCGTTTTTGATGAGGCGACATCCTCTCTCGATTCATTGACGGAAGAAGAAATTACGGATACCATTCGTGACCTTTCCGTTCAGCGCGAACACATTACTATCCTCATTGCTCATCGTCTATCCACCATCATGCATGCCGACAGAATTCATGTGCTGGAACGGGGGCAAATTATTGAGTCAGGTTCACACAACCAGTTGCTCGAATCAAAAGGATTGTACTACGCGATGTGGCGTCAGCAAATCGGAGAACGCAAACGTGTGGTGATACCGGCGAGTAATGGACAGTCTGTAAAGGCAAGTGTGAGCAATTAGTTATAGAGTGCCGCTGCTTACTGTTACAGCCACTTAATTTTCAAACATGCTAACTGACTTTGTAAAATTATTTAAGCATCGTCTCTCACTCCCGCTTCCCGGACGTGATGCTCAGTTGAGAATGGCACATGCAGAAAGAAGAATCAATATTTCAACATATAAAATTCCACAGGATGCAAGGTGGGGAAGTGTTTTAATTCTTTTGTATGAAGATGAAAGTAAAATAAAATTCCCGCTGATTCTTCGACAGACTTACGATGGCGTACATAGCGGACAGGTCGCTTTTCCCGGAGGTAAGTTTGAAGCCGCTGACGAAAATTTAGTCAACACGGCTTTGCGCGAAGCCAGCGAGGAAATCGGAATACTCGTGGGTGATGTAGACATGCTTGGGGAACTCACGAATTTGTACATCCCTCCGAGTAATTTTTTGGTTCATCCGCATGTTGGTGCGATGAAATATAAACCCGAATTTTTTCCTGATACCAATGAGGTTGAAAAAGTAATTGAAGTTTCGCTGGATGACCTCATGAATGAATCCATGGTGAGTGAAAAGGAAATTATATTGAGCAACGGACTGAAAATCGTGACCCCTTATTTTAATTTACAAGGTCACACCGTTTGGGGTGCCACAGCGATGATTTTGAGTGAACTGAAAACGGTGGTGAAGGAAATTGAAAAGAGTTGGTGAGTTGCGAAAGGAGGAATTGGGGAGTTGCCGGTGGTTTCGTAAACCCGTAAACATTTAAACTGTAAACACTCCATCCCTCTCTCCTTCCACACTTAAAAACTTAAACACTTCTATTTTTTTCCATGCCTGTGACAACCTACAATATGATCATTCACAATTCCTGCTGCCTGCATAAACGCGTAACAAATCGTTGAACCGACAAATTTGAAACCTCGTGCGTAAAGATCTTTGCTCATTGTATCCGAATGTGGAGTGCTTGCCGGAATTTTATTCTGCCCGTTCCATTTGTTTTTAATCACTTTGTAATCTGTGAACTGCCAGATGTATTTGTCAAATGTTCCGAACTCCTTTTGAACATCAAGAAAACGTTGAGCATTGTTTACTGTACCGTATATCTTCAATTTATTCCGGATGATGCCTGCATCAACCAATAATTTTTGAATTTTCTTTTCATTGTACCGCGCGATTTTTTTGTAATCGAAATCATCAAATGCTTTTCTGAAATTTTCACGCTTGTTCAGAATTGTTGACCAGCTTAATCCCGCCTGGAAGGTGTCGAGTACGATGTATTCAAACAATAACAAATCATCATGAACAGGAACTCCCCATTCTGTATCATGATACTCCATCATGAGTTC
The DNA here is from genome assembly GCA_043783155.1 of Bacteroidota bacterium. GTDB lineage: Bacteria > Bacteroidota > Bacteroidia > AKYH767-A > 2013-40CM-41-45 > JAPLDA01. Next base: position 10,740 of record JAYVZS010000034.1, on the reverse strand, counting down.
GCTTGATTCGCTCCACGGGCAGCGGGGCTTGGGTTTAGGTGACTTCATTGGTTATTAATTTTAATGTGTTGTGAGAAAGTACAAGTTAATTATTAGCGGAATCGGTAAATCGGAGAATCGGTGAACAGGGGAATGGGAGGTTACGAGGGTTTTCGAATGAGCCATTTGTCTGAATCATCAATCATTTTGACGAGCATGGAAATTACTATTTCATATCGGTTCTCAAAATTATTTAGCGTTTCAATTGGGATATAATTGCATCGATGTGCAAACTGCAAAGATATTTGTGTTTCGCATGCTTCGGTTTCAGAATCGCTTAGCTTGGCAATGAATGCAGCTTTGTATCTTCTCTTTCGCCACGCTTCACCAAGATTATTACAGACGGAACGGGAAGATCTTCTGATTTGGTCAGTAAGTGAAAACTTCTCTTCTGAAGGAAATGATTTGGTCATTTGATAAATTTCCATCGCTAACTCAAAAGCTTCTTTGAAAACTCTTAAGTCTTTGTAAGTGTTAATTCTTTCAGCCATTTTAGTAAAATTAAAGGTTCAAATAAAAATTTTAAAATAGTTCAATAGTGTCTAAATGCACAAACCTCCGTTTCACCCATTCACCCGTTCCCCGATTCATCCAATATCGCAAGCATCAAATTCCTCGCTTCTTCTTTCAATCTCGGCAGATCATCTATATTCATTCCAGAAGTAGCAATTGGTTTAGCCCAAACACACGTAATGGTTCCGGGAGAAAGTTCGAGTGGCCTTAATGGCGATAAAAGTTTCTCAGCCCCTTTCACCGTGAGTACAGCAAGCGGAAGTTGTGATTCAATGGCTAAACGAAAGGCACCATCATGAAAATCGAGCAATGGTTTTTCTGTTCTGTTGCGTGTTCCTTCAGGGCAAATAAAAACTGAAATTTCTTCTCTCAGAGAATCCAGCATGTTCTCAATACTTTTTAATCGTGCTGCTTTGTCTTTTCTGTCGACAGTAATGTAAATCTTACGGATCACATATCCCAAAAGTGGAATTTTTGTAAGCTCCACTTTCGCAAGAAAACGAATGGAATTATTGCAGGCAATTGCGTATGCCGGAATATCAAGAAATGACTGATGGTTGGCAATGAAGACATAGGTTTGAGAAGGATCAATCAATTCACTGTTTTTTATTTTTGTACGGATAAAGAAAACCGTGAAAAGAGTTTTGGCCCAGAGTTGCGACAACTTATGTGCTTTATGCGGCGCAGTTTCTTTTGGGTAAAACGTAAAGACGATAAAATAACAGGGTACAAAGATGAAAAATGTCAGGATGAAAATCGTTCCTGTTATGACAGCAAAGATAAATTTGAAAAAACGAAAAATGATTTCCATAGGTGATCGCGTATCGGTTCAGCTTACAAACATACAGATTCTGGAAATTATTATTCTTAAATTAAGAACAGTACATTTTAAATTTATCTTTTGCATTTTAAATCGAATCACGTAGGTTTGACGGCTTAATTCGGAGATGTGTGAAAATGATTTTCAACAGACAGTTTATCTTTTTTTTATTTTTGTTTGGTTCAATCTCAAAAGTTTTTTCAATTGAACCGGGAAATGCAATTGGCAATGATTCCGCAGGTGAATCGTTAAGCAATCGGACTTCCATTTGCAACGATTCTGTTTTTTCCTTCCATTCAAAAAAAGGATTTGTCCCATCACTTTTTCATAATTTCGGAGAACAGGCGGCAGCTCCGTTTCACATGAATAAAAAGCAAGTATGGATGGTTGCGGGTGGAATAGCCATTACCGCTGCGCTTTTTTTTGCGGATGAAAACATCGATAAAGTTTTCAAACCGCTGAAGAAAGAACATTCCTGGATTGATAAATCGAGTTCGCAGATAACAGAGTTCGGATCCAACTACGGAATTGGATTCGTCGGTGCATTTGGCATTTACAGTCTCGTGTTCAACCACCGAAAAGCGTTTCATTCTACATTGCTGGCAACTCAGGCGGTCATTACATCGGGAGTCTGGGTACGCATAGGAAAGATGTTAACGGCACGTGAACGTCCTTCCGCCTCGTACGGCGATTTTCAACACGACTTCTGGTGGGGACCATTCCAACAATTTAACTCTCGGATTTCGAAGAACAGGGGAGTCGCATCTTTTGATGCTTTCCCTTCCGGTCATACAGCAACTGCTTTTTCAATCGCTTCCGTTTTTGCTCATCAATACGCGGATAAAAAATTTGTTCCTGTATTTGCTTACACCTTGGCAACACTGGTTGGTGTTTCGCGACTAACGGAACACGAGCACTGGGCTTCCGATGTTTTCGCCGGAGCATGCATCGGTTACTTATGCGGTAAGCAGGTGGTGAAACACGAACGGGAACTGGAGTCGACTTCATCACATACGTCAAACCGAAAAATTAAATCGCAGTATTTTTTCTCGCTTTCGGATCATACACCGATGATGAATTGCTTTTTTCTTTTCTGAATTTCTGTTACTTCAGGTAATTAACAGTAGTATAAATGAAGCAAGTTTTATCCTGTTTCACGCAGAGGGCGCTGAGGCGCAAGGTGCGCAGAGAATATCATTTGAAGGGGATCTCCATATTCTCTTTTTCTCAGCACCCTCCGCATGAAATAAAATAATGTTTGGAATTGAGACGACTTTTTTTAAAATAGAAACTGAGCCACTATCGAATAATTAGAAGCAGAGAAAAATCGAAAATATCAAAATCCTAAAATCTCTGGATCTCTCTAAAATCCCCAGCGAAATGAAATAGCGGGGAGGCCGCCGATCACAACGGGAGAAACAAAGGGTCTGCCGAAAAGAGATTTTTTAGAAGGGTGATCAGACAGATCATCTTTTTTTATTTCCGTTCTTCCGTGTGCGACAGCGGCCTTCGCGAATCCATAACCGAGCGCGATGCCAAGAGGATAGTCGCTTGCCCAATGGACTCCGTTGTTCATCATCGCAAATGCAAGCAAGCCGCACAACGAATACCCGATTGGCTTGATCAGTTTATGTTCGGGATAATTTTCAGCAATGACTGTTACAGTTCCCACAGCCGTCGCGATATGCCCGGAAGGATACGCATCATAATGTGGAACGTGATTGGCGTAATCCGACTGGTTTGGAAAAACGCGCCACACTCCGCCCGGTGAAGTGGAAGCGAACGGACTTTCTCTTCCCGTGATATGTTTCAGAATCTGCACCACGATTCCTGAAGCAAGCATCGTCTCCGCTATTTGCGAACCGGTTTGAAGTGCGCGATAATTTTTTGCGATCGCGCCGTAACTAAAAAAACCAAGAGCGATCGTGGCATGTGTAATTCCGTCACCAAGAAAATACATGCTGTTGTTTACATCTGAAGGGACACTGATTGGGAAATTAATTGTTTTGTTGTTCAACTTCATGCTGAATTTCGCAATCGTATGCTGGTGGCTGGTTGGCGGAATGTTGACCGTCCGTGCGAAACTTTTTGCACCATCAATGATTCCCTGGTCGGTAGGAACCATCAATGCTGTTTCCGCGAAAATCATTGCGAAAAGCGGAATGTTTTCTTTCCGGAATGAGGCTTTGTAAACACGCCCGACATCTTTCGGAATCGCAGTGAGAAAGGAAAATGGTTTCGGTCGAGAGTAAACAAGATCTACTGAGGGAGAAACGGAGACTAGCTGGGTTAGTCTTGTTTTTTCGTCCCTTGTACCTGAATCATTTTTTTCATTATCAGTCGCAAAAGCGGGGACAATAAAAAGCCAATTGAACAACAAGAAGGATACAACAAAGTTGCTCTTACGTAATAAAAATAATTTCATTTTGGAATGGCAATCGGATTATTCGGAGCGCGAATTTACAATTTTTAAAAGAATCTTTTTCGAAAATAGAATCCGTGTTAGTATCTCACCTTGAAATAATTGAAATGGTTCAGATCACGAATACATGCAGATTTACAGAAGTCTGGATAATACACATGGCGGGGTTTTGTACTATTTGTAATTCCGTTAATCCGTAATCATTAGTTATCTGTATCATATTGCTAAATTTATTCTAAGCCGAAGTGCTGTCAAATAAGCATTTAGAAGGTGAGACTGATACCGGCACTTGGAAGAAAAGGTAACTGGTAGATACGCTGCCCGGTAATTCGGTTGACATAAAAAATATTTTTCCTGTCGTACACATTGGTGATGCTCGCTGTAATGGCCAGCTCAGAACTTTTATTTAACTTAATTGTTCGTTTCGCTGATACATCAAGACGATGAAAATAAGACATGCGTCCCTTGTCTATGCCCCCATACGTGATTCCTTCCTGGCCGTTTTGATGCAGGATGTCTGTTGTGATTCCGCCATTCAGGTTTATCTGCTCAAAAAATCCCTGGGTTTGTGTAAACGGAAATGGTGAACCGAAGTTCATCCGCGCATTTACTTCCCACTGCGATTTTTTTCCGAATGTATAAGCGACAACAAGATTCACATTGTGTCTCCTGTCGAACGATGGCTCATACGTTTGGCTTCCGTCAAACCGTGTTACATAACCGAGCGAATAAACTGCCCAGATGTACAGTTTTTTGTAATCGTATTTCAGCAATACGTCAATGCCTTTCGCGATGCCTGTCTCAATCACAAAATCTTTTTTCAGGCTGTCCGGTTTGTCAGAGTTGATGTCGTTGTCATCATACACTTTGTCTCGATTCACAACTTCCAGCTGACTGAAATCTTTGATGTATCCTTCCACGTTCAATGTGAAATGATGTGGCAGGTCAAGTTCAAAACCTAAAACAGCATGCGATGCTTTTTGAAGTTTTGAAGTCACTTTTTCTCCGTTGAACTGATCGGGCAGATTATCGGAACCGGATAAAAATCCATAGAATAAATTCACCACATCACGGTCTGATGTCGCGCTCAGTAAATTCTGCGCATATATTCCGGCGGCCATTTTTATCCTGAGTTTGTCGCTGATATTATACTTGGCACCGATTCTTGGTTCAGCGGAAAATTCAGACAGTGAAGCATAGTAATCAAAACGGAAGCCGGGCTCAACAACCAGTTTGTTGGCTACTTTTTTATATTTCAAAAAACCGGCCAGCTCGGTCGTGTTTTCTGTTTGTGCATATTCGAGGTTGATGCTGTTGAAGAAATCATAGTTGGTGCGGAAGCCGAGAATTTCCAAACCGTATTTGAATTCATCTTTGTCGTTGAAGTAAGTGAAATTAAGCGCGGCGTTGAAACCGCTGATTTCACTGAGTCGTGGTTTTCCATCCAGTTCCTTAAGTGTGATGCCATATTTTGAATAGGCAAAGTTTCCGTCAATCAGGACAGACGTTTCACTTGGCACCAGCACAAAATTAGTTCCGAAACCGGTGGTTGTCCAGCCGAGATCAGCAATGTGCAGGTATTTTACATTGTCTTCAAAATGGAATCCGAAAACATTGAATTTACTTCCGCTCGAACTGTTGAACGATACTTTTCCATAAAGGTCATTGAAGGAGTAAGGGAGACCGGCAGAATCAACATAACTGTAAAAAGTTTTTGACGTGCGGTCGAGGTAAGATGTTTTACCGGCAATAATAAAAGAAGAACTTCCTTCTTCTCCTTCTGTCGCCTTTTTCAACGGGCCTTCGAGAATTAATTTTGAAGTGAACGTAGTGGAAGAAATCTTTCCGCTTATTCTTTTTTTATTTCCGTCGCGTGTAGTGATGTCCATGATCGAAGAAATCCGTCCGCCGTAATCAGCATTAAATCCCCCCGTATAAACATCCACGCCACGGATAATATCAGGATCAAACACGGAGAAAAAACCAATGGAGTGGAAGGGGTTGTAGATGACCATTCCATCGAGCAATACTTTATTCATGATAGGGGTTCCGCCACGGATGTAAAGTTGTCCACCCTGGTCACCCGATGTTATCACACCGGGAAGAATCTGCAGGTATTGAGCAAGGTCAGGTTCTCCGCCGATTGCCGGAATCTGCTTGATCTCTTTCGGTGTAATTTTGTTGACGGATACTTGTACATCGGTTTTTTTCGACTGGCTTTCCGCCGATACGTTCACTTCTTTTAATTCGATTCCGGATTTTTTGAGGTAAAGTTTTTTCGTGAGAATGTCTCCCGATTTTACTGACACCGGCTGCTTGATAGTGTCAAAACCGACAGAGGTGATCATCAGCGTATATTCACCGGCAGGAATACGGGTGATGGTAAAGAAGCCGTCCAGGTTGGTCTGTCCGCCATACGTAGTTCCTTTCAGGTATACGCTTGTATAAATCGCCGGCTCCAGCGTTTCCTGTTCATACACAAACCCACGGACATCACCTGTCTGCGCTGATGCAATTCCTGTAATTGATAAAAATATTAGCAGAAGTGAATGGAAGTATTTTTTAAGCATAAATTTTTAGCGAGGGACAAATGTATAGAAAGAGAGGAGAATAAAAAGGGGGAAAATGTTAAATAGTCGACGGTCGATAGTAGCCGTGAGTGAAGTCTGATGCGTTTATTGAAGAAGCGGCAGTTGGCAATGGCAGTAGGCAGTTTTTAGTCGATGGTCGGCAGACCTCAGTCGACAGTATGGGATCACTTAGCATGAACACCAACTTTGATTGATTATAATTTCATGATTGCGTTTTGCGACTGCCTGCTGCTCTCTGCCACTGCTTACTGCAGACTGCTACTCCTTCATGCTCCCATCCCCACGATCACCTCAAACTCTTCCTCCGTTACGGGGCTTACCGAAAGCCGGCCGATTTTAACGAGCGGCATATTTTTCAATCGTTTGTCGGCTTTGATTTGCGAAAGTGTAACAGGTTTCTTCAATGGTTTTCCTGCTTTCAGTAGCACGCTTACCCACGCTATTTCATCGGTTGTCGGATCCTGATAAAATTCTTTTTGAACAGTAGCGACACCAACAACAGAGCTTTCTCCGCCGCTATGGTAGTATAATACTTTATCGCCTTTCTTCATTCCTTTCAGGTGGTTGCGAGCGGCATAATTTCTTACGCCATCCCAGCTGGTGGAATCGTCTTTTACAAGATCACTCCAGGAATATGTTTCGGGTTCTGATTTAACTAACCAATAGTTCATGTGTTTAAGTTTTTAAGTACGTCAATATTTACGTGTTTGAGATGGGTAAGTCTTTCGCGTACTTAAACACTTACGCACTTAAATACAAGAACACTTTTTTAAATCAGTGAAGTATCTTATATACTAACTCTTTCAATAAAGCACCGTCGTCTGCGGAGCCGCTGTTAATTCCTTTTGACTTCAAATCATAATCGCGGAGGTAAGAAATGATCTGGACAGTTTGCTGCTCGGAATAGGATTTCGCCGCGCTCTCGTATTCACCTACAAAATATGGATTCACGCCGAGTGCGCTTGCTACATTATTTTTTGAACGGTCGCTGAGGGAATGATACGTCATAATTTTCATGAAGTATGAAAACAACTGTGGAACCGTTAATACCAGCGGATTATTTTTTGGATTCGCGGCGAAATAATTGACAATCATGTTGGCCTTCAGTACATTTTTTTTCCCGAGTGCTGCATGCAATTCAAAAACATTAAAGTCTTTGCTGATGCCAATGTTGTCTTCAATGTGCTGCATCGAAATCTCATCGCCGGGTTTCAGGTTCAGCAAAAGTTTGTCAATTTCATTCGTGATTTTGGTGAGGTCAGCTCCAAGATATTCCGCAAGCAAGACGGACGCTTTGGGATTGATGCGAAATCCTTTAGAGAGTATATATTGATTCACCCATTCCGGAATTTTGTTGTCGTATAATCTTTTTGATTCGAACAACACGCAGTTTTTCTCGATCGCCTTCGCAAATTTCGTCCGCTTGTCAAGCGATTTATATTTGTAACAGAAAACAAGAATGGTGGAAGCCAGCGGGTGTTGTATGTATTCTAGCAACGGATCTTTCTGATCTTTACCTTCCTTCATCACGATGTTTTTCAGATCCTGCGCTTCTTTGATTAACACCACCTGGTAATTCGACATCATCGGGTAACGCTTCGCATGGCTGATCAGCGAAAGCGCATCGAGGTCTTTTCCATATAACACACTTTGATTAAATTCTTTTTCGCCGTCACTTAAAATATGTTCTTCAATATAATCAGAAATCTTATCAATATAATACGGTTCATCACCCTGTAAAAAATAAACCGGGTAGTAAACTTTGTTCTTTAAATCTTTTATGATCTGATCGTATGTCATTTTTTTGAAGAGACGAGGGACGTTATCTAAGGGACGAAGGGAGAGGGACGTCTTCCGATGTCAATATTTATTTTTCTTTTTTTAATTCAACGCATATTTTCCAACTTCCAATCTCATATCTAATCTTCAGAATCTAAGATGCTTCACCGTATGCCCGTTATTAATCAGCTCATTCAACGAATCGATACCGATTTTTAAATGGCTCTCCACAAACTCCTGCGTTACCTTTTTATCACTCTCAGCAGTTTTTACGCCCGCAGAAATCATCGGCTGATCAGAAACCAAGAGCAGAGCGCCTGTCGGAATTTTATTTGCGAAGCCCGCAATAAAAATGGTAGCCGTTTCCATATCAATGGCCATGCTGCGTGTTACCTGCAGATATTTTTTAAACTCTTTGTCATGCTCCCACACTCTCCTGTTGGTAGAGAAAACAGTTCCCGTCCAGTAATCCCGGTCATGATTCCGGATGGTGGTCGAAGCGGCTTTTTGCAAACTAAAAGCCGGCAGTGCAGGAATTTCAGGAGGAAGATAATCGTCGGATGTTCCTTCGCCGCGGATAGCGGCAATCGGAAGAATTAAATCTCCTACCGCATTTTTCTTTTTCAAGCCACCGCATTTGCCTAAGAAGAGACACGCTTTTGGAGCAATGGCACTCAACAAATCCATGATCAGTGCGGCATTCGGGCTTCCGATTCCGAAATTGATGATCGTCATTCCTTCGAAAGTGGCATTGGGCATGGGTTTATCAGCACCCTTAATCTCCACGTTATTCCATTCGGCAAATAATTTTACGTAGTGGTTGAAGTTGGTTAGCAGGATGTATTTACCGAATTGATCCAGTTCTGTACCCGTATAACGAGGCAGCCAGTTGTCAACAATTTCTTTTTTACTTTTCATACTGATACATTAGCGAAAATTTTCAGCCGTGCTTCCCCAACTTAATTTTCCGGATTACAAGTTTAAAATAATTCTTCAGGGTAAAGATGGACAAAGTTCTAAAATTTTCGACATTGTCCGCAGAAAATATGTTTCATGTTCCGCTGAAGAGTGGGTAAGGCAGCATTTGTTGCATTTTCTTGTTTTTGAAAAAGAGGTTCCGAAATCACTCATCGGTATCGAAAAAAAAGTGCTCGTCAATAACCTGTTTAAAAGGACGGACTTGGTCGTGTACAACCGCCAGGCGAAACCATTGCTAATTGCTGAATGCAAAGCTCCATCCGTTAAAATTACACAGGAGACGTTTGACCAGGCAGCGCGGTATAATCTTTCATTGAATGCGAAGTATTATCTCCTTACCAACGGCCTTCAACATTTTTTCTGTACCATTGATCATGTCAGTAAATCATATCATTTTCTTGAGAACATTCCGGATTTTCAATTTCTCCTTGACTGAGAAGTTTACGAAACGCTGACACACTTCATTTGAAATACCGTTTTCTAATTGAAAAATCGTTTTATATTGCACGGATATAAACGTCACTGATCCACTCATGAAAAAATTATTCAAATTCATTCCTGTCCTGATTTTTGTTCTTGTTTTTAACAACATTTCAAAAGCAGGTAATATCGGTTCGCGTATATCTTCTTTAAAGGAAGGCGACTACGTTCCGCATGTCATTATACTAAAAGTAAAATCTCCTGTTCGTTCTTTGTGCAGCAGCACTTCCATTGATGAACCAAAGATGCAGGCTGTATTTGCAAGACTTGGCGTGAGTTCTGTTCAGAAAATGTATCCGCATGCACGGGTGATCACAGACGAGAGAAACAAGATGGGACAAAAATATGTTGACCTATCGCTCGTATATAAAATTCATTACACCGACCAGATGAACATTGAACAGGCAATGCATTTGGTTCAGTCTACCGGTATCGTTGAATATGCGGAACCAAATTATGTTCAGCACATGTTTTTTACTCCGAACGATCCGCAGATCGGTTCTCAATATCAATTAACAAAAATAAATGCGTTTGCTGCATGGGATGTTTGGCAGGGCGATACGAATACGGTGATTGGAATTGTTGACAGCGGAACCGACTGGGATCATCCGGATTTAGTGAACAGCATCAAATACAATTACGCTGATCCAATTAACGGTGTTGATGATGACGGCGATGGCTACATAGATAATTTCCGCGGATGGGACATCAGCGAAAACGACAATGATCCGATGGTGGTAAGCAGCACACATGGTTCGCATGTTTCGGGATGCGCTGCCGCAACAACGAATAACGGAACCGGTGTTGCCGGCCCTTCTTTCAAATGCAAATTTCTTCCGGTGAAAACTTCTCTTGACGCAAGTACTACTTCCATCGATGACGGTTACCCGGGAATCACGTATGCAGTCGATCATGGTTGCTCTGTGATCAATTGTTCATGGGGAAGAGCAGGAGGATTCAGCCAGGCAGAACAGGATGTCATTAATTACGCTGCCATTAATTTTGATGTCGCTGTTGTGGTTGCTGCCGGTAACAACGGAAGTGAAGAAGACGATTATCCCGCTTCGTATGAGAATGCGGTTAGTGTTGGATCTACCAATACAAGTGATTCAAAATCC
>JAYVZS010000033.1:0-37729 GCA_043783155.1 Bacteroidota bacterium | reverse complement strand
AGGTGTTAATCCACCGGCACAGGAAGGTAACGCAAGTGTTGTAAAAGAAGTAATGGTACAACCAGCCGTTGTGCCACTAGAATTTCTTGGAGCAATTCTCCACCTGTAAGTTGCATTTGGAATGAGCGGACTCACCGGCGCATAAGTTGTCCCGGCTTGGTTAGAAGAAACAAGTGTAACAGGTGTTGCATTTGTATCGAGGTACACGTCATATCCCGTAACGGTTCCACCCCCACTTGCCCATGATAAAGCTGTTGGAGTTAAAGCAAGCACACCGGTAGTTCCATTTGCAGGAGCAAAAGATGTGGCACAGGAAGGTAAAGCAAGAGTAGTAAACGAAATCGTTGAACAAGCAGTATCAGGTCCGCTTCCGTTTCTCGGAGCGATCTTCCAGAAATATTGAGTGTTTGCAATAAGTGTTCCCGGGTTATAGGTAATAGCTGCCTGGTTTGTAGCGACTATTGGAGGCGAAGCAAGGTTGCCAAAGTACACATCGTATCCTGAAACACCGGCGACAGCTGTCCATGATAAAGTAGTTGTAATCGGCTGTGAAGTTGCGGCATTCGCAGGAGCTAACCCGGTGGCACATGCAGGCCATGCAAGAGTTGTAAACGAAGTGATGGTACAAGCTGCAGTAGCGGGCCCGCTGGAATTTCTCGGAACAATTTTCCATCTGTAAATTTGATTCTGACGAAGTGTGCCCGGCGTAAAAGTAGTTCCCGCCTGGTTGGAAGAAACGAGGGTAACCGGAGTTGCATTTGTATCGAGATAAACATCATATCCGGTAACTGTTCCACCGCCGCTTGCCCACGTTAATGCAGTTGGCGTTAGTGCAGGCACCCCGGTAGTTCCGTTTACCGGAGCAAATGAAGTTGCGCAAGGAGGTACTGCTAGGGTTGTAAATGAAACAACCGTTGAACAGGCAGGTGCCGGTCCGGCTGCATTCCTTGGAACAATTTTCCAAAAATACTGTGTGTTTGCAAGCAGCGTTCCAGGGTTATAAGTAAGACCTGCCTGATTTGCAGATGCTATCGGTGGAGAAGCTGCCGTTCCAAAATAAACATCATAACCAGTAGTAGTTCCTGTACCGGCAGCCCATGATAAAGTAGTTGTTATAGCTTGTCCAGTCGCAGTATTAGCAGGAGCGAAACTACCTGCACAACCCGGAAATGCGGGAGGCGTAAAGGTGTACGATCTTCCGGAATTTATCGCTCCCGTATTTGCATTATTTGCCGTTACTGAACTGGCCGTATTCACGGATGATGTTACACTCCAAAAATCAGTTACTGAATTTGAAAGGCCTATAGAATAACCGCCGTTCGTTGAATTAGCAGAAAAATTCGTAGCGTAAACGAATTGAATAACATTTGGTGTCGTTATATGCGTACTTTCAAAAAGCCATACCTGAAATTTTGCGTTTGCAGCTGTTGATGTACTTCTTGGAACGGTTTCGGACCACTCGATTACTAGCTTACGTGACGGACTTGTACCAATTATTTTACAATGCACCTTTCCACCACCAGCCACAGAACCTGTCGCAAGGTTATCCCAATAAGCCGTGATCTTTGGATTGAAGGAAGCTATTGCCAAAGAATTGGCGGAATCAACAGAGGCTATCCGTGCACCTAATTGCAACAATCCATTTGAACTAACTGAGAATGAAGTATAGGGCGTACCATCAAAAAGAAAAGTGAAGCCGGAACCGCCCGTCAATGAAGTAAAATTAGTAAGCGCAGATACGCTGTCATCGTTGTTACTTCCAACCAATGTTATGGTGGGGGATGACATTGCATCTGCAGTTGTTCCCGTCGCCGTTGTAAACGTATACGTACTTATTAATTGCGCGGAGGAATCAATGCTTAACAAAATGAATGAAACAAAAAGCAGCGACTTTATTTTTGTTTTCCATTTACTGACTGACTGTGTTTCGATCCTAAGTAATTTTGCTTTCATGTTGGTTCTATTAAGTATTTGTTTAATCAATAATACTTTCTCCTCATATTGTGATGAAGAGTTCTGTTAATAAAAATAAAATCATCAGACGTGAAAACGTTCAACCTCTCATTGTCAATTCCCACTGGTAATGTGTTAATGTTCAACTTTTTTTTAAATACTTGGTTACTGCAGATTTTATAACAAACGATCGTAATATTACTGTTTAATCAAATTTGTTTTTCCTTAACAATTGATTAAGTAACTGATTGATAAGAAAACTTTCTTTCCTTTTCAACGTATCGAATTAGTTTGCGGCAGGGGGGGCGAAACAAATAACGCAAGAATAATTGAAATATCCAAATTTTTTTATGTAATTGGCGAGCGCTGAAAGGCCTTTCATGGCAATATTAATGTCAAACGAAACCTTTAAAATCCTAATTCTATTAAAAATAATATCAGAATAAGTACTTTTGCCGGCAACAATGATTTTTTATGCCATCTTTCTCAAAAAAACCTGTTGATTTCGCTCACACCAATTCTTTTTCAAACCTTGTCTTAGATTATCTTTCTTCTTCAGAGCGGCTTGATAAATTTCAATCATTTTCTTTCAACTCAGTCGCGTTTGGGAATAAAATTAATCAACGAAGTAAGTTGCCGGTTCATCGCAAACTTTTGAAGGAAGTCATCAGCGGTCAATACCAAAAAATGTCGGGTTTAATTTCAGTTTCTCCTCTGGTTGAAAAAAACATTTCACTTCTTGAAAAAGAAACAACATTTACCGTCACTACCGGTCACCAGTTAAATCTCTTTACCGGTCCGCTCTATTTTATTTACAAGATCGTGAGCACAATTAAACTCGCTGATACTCTCAGGCAAACCTATCCTGAATATGAATTTGTTCCTGTTTACTGGATGGCAAGCGAAGACCATGATCTTGAAGAAATAAATCACATCCATTTATTCGGGAAGAAAATTATTTGGGAGCCGCTCAATAAAGGCGCTGCCGGAAGAATCGGCTGCACCGGTATTTCACAGGTAATTGATGGAGTAAGTACTATGCTTGCCGGTAATCCGCAGGCGGAAAAAATAATGTCATTGTTTTCAAAAGCATATTCTGAAAGCAACAACCTGGCAGACGCAACACGAATAATTATTCATGAGATTTTCTCTCAACATGGTCTTGTGATTCTGAATGCCGATGATGCACGACTGAAAAAAATATTCATCAGCGAAATGAAAGATGATGTTGTGAATCATACATCATTTCAGTTGGTGAATGAGACTATTGAGGAGTTGGGAAAAAATTATAAAGTCCAGGTTCACCCGCGGGAAATCAATCTTTTTTACCTTGGTGATAATTTCAGGGAACGTATTGTTGAGGAAAGCGGGAGTTTCTCTGTCTTAAATACAACGCTGAAATTTTCGAAAGAAGAATTGCTTGAGGAAATAGAAAATCATCCTGAAAAATTCAGTCCAAATGTGGTGATGCGGCCGCTTTACCAGGAAATAATTTTACCGAACCTGGCTTACATCGGCGGACCGGCGGAGATTTCGTATTGGCTGGAATACAAAAAAATGTTTCAGCATTACGGTGCTGAATTGCCAGTGCTTGTATTGCGGAATTGCCTGATGATCGTGGATGCAGCTACTCGTGATAAGTTTCTGAAACTTGGCCTGGAACCCGAAGATGTTTTTTTGAATGAGGAAGACCTGATCAAAAAATACCTGAAACTTAAATCGTCGCAGGAGTTTTCTATTGACGCGTTAGTGAGCAAAGCCGATTCTCTTTTTAACGAAACCTTGGCGCAGGTGAACGACATTGATCCGACTTTAAAACCCTCTGTTGAAGCTGAAAAACAAAAGATGATAAACGGGCTGAAGTCTCTTGAAGAACGCATCAGGAGGTCGGAAAAGAAAAAACATGAGACCGCCGTAAACCAGGTTCGAAAGCTGAAGGAGAAACTTTTTCCTGAAAATAAATTACAGGAACGTCATGAAAACCTGTTGACGTATTATTCGAAATATGGAGATGATTTCCTGGCTGAACTCATCAGGCACACGAATCCGTTTGAGAAAAAGTTTATCATACTTGAGGAAGAATAACTTTCCGGCATTTCGTTTTTATCTTTTTAAAGAAGTTTGCATATTTGCATCCGGAAAAACATACTTTGAAAATGGAACATACACACGATTCAACCGGTCACAACAATCAGCATGGATTATTTTACACCTATTTTGGCGAAACAGGAGCCGCCGTTGTGGCGCTCCTTTACTTCCTGTTTTTGTTTGGCTGTATTTTCAGCTTTGTAAAATGGGGATGATTCTCTCCTGACGTGAAGATGGATCTCATTCTGAAAAAAAATATTTCAGAATGACTTAAAAATAATCAGGAACCGATGTGATGCATCAGGCTATGAACCTGGCTGTTCCACAGCATGATGTTTTCATCTTTCTCTTCATCGGTGGAAAAGTCAGTAATGATCAATGCCACATCGGAGGTGATTTCATCTGTCATGATCTCGAATTGAAAAAAAGTTTCATCTTTTTTGTCATCCGTAACCCATTTGTATTTGACAGATTGATTGTCTTTCCGGCTCACTAATTTCGCACGCGCTTCGCTGCCTTCCCAGAGAAAAATAAATTCTCCGTCACGCATATTCACTTTTTCAGCAAACCACTCTTCGAGTCCGCTGGCAGTGCTTAAATAGTTGAAAAGAATTTTTGGAGAAGACTTTATTTCGAATTCCAACTGGTATTTTTGCTTCTTGGGTGGGATTGTCGTTTTCACAAATAATAGAATTAAAAGGTCGTAGTTTTTTTTACGGGGAGCGCAAGGTAGCTATAATTTTTAAAAAATTATCTTCGCACAAAATTTAACGATGGCATTCATTCATTCTTTTGAAAGTGAAGGGAACTGGCTCTTTAAGCACAGGGGGCCGCTTCCTGCAATTCTTTTCATCATCGCACTTCCCGCAATTTATTTTACCGACTATGTATCACAAGGCGAAACATTTATTTCGGTCATCAATGTATTGGCAATCACAACCTGTGTGATTGGTTTCCTTATTCGCGCATACACAATCGGCACAACGCCGAAAGGAACATCGGGAAGAAATACACAGGAGCAGGTGGCGGAACAACTTAACAGTACCGGTATTTATTCAATGGTACGTCATCCGTTATATCTTGGCAATTACCTGATGTGGATCGGAATTGTATTGTTCACACGTAACGTCAGCTTTGTTATGATCGTCAGTTTGCTATTCTGGATTTATTACGAGCGGATCATGTTTGCGGAAGAACGTTTTCTTGAACGCAAGTTTGGAGATGCTTACCTAACCTGGTCATTGAAGGCACCGGCTTTCATTCCGAAATTCTTTCAATTCAAAAAAAGTAACATTCCGTTTTCAATCATCAGTGTTTTAAGAAGAGAATATTCAGGTGTATTGGCAACGGTGATTGGCTTCGCTTATGTTGAACTGATGATAAACGTCATTCATGAACACGCCTGGAAAATAAGCAATACCACTCTTTACATTTTGATTTCCACTACAGTTGTCGTGTTTATTTTACGCACAGTTAAACATGCAACACATCTTCTTGACGAAGAAGGCCGCTCGTGAAAACTTTTTTGTTTATCAAAAATCAAATCTGCTATATTTGCAGCCCGAAAAAAATGGCGAGGTAGCTCAGGTGGTTAGAGCGCAGGATTCATAACCCTGAGGTGGAGGGTTCGATTCCCTCCCTCGCTACAGAGGAGAGAAGCCGCGCGAGCGGCTTTTCGTTTTTCATAAGGTACAACATAGGTACAACAAACCTCATATAAGCCATTCCCCAAGCATATTTTCATTTACGTATATTTACCATTCAAACGTATTCGCTATGGCAATCATTATTAAAACGAAGAACGCGGACGCTATTCTCAAGGTTATCCGCGATGGCATAAAAAGCAAAAACATTGAGACGTGGGAGGAGGATCCCAAAGATTATTTCACACACACAACAAAAGACAAGCAATGGTATAAAAAAGCATGGTTCCGTGCGGTCAAGGATGAAAAGACGGAGGAACTAAGGTTTGCAATTTATGAACCAGATGGAAAAGGGATTTCAAGAGGAGTGTATGCGGTGTATCACGGGCGATTTATGGAAATGCTGATTGCGCACTGTCACAAGCTTTTTGATTTTGTTTCTGCGTCTTCTCAAAAAGAAAAAGGTGATAATTTTAAATGGCAAGAAGAATAACCGATGGAAGTCATCTGCTTACAAGACGAAGCCTTTTACGCCCTGGTTGAAGAAGTCGTAGAGCGACTGAAGGAGAAGCATAAGGTTAAGGAAGACAAGTGGATTTCAACCGATGAAGCGATGCAGAAGCTCCGGGTCAAGAGCAAGACGACCTTGCAGAAACTGCGCGATGAAGGCAAGGTCAGATTTTCACAGCCGGAGAAAAAGATTATTCTGTACGACATAGATTCTATTTCAGAGTATCTGGATAAACACGCACGAGAAACTTTTTAGCTATGGATGAGCAACAGGAAAAACAATTCGCCAAGGGATTCAACAGCGGCTACATCATTGCCAAATATCTACCTGATTTGGCGAAGACCATGACAAAAGATTTTAAGCCGACCACCGATTACATGCAGGGATTTCTCTGCGGCACGGAAGAGCTTTCACTGGAGCGCGGGAGAGAGTTGCGAACTATCAGAGGAAGGGGCAAGGGTAAAGAGCGGGAGCTGGGGAAAGATTTATGACCCTAACAAAACTGGCACAAAAAATATTTGAATGCTATTAAAAGATAATGTTTCAAAGAATAAAGACACCCAAATACATTTATTATCAGGAGTGAATATAAAACAAGTGAAATATTATATTTTATAGTTCCAATTCGCTTAAAATGTCCGCGTTTCAAATATTCCGCGGGTTGCTCAAGAATGTCATCTCTTTTATCCATTCCAGGTGTCGTTGAAATTGTCAAATCAATCGGAGTCTTCTCATGTGAACTTTTTATATCGAACAGACCAAGTTCTCTTTCGATTAATGTCTTTTTATGAATAGTTCGGTGATAGTAAATTTTCCCCTGCCGTATTGAGACAATTCCTAAACGTGAAGTGATGATTCCGACAAAAAAGATCATGGAAATAAAAATCGAAATATTATTTTCCGGTTCGCCTATTTTTATTAATCCAGTTGCGATGGCTATTATTGCTGCATTTAATACGCAAAAATATTTTGTGCGTTGCCAGTTGAGGTCAACTTCGAAACGATACTCGTCAATGGCAATTTTATAAAGATCAAAAAGTTCGTCTCGTGTTAACACTTTTTAGTCATTTGATGGATTGAGAAGGGAGTTGAAAAGCAAGATAAATGTCGGAGTAAATTTTCGAGTGTCATTCTTCAACATTTCTTCGATATTTCTTAACGAGTGAAATTCTGTTTTTAAAATACTATCATGCGTTGGATAAACTTCTCCGTTATATCTGCAGGTGAACAGCCCTATCATTTTATCTCCCGTTTCTTCCTTCATTACCACCTTGCCAAAAAACTTAAGGTTAGACACATCAATTCCAAGTTCTTGTTTTATTCGTCTCACCGCAGCAGCTTCGTACTCCTCTCCGGCAAAAAGATACCCGGCGACTGACGATCCCCAGTAGAAAGGATGCCTATTATTCTTACTTGATATTTTTTGGATGAGTAGTTCTTCCTTTTCATTAAACAAGAAAACATGAACCACTCTAAAGTTTTGAAACGACTTTAGTACTTCGTTTCGTTTAATAACTCCCGTCACTTTATCCTTATTGTCAATTGTATCAATCAACATATCAGGTGTTGTTTCTTTGTAATTTTGTTGTCGGTTCATAAAGGATTAAGTCGAACCAATGTTAATAGTAAAATTCAATTCTCAAACAGGCTGAGGCAGAAAATTTTACAAAATCGCTGTTGAAAAATATTCAAGTGAAAACTCCTTTCTTTTATTGTATAATTCAACTGTCTACATAGCAAGATAGGGTCGGAGTAATGTCATTATCACACACGCCATCTCGCCAGAAGAAAAGTATTTCCTCATTCCACATTTACCTATGAGCAAACTACCCCAAGCAGTAAAAATTTGTCTTTGGTCGTACGATATCGACAAGATGGATCTCTCCTCCCCGGAAGATCGCTTTCGCGTTGTGCTTAATATTCTCAATCGAGGTTCTCGGCAAGCAGTTCACTGGTTATGGAAGAATTTCTCTGAACAAGAAATCAAGACAGTAATTTCAAAGAGCAGTGCTTCAGAATGGAACAGGAAGTCTCTTTCGTTTTGGTCACATGTATACAATGCCGTCCCTGCCATGAAAAGTCGTTTTGTAAAGTCATAAGGTTTAATATTCATAAAGTAAAATCAGCTGCGTTGACACGTCTTAATATATGCATTAAGATAATAAATATATGGCACTCGATTGGACAAAACTATACAAGAAATATAAAGGAATGTGGGTTGCACTTGATCCAGACGAAGTGACTGTTTTGGGTGTGGGGAAAACCCTTAAGGAGGCGCTCTCAAAAGCTCAAAAAAAACATAGCGGCGTAATGCCATACCTGACTCGCATGCCGGACGATCTCAATGCGTACGTCGGTGCTTTTTAGCGTGTCTTTATTTTTATGAAATTCAATTACGTAAGATATGGCAAGGATGTGCTTAGACCAGTCATTCCAATAATAGTTAAAAAAGGAGAACAAAAATTGGGTTATCGTGTGCTCGTTGATTCTGGCGCAGATATGTGTTTGTTCCACGCCGAAGTTGCCGAAGCACTTGGCATTGATGTCTCGAAGGGGAAGATGGGCATTGTCACTGGCGTTGGTGGAAAATCCTCTACGTACTATATCCATAAACTGATGCTGGATATTGGCGGATGGCCTATTGAAATGGATATTGGTTTTTTGCCAAGTATAGGTGGGCGCAATATTCCCTATGGTATAGTCGGTCAGAAAGGATTTTTTGAAAACTTCATTGTAAAGTTTGATCTAAAGAAAGAAGAAGTTGAACTGAGAACACGCACTTAAGCGGTATCTGATACTATCTAATACTTTAGTCGTATCAGATGGATAAGGTCTTGTGCAAATTTGGCTATTGTTTTTTGCAATACATTACTCAATTTGTAAAATTTCCAGAGTGAAAACTTTCCTCAAACTTCCCGCTTCCCGCGTTTGGCAAGATAGCGTGTGGACGGTCAACAGTTCCTGATTGACCCCACACGCCATCTTGCGGGGAACACATTTCCCCGACCCCTTTGAACTGCTCCGACATCGCAATCCTGATACAACTTATTGCTTAATAAATTTAGAAACTGCAACAGTATTTTCTATTGTCAATTTACATAAGTAAATCCCGGACGCCCATCTGGAAATATCTATTTCGGTTTGTGTCTTGCCAATAGACAATGCCCACTGTGAAATTTTCTCGCCCAATGAATTGAATACTTCCAGCTCTCCTTCTTTGCTAAATGGCTTTGAAAAGCTAACGGTAATGCTTTGCGTAGCGGGGTTCGGATAGATTCCGATTCCATCCAAGCCTTCCAAATCTGAGACGCCCGCGGCGAGGCAACTGTATGGATGCCCGCCCCAGACATACAGGAAAGCGTTACTTTGCATGATGTTGAAATCAGCGGCGTCCGCTACGTGGTCTCCATTCAGGTCGGCTATTATATACCCGGATGAAAGATTCACCACCGCAATCTCTAAAATATTAAAGTCATTCGTATCAATAAATCCATCCTGATTCAAATCACCGCTATACAGCAAGGCATATCCGTCATTTGAATTCGCAGCACTCTGACAAAGGTTCAATGGAAGAACGGTAAAATCGAATGAGACATTGGTCGTGCTAAAAAATACGGGGTATTTGCTGAAAACTGTTAAGGAATTGCGATGAATCAATTGAATGAAATAGCTTCTGCCTAATGGAACATTGGAAAAATTGAATGTGCCATAACCAGTTGTCGAAATTACCGAGGTACTGGTGAATAGCGTGGTGTAATTGGGAACAGTGTCTAACAATCGTACGGTCATTGTGTCGCACAGCACTGGGTGATTTACAGGATCAGCAACAGCCGTCATTGTCCCCGAACCTTGATAAAAACCCTGAATAAGTGCACGGATGTTTAAGGTGACATTCTGCGCTTGAGGAGAACATCTGAAGAGCAATAAAATGGCAATGATAATTTTTAGTGATTTCATGGCTTCAGTCTTGAATGGAAAGAGTTCCGGTTATGGTCATATGTTTTTTTACTATCTTATTAGAATCAAGAAGCAGGATAAAATAGGAGCACCCACCCCTGCCGGCATCATCGAAAGAACAGGGCTTAGAAATGAGGTAGTGAATCTCATAATTATATTTAGAATTTAATTTTTCTTTGCTGCCATCTGCAAATCGGGTTGGTGTGCCAAAAATTTTAATGACCTGTTCCGACTGAAGTCCGTTTATGCACTCCCGATAGGTAGAATC
Source organism: Bacteroidota bacterium (assembly GCA_043783155.1). Taxonomy (GTDB): domain Bacteria; phylum Bacteroidota; class Bacteroidia; order AKYH767-A; family 2013-40CM-41-45; genus JAPLDA01. Next base: position 27,309 of record JAYVZS010000033.1, on the reverse strand, counting down.
CAGTTGCGACAGAAATATGCGATCCACGCGGTGATAGGTCTTGTCTTTGGCAAGGTGCCAATTCTTTTTCACCTCGCTTTTGAATTTCTTACAAGAAGGTTGCGCATGGGAATCTGACGCTCCCGCCGCACCCTGTAGCGTCATGAGGTAAATTGAACTCGCAAGTATTATGAAGATTACTTTCATTGCTTGACCAATTTCTGTACGTACTCAAATTTATTCACCGTAAGATTTACCAGATAAAACCCATCTGCAAATGATTGCGCATTAATTCTCTCCGTGTAGGTGCCCGGCATGCGCTTCTTCATGGTTTGTGTGTAAATGGTTCTACCAAGATAATCATAAATTGCGATTTCAACTTCTGAAGGAGTACCGACGGTATAGTCGAAGTTCACCGAGCCGTTGGAGGGATTCGGATAGAGTCCAAATTGAACATCAGGTTTATGTAATTGAGAAATTCCGACCCAACTCGTACAGTTGCCGGTAGTGTCATAGGTCATCAGTTGCTGTCCGACGCAATTTGCAGTGTCGAATGAAGTTGAATGACTGACGATGTAATGGCCGCCTTCCATTGCGGAAGAATCGGTGTATAAAATTATGCGTCGATTTGACGGGAGAATACCATTATGATCGGCAGACCACCACATGAGGTTGTTGGGATTATTAACGTGTTTGAGCATGTGCGCATGTCCGAGTTCATGCAGAAGAATCTGATACAGATCGTACATGTTGACCGGAACAGTATCTGTCGGATTCGTACTGCAAAAGAATTGCGATGCATAGTTCTTATTTACGATGATGTCATTTTCTGTCGTAAAATTATTATTACATCCTCCGGTCATTAATATTCCAAATATATATGTCTTCGCAAGCGTTCCCGTAGAAAGTGTTCCGAAGCGGACAATGTTTACTGTGTCTTGCTTTGGAGGTGATATTGAATCTCTGACAATCGTTGTATCATTTCCCAAAGTAAAATTAACTCCGGTGGCGCAAACCCAGTCTCGAATGGCTGTAGACAAACAGTTCAATCTGTCGGAATGATGTGAAAAATTTGTATCCGGGCGAAAGAGATACGTGCCTTTATTAAACGGGTTTATTAAATTGGAAAGATACTTTTGCCTGCTTGCTGAATCCATAGAATTTTGAGCAGCAAAACGAATTGTGAGGTAGTTGCTCAACGTATCTGAAATGACACCGCCGTCATTCCTGACTTTTACAAATCCGCTTCCTGGTGCATAGGTTCTCACGCTTCCTACCGAGTCAACGATTGATGGAACAACAAATTGAATTTGAGTATCAGACCAAGATAGTATGTCAAGCGAATCAAGCGGCATATACGTCAGTCCTCCATTATCAGCATTTCTGAGAAAGACATTCCCGGTGCCTTGAAGCGAATCAAATCCAATACCGTTGATGGTCACGACATCTCCCGTGCCGCCCCGCACACTGTTCGGAACAATGTTTCCAACTCCCATACTGCCACATCCTGAAAAGACTAAACCACCGCCCACCAACCAACTGTACGTCGAAACTGGTACGGTTGGATTTACTGGATCATCTCCATAATTACTAAATACTGAATATACGACATCAACGTTGCCTTGAAAATTGCAATTCTGTATCTTCATTTTAACATGGACGGCATTTGTCGGAGTTGTGGTTAATGGATAGTAATTGACCGAAGGGTTTGGAAAATGTTCGTTAATGGTTATAGAGACTAAATTAAAAGGACTGTAGTCTGTGGTGTAGGGATCGCGATAGGTTGACGTATCAAGCAAGACCGTTCCTCGGGTGACCGTTATATTGTTGTTTAAATCAATCTTTGATCCAAATATTAAGGTATCATATGAAATCACTGGAACGGCCGACATGAAATAAATTGAATCAGCATTATCGCTTAAGGCGAGGTCAAATTCAAAATATTTTGTATTTCCAGATGTGGTGATTTGCTGGTTTTGCAATGTAAATGTAAGGCTGGTAATTGAAGTAATGTTTACACCGCCCCGTACGCGGGTCAAGGCACGATTGTTTTCCAAATCTTCCAGATGTCTGTGCAACTTGTCTTGATATATTCGTTCCATTTCTTCGTTATGCAATTCTTCTTGACGTCTTGCCTCAGAGGATTTCTGATGAAGTCGTTCCTGATGAAGATCAAAAATCGATCTGGTGGGATAACAGTCAGTATAGTTAAGTTGTGTGTATACCTCTAAAAGATTATACAGCTGGGCTAAGCTATCTAAAGAAAACTGATAATCGACAATCGTTTTATTTATGTCATCATCGAAGTACTTGATGAAACTCTGCTCATCATATTGCGGATCAAGCGTGGAGGCATTCGTTTCTTGATAGAAGTCAACGAGCGGAAGTTCCTTATCATTCTGTTTACACATAAAGAGACCCATTTCGCCTTTTTCAAGGACAAGATTATGAGAAATTATCAAGGAATTATCTCCAACCTTTCCTCCTTCAGTAATTATTTCTACAGTGCCGCACTGAAGATTCCCTTTGAATATTTTAGTGATATCAACCGTCAGAGACGTGTAAATAAAGGTCTTGTCCTGATTCCAATAACAATTGGATCTAATTATCTCTCCTTCAAAAATATTATCGCAGTTGGTAATTCGATCTGCAATGTCTTGAAGAACGATTTGAGCAGTACTGTGAAATGACGCCACGCCGAGAATAAAAAATAGAATTACTGCAAGAAGTTTTTGTGTTTTCATGATTAAAGGTTTTGGGGTTGAAAATTTATTTTTTAAAACGGGAATTAAAACAGTAACTCAATTAGAAACTATGAGTAACAAATTATCACTGTGTACCTCTTGTCCACCTGTCTTTAAATAATCAGCGCGGGTTGGTAACCATCGGAACAGAGGTTCCGCGAAGAACCCACCATCAGATAAGCTACGCCCGCGCTTTGCACGAGCGTTATGCTTATTCTAGATGGTAAAAAATTTCGCGGATTTCTGTCCCAGAATTTGCTAACGCAATTTCACTATGTCATTCGATATTTCTATGTCATACTTTTTTCTATTTCTCCAACAAAGCAAAGCAATCAATTTTCCTTTTGCAATACTAATTTTAAAATCTTTGTAATTTAATGTGTCATACTACAAAACAGCAAACAATTCTTCATTGCTGCCAACCCGTATAAATACGGGAAAGAGTACCGTATAAATACGGTACGGTTGCTGTTTGGTTAATTTTTTATCTGATTCTGTCAAACGATCATTGACAACTTCATTCTTTCCGTTTATATTTTTTTGTACCCACGATTGTTTCAAGAATTTCTATAGCAAGGGCAATTTGTTTTCGGTGTTTTATGAGTTCAAAAAGCGCAGTTGTCGGGTCACAAACAGGGATAAAGCGGCTTTCAAACGCTTGTAATCCATTTCTACATTTACATAGCAACGTATCTCCGTTGAGTGAGAGTTCAGAAAATAGTTTCCGCATAATTTCTTCTTTTTCTTCACGAATTGCATTTTCATACGCTGGATAAAGGAGTTTTAAGAGTTCAGAAAGTTTTCGTATGTCCTTCACTACTTCCGCTAACGCAATGTCGGAAATGTCTTCTTCGTCTTTAAGTAAATCAAGATTCGTGGTGAGGTTTCTTTCTTCTGCAATGTAGCTCTCCGGCGTGTAGACTCCCGATTTCAAAAGCGCAAGCTTGTTATCCTTCAAGTACGAGAGCTCTTCCCGGATTCTTTTTTTCTTGCGCTCAATGTCTGACAGTTTCTTGTATCGCTTCTCTTCAAAGAGAGCCAGGTCAGTTCCAGCTTGAGCATCAATCTTAATGAGTTCTTCTTCGGTGAGGTGGAAGCCCTCGATCAATGCGCCAACTTTCGTTTCAAGATAATCACTGTTGAAATTCTTGTTCTGATTCGGACAGTCGTCTTTGCAGTTCACGGCAAAGTACAAGATGCCTTTCTTCTCATAGGGCGTGTATACGCGCTCACAGGACGCGCAGCGCACCAGACCTCGATAGGGATAATCGAGGTTCTTGGTGTAGTGGAGGCTGACTTTCTTTTTCTTGAGCACGTTCTGCACTTGAGCGAAGACTGCTTCCGATACCAACGGTTTGTGGCTTATGCTTTCAATGCCGTACACGCCGTCAGCATCGAGCACTTTTCCGATGTAGAAGGGATTGGTCAGTATCTTGTGAATGTTATTGTACGTTGGCGGACGAGAAGTTTTTTCAATCAGGAGCGCATCGTCATCCGTTTCTTCTGCCAGCATCTCTGTTTCGGTTCTCCTCCGTCGCATCGGCGTCATCGTAAAACCGTTGTCTTTTGCAAAGCGAGCCAGATCTGCCAGACTCCACTGCCCGGTCGCATAGAGATCAAACATTCGTTTGATGAGCGGGGCGCGTTCGGGATCAAAGGGCTTGTCCTCCATCTTTCCTAAGTTCAAATAGCCCACCGGAGCGCGATAGGTGCAGATTCCTTTCTCCCTGAGGTTGCGAATGTTCAAAGAGACTTTTTCACTGGTCACGCGGGAATGATGCTCGGCAAACATGCCGTCAATGTCCATATGTAAGGCACCACTGGAGGTCTTATCATACTTGGCCATTACAAAGCGTATATCGACGCCAGTGCGCATCAATTTGCGGACAATGGTATCATCCCCTTTGTTGCGGCTCAATCGGTCCCAGCAAAGGACTATGACGCCTTTAAACAACCCTTTATTGAGGTAGGACAAGAGCCGATAGAACTTCGGTCGGTCAATGTTGTATTTCACCGAACCGTCCTGGGCGAAATCTAAGGTGAAGTCTTCTTTAAAGCCGGAATGCTTTTCTGAGATAATGCCATCCATGCAGAATCCCGGTATGGTGAGAGATGCAACAGGAAGATGCTCCCGCAGGGCAAAGCGGGAGTTTTCTGATCGCTGATAGGTTATGGAATTTTTCTGATTGTCTGGCTCGTCCGTGCTTTTACGATTATATATCAAGTACTGCTCGCGGTATTTCCCGCGCTGTACTTCTTTAAGTATTCCTATTTCATTTTTTTCTTCAGGGTGCTTCATGATATTGTTCGGGCTTCGTGATCTGCCCGTCGTGTATCACATATCCTTCGCTGAGTAGTCTGCTTAAAATCTTCTGTATGGTTTGTCCTATGTCCTTAAATGCTTCAATGGTTTCCGCTGTTATGACATCGTCATCTACCATTATATGAGAGTTTCGGTTAGGCTGCTAATCTCCCAGGTATTTCCGAAATGACTTATTCGACCAAGCATGTAAAAGATTCTATGGGGTAGCATAACTCCGAAGGGAAAGAAGTCAAGGGATGGATGATGATAAGACCAGGTTAAATTCTGAATGACCCAAAAAAGAAAAGCCGCATTTAGCGGCTTAATTTTTTGACGAACTTATTAATCTAACTTTTGGAAAAAAAGAATGTATTTAAAAAGTGATCAACAAGCGAAGTAAGAGATTCTCTGGTTACCTTAATGCCGGTTACTTTACAAGTGACATAAACGATAGTAAGTGGAATGAGGAAAGGGAGATATTTTTTAAAGTGACGCCATAAATATCTCTCAATTTCAAGGCGCAATTTTTGAAATGGGGTCAACGATTTTTCCGAAAGAGGAGGATCTGGATCGGTAAAATTATTATCAATTTTTGGACGCGGTGGTTTGCGGTTACGTCCAATACCACTACGGGAAGTAACCTCCTCTGGAGGAGTACCACCGAATTGATTTGGCATTTTCATTTGTCATTTTTTTAAACATTATTTTTATTTATTTTTACTGAACTATTGTCACTCGAAATATAAGAAATACTGCTTCTGATTGCAATAGATATGGAAAAATAATTTTCAAAATAAATTTTTCAAAATCTTTCTGCATACAAAAATATTTCATACTTTAGAAGGTTTTTCATAATTGAGTATCTTTACTGATAGTCTTTATGATACAATCAAAAAGCCAACTGGACTATTGTCAAGCCATTGGTCATTTTTTTAAGGTCGGCATGAATGTGTCGACCTTTTTATTTTTCCTCATTGCATAGTACCCATATTCCAATGCGGGAGATAGCCATAAAACACAACCGCTTCAAAAAATAAAAATTCTTCGCGCTCTTTGCCTACGCATATCATTCGTCAACATTGAAATGAATTTTGGAAAATATTTTTCAGTCCTGTATTTTTTGGAGAAAATTATTTTCCAAAAATGTTGACTAATGGCCTGAAGAATTTTGGATGGTGATGTTACGCGGTTGCTTTTTTCTTTTTTTCGGTTTTTCTTTTTGAAATTGCTAATAGTTAGGGAGCTAAAATCAAGATTTGCCTATTTTAAAATTTTACTATACCTTTGCGGTCTTTTCTAAAAAAAAATTATAAATGTAAGTATTTGATAATGAAGAAGATAAAAACTTCAGTTCGTAGAATTGATGCCCTAGACCAGGAATTGAGTGAGATTATCTCTTCTTATTTTCATTTAACTAAAGAGGATTCGGATAAATTCGTCGCTAAAAGATTTCATCCTCATATCGCTCGGCTAAAGGAATCCATTCACTGTCTTATTGAATGGCCTTATATTGATAGAGTATTTCGGGATAGTTATTATAATTATTTTTCATCAAAGAGTACCCATAGCCAAAGAGACTGTATACGGGTTTCTTTTTTTGACCAGGTGTTGGATGATGGCGAAGATTCTACCCAGTTTCGAAATAAGGAATCTATTAAAGATCTTAAAAAATCATTTCGAGGTTACATCGTTATTAGACCAACTCCACCCTTTATTGTTGGTCGTAATCTAATTTCACCTCATGCTCTCAAAGTAAATTCTTTTGAAAGTTGTTTCGTTGACTCGTCGGCTACTGTAAATGCGGTAAAAATGAAGGTGAAGGGATTTCCCCATTCATCTCAAGACACTGAAACAATCACCTGTGCAGAAACAACACTATGGTCATGCATGGAATATTTTGGATCAAAGTATCCAGAATATAAACCGGTATTACCTTCGCAAATAATCAAAGCTCTAAGTCACACGGCTCATCAAAGACAATTACCTTCAAATGGTTTAGACAGCAGACAGATTTCCTCAGCACTAAAAGAATTTGGTTTTGGCAGCAAGATTTATGATTCCGAGATATATACGCCTGAAAGGTTTGCAAGTTTATTTAGCTGTTACATAGAGAGCGGAATTCCTATTATCGTAGGACTAAATAAACGTATTGGAACAAAAATAAGCGGCGCGCCGATGTGGGACACAAACAGTACAGGACATGCAATTTTGGGAATAGGCCGCGAAGCAATTACACCTGAGCTTGTTGATTCATGTAATGATGAAACTCCTCTTAGTAATGGTAAGGTAGTAATTGACTTGAACGGAATTAAAAAACAGTTTGTTATTATTGATGATAATCTTCCTCCGTACCAACTTGCATATTTTGATAAACCATGTGAGAATTATGAGGAAGATGAGTGGAAGAAAAATCAGATAGCTTATTTCATTGTTCCTTTACATACTAGAGTTTACCTTGAGGCATACGAAGCAAGAAAGTTCGTTCTTGATTTGCTTGATGTAAGCGAGGCTCAATTACCTGATAACACGACAGTCGCTATGCGGTTTTATTTAACATCGAGTCGTTCTTATAAACATTGGGTCGCTTCCCATTCAGATATGGATCCTTCCTTGAGAAGTATTATTCTCGGGATTTCGATGGCAAAGTTTTTATGGGTAGCTGAATTAGGAACAAAGGAAACTTTCAGAGAGAAAAAGGCTAATGGTCTCGTGTTAATTGACGCTACCAGCGCAAACACGCATCAACTGAATCCTCTTATACTTTCAATCCACGATGGCTTGTTCGTAAGTTATGATCCCGATACAAATAATATACTAAGAGCAGAAATACCTTTAAGTAAATTCTCTATATACGAAAACAATTTAAAACAACCAGCATCATGAGCAACATACTAAGTGAATACGACAAAGTTTTTGATAAACTTAAGAAAGAGGGCAAGGTAATTTTTCTTGAAGGCGAGGAACATCAAAAAAGAATGGATGAGATGAATAAGCGTGCGGAGGAAACCAAGAAGGATTATCAGGCTAAGGAAAGGAATTCTCTGATAGCCTCTGCCACTATTGTCTTACGATAAACTATCTGCCCACTTCAATTTAAAGACTACTTATTCAAGTAGTCTTTTTTTTATAAATGATTTAAAACGAAACCACCGCATCCAACGCTTCATCAGCATCTTTGTGAATGAAGTTTGCCTGGTAGCCGATGGTGGTCGTAATGGAGGAGTGACGATACAGTTTCTGGAGCATCTGTACGGAGATGCGTTCCCCTGAAATGTTGCCGAAGGTATGCCGGGCGATGTGCATGGTAAGTTTCTTTTTGACCTTCGCTTTTTCGGCAACGACACGCAGGTACTTGTTCAATCTCTTGTCCGCGTAGGCAATTTTGCGTTCAACATCATAGCTGTTATTGAGGTTGTCCAATACTTTCAACTCAGGAAAGACCAGGTCGGCATCGTTTCTTTTCTGATCTTCGTACTGCGCGAGGATAGCTGTTACCTTTTTAGAAATTCCAAGCGACCCCGGTTTTGTATTCTTTCCCATTTTGTAATACAGGCGGTTATTCTGAAAGTCAGACCAGCGCAGGCGCAGCACGTCGGAGATGCGCATGCCGGCGAAGTAGAAGGCAAAGAGCCAGATGTTCCGGGCATGATTGGGTGCAGAGTCCTTTTTCAGCTTGATTGTTTCAATGCGCTTCACTTCGCTAGCATCCAAACCGATTTTCAATGACTGGGGAAACTTGATTTGAATCTTGTCTTTGCCGAAGGGATAGTTCTTCTGATCAGCAATGCCTTCCTTGATAGCGAGGTTATAAATAGTTCTGATCACCAAAAGATGATTAATGATAGACCGCTCAGAAATGTTATGCGTGCCTTTCAGGTAGGCACGGTAGCGATTGAGTAATGGAACCGTTATGTCATTACAGGAAATGTCTGCACCGCTTACGAATTTCTTGAATCGCTTGACGCGGGGCTGCTCAGTCGAAAGTCGGTTATACTTCTTTGCTTTCCTAAAATTAGCAAGGTATCTTTCAGCGACGGAGAAGAAGCTTGATCCGCTCGTGCGCGTGTCAATGCCGTGCTTTACCTGCTGTAATGAAATATGCTCGTCATGCGTGTCTAATTCCAAGAGCTTGTCATTCGCCTCGGCCAGTTTCTTCATAAGGTAATTATTCAACCGCGCAGAGTTGATATGCGACTTTTTCACCCGCAGTTTCACTTTGTCCCAATCGGATTCTTTCAGATGTTTTCCTAGATGTATGAAGGAAGATTTTCTGTCCTTAGTGATGCGAAGGGCAAGTGGATACGTTCCGTCTTTGTTTTTCTTCTTTCGAAGCACTATTTTTACCGTTGCCATTGTTGATGTTGTAAATAGTTAGGTACAACAAAGGTACAACATTTGGCGGTTTTACCTAATTTCTGATGGTTTAAAATACTTTGTTTTTTAGCTAAATACTTAATTGTCAGTACAGGTGGGTACAGAAGAAACCAATAGGAACGAGGTTCATAACCCTGAGGTGGAGGGTTCGAAACCCTCCCTCGCTACAAATCCTTCCAGCACGGGAGGATTTTTTCTTTTATACGAATGCTTTATCAACAATTGCTATGTGAATGATTGATTTGGAATGACCTTTTACCAAGCTTTAAATTTCTAACTTTGCTTTTCGTTTGAATGACAAAATAATTTGATGAAATTAAGAATCGGAGTATTTTTTGGTGGCAATTCCCGCGAACGTGAAATCTCTTTTGCAGGAGGCAGAACTGTGTATGACAACCTGAACAAATCGTTGTTCGATGTTGTGCCGGTATTTGTCGACAGCTTCGGAAATTTTGTGCTGCTTAACTGGGAGTATATTTACAAAGGTAGCATCCGTGATTTTTATCCGTCTGTTGAATTCCTTCCCGAATCTATCAATGAATTCCAGGTGTATGCTGAAAGTCTCGGCGATCTTGATCTTCAGCAACAGGATCTACTCATCAACAGAATCGGAAGCAGAGTGGAAGCGCACCGCCTGAAAGAGAAAATTGATTTTGCGTTTTTGTGTCTGCATGGAACGAATGGTGAAGATGGCCGCATGCAGGGATTACTTGAGTATCTGCAAATTCCGTATTCAGGTTCCGGTATTCTTTCCTCCGCCATCGGTATGAACAAAGCCGTTCAGAAAAAATTAATGGGTGAAGCGGGATTTTCCGGTCCGCCGTTTTTCACCATGTATCGTCATGAATGGCAAAATGGTACGGCAGCTGAAAATATTGTTCAAAAAGTAAGAGAAGAAATCGGTTTTCCTTGTGTAGTGAAGGCCGCGAATCAAGGTTCTTCTATTGGTGTTACAATTGTCGGAATGGAAAATGCCGGTAAAATATATGACGCCATCGACCGGAGTTTCTTTATTCATCATCTTAATAAAAAACAATGGAGTGAGAAGAGTGACGAGCAAAAGATTTCATACGTACGCGCGCTGACTGATATCCGCGAAGGAATCGGAATCCCATTACTCCTCTCATCCTCTAAATCGTCGAAGAAAATTTTTCACCCGGAAGAATTGTTAGCGGATATCGAAAAAAAATTTAGCGGGAAAGAGGAACATCTGATGCTTGAAAGTTGTGATGCCGAAAGTGAAATTGTAGTCGAAGGATTTATCAGCGGAAAAGAATTTTCCTGCATCGTAATTCGCAATGAAGAAGGTGTGCCTGTGGCATTGCCGCCGACAGAAATACGCAAAGGCAAAGAACTGTTTGATTACCGTTCGAAATACCTTCCCGGACTTTCGCGCAAGATTACACCGATCAATCTTCCGAATAATGCTATCCGCAACATCAGGAAAGAGTGCGAGCGTTTATTTCTTTCACTGAAGTTTAACGTGTATGCGCGCATCGATGGCTTTATCACCGACGAAGGAACTATTTTCCTGAATGATCCGAATACAACTTCCGGAATGATGCCGTCTTCTTTTTTCTTTCATCAGGCCGCGGAAATCGGTTTGAATCCTTCGCAGTTCCTGACATACATCATTCGTACTTCTTTGGTTGAACGCATGTCGGATATGAAAGATGTTGTGAAGATTCCGCGCCAGCTTGCGCAACTCGACCAGGAAATAAGTTCACTCAGAAAAGAAGGAAGAAAAAAAATAAAAGTGGCTGTCATCTTCGGCGGTTATTCCTCCGAGCGTCACATCTCTGTCGAAAGCGGACGAAACGTGTATGAGAAACTTTCTTCATCAGAAAAGTATGAACCCGTTCCTGTTTTTCTAACTGCTAAAAAAGGAGGGAAGGAGGACGGTTATTCCATGTACCAGGTTCCCGTTAATCTTTTGTTGAAGGACAATGCGGATGATATCGAGGAAAAAATTCTCCATTACTCTGTTCATGATGTGGTGCAGGAAATCATGGATCAGTGCGAGACGATCACCATGAAATATACGTCGACGCAAAATGTTTTACAGCCGAATGAATTGTCGTTCGAACAATTGGCGGAAGCGGTTGATGAAGTCTTCATTGCTTTGCATGGAAGGCCGGGCGAAGACGGAGATATTCAACGTCATCTCGAACGTGTTGGTTTACCTTACAACGGGTCGGGAGTTTCGTGTTCCCAGCTCACCATCAACAAATATGAAACGAACGAAGTTCTGAGAAAGCATGGCTTTTCTGTTGCTCAGCATGCAGTAGTTTCCACAGATGAATGGAAAAAAGACAAGGCCGGATTTGTAAAGAATATTCTTCATAAATTTTCGTTTCCTTTTATCGCCAAGCCGGTGGATGACGGATGCAGTTCAGCGGTGAAGAAAATCAGGAACGAAAAAGAACTTTGCGCGTTTGCTGAATTGATTTTCAGAAGCAGTGAAGAGTTGATGCCCGGTGAAGCCGAGATTCTGAATTTGAAATTGAAGGAAGAATTTCCGCGGAAACGAAATTTCTTAATTGAAGAATTGATTGAGAGAAAAGCCGCGAAACATTTTCTCGAAATCACCGGTGGTTTGCTCACAACCTGGAACGACAAAGGTGAACGTAAATACAACATCTTTGAAGCATCGGAAGCATTGTCGGAAGGAGATGTTCTTTCGCTCGAAGAAAAATTTTTAGCGGGAGAAGGTCAGAACATTACTCCGGCGCGTTATTCACCGGATAAAAAACAACGCGACGGTATTTCGGAATTAGTGAAAGAAGAGTTTCTCCGCGCAGCAAAAATACTGAACATCGAAGGGTATGCGCGCATTGACGCGTTCGTACGGATGTATGATGAACAAAAAATTGACGTGATATTCATTGAAGTCAATTCGCTTCCCGGAATGACGCCTGCAACCTGTATCTTTCACCAGGCCGCCATGGCGGGTTATAAGCCCTACGAATTCATTGATGAAATTCTCGAATACGGACGGCAGAAAAAAAATGCGCCGGAAAAAATAAACTGAAGTTTTTATGTTGACCAAGGCAAAAGATTTTTTTTCAAGTAAAGTTTTTCTCATCAACCTGTTGCTGGCATTGGTTTTTGTCGGCGCTGTCCTTGGAATTACATACAGTTACCTGGATCACTATACGCACCACGGCGAAAGCATTTCCGTTCCTGATTTGCGCGGACTGAAGAAAGACCGGTTAGATTCGTTTGTGAAAGATAAACATCTGCATTATGCGATTGTGGATTCGATCTTTGAATTGGATAAACCTCCCGGAACAATAGTAGACCAGGATCCCGCGCCTGATTCAAAAGTGAAAGAAGACAGAACCATTTACTTAACAGTGAATGCAAGTCTTCCTCCGAAAATAAAAATGCCTGATCTCATCGATGTGTCGTATCGCCAGGCGGAAGCCATTTTACAAACTTTCGGATTGAAAGTCGGTACTTTAATTTACAAACCCGATCTTGCAAAAAATGCTGTTCTTGGTCAGCGTTACAAAGGGTCTGAAATAAGTTCCGGAACAGAAATTCCACAAGGGTCTGTGGTTGATCTTGTATTAGGCGACGGACTTGGAAATACAAAAGTTCCTGTTCCAAATTTAATCGGGCTTTCAAAAGGAGAAGCGATGTTTGTGTTGAAAGGATCGTCGCTGAATATCGGAACCGTGTTCTTTGATCCCGGCGTTAAAGATTCAACGAATGCAAAAGTATATAAGCAGGTTCCCGAAACTTCCGACAGTGCGGCGATCAGCCAGGGAGAAGCAGTCGATTTGTATTTGCGTTAATGTGTAATAAAGAATTTCATCAGTATGATTCATAAAATTTCTGTCGCATTTATTTTGTTCTATTCAATGCTGTTTATTTCTGCGGATGTAAATGCACAAGGAGAAGTGTTGCTGCCACTGAATTCAAATCAGGTTATCAAAGAATACAGGAAGACGCATCCTGATCGACCTTCCTCTTCAGCTAATAAAATTCGTCCTGCAATTTCATCAGTGCTCCCGATTTTTTTTGATGATTTCTCCAGGGGGGGGATTTATCCGAATAGTACCTTGTGGACAGACAGCAATGCTTTCATCAATGAAACTTTTTGTGACAATCCTCCTACAATTGGTGTTGCTACTTTGGATGGTATTAATAAATATGGAAACCCATATAACCCAACCTCACTTTCTTCTAATCCTGATACTGCAGACTTTCTTACGTCAATCCCTATCAACATCAATGCAAGCGATACGGGACTCTGGTTTAGTTTTTATTACCAGCCACAGGGATTTGGAGAAGAGCCAGATCTACCGGACTCGTTGACTCTTCAGTTTTTAAGTTCAACAGGAGAATGGAATGAAGTATGGAGCGTTCCAGGTCATCCGAACGTTCCATTTAAAAGGGTGAATATTCATTTGATTGATGCAATCTACAGGTATCCAGGTTTTCGTTTCAGGTTCATGAATTATGCAACGTTAAACGGGAATCTGGATCACTGGAATATTGATTATGTATTTCTCGCTAAAGGACAAAGTCAAAATGATACCGTTATTAAAGATGATATTGCTTTTGTGAACCCGATTAAATCGTTCCTAAAGGAGTTTGCAGCAATGCCGTATTCACATTATAAGGATTTTGTAAGTCATGGAAACAGTCCGGTAAAGGATTCGATCAATGATATTATTCGATCTTATAAAGTTGATTCAACAAGTACGTATGCTTATTGTAATGTTCGGGATCAATCGGGATCATTGGTTTTACATAGACGTTTTTTTCCCGGACTTTTTGTTCCCGTTAGCTTTACTGATGAGTTAATTTCCACTCAACAACTGCCCCCTCTGGATACAGTTTTCCCTATTGGCAATACAAAGTATACTGATTTTTTTGTGAGACAATATTTCAGTTCAATCAGCTCAAATACCATTAATGATACTGCGGATTATATCCAGCATTTTCAAAATTACTATGCTTATGATGACGGCACTGCAGAAGTCGCTTATGGAGTAAATGTTGCGAATGCAAAAGTTGCGTACCGTTTCGATGTGAAGATGGCAGATACGTTACGCGCTGTTCAGATTTATTTTAACCAGGTTGGAGAGCAGGTGCACAACAAACTTTTTCAACTTTGTTTATGGAGCGATGTGAACGTAGGAAACAACACCGATCATATTGTTTATAAAATGATCAATCAGAAACCCGCAAATGTTGATAGCATCAATGGTTTCGCGACTTACATCTTCGATACCTTGCTTGTCGTTCCGGCAGGTCCGATGTATGTCGGCTGGATTCAAAACGATGCAACCTTGCTTGGAATGGGAGTAGACAGGAACACACCGAACAATAATAAAATGTTTTATAATCTATCTGGAATTTGGTATCAATCTCACATAACCGGTACGTGGATGATGCGGCCGTTGTTTGGTGATTCGCTGATTGCACCAATTGGTATCAATGAACCGGTTGCTTCATCTTTTTCATTTAATGTGTATCCGAATCCTGCTTCTTCGTCTGTTTCAGTTGAAGTTCGCTCCGATAAAAGATCATTGTACAACTACCAGCTTTTAAATTACCTCGGTGAAATTATTTTAACCGGAACTGTTTCATCCGGAAAAATTAATCTCTCGAATCTCTCAAACGGATTTTATTTTGTTCGTCTTACTGATGGCAATACAAAAGAATCGGTTACAAAGAAACTGGTGGTGCAGCACGATTAAAAAAAATGTTCAATGGTTCATTTGCTGAGCTGTCATTTTTTCAATTCATCTATTAAAAAATTTTATAAAATAGTATATGGCGGAGGAAGAATTAGAAATAGAAAGCAACGACCAGGAGGAACTTTACGAGCATCATCGCTTTGATGTGGAGAAAGGACAGGTGATGGAACGTATTGACAAATACATTCACAATCACTTAGCCAATACTTCACGGAACAGAATTCAGAATGCAATTGTTGCCGGGAATATCATCGTGAACGGCAAGCAGGTTAAATCAAATTATAAGATTAAACCGCTTGATGTCATTCAGATTGTGTTGCCGCATCCTGTACGTGAGTTCGAACTTATTCCACAGGATTTACCAATCACGATTGTGTATGAAGACGATGATGTTGCCATCATCAACAAGCAGGCGGGAATGGTGGTGCATCCTGCGTACGGAAATTACAGTGGCACACTGATGAACGCGCTTGCGTATCATTTTAAAAATCTTCCGCAGGGTAATAACAGGATGGAGCGGCCCGGATTGGTTCATCGCATTGATAAAAATACTTCCGGACTATTGGTGATTGCGAAAACGGATTTAGCCATGAATCTTCTTGCGAAAGAATTTTTCGATCGCACCATCGACCGGAAATACCTCGCTCTTGTGTGGGGAGATTTTAAAGAAGAAACCGGAACCATCACCGGAAACATTGGACGAAATCTGAAAGACAGAAAAATAATGGATGTGTTTCCCGAAGGTGATTTTGGAAGACATGCAGTAACTCATTACAAAGTAGTGGAGCGATTCGGTTATGTAACGTTGATTGAATGCAAATTAGAAACCGGTCGTACACACCAGATTCGCGTACACATGAAACACATCGGTCATCCGCTTTTTAAAGATTATGAATATGGCGGCGACAGGATTTTAAAAGGAACAACTTTTACGAAGTACAAACAGTTTGTTGAAAATTGTTTTGCGATGTTCCCTGGACAAGCGCTGCATGCGGCTTCGCTGGGCTTTATTCACCCGACGACAAAAAAGAAAGTCTATTTCGAAGCGGACGTCCCGGATAATTTTAAAGACGTGCTGGAAAAGTGGAGGAATTATGTGAAGTACAAGAAGGATCAGTAGGCAGTTGGAATGGACTGCGCGGCTTTAAATCTATTTTTGTTTTTTACATTTGTTAATCAGTAGTCGAATAGTTTCTCAACTTCCGGTTTACAGCGTCCAATAATCATTCATCGTTTTAAACATTGCCACGTTAATATCTCGCCAAATATACTGACTTTGATTGATGCCTGCCGGATACATTTGTGCAAAGACTGAAAATGTTACCAGGCGTGGTGAAAGAACTATGAAGGAGATGAAGGAATTACTGGCGTTTGTTTTGCTCATTGTTTTTGTGTCGGCATGCGCTGTTCAGGTTGGATATTATTTATTTGTGTACATACGATTCGCTTTTCACAAAAAAAAATCAGTGCATCAGGAAACTCAACCCGTTTCAGTGATTGTGTGCGCGCGCAATGAAGTGAACAACCTGCGAAAATACATTCACTCCTTGCTTGAGCAGGCGTATCCTGTGTTTGAAGTGATTGTGGTGAATGATTGTTCATGGGATGAATCAGGAATCTTTTTGGAGGAGTTGCAGAAAAAATACAATCATCTGAAAGTGGTGACCATACAGGAACAGGAAAAATACAGGCATGCAAAGAAGTTCGCGCTTACACTTGGTATCAAGGCGGCAAAGCACGACATCCTTGTATTCTCCGATGCCGACTGTATGCCTGAAAGTAAAAACTGGCTGGCTGATATGCAGGGAAATTTTGGCAAAGGAACGGAGATTGTACTTGGTTACGGACCTTACCGGAGAGAAAAAGGATTCTTGAATAAGATGATCCGGTTTGATACGTTCCTCATAGCGGTACAGTATTTTTCATTTACACTTGCTGGAATGCCTTACATGGGCGTGGGTAGAAACCTTGCGTACAGGAAATCACTTTTCTTCAGTACAAAAGGATTCGCGCGTCATTACCATTTGCTTTCAGGCGACGACGATTTGTTCGTGAACGAGAATGCAACTTCCGCGAACACCAAAATAGAAGTACAGCCCGATTCGTTTACATATTCGGATCCGAAGAAAACATTCGGTGAATGGTTCAGGCAAAAGACTCGGCACATCGGTACCGGACGTTATTACAAAGGCAAGCATAAGTTTTTGCTTTTCCTGAATTCGTTTTCCGGAATTCTTTTCTTCGCTTCCCTCATCGCTTTACTCGCGCTGAGTTACGACTGGAGAATCGTTCTATCTTTGTATCTCGTTAAAATACTTATCGAAATGCCGATCCTTTATATAAGTTCAAAAAAATTACAGGAGACTGACCTGGTGTGGATTTTTCCGATTCTTGAATTCTTCAACACACTGTTGCAACCAGTTTTCTTCTTCTCTAATCTCGTTACAAAACAAAAACCATGGAAGTAAATCCCAATCTGTCTGAAAAGGCACAAATCGATTTTAAGCTTGTAAAGCAAGCGGTGAAAGGCGATCAGAAAGCGTATGCTGAACTCATGCAGCGCTACAAAGATTCCATTTACTTCATGCTGTTGAAAATGGTGAACAACCGCGACGATGCCGATGATTTAACCATTGAAGCATTCGGCAAGGCGTTCAAGAACCTGCATCAATACACTCCTGATTACGCGTTCAGCACATGGCTTTTCAAAATCGCGACGAACAACTGCATCGATTTTATCCGCCGAAAAAAGAAAATGACATTTTCCATCGACAAGAGTATGGAGAACGACAGCGGGCAGGAAATGCAATATGAAATCAAATCGCCGATGCTGGATCCGGAAGAGAATATGATCAAGAAGCAGAAGGCCGTTGTGATGCGTGATGTGGTGGAGAAACTGAAACCGCGTTACAAACGTTTGGTTGAGCTTCGTTATTTCCAGGAACGTTCGTATGAAGAAATCGCTGATGAATTACAACTTCCTCTTGGTACAGTGAAGGCGCAGCTTTTCAGGGCGCGGGAATTCCTGTACCAGATTTTGAAGAACCAGGAAGAGCAGATTTGAAAAAGTTTTTAGTTTTTAGTTCTTCGTTGGCAGTCAATATAGCGCTTAACTAAGAACTAAAAACTAAGAGCTAAAAAAATGAACCATCCACCCGAT
Organism: Bacteroidota bacterium; assembly: GCA_043783155.1. Taxonomy (GTDB): domain Bacteria; phylum Bacteroidota; class Bacteroidia; order AKYH767-A; family 2013-40CM-41-45; genus JAPLDA01. The sequence continues at coordinate 9,036 of JAYVZS010000033.1, read as the reverse complement.
ATCATCCTGAAATATTTTCCTGAGCTCACAGTAGAACAGGTTCGGCAGTTTTCTCTTTTGAAAGAATTGTATGCCGACTGGAATGCAAAGATCAATGTGATTTCACGTAAAGACATTCACAATCTATATATCAATCATGTATTGCATTCTCTTGGCATAGCGAAAGTAATTCAATTCAAAGCAGGAACACGCGTGCTGGATGTTGGTACGGGTGGCGGGTTTCCCGGAATTCCATTAGCGATTCTTTTCCCCGATGTTCATTTTCATCTTGTTGATTCCATCGGAAAAAAAATTACGGTGGTGAATGAAGTGGCGAAAGGATTGGGATTGAAAAATGTACTCGCAACCCAAAGCAGGGCAGAAGAGCTGAAAGAAAAATTTGATTTTATAATTAGTCGTGCCGTTACAACGTTATCAGAATTTTATAACTGGACACGACCATTGATTAAAAGAGAAGGAAATAATATTCTTCGAAACGGAATTCTCTTCCTGAAAGGCGGCGATCTCGGCGAAGAAATAAAATCGCTCAACAAACCGGTGTTGATTTTTGATTTGAAAAATTATTTTGAAGAAGATTTTTTTGAGACGAAGAAGGTGGTGTATGTTTCTTAGTCGTAAAAGAGTAAAATCAAGAGACAAGAACCAAGAATCAAGATGGGGCCCAGCTAAGAACTAAAAACCAATAATTTTTTTAAAAATGTAACCCATACGCTGCGTGCAATATTCACGATTAGGTTTCATACCAATCGTTCTTTGCGGTTAGTATCGTTTGGAAAATTTATCGAAAGATAAAAAATATTTAAAACTGAAACGCTCACGCAGCGTAGTCACTTCACGCACTTGCCCATGCACAAGACTACGCTGAACTGGGAATTTCAGGAGGTTCGACCCTTTCATGGTCGCAGGTTTATAGAATGGATGTCTGCTATAAACCTTCGACTACATCTGAGTCGTACAATGGTTAAATTACTTATGCCGGGTTATAAATGGCGGACAATTCGCAATCTTAAATCCGCAATTAATAATTTTACAATTCAATATAAATTAGTTTGGAGGCAACGGTCAATCCGAGAATAGGAATAAATACTTTCTCACTCGAATGTAAACGAGAAATTGAATATTTTTGAAAAGAGTCCTTCCAGTGGCCGCGCAAATGGCTTTTCATCCTGCACCAAAAGATTATTCAAACCGTGATACATTTTTATTTCCGGAGAGAATTTAAAATACGGCATATAAAAGTCGAAGCCGAAACCGATTTCATAGCCATAGTCATACCGTTTCAACTTTACAATACTCTTGTCTTTTTCTAACACTTTCGCCTGAGAAATCATGTCGATAGAATATTTAAAACCACCCAAAACATACATGCGGTAATTCCTGATTCGTTTTGATTTGAATTTAAGCTCAACCGGAAACTCGAGGTAATTTGATTCAATCGTTTTCGTCACATTTGCCTGGGCAGAATCTGAATAAATCACAAAGTAATTCAGGTTGCGTTGTGCAAATGAGAGAGCAGGAATAAAGCGAAGATCAAAATGGTTTCCTATCCTGATGTTTGCAAGGATGCCAAGATTAAGTCCGGCGATTGGCTCAGACTCTACTGTATAAGTAGTATCGTTTATTCTGAAATTAGGTTCAAGATTTACTTTGAAGTCGCTGATGTTAAACCCAAGTAAAAAACCAAAGTGAACCGGCTGGTGGTCATACTTCGGTTGATTCATGACACCTTCCCGCTGTGCGTTTGCATGAAGCACCGGGATACTCAATGCAAGCAGAAGAAAAATTCTTCTTGCAGAAAGCAATGGAAAGGAAAATAAACCTGGTGTCATTCTTAATTGATACTTCTTTAATCTGTTTTAAATTCAGTTCAAATAATTTCTTTCACTCATCCTTCAACCTCGCATCCTGCTTCGACTCCGCTCTGCATGACCCCGCACACAACGTCACCCTGAGCGTAGTCGAAGGGTGCGTTGGCCATATCTTTTCTCTCATAGAAGTTTAACAGTTTCTTATACTCTTCCTAAATGTCTTTTTACTTCTTTCCGGTGTAAATGGATACAACGCCAAAGGTAAGTGCTTTCCAGGTGAGGTCTTTGAATCCGGCAGAAGAAAGAATCGCCAGGAAATCATTGCCGGAAGGAAACGCTTCTATTGATTCATATAAGTATGAGTAGGCTGCTTTGTCTTTTGAAACTGCTTTCCCGATGAGCGGACAAATTCGGGTAGAGTAGAAGTTGTACATAAATTTGATGAACGAATTTCCGGGTCTTGAAAATTCAAGAATGACGACTTTGCCACCGGGTTTCAACACACGGTTCATTTCCAAAAGACCTTTCTGTAAATGCTCAAAATTTCTCACGCCGAATCCAACGGTAACAGCGTCGAATTTATTGTCTTCAAAGAAAAGATTTTCAGAATCCGCTTCTATCAATTCAATTTTATTCAGGAGATTTCTCTTTCGGATTTTTTCTTTTCCAATGCTGATCATATCAGAAGAAATATCAATGCCGAATATTTTATCAGGATTCAGTGTCATCGCTTCAAGCGCAAGATCTCCTGTTCCCGTCGCAATGTCAAGAATAATTTTTGGATGTTCCTGCTGAAGATTGCCGATCGTTTGCTTCCTCCAGTAGTGATCAACGCCAAACGATAAAAAATGATTCAGAAAATCATAACGCCATGCAATGTTGTTGAACATGGCAGCAACCTGGTGTTTTTTACCAAGCGAGGAATTTTTGTACGGTGTAATGTGCTCAGACATGGGATCAGAAAAGTTTTAGGCCTTTTGCTTCCTTGATCAGTTGTTCGCGTTCTACCGGAACCACGCCGACTTTTTCGCACACCAATCCGCCGGCAAGGTTTGCAAGCGTGGCGATGGTAACAGGAGAAAGATTTAGTGCAAGGCAAAGTGCGGCAACACTGATCACCGTATCACCGGCACCTGAAACATCGGCAATGTTTCGGATGTGAGCGGGAATTAATTTTTCTTCTTTCTTATTGTAAACAAAAGCACCGCGTTCAGAAAGCGTTACGATAACGGTGTCGAGGTGATTGTCCTTGCTGAGTTTCGCAACCACATTCCGGATTTCTTTCGGATCGCCTTTTTCAAAATCTATTTTCATTCCTTCACGAAGCTCTTTCAGATTCGGCTTCATGAGTGTGATATTTTTGTAATGGTTGAAATTTTTTTTCTTCGGATCCACAGCAGTCGGAATTTTTTTTGCCTCCGCCATTTTTACCACCTGTTCAATCAGGTTTTTGCTGATCACTCCCTTGTCGTAATCTTCAAAAACGATGACGTCAATTTTTTTCTTCGTGATCAGTTCTGAAATTCTGTTGAGAAGTTGTTTCCGTTCGTTGGTTGAAATATCTCCCTCCACTTCATCGTCCACGCGAAGCATCTGGTGATTGTTTCCGATTACGCGCGTCTTTACAGTGGTAATGCGATCTTCGCTTTGAATGATTCCTTCCGTCGTCATTCCGCATTGCTGAAGCAATTCAATAAACGATCTTCCATTCGGGTCATTACCGATTACTGAACACAAAATTGGTTTTGCACCGAGCGACTGAACATTGATGGCTACATTGGCTGCTCCGCCCAATCTGCTTTCACGTTTCGAAATAGTGACAATGGGAACAGGAGCTTCCGGAGAGATTCGTTCAACTTTTCCCCAGAGGTAAGCATCCATCATTACATCGCCGATGATGAGTACTTTCAGGTTTCTGAATTCATCGAAAAGTTGTTCTATGTTTTTGAATTTTTTCAATTTTCTTAAATAGTTCTTGGTTGTTAGTTATTAGTTGTCTTGTTATTTATTTGAATTTTCTCCCTTTGTAGGAAGATTAAATAAAATAGTCGATCAGACCGCCATTCATTCTTCCAATATTGTTTGTAAGCGAATACATTCGATTGAAATCATCATTCGTGATATAACTTCGATCCATTGCCCGTATCAGTTGTGATTTAACTTCAGCACAAGAGTCACTTGAATAACCAGGAAACAAAACGAATTCTTTATTCCCGCCCAGTCCTGATCCTTCTGCAATATTATCCATAATGGAGCCTGATGCACGGTTAATCTGGTCTTTCAAAGCAATGTCATTTGAAAAGACAGGGTTGTTGATCTGAGAAAAAATCATCTTACATAATTCCTGTGACGATTTCCACGATTCTATTTCTTCAAACGATTTAAATGTTGCCATAATTTTAAGTATTTAATTGTTTTCATTAATAAAAAAATTTTAAAGGGTAACCAATAACTAAGAACTAACAACCAAGAACTAACAACTTTCTTTAACTATTTCAGTTTGGATAACGCTTCCTTAATTCTCCGAATCGCTTCCACCAATCTGTCATCTGCGGCAGCGTAAGAAAAACGGACGCAGTCAGGATCGCCGAATGCTTCTCCAGTAACAATGGATACATGCGCTTTGTGCAAGAGGTACATGCAAAGATCAGTCGCGTTTTCGATGGATGAGTCGCCGTCTGATTTTCCGAAGTAATAACTTACATCGGGGAACACATAAAATGCGCCTTTCGGTTCATTCACTTTCCATCCTGGAATTTCTCTCATCAATTTAATGACAAGATCACGTCTTCTTCTGAACGCTGCTTTCATTTCAAGTGTCGGCTGGATGTCGCTGTTAAGGGCGGCTTCGGCGGCCTTCTGCGAAATGGAGGAAGTTCCGGATGTAATTTGTCCCTGCATTTTATCGCATGCATTCGCAATCCATTTCGGAGCGGCCATATAACCGATTCTCCATCCCGTCATCGCGAAACTTTTTGACAAACCGTTTACAACAATCACACGGTCTTTGATATTTTCAAACTCAGCGATGCTTACATGCTCGTCAAGAAAATTAATGTGTTCATATATTTCATCCGACAAGACATAAATGTCGGGATGTCGTTCAATCACTTCAGCAAAAGATTTTAATTCATCGCGTGTGAAAACGGTTCCTGTCGGATTGCATGGTGACGAAAAGATCAACATCTTCGTTTGAGGAGTAATGGCTGCTTCTAATTGTCCGGCAGTCATTTTAAAATCTGTTTCAATCGATGTTCTGACCGGCACAACCGTCCCTTCAGCCAGTTTCACCACTTCAATGTAACTCACCCAATAAGGAAGCGGAATGATGACTTCATCGCCCGGATTAATCAAACTGAGAATGACGTTGGCGATGGATTGCTTCGCTCCTGTGGAAACTACGATCTGATCGGGAGCATACGTGAGATTATTTTCGCGCTTGAATTTTTCCGAGATCGCTTTTCGTAATTCGGCAAAACCTGAAATAGGAGAGTAGTGTGTATAACCGTCGTCAATCGCTTTCTTAGCGGCTTCACGGATATGATCAGGAGTTATAAAATCTGGTTCACCAAGACTGAGGTTGATGACATCAAAACCTTTTGCGGAAAGTTCGCGGCTCAGTTTCGCCATACCAATGGTCTGACTTTCTGAAAGCGAATTGATACGGTCGGATAGGGAATTTTTCTCCATTGTTAGCATGCGGATGCAAACGTACATCATTCTTTTAAATCGGGAAAATTTATCGTGATTGTTCTTTATTCAGCATTGCTTTATAAAATAATATTCAGCTTCTGTCGTTCGTCAATCATAAAGAAATTATTAAAAGTTATATTTTGAAAATGTTTATAGCGTATTTTTGAGCGAGACAACGATGTGTTTCGCCGCCATAGTGGAGCAACTACGGCAAAAAGTACGGAGGAAGTAGCAGCCAAAAAGACGTATAAACAAATTATAAGATAAGTTTAAACAGTTTCTAATTCTTTACTTTCTTTGTGACATGTTCAAATCTACCCGTTTACTTTTGTTTTTCCTTGCCTGCAGTTCTTCCTTATTTGCGCAGGTTGGCGGAAGTTCCATCTATGCCTTTCTGAATGTTCCGGCTTCTGCACGTGTTGCCGCTCTGGGAGGGACTTTTATATCAGTGAAAGACAATGATCTGAATTGCGCTTTGCAAAATTCGTCTCTTTTGAATACTTCTATGAATCATACACTTGCATTAAACGGTGTACTTTATTTTGACGGGGTGAAATTCGGAGATGCCGCTTATTGTTTCGATTTGAAAAAGTACGGAACTTTTATGGCGAATATGCATTATGCAAGTTACGGCCAGTTTCTTGAAACTGATATTACAGGTGAAATTGTCGGCAGCTTTCATGCAGCCGATTACAATCTGAATCTCGGATGGGGTTATCGTCTGAACAAACTATTTTCGATCGGTGCGAATCTGAAAGGTATTTACAGCGATTATTATATTTATAATTCGTTCGGGTTAGGCGCTGATTTATCGGCTACCTTATATGATTCCATCAGCCAGTTTTGTGTAGCCATTGTTGCAAAAAATATCGGGGTTCAACTGAAGAGTTATGTAAAAGATAATAGTGAACCGTTGCCGCTCGAAGTAGATGCCGCGGTTTCCAAGCGTCTTATCCATACTCCTTTTCGTTTCAGTCTGACGTATCGTCACCTCGAACAATTTGATTTAACTTATTTGGATCCGAACGATGCGTCACAGGTTGATCCTCTTACTGGAATTGCGCAACCGAAAACGTATGATTTTATAGATAAGTTTTCGTGGCACTTTATCGCTGCGGCGGAAATTCTTCTTACCCAAAATTTTAACCTTCGGGTTGGGTATAATTTTCAGAGAAAACAGGAATTAAGTGTTGCCAATACTGCCGGATTGGTCGGTCTCTCTTTTGGTTTCGGCATCAAGATCAGTAAATTCAGCATTGGTTACGGAAGGGCCTCGTACCACCTTGCGGGGGCGGCCAATCATTTTTCTGTGTCAACCAATCTTGCCGATTTTATCAGGAAGAAAAATTAGATTCTTCTTCTGATTAAAACTTCGTTTCTTTGCTCCGTAAACTCCATGAAAAAATTCCACATCAACCCGGATGTGCATTACCAGATGAGCGAAGAATCTTCAGCACAGTCAAAGAAAATTATCATTGCTATTGACGGCTATTCATCCTGTGGTAAAAGCACGCTTGCAAAGGCGCTTGCTCGCCGGCTACACTACAATTTTATTGATTCAGGTTCCATGTATCGCGCCGTTACTTTGTACTTGATCGAAAATAAAATTTCCCTTGAAAAGTTGCAGTCGTTATCGCCAGAAGCACTTGAATCGTTGCTGGATAAGATTGTCATCACGTTTCATGTAAATCCTTCAACGCATCTGTCGGAAGTGTATCTCAATGAAAGAAATGTTGAATCACTGATTCGCGACATGAAAGTTTCGGATCTCGTGAGCCCGGTGAGCGCGGTCTCAGCTATCCGCAGGAGAATGGTGCAGTTGCAGCAGAGTTACGATGAACACAAAGGAATTGTGATGGATGGAAGAGACATCGGTACAAAAGTTTTCCCGCAGGCCGAATTAAAGATTTTCATGACAGCAAACAATTCGATTCGCGCCAAACGCAGGTTTGATGAACTTACTTCAAAAGGTTTTGTGGTGACAATGGAGGAGGTATACCGCAACATAGAAGAACGTGATTATGCTGATACACATCGCTCGGAAAGTCCGTTGCGTAAAGCGCCGGATGCAATTCTACTCGACAATTCTTACCTGAACGAACGTGAGCAACTCGAGTTTGCGTTGAAGGAGTTGAAGAAGCTGGAAGTGAAAGGTTAGAAGATGGAGGATGGAAATTAGAAGTTGGATGTTGGAAGTGGGATGCAGGAAGTTGGAAGTGGTACATCTGGCCATCGACTGTTGACTTAAAAAATTTATCTTTGTAACAATGAACGTAACCATCGATCCGAATTCCGGTTTTTGCTTTGGAGTTGTGTATGCCATCCAGATGGCGGAAGAAGAACTCGACCGTTCCGGAAAGTTGTATTGTCTGGGCGACATCGTTCATAATAATATGGAGGTGGAACGTCTTCGTTTAAGAGGCCTTGAAATTATTGATCATGAGCGGATGAAAACGTTGCATGATTGTAAGGTTCTTATTCGTGCACATGGCGAACCTCCCGAAACTTACCAGATTGCTTTAAAAAATAACATTGATCTCCTGGATGCATCTTGTCCGGTCGTTTTGAAGCTTCAAAACCGTGTCAGGACGAGTTTTGAAGACGTAGAAATCAACGATGGACAGATTGTAATTTACGGTGAGAAAGGTCATGCTGAAGTGAATGGATTGGTCGGGCAGACAAATGGAAAGGCCATCATTGTAAAGACGGAAGAAGATCTGGATATGATCGATTTTTCGAAACCGGTTTATTTCTTTTCTCAGACTACCAAGAGCACAAAGGGGTTTGATAAGATGAAGGAATTGATCGAACAGCGTGTGGTGAAAATGGCTGGCAAGGAAAATTCCACTTCGGAAGAAGTTTTTGAAGCCAACGATACCATTTGCCGCCAGGTTTCGAATCGCGAACCTCAGCTGAAAAAATTCTCTGTGCTTCACGATGCAATTGTATTTGTAAGCGGTAAAAAAAGCTCGAACGGGAAAGCCCTTTTTGAAGTGTGTAAATCGGTGAATACGAACACTTTTTTTATTTCTGATGTGGATGAAATCCTGCCTTCCTGGTTTGAAAATATAACGACGATTGGTATTTGCGGAGCTACTTCCACACCCATGTGGCTGATGGAAAAGGTTGCTGATTATCTCCGGAAACTTACTCCGGCAGCGATTTCAAGGTAGCTTTTCGGAGGACTTTTAAAGTTGTTAAAAGGGTAATTCCGCCCGTCATTTCAGGACTCTCCGGCCTTCTGAAAATTCTCGTTTTTTTCTGATAAATTTTGTTTTGATTTTTAATTTAATTCGCTACATTTGCGTCCCTTTTAACGGAAAGGATAAACTCTATTTATAAACCTAACTAACTAAATGATTACAGAAGCAGAAGAAATTACAAATCAAGTATCAGGAACCCCTGAAACCATGCCCGAAAAGCCGAATCCATTCGTTTTTAACTGGGAGAAAATTGACAGCAAAGGCGGGGAAGGATATTCCGCTGAAGAGCGTACTCGTCTTGAGCAAATATATGACAACACGCTCAACTCAGT
>JAYVZS010000032.1:0-15665 GCA_043783155.1 Bacteroidota bacterium | reverse complement strand
TATCGGGATCTGATGGGAATTATTCCCCGCCCCTTGGGGCGATCGGAAAGAATTCCCATCAAATACTCCGCTGCTCTGCGGCGGAGATGTTTATTATTAAACACAAAGTTCTCAAAGGATTACGCGGATAAGGAATTATATACATGAATTTTAGAAAGCTCTGAGGAATTTCAGGGAATATTTGAACAGAATCCTTGAGCGAAAGCATGGCTTCTGTAATTGATAGAGTATGTATTGAAAAAACGATCCCCGTTTCAACTCAATTTATTTTACAATCTATTGAATCCACATCCATCGGCGTAATCAGGATTACAAAATCTTGACAATCAGGAGGTGCTTTTCCCTGAGAATTCTGTATACTGTATGAAAAAGGATCATTTATTACTTCCATTCTGACAACTAATTATTATTTTTGCGATACATAAACGTCCTACCTAAAAGAAATTATGAAAAAAAATCTATCCATTATTCTGTTGCTTTTGGTTTCATTTCTATCGGGACAGCTTTTTGCTCAGGAGAAAAAACGTTGCGGCACCACTCAGTACATGGCACGTCTGAAGGCGGAAGATCCTACTCTTGCAGGTCGTATGCGGGATGCGGAAAAACTGATGCAACAGGAAGCATTGAAAAATCAGAATACGAGAACCGCCAGTACCAACTCAATCATTTATATTCCGGTTGTTTTTCATGTTTTGTATAACACTCCTGCAGAAAATATTTCTGATAACAGAATTATAGACCAGGTTGCGTCTTTGAATAAAGATTATGCACGTCTCAATGCTGATTCAAATAATACTCCCGCTTACTGGAGACCTATTTCAGCCAACACCGGTATCCAGTTTTGTCTTGCTCGGCGTGATCCAAGTGGAAACGCAACGACGGGCATTATCAGAACACCTGTTACTGCTTCCGGGTTTGATCCTGAAACAAATGACAATGCAAAATTCACTGCTTTGGGTGGCGCAGATGCATGGCCGCTGACAAATTATCTGAATGTATGGATTGTCAATTATAGCGGAGTGGCACATGCGGATGGAATTCTTGGAATCACTACTTTCCCACACAACTCTCCTCCTCCCCATACTTCATTAGCCGATTCATTGGACGGTATTATGCTTTCTTATACAACTGTTGGAGGACCTAATTACCATGGTACAGAACCAAGATACAATCTTGGGAGAACGCTGACGCATGAATTAGGACACTGGTTTTGGCTGTATCATGTGTGGGGTGATGACGATAACAGCGATGGTGTATGCCAGATTGCTTCTCCTTATTTAGAATGCGACGGAGACGACCTGATAAACGATACTCCAAACCAGGGTGAAGAGAATTACCATTGCCCTCTCTATCCGAGGATAGATTGCTGCTCATCAACCCCGACCGGTGATGCTGTGCATGGAGTTATGTTTATGAACTATATGGATTATGTAGATGACAATTGTATGAATATGTTTACACAAGGTCAGTCGACACGGATTCACAATTGCATCACTTCATTTCGTTCTGGATTTCCAAATTCGCTGGGATGCCTGATTCCAAATGGCATCAATGAAATCAACTCAGCGATTCTTGATCTTTCTGTATTTCCAAATCCCGCTACCGGCAGCATTACCATTACAAGTGAATTCACCGGGAGTACAGATGTAACAATTCTTATTTCAAATATGGTTGGAGAAATCGTTTATACAAAAGAGTTGAAGAATGTATCGTACATAAATATCCCTGTCGATCTTTCTGACAAAGCACAAGGAATTTATAACCTGACTCTCAGAACTACGAGCGCACTCACCAACAGGAAAGTTATCCTGGCTCGGTAAAACCGGGTAAGAGAAAAAAATATCAGTGAAAAGGAAAGCGTCCCGTTTATAAACGGGACGCTTTCTTTTCAACCGGTTCATTTTATCGCGTGATAAATAATTTATCCATTTGCAAATGCTCATCCGTTCGTATGAGTAGCTGGTAGACACCTGACGACAGATTTGCTGTTACTATTTCCACCTGCGATTTGCCGGCAGGCAATCGATCGTGTAAGGAAGAATAAACACGCTGACCAAGCGTGTTCACCAATTCAATGGTTACATTTTCTGTATTCAAAAGCGAGAAAGAGAGGGTGACAAGATCAGTGGTCGGATTCGGGAATATAGAAACATAGTTGTGCGAATCGATAACTGTTGAGCCAAGCGTGCTAATGAGCATTAACTGACAGGTTGAATCGCTGCATCCCATAACTCCTGAAACACGCAGGCATACGTTGTATAATCCGTTTGATGAAAACAAGTGAATTGGATTTTGCATCGTCGATGTATCATTTACTCCTGAAGCAGTATCACCAAAATTCCATGCCCGACTTGTTGCATTCACTGAGCCATCAGTAAAGAGAACTGTATCCGCGGAAAAAGATCTTGTGAAAGTTGCGATCGGACTTGGCACCACTGAAACATCAACCGGGATTCTTGTACTGATGCATGGAGACGCCTGTACCTGCCAGTCGTAAAAATAATAATAAAATCCAGTGTTGGCTGCATTGGTTCCGTTGATAGAAATAAGTCCTGGGATTGTATACGGAAAAGCGGCACCGCCGTCATTTCTGAAAAGATCAACATTTCCTTCCATTCCCAATTCGAGATTGAAAGCTGCAGGGAGACTAAAATGGAGCGGGACAATACTAACACCGGCCGGAATATTCATCGTAGCCGATTGGATCACAACTCCGTTTTGAATGAGTGTGATCGTTCTGCTTCCGGAAGTTTCTGCATATACTTTTACAGACAATAAAGTAGAGGTTGTATAACAATCAAAGCGAAGATCATGGTAATTATTCATCCTGAAATAAGATCCCGTACCGAATGTACTGTCAGTTGGACCCATAGATTGAACAACACTGTAAACATCGCTTTCAACATAAAAAGTTGAACTGCCATTTAACGCAGGAGTTACGAATGTTGGCCCGGCAGCAACATGCGTTCCCCCGGAGGGATGTGTAAACCAGTAAAGACTGTCTGCTCCTGTCGCGTTTAATGTTGCAGCAGTTCCTCCGCAAATTGTCGCTGATCCTGCAACGGGCGCAGTCGGAAGACTGATCACCACATAATCTGTTCGAGTGCTGGTATCGCTACCGTTTCCATTGGTTGCAATTAACCTGATAGTATAGTGACCAGTTGCTGAATAAGTATGTGTGGGATTTTGCACCTCAGAAGTATCTCCGTCGCCGAAATTCCAAAACCACTGAGTCGGGTTCGACAGCGACATATTCGTAAAGGAAACCGTGCCGGTGCAACTGAACGGATTCAAAGAAGTAAATTGTGCGACCGGAAGAGCGACCGGGTTGGAGCATTGCAGTGCCGCAAATGCATTGATTCTTCCTGAACCCATCTGACCGATGAATCCGGGATTCTGTGCATCAATATTATCACATGAACTTTCCAGGCAACTTACAATTTGCGCATTGGTAAGTAAGGTGTCGTATGATTTTATGAGTCCGCACAAACCCGCCACCATTGGTGTAGCCATGGATGTGCCGCTGAGATAACCGTATGAACTGTTGGAGCCGGCCAATGTGCTGTAGATACCTGATCCGGGAGCCATCACTGATACCCATGAGCCGAAATCTGAAAACCCCGAGATCACATCTGTGTTGGTGGTAGAACCAACAGAAACGATATGATTATATCCGGCAGGATAAAAAATTGTACTTGAACTATTGTTACCTGCAGCAGCAACCATAACAATTCCCTGCGCCCAAGCAGCGTCAAAAACATTTTGATCTGTTATACTGAAACCATCGCCACCCCACGACATGCTGATCACATCTGCATTCGCGGCAATGGCATATTGCACTCCTTCCATTGCATAATAGATAAGAGAAGCAGAAGTAATAGTATCCGGGTTGCATTTAACACCTATCAAACTAAGACCGAAACCGATGGAGGCAATACCGGTGCTGTTATTACCAACTGCATCAGCAATTCCCGCGCAATGAGTGCCATGTGTTTGAAAACTATTGGTCGCAGTTGGCGGCGGGTTCGGATCAGGATCCATATCGGCTACATCATACCCATTTACATCATCAATGTAACCATCACCATCATCGTCTATTCCGTTGTTTGGAATTTCATTCGGGTTCACCCAACGATTGGCAGTAAGATCTTCGTGATCCAATCGTACTTCATCATCTACGATTGCCACTTTTACGCTTCTTCTTCCAGTGCTCAAGCTCCAGGCATTTTGAGCATTGATATTCGTGATTGCATATTGATTCACAGTTAACGGATCATTGGGTGTTAACACAATTCTGCGGACAGGAATTTTTTCCGCGTACTCTACAATTCCAATTTCACCAAGCGTCTTTATCAGAAGATCCGTTTGACCCTTTTCATGAAATAAAATTTTATACGTATGCTGAAGTTCGGTTGTTTTGAGTAACGGAAATGCAGGATGCACGGAATAAATCTCAAACCTGTAAATCAAGGACGATAGAATTTTCGGAACTGAGGGATGCGCAGCATCGTACACAGGCAACGTAACGTGCACATCATTTTTCAGTTTCAGGTAAAGCTGTCCGTCCCAATAATCTTTGTATACATTTTGCGCAATCGACCATTTGGAAAGGCCGATGCAGGAGATTATACCAAGCAGACAAATTATTTTTTTCATACGAGCGAATTTTAAAAATTAAATTGACAATCCGGGAATTTCGTCAAACAGAAATAAGTGCTGATGTTCCGAGTTCAAATATAAGGCATCTTATCCTTTCTCTTTAAAATAAAAATAGTGCTGTACCGCGGACGAGGCAAACAGGACAGTTAATTAATGCAAGCCGTGCATTCATTATTGGAATCGCATTCAACAACGCATTCGTATTGGCCGAAATTATTTTATTTTTTCTAAATCCATTCCACACTTAGGACATTTGGCTGGCTTGTCGGAAATTTCTTCGGGGTGCATTGGACAATAGAATTTGCCTGTGCCCTTAACAGGTTTTACAAGCGGACCAACAGCAAAGAAGCGAAAAGACATTCCTACAGTTGTTTGATGCTGTGAACCAACTTGCGTATAAAACTCACTGCTGTTTATATATTGATAAACCGGAAAATCATTGGAGGCATAAATCGTAAATTTCCCTTTTGTGTAACTTACTTGCGGAGTGATGTAAATTTTTTTATACCCGGTTGCTTCAGGAAAGTAATTTGAAGGTCTGCCGAAAAGTAGAATGTTTTCATTGATTTTCATTTTATCTACCCACTCATACCTTGTTTGTAAGGTGATTCCAAGATGGTTGAAAAAAGATTTTCCTGCGAAAAGTGCAACGCTTGCAAAGTCACCTAATTTTTCGCCATTGGGATTCCATCCTTTCTTAATGTACATCGCATTTGCGAAGATTCGAAAGTTGTGTTCAGTGTATCCTCTATATAGGAAGGTGTAAAAAATAATGTCTTGCGCTCCTGATGATAATTGAACTGACGTTGGTTTTGAAACGTAATATGTTTGCCCGGAAAATGGTTCTATGTTTCCCGTTGAATCATTGTAACTGCCCAATGGAATTTTGAATCCTACCCCAAGGGTTACTTCCGTACGGTATTTTTCTTCCGTCCAGTTAATTACATCGTAACGTGGAAACAGAATTAAATCACCTATGCCTTTTGCTTCATATGTTGTAGCTGGATTTTTTTCCAAGCCGACTTCCCTTTTCTTAAAGTAATAACCGCTTTCAACTGAGAAAGTAAAATTTTTCGTCAACCCATACGCCAGCTTGAAGTACTCATACGTGCTGTTGAAGCTATCGAAAGTTCTCGCCGAGTCAGGTGCCAGCACATCTTTCCGGTAAAATTTATTTGTACTGATGAATTGAAAGTTTGTATTAACGTCTATCTGTCTTTCCAGCAACACTCCCTGAGACGCGCCACCGGCAATCGGGCTTCCGCTTCCGCCTGCGCAACACTGTGCCATCACGAAACCGCATTTCATGATAAGGATTGAAAGCAAAACAATTATATTTCTCATTCTCATTTTACTTTTGTGTTGAAACAAAACAACCTGCAATTAATAGTATTGCAGGTTGTTAATTTATAAAACAAAATAGCTTAGTGTGAAACAACGAACTTTACAGTTTTGGAATTGTTCGCTACAGAGAAACGCATAAAATAAATTCCGGATGCCGTTCCGGCTATATCAAAATCGGACGTATAATCGCCTGCTGATTGTTTGCCTAAATCTTTCTTGCTTACCAATTGTCCGGCTTCATTCAGAATATCTAAAATAACGGTAGCGGATTCTTTAAGCGAATAAGTTACCTTAACAGAATTTGCGGATAGTGATGGAAACACCATCAATTGAAAAGCATTGTCGCTGTTTTCTTTAATGCCAGTCGCGGCTAACGCCGAATTGATTGCATTCTGAATGTTCGTTGAATTTCCGGCAGCAGTGTTAAGTGCGTTGAAGTAAAAGTCCGCATTGGGACCTACTACTGCTATATGAGGCATTCCAATGCCCCCATAACTCGATTCCGTAATAGAAGAAGTAGAAAAGGTTACACGATTTGTTCCAATGCCGCTGCTGGTTGCCCAGGTTGCGAGCGAAGTACATGCTGTATTTCCTGCATCATCAATAAGGTAATAAAGGACATTGGAAGAAGCATAACTCTGAACAATGTTATAGGCAGTAAGTCCGGGCCCGGTACACGCACCGCAAGGCATTACCCATACAAGTACAATCACTTTACCTTGTCCAATTTCAGTATAAAGATTGTGGGAAGTTCCATTGCAATCTGTTGCAGTGAAATCGGGAGCTGTCTGTGCCGAAGTCACGAGGACAGCAAATGATGATACTAAAGTAAGTAGTAGTTTTTTCATGTCTGATTAGTTTTATTTGACGGTAAATATAAAAATAATTTACTCAGAATCAATATGCCGGTGATATTGGTTTCTTTTGTTGAACTGCCAAGAGTCATTTCTTTTCAAAACAGGCAGGTTGATCTAATGTTAATTGTTCCCAGCTTATCCCATAGGGAAAGATAGAAATAGTTGGGGTTTTCACTTTGTCTCACTTCATTTCATCATTTTTGGATGCCATTAATAATTAATTACCTTTGATATTCTGAAGATAAAGTTCAATTGAAAAAAATAGCTGTCATACTATTATGTTTTTTGTACTCGGTGCCATCCATCGGAGTCAATATGAATTTGCATTGGTGTGGTAAAAAAGTAAGGATTGTTGCCTTTGATTCATCTCATGAAAAGAGATGTCTATGCAGCAAAAAAATGCCTGCAGGTTGCTGCAAAGATGTTCATGTCAAAGTAAAGCTTACTGAGAATCATAAAACCGCTTCTCAGATTGTTATTCCAGTGACGGATTTTGTAAGGTATTTCGATTCCTTTTTTTCTGTTGCAGTTCCGAAATGGGCTCCTCAAATAGTAGTGTTTGATTTTACCAATTACCATGCGCCACCTTTTAAAAGTAAACAACCTGTTTATTTAGCCAACAGCGTTTTCCGTATTTAATTCTCTGCATTTTTTTGAAAGCCGACACATAAAATGTGCTTCGGTTTTTGGTGTTCTATGTATTTTCCAGAACACGTTTCATAATGATCTTCGTCGAATTAAATTGCTAAATCATTCATAAAAGTCAATCAAAATGAAAAAAATAATTTCACTCTCAACTGCTTTAATGCTCGTTCTTACGATTTCCAAAGCACAAACGGCAATGGACTTTGCCGGGCTTGACTGCAACGGGAACTATCATCACCTGTTTGATGACTTAAATGCAGGCAAAGCTGTACTGATTCATTTCTATATGCCCAATTGTGGTGCTTGTCCGCCGCCTGCTCAAAAAATACAAGCGATGGCAAACAATGTAAACGATCAATATCCTGATATGGTAAGGGCTTATGCGTTCCCATACAACAATTCAACAACATGTTCTTATTCGTCAACATGGGTATTTTCAAATGGACTTCCATTGTATATGCCCTATGATAGTGGTTCAGCACAAGTCGCTCACTATGGAGGTTTCGGTATGCCAACAGTCGTATTGCTTGGTGGTATAGACCATCGTGTAATGTTTTCTACATTAAGTTTCAGCACCAGTGACACGACTATTATGAGAGATTCAATTATGGCTCTTTATCATGCGATGAATCCATCGGGCATGAATGATTTATCGGGTTTAGTTTCTTCTTTCAGGGTATTTCCAAATCCAGCAAACGACAATATTACCATCAATCTTAATTTGAAAAAAACTTCTAATTTACTGATTGATGTTGCGGACATTTCTGGAAAACAAGTTGCGTTGATTATGGATGAAAAGCAATACGGTTTAGTTACAAAGCAATTCAGTACGGCAGCATTACCTAACGGAAATTACCTGGTTCGTTTGCAAGTGGACGGGAAAACCGATACACAGAAGTTAAACGTCATTCATTAACATGTTTCAGATTTCAAAATTCTCAGTATTGGTAGCTGCCATTTCATTGGTGGCTGCCGATACTTTATACGCACAGAACTACAACATCACGCCCAATGATAGTGTTGTTGCTGTTGCACCGTTCAACGATTTTAATCATTTTACCATTCAGGAAAATAACCTTACAACAAATGCCTTAATTTTTAGTTGGCAACAGGTCTTGTTATCCGTTCCTGCGGGTTGGACAGCTAACTTATGTGATGCGGGGCATTGTTACACAGGATTCCCGGTAACCGGAACAATGGACACAGTTTTTAATGGTGATTTTGGTTTGATGTCAATTGGTGTTGATCCCGGAACTATTCTTGGAACGGCATTTATTCAGTATGTTGTTTGGGAAGAAAGCACACCCTTGCAAAAAGATACACTTACCTGGATTATTACCGCCAACGGTTCAACAGGGATCAACGATATAGGAGCCAAAACCACTTTTAGTATTTTCCCAAATCCATCAGACAACAACATTCAGATCAGCTCAAATCTGCAATCTGGTTTTCAGTTTTTGATCTCGGATGTATCAGGAAAAGGAGTTTTGACTGGAAGTTCAAAAACAAATTCAAATATTGTTTCAGTTGAAAATGTTCCAAGTGGCGTTTACCATTTTTTAATTACAGACAAGAACAAAATTAGCTATACCAGGCAAATTCTAATTCAGCGTTAATTGACATGCAAATGAAAAAGTATATTCTCATTCTGTTCGGAATGTTTTTGAGCAAAATATTATTTGCACAAAATCCTCTTTTCGTTCCGCCGGCAATAATGGGCACAACATTCAATCTCAACATTCAAAACGGAATGACGCAGTTTTATGCCGGAATCAATACACCAACGTATGGTATTAATGGAGCTTTACTCGCTCCAACCCTCATTGTGAATAAATGGGATTGGGTAACGATGAATGTCACGAACAATTTAACCGGCAATGGAAATTCGACGACCATTCATTGGCACGGTTTGCATGTGCCTTCAATGGATGATGGTGGTCCTCATCGTGTCATTAACCAAGGCGGCACATGGAGTCCGCATTTTCAAATATTGAACGGTGCAGGAACATTTTGGTATCATCCACACGGCGCCGGTAAGACTGATTTACATGTTTCAAAAGGTATTGCAGGAATGATTATCGTAAAAGATAGCGCTGAAGCGATACTTACTTTACCCAGAACGTACGGTGTTGATGATTTTCCAATCATCGTGCAGTCAAAGGCCTTTGATGTCTTAAATCAAATTGCAGTTTCTACTGAAGAAGACACTGCTGTGTGTGTAAATGGCACCATGCATTCTTTCCTGGACGCACCTGCACAGGTAATCCGTTTGAGATTACTGAATGGATCATCCATGCGAACCTACAATTTCGGTTTTACATCCAACAAATCCTTCAAAATGATTGCAACAGATGGAGGTTTGCTTGACAGTGCAATCACATTGACAAGAATCCGACTGAGCCCAGGAGAGAGAGCAGAAATACTTTTGGATTTGCAAGGCATGTCCGGACAAACAATTCATTTAATCAGTTTCAGTTCAGAGATGCCGAGTGGAATTTATGGCGCAGCAACTGTTTCAGGAATGATGGGCGGGACGATTCCTGACTACAACCTGAATCCTCTGAACGGAGCAGATTTCGGAATACTCCAAATAAATGTAGTTGCTCAATCGGTAAACCCAGTTACAATTTTGCCAACAACGCTTACTACAAACACTCCATGGACAGGTTATACAGTTTCAAGAAATTTTAATCTGCAACCTGATAGCATGATGAGTCCCCAAGACCAGGTCGCCGGTCCATTCAATATTAACGGAGCTCATTTCGACATGGGTGTTATCAACGTAACGACCTACCTTAACAATACGGAGAAGTGGAGAATCACTAATAACACAGGTATTGCACACCCATTTCATATTCATGATATGCACTTTTACCTATTGAATGTAAATGGCGGGGCCGTTCCAAATTATGAGAAAGGAAAGAAAGATGTAGTACTCGTGTTGCCGAATCAGTATGTTGAATTCATCACAAAGTTTGAAGATTTTGCAGACGATAGTGTACCTTATATGTATCATTGTCATTTACTTCATCACGAAGACGACGGAATGATGGGAAGTTTTCGCGTTATTGATTCAACAACAACAGGCATAAATGAACACATCGATTTGCAAAATTTGTTTTTCTTTTATCCTGATCCTGCTTCCAATTTCCTGAACATTCAGTTTGTATCAGTCGACATATCAAAAATTTCTGTCACTGATATTTTAGGTCATCAAATAGTTTCACTTAATATTCCATCTCTGCAAAACAACATTCAACTAAACACATCCGAATGGAGTAATGGAATTTATTTTATAACGGGTCAAAATATAAAAGGAACAAGTACACACAAAATTATCATCAATCATAATTAATTTAAACACCACGAAATAATGAAAAAATTCTTCTACACTATCTGCGCTTTGATGTTTGCTGTTGCAATTTCCAAAGCACAAACCAATTACCTTGATTCATATATAGGTAACCCGGTCACACTTACTACGATTGGAACAAGCACCAATCAATTGAACCAGCCACGGGATTTAGATTTTAAACCAAACTCGAATGAGTTGTGGGTTTGTCAATATGGGAACACGGCAGGCGGAACGATGGACATTTTCTTCAATGCAGGTTTGCCGAATCAGACAAATCAGCTTCGACATGACTCGCATGCAGATCACTTCTTCTTTTATCCGAGTGCAATTGCGTTCAGTGAGAATGGCGAATTCGGTGCTGTGTCTGAAATTCAAAACACGAACACAAGTTCACCCACGTTCATGGGACCCTCGCTTTGGCTTTCAGATACATCCATTTTTGCAAGGGTGTGGCAAGGTGCCTGGTCAACCAACTATCCACTCGGAAGTCATATTGATATGCTGCATCAAAGCCCATTCTCCATGGGTATTGCCCACGACACACTTTTAGCTTATTGGGTGATGGATGGTTACAACGGAAACATTTGTAAATATGATTTTGTAAACGACCATGGACCTGGTTACGATAATCACTCAGCCGGAAAAATATATCGTTACTCAGATGTTACAGTAAGCCGTGTTCCCCAGGTTCCAAGCCATCTCGTTCTGGACAAACCAAATCATTGGCTTTATTTCATTGATGGAGGCAGTAAAAAAATTAAGCGGATGAATATTAACAGCGGAACATTTTCCGGTAATCTTACTGCACCCACATCAGGAAGTGAACCATTGGCAGGATATTACAATTATTTGGGAGCAACAGTCGAAACATTAGATTCCTTAAGCACCCAACCTTGTGGAATTGATTATTACAATGGAAGATTAATTGTATCAGACTATACAACAGGGGACATTTATCTTTACAACACGACAGGTGTAGTTTCTATTCTTGATACAATAGTCACCGGGCATCCGGGAATAATGGGAGTTAAAGTGGGTCCCGATGGACATATCTGGTGCGTCAACAAAACGGAAAATAAAATATATCGCCTGGATGCTGCTTTGCCGATGCTGGATGCATCAATAACCGGTATCACATCTCCATTGGTCGAAGATGATTTAGCAAGTTATTATTCAACTGGATTTGATGTTTGTGATGGGAACATTACTCCCACAATAACAATTGCAAACAACGGCAGCAGCACGATTACAACTCTTGATTTGCAATACACTGTGGATGGCGGAAATTTCCCCGTTTCTTATACATGGAATGGAACGCTTACTACAAATAGTACTGCTTCTGTTGTTTTACCTTCTGCTCCGGTAGGAAATGGAAGTCATCGTCTTTCTGTAAGCATTATTACTGTAAACAATGTAACAGATGATGTTGATTTGAATAATACAATGAAGGGTTCTTTCCGGACTTTTTCTCCTGCTCAAAACTTGCCTTTTACCGAAGATTTTAGTGCAATTGTTTTTCCTCCTGCAAATTGGAATTATGTTCATTTCAACAAAAATAATTTCATGAGCCACTCCGCAGCGAGTAGCTTCGGAATAGGAATAGGTTCGATGCAGATGAATAACTATTCGGGACCTATGATTATCATCGGGCAGAAAGATTATTTGATGTCCCCTCGTCTTAATTTCAGTACAGCTCTCTCGAATACTTATTTACGATTTGATGTTGCCTATGCACAATACACCGGAACTGATAATGACGAATTGAAAATAGTTGCTTCAGCCGATTGCGGAGTTACCTGGACGCAAGTGTATGACAAAGCAGGAACCACATTAATGACGGCTCCGGTTACAACTGCTGCTTTTACACCAACAAGTTCGCAGTGGAGAACAGATTCGGTAAGCCTTGGTTCGTATGCAGGACAAAGTGAAGTCATGTTAATGTTCACAACCATCAGCGACTACGGAAACAATTTGTATTTGGACAATATCAACGTCGGGTCAATTAGTGTGGGGATTGCGGAAACAAATACCACTCCTTACTTCAATGTTTTTCCAAATCCGGCAAATGATTTCCTCACCGTTCATCTGACAACGCCCCTGAATACAGTAGTCTCGGTGAGCGATATTTTGGGGCAGGAAGTTATTTCACAAAAAATTTCCGGTACGCAGAACAACTTTCAGTTAAATACTTCGGAATTGAACACGGGAATTTATTTTATCACACTCCAATCAGGAAAAATAACCAGCACACAAAAAATTATTATCAACAAAAATTAATTTAAAGCAAATTCAAAATGAAAACTAAACAGTTATACGGCAGATTAAACATTGTCCTGACTTTACTTTTTTTCTCATTTGCTTTTTGTAGTAATACTAAAAGTTATGCTTCATGCCAGGCCGGGTTTACCTGGCAGCAATCAGCAAACAATACAATTGATTTTGTCAATACCACTGCAGGCATGGGAACCCCGGCCTATTACTGGCATTTTGGAGACGGGAATAATTCTCACCTGATGAACCCTTCTAATTTTTATGCTGCTCCCGGAATCTACTGGGTTTGCCTCACTGTATACGACAGTGGTCATGCCTGTAATACCTTCTGTGATTCAGTGATCGTTATAGGAACACATCATTGTCATTTGAATGTTTCTGCAAATGCCACCAATGCAAGTTGCGGAACCTGTGCCGATGGCTCCATCTCTCTTTCCATTTCTAATGGAACGGCTCCTTATTTGTTTTCGTGGTCGAATGGTTCTCATAATCATTATCTCTCTGGTGTATTGCCGGGTGCTTACAGTGTATGCGTAACGGACTCAAACAATTGCCAGTCCTGCGATACCGTTCATGTTGCTAATCATCAAAGTGTCGGTTCCTGTCATGCAACTTTTTCCATTCATGCCGATGCAAATCATCCACACCACTACTGGGCTGTGAATACGGCAACAGGAACATCTCCTTTGCATTATTTGTGGAGTTGGGGTGACGGCAGCTATGATACTATTCAATTTCCAGGTCATGGTTATGCATCTCCTGGCTTGTATACAATATGCCTGACAATTTCAGATACAACTGGCTGCACGGATAGCATCTGCTTTACGCATCAGCTGCAACGTTCCGCTTTAACGTCCTCGATTGTTTCCATTGATGTGGTTGATGTTTTACCTTTAGCGATTAACAATCCTGTTATTAACTTTTTGATTGAAATTTATCCTAATCCGTCTTCTGATTTCCTGAATATCAAATTTGCAATTCCTGGAAACACAAAAATTTCCGTCACTGATATTTTAGGTCAGCAAATATTTACACAGCAAGTTCCTTTCACAAAAGACAACCTTCAGATAAATACTTCCCGCTGGAATAATGGAATTTATTTCATCACGCTGCATAATGGCAGCATAACTGACACGCAAAAAATTATCGTTCAGCATCAACAAAGATGAAATTAGAAACAGCAACATCACGTAAGCAAAATCTTTTCATCATCTTAATGCAAAGCAGTTGGAAGGGATTCCGCAACTTTTTCAGAAAAGATTGTTGCGAAAACTAACGTGGATAAAAAGGAACGATTAAAAATTATTGAGAAATCCTCTACGCAAGTTGAACCGGGTGTGTTTTACTCAACCATTGTAGTAATCCCTTCTTTCCTTCTTGTGTTTCTGCTTACGGGTATTGAAGGAAAACTCTTTCATCCGTTGGCACGGACAGTTTACTCCATAAAAGTTGAACCTTTTTAAAGTAAGCTATACCATACATAAAAGAAGCGGCGAAACAGGCAATAATATCCCAGATTGAATGATTATCTTTGGTTGAATTATATTTGTTGAAGAAGACAAAACCAGATGAAAGAAAAAATGAAATCAGCAATCATTATCATGCTTATTACATGCGCCGCTGGATTTACTTCCTGTAAAAACAAAGATACAACAACACCAACGCTTGTATGTACAGGAGGATCGGGCGGTAACGTAACCATGGTGGCTTATCTGTATCACCACGATAGCCTGATTGTAAACAAACGGAATTACAGGGATACCGTGTTTGTGAAATTCAATACACAAAATCTTCCGGGTACACATGCTTCTAACTACGATGCTGTTTTTGTTGGAGATTCTATATCGAATAACGTTCATCTCACCGGGTTAAAATGCGGCAACTATTATATTTATGGTGTCGGGCTGGATACCATAACATCTCCCGGTCTTCCGTTTCGGGTGAGTGGCGGGATTCCTTTCAGCACGTCAACAATAAGTGGTGAGATTACATTACATGTTCCTGTGACCGAATAAAACTCTGAACGATAACTTCAAACTCCGAATGGTTCATTCATTTTCTTCGTTCATAAAAAAATGTTGCAAGGCACACTCATCGTGTTGGATGCTGCTGTTTTTTTTCGCATGCAAAAAAAAGAATGCATTAAAAAATGAAAGCGGACAAGTTGTTGTCCGGGGAAATTTTACCTGAAAATAAGAACCATGTATCACTGGTGGGGAGATCCTTATCTGCCTGCCTATCTTAAAAAAAATGCGATAGCCGGACCGGAAACAAACTCAACAAAGTACGAATTCAAGACTACGGTTGACAATGAAGGCAACTGTGAATGTGATTACCTGTTCTCTGGAAACTACTACATCTATGCACATGGCTTTGATGCCGTCTTGGGAATGAATGTGATCGGCTATGGTCATGTGCAATTAAATCAATGAGATTATCGTTTTAGAAACCGCCGCAGGCGGTGCACTGAAACGATTAAGTCGAATTGATCCCGTAGCGAAGCGTATCGGGATCTGATGGGAATTATTCCCCGC
>JAYVZS010000031.1:0-6157 GCA_043783155.1 Bacteroidota bacterium | reverse complement strand
AAAAAATTTACCCGGGAGACAAACCGGATCGTCAGCCGGTGCATACTGTTTATGGTGGGGCGAATCTCTTCAAAGCAGACAGCACAAAAAAAATGGGTGACATCGCGCTGAGAAGTTTAAAAACGTATGCTCCTGATTTCACTGTGCTGGCAAGAGTTCTTGAGTTAACCGGTCATGCGCAACTTCCCTCTTCTGAAAACAAAATAAAAGAATTAACTGATCAGCTGGAAAAATTTTCGGAGGCAGAACGAAAAAAACATGCTGCATGGTTACCCTTTACTGTTTACAAAAAGATCATCAGCAAACTGGAACGTGAAGCAGTGGAAGATTTTCGAATTGATTTTGAAGATGGTTTTGGTAACCGTTCCGATGACGAAGAAGATGCGACTGCCGTAAAAGCGGCGACAGAACTTGCAAAGGGAATGAAAGATAAAACTGTTTCTCCCTTCATTGGCATCCGCATCAAACCATTTACTGAAGATCTGAAACAACGCGGCGTTCGAACATTGGATATTTTTCTCACTACGTTGCTGGAACAAACCGGAAATAAAATTCCGGAGAACTTTGTTGTGATGCTTCCGAAGGTTACGATTCCTGAACAGATTCAAGCGCTGGTAAAACTTTTTGAAATCATCGAGAAAAAACATCAACTCCCTTCCGGAATATTGAAAATGGAAATGATGGTGGAAGCCACGCAGGCCGTGATGGACAAAGACGGAAAGAATCCATTACGTAAACTGATTATGGCGGGAGAAGGAAGATGCATTGCCGCACATTTCGGAACGTATGATTACACAGCGTCATGCAACATCACAGCGAAATATCAAACCATGGATCATCCTGTTTGCGATTTCGCTCATCACATGACTAAAGTAGCGTTGGGAGGAACAGGAATTTATTTATCTGACGGAGCGACGAACATTATGCCCGTTGGTCCGCACAGAGGAGAAAACCTTACAAAAGAACAACAGGAAGAAAATAAATTTGTCGTGCATCGTGCATGGAAACTTTGCTACGATCATACAACACATTCGCTTCGCAATGGCTTTTATCAGGGATGGGATTTGAACCCTGCACAACTGCCGATGCGTTATGCCGCTGTCTATACTTTCTTTCTTGAAAGCTATGAGGATGCGGCAGTGCGGCTTCATCACTTCGTTGGAAAGGCAGCACAGGCGACACTTTCCGGTGATATCTTCGATGATGCGGCAACAGGACAAGGCTTGCTGAATTATTTTTTAAGAGCGATGAACTCGGGCGCCATCGGTGAGGAAGAATTGATAGCAACAGGTTTGTCGATGGAAGAAATCAGATTGAGGTCGTTTTATAAGATACTTGAGAGAAGAAGGAGAGATAGTGTTTAAGTGTTTATGTGTTCAAGTATTTAAGTGAGTTAGTTTGTCAGTAAAGGAGTGATAAGGTGACGAAGAAGAAAAGTGTTTATGTGTTTCAGTGCGAAAGCAATGACACCTCAAATCGAAAATCTTAAATCCAGAAATCAAAAATGAATCCGCTTGCAGAACGTATGCGTCCGTCTTCACTCGATGATTACATCGGGCAGGAACATATCGTAGGAAAGGGTTCAGCGTTGCGCAAAGCAATTGAAACGGGTTCCATTCCTTCAATGATTTTCTGGGGACCACCGGGAGTAGGGAAGACAACGTTGGCATTTATCATCTCCAAACAATTACGCAGACCTTTTTATACGCTTAGTGCGATCAGCTCTGGAGTAAAAGATGTGCGTGAAGTAATTGAACGCGCGCAGCAATATGCAGGAGAGTTGAAAGAAGTTCCGGGAAGTCCTGTCTTATTCATTGATGAAATTCATCGCTTTAGTAAGTCGCAACAGGACTCATTACTTGGCGCTGTTGAAAAAGGAATTGTCACACTCATTGGTGCGACCACCGAGAATCCTTCGTTTGAAGTGATCTCTGCCTTGCTCTCACGCAGCCAGGTGTATGTGATGAAAGAATTATCGAAAGATGATCTCACTAAAATTCTGAATCACGCAATTGCGACTGATCCGGAACTGAAGAAGAAAAAAATCGAACTGAAAGAAACAGAAGCGATCATGCGGCTTTCGGGAGGCGATGCAAGAAAACTTTTAAACTTACTTGAGCTGATCATTTCAAGTGCTGATTCAAAGGATAAAATTACGATCACAGATGAACTCGTGCTGCATGTAGCTCAGGAAAAAATCGCCTTGTACGACAAAGGAGGCGAACAACATTACGACATCATCTCGGCGTTTATAAAATCGATGCGCGGCAGCGATCCGAATGCGGCTGTGTATTGGCTTGCACGGATGATTAAAGGCGGTGAAGATCCTCTTTTCATCGCGCGAAGAATGGTGATACTTGCCAGTGAAGACATCGGCAACGCGAATCCGACAGCGCTTGTGATCGCGAATGCATGTTTTGATGCCTGCAGCAAAATCGGGTATCCCGAATCGCGAATTATTCTTTCTCAAACAGCAACTTACCTCGCAACATCAGCAAAAAGTAATGCCAGTTACATGGCGATTGAAGAAGCGATGGCTCTCGTTGACCGTACCGGTGATTTACCTGTGCCGCTTCACATCCGTAACGCGCCGACAAAACTGATGAAGGAACTTGGTTACGGAAAAGATTACAAGTACGCACATCAATTCGAAGACAACTTTGTGAATCTTGAATATCTTCCCGAAAAAATTTCCGGAACGAAACTCTATGATCCGAATAACAACGCCCGCGAGAATGAACTGCGGGCGTTCCTGAAAATAAGATGGAAAGAGAAATACGGTTATTGACTCTCTCTTGTTTTATTTCGTAACAATAATTTTACTGCTGAAAGAACTGTCATCCGTTCGCAATTCAACAAAATAAATTCCTGCCGGTAAAAAGTCAGCGTTGATTTTCTCAATGGAAACATCAGAGAAATTTTTCTTCGTATTTCTTTCTGCGATCAACTGCCCGGTGTTGTTAAACACAAGAACATCAACATGATTTGATTTTAAATGTACTGTTCTGATGTTGATCGATTTTTCAGAAGCATCAAAGTAAGTTGAAAAAGAATTGTCAGAAGTCTGATGTTCTGTAACACCGGTTGTCGTCTGGTAATACACAGTTAAACGTACGTGATCAATAGAAGCTAATACGGATGATATATTCGGATTGATGTTTTGTATTTTATAGAAAAGTCCGAAGCCGGTTGCATTTATATCAGCGGGAGACCAATTAGCACCCCATGAATCCGTTGAATCACCGTACACTTTATAGGAAGCAATTGAAGACCAAAAATCGTGAGATGCATGGCTTGTTCCAATCGGACTATCATTCAGCATCAGTCGTACAATCGTATCTGTAAGCGACCATGAATCAGTTGAACTCCTGAGCACTTCCGCTTTTATTCCTGTGATGACTGCGCTACCGGGAATATTAAAACCAAATCCGGAGGGCTTTAAAGCACGCGAACAAAAACAATTGTTTTCAAAACAGGTCGGGTATTGAGCGAGAAATGTTTGTGCGCTGCTGTTGTCGGCCGATGCCGCGTTCATATAATTCATCCAGTCGGTACCGGTACATATAATACAACCGGAAAATTCTTCCGAGACTGCTGAAGGATTGTTGGTACCCTGCGACATCGTTTGGCTAAACCCAAATTTGGGAGCAACGAAGGAAGCAATCATTACCATAAGGAAATAAATTGATTTGTAAGTAGAATTTGTTTTCATGTTCATGATAATTACGTTAGTACTAGTTTAGATATTATACATTTAATTCTTCGCACAACTTTTTCTTTGCCACCTGGAATTCGTTCCAGACATCCGCTACAATTTGACCGGCAGGTTTAATGTCCCTTATAAAAGCAGATACCTGTCCTACTTCCAACTCACCTTCATCGAGGTCGCCCTTGAACATTCCTTTCTTAGCACGCGCTTTTCCGAGAATCGATTTCAATTCTTCAACTCCGGCACCTCCGTTTTCAGCTTTTTCTATCTCGCTGTAAAACTGATTTTTTATAAGGCGAACGGGCGTCAAAAGTTTCAGCGTAAGTATTGTATCACCTTCTTTTGTAAGAATCAGACGCTTTTTAAAATTTTCGTGACCGCTGGATTCGTTTGAAGCGACAAAACGCGTTCCCATCTGAACTCCTTCGGCGCCGAGCGCCATGGTTGCAAGCATGGCAGTACCATCAGCAATTCCACCCGCGGCAATCAGTGGAAGATTTGTTGATTGCCTGATCAGCGGAATTAAAACAAGCGTGGTGGTTTCTTCTCTTCCATTATGTCCGCCGGCTTCGAAACCCTCCGCAACGAGCGCGTCCACACCAGATTCTTCCGCTTTTTTCGCAAACTTTGTATTGGCTATAACATGCACAACGACAATCCCCTTTTCTTTCAGGATGTTCGTCCATGTTGCAGGATTTCCTGCAGAAGTGAATACAATTCTTACATTTTCTTCCATGATGATCTGCAAGATTTTGTCGATCTCAGGATACAACAAGGGAACATTTACACCAAAAGGTTTTGCAGTCGCGGCTTTGCATTTACGAATGTGATCCCTTAACATATCGGGATACATGGAGCCGGCACCAATTAGTCCTAATCCCCCTGCGTTACTAACAGCTGAGGCGAGTTTCCATCCGCTGCACCAGATCATTCCTGCCTGGATAATCGGATATTGAATGTTGAAGAGCTTTGTGATTCTATTTTGCATGGTGATGGGAGTTGGATGCTGGAAGCTGGATGTTGGAATTGTGATGCAAAGAAAACTTTTGTTTCGAATTTTTAGTGAAATAAAATGTCAATATCTCGAAAAGCAGACATGAAAATGATTTGTCAAAAAGAATTACTTTCGCAACTAATCTCTTGTGAATGTGACCATGAAGTATTGATTCGCGTATTCGTACATTCGTAACAGATTCGTAATTCGGAACAGGCAACTCTACCGGATTCGCATATTCGTACATTCGTATTAGATTCGTAATTCGCAACAGGCACTTGAAACTAAAAACTAAAAACAATCTTCCCTCGCCAATATGAAAGCCATCATTCCAGTTGCAGGTATCGGAAGCCGTTTAAGGCCGCATACACACACACAGCCTAAGGCGTTGGTGCCCGTTGCCGGAAAACCCATTCTCGCTCACATCGTCGACAACCTGATTGAAGCAGGCATACGTGAATTTATTTTTATCATCGGATACCTCGGTGATAAAATAGAGGACTATGTAAAAACGAATTACCCTGGCATCGAAAAGAAATTTATCCTGCAGGAACCACGCGAAGGAATCGGTCATGCCGTTTGGCTGGCAAAAGAACACATCGACAGCAAAGATGAAATTGTAATTGCGTTGGGTGATACTGTTTTCGATATCGATTTAAGAGAAGTAATCAGTAAGAAAGAATCATCGCTTGGCGTAAAAAAAGTGGATGACCCCAGAACATTCGGTGTCGCAGAACTGAATGAAGAGGGCTGCATTAAAAACCTGGTTGAGAAACCACCGATCCCAAAATCGAATCTTGCTTTAGTAGGTCTTTACAAAATCAAAGAAGCAGGACTGCTGATGGAAGCACTCGAAGAAAATATCAACGCAAACTTCAGAACATACGAAGAGTTTCAGTTGACGGATGGCATCATGCGGTTGATTAATAAGGGAGTGAAGATGAAAACGTTTCCGGTGGAAAACTGGTACGACTGCGGAACAAAAGAAAGTCTCCTGGAAACCAATGCTGTTCTCTTAAAGAAAACAATCGGACAATTTCATCCGAAATATAATTTTGAAAATACCATTATCATTCCGCCTGTCAGCATTGCGGAAAATTGCAAAATCAGTAATTCCATCATCGGTCCGAATGTTTCGATCGGCGATCATTCCATCATCAATTATTCAATTCTGAAAGACGCTATCATCGGTTCTTATTCTGAATTACAAAATGCCGTGTTGCATCTTTCTGTTATCGGCAGTGATGCTTCGCTGCACGGACAAAGTCAGTCATTGAATATCGGTGACAGTACAGAGATTGATTTTGGGTAAGAAGAGAATGTTTAAGTATGTATGTGTTTAAGTGCGTAAGGCAGCGACACTTCAATACTTCAATACTTCAATACTTCAATACTTCAATACTTCAATACTTCAATACTTCAATACTTCAATACTTCAATACTTCAATACTTCA
>JAYVZS010000030.1:0-15751 GCA_043783155.1 Bacteroidota bacterium | reverse complement strand
TTGATTTTAAAGGCATGCTTGACTATGCGCGTAAAGTTGGCGGTCCGAAATTGCGTAAGATGACTTTTCATGAACGTGCCCGCATGCTGAAAGCACTGGCACTTCATCTCAACGAAAAGAAAAAAGAATTTTATGCACTAAGTGCAGCCACAGGAGCCACCAAAGCCGATTCATGGATTGATATCGACGGAGGTATTGGCAACCTGTTCGTGTATGCAAGCAAAGGCAGACGCGAACTTCCTGATGAAACTTTTTATGTGGATGGTAACATGGAAGTGATTTCCAAAGGCGGAACATTTGTCGGCCATCACATTTGTGTTCCACTCGAAGGTGTCGCGATTCACATCAACGCGTTCAACTTTCCGGTTTGGGGAATGCTTGAAAAAATTGCTGTGAATTTATTAGCTGGTGTTCCGGCTGTTGTGAAGCCCGCCACGGCGACTTCATTTCTTACTGAATTGGTTACACGCGAAATCATCGCGTCAAAAATATTACCGGAAGGTGCATTGCAACTGATCTGCGGAAGCGCGGGGAATTTATTGGAGCATGTAACCTGCCAGGATGTTGTCACGTTCACAGGTTCTGCTGAAACAGGAAAAATGCTGAGGCGTCATCCCGCTATCATTGAAAACTCAGTGCGCTTTAACATGGAAGCGGATTCATTGAACTGCAGCATCCTTGGTGTTGACGCAACTCCTGACACGGAAGAGTTCAAACTCTTCATCAAAGAAGTGACACGCGAAATGACGGTGAAGGCCGGACAGAAATGTACTGCCATCAGAAGAACGATTGTTCCTGAGAATCTCACCGAAGCTGTAATCGCGGCGTTGAAAGACAGGTTAAAAAGCAATGTGATCGGTGATCCGGCCGTTGAAGGTGTTCGCATGGGTCCGCTTGCCAACTTAGGACAGGTGAAAGACGTGAAAGCGAAAGTGAGAGAGTTGATGAACTCATGTGAGCTTGTGTATGGCGATCTCGATAATGTTGACGTAGTAGGAGCAGACAGCAAACGCGGAGCGTTCATGTCGTCGATGCTGCTCTATTGCAACGAACCGTTTAAAAAACGTGAGCCGCATGAAGTGGAGGCATTTGGTCCTGTGAATACGGTGATGTCATATAAAACAGCTGATGAAGCTGCACAACTTGCTAAGATGGGTCGCGGAAGTCTCGTTGGCTCTGTGTTTACAGCAGATGATAAGTTCGCGAAAGAAGTGGTGTTGGGTTCGGCGTCGATGCATGGAAGGATGATGATCGTGAATAAAAATTGTGCGGCCGAGTCAACAGGTCATGGTTCTCCTTTACCGCATTTGGTTCATGGAGGTCCGGGTCGTGCAGGCGGAGGCGAGGAGATGGGCGGTATGCGCGGTGTAAAGCATTATATGCAGCGTACCGCTTTGCAGGGTTCGCCAACAACGCTCATGCACATCATGAATACATATTTGCCGGGCGCAGAAACGAAAGAAGATGTTATTCACCCTTTCAGAAAATATTTTGAAGAAATAAATGTCGGTGATTCACTGACTACACATAGAAGAACAGTAACCGAAGCAGACATTGTAAATTTTGCCGGTATCAGCGGCGATTTCTTTTATGCTCATACCGATGAAACAGCATTGGAAGGAAGCATCTTCGAAAGACGTGTTGCACATGGATATTTTATCATTGCGGCAGCAGCAGGTTTATTCGTGGATCCGAAGAAGGGACCTGTGCTTGCGAATTACGGATTGGATAATCTTCGTTTCACCCAACCGGTTTATGTTGGCGATACGATTGGAGTTAAACTCACATGTAAGACGAAAACAAAAAAGGAAAACCGTGAAGGACAGATTCCGCAAGGAGTAGTGGAGTGGGATGTAGTTGTTTCGAATCAACGTGGGGAAACGGTGGCGGTTGAGACAGTACTGACGCTAGTCGCTAGTAAGGAAGGGAAGTAATTATTTAAAGTAATAAGTAAGAATGAATAAGTAATAAAGAGTACCCGATAAAGTGACGGTATAATCATCTAATAAAGTAATAAGTAAGAATGAATAAGTAATAAAGGATGCCGGCTTTTCCGAAACGAAGAAACTAACAACTAAAAACCAACAACTAAGCTCACACGAATTTCATACATAAGTTAATCCCAAAAACTAACAATGATGTTGTACGACACACTTGACCGCTTCGAGAAGAAGTTTGCATTCCTTAAGAAAAAAGGTCTGCGCGTCAACGGGCTCAAAATGATCGACCCGAAACGCAAAAAGCATGTGATTGACATCAGTCGTCCGCTGGTGTTCGACAATCGTTTGCTCCCGAAATCATTTGAGGGGCTTGATTTAAAAACGGTGATTCACGGAGAGCTTCCAAAAGAGTTTTCTGTTGACAGAACGAAACCGGATTGGACAAAATATGAGTACATCTGGGCACCTGAACGTTTCGAGAAGTTTGTTGACCGTTGCAGCGATGAAATCAAAAAGCAATTGGGCAACAAAGAAATGACGCGCGATGAAATGTTGTCGGCGCTTTGTTTTGGCGATTTCCAGGAACACAAAAGAAAAGTGGATGAACTGATCAAAGAAGGAAAAGTTCCTAAGTACGCCAAGAAATAAGGCGTGATCGGTAACGCTTCAATTAATAAAAGGAATTATTAAATTTATTCCACAAAGATTTTCCTCAGAATTCTTTGTGGTTTTTTATTTTTGCACCCGTCTCATATCTCACATCTCATGTCTATTAACGAAGGAAAAGTTGACGCAAAAATCGAAAACAAAATTGCCACGGTAATTTTTTTTCATCCGAAAAGCAATTCATTACCGGGAAGTTTACTCCGTAAATTGGCTGCTGAAATAGAAACAGCCGGGAAAAATCCCGATGCAAACGTAATTGTTTTAAAAAGTGATGGTGAAAAAACATTTTGCGCGGGTGCGTCGTTCGATGAACTTGCAGCCATCGATTCGCTTGAAAAAGGAAAAGAGTTTTTCTCGGGCTTCGCTGCCGTTATCCAAGCCATACGTAAAGCGCCTAAGTTTGTGATTGCCCGTGTACAGGGAAAAGCAGTTGGCGGAGGAGTGGGTATCGCTTCTGCCGCGGATTATACATTGGCTCATGAAAGTTCTTCCATAAAACTCAGCGAACTCGCTGTTGGTATCGGACCATTTGTGGTCGGGCCTGTTGTTGAAAGGAAAATGGGAACATCTGCCTTCTCGCAACTTTCCATGAATGCTTCCGAATGGCAGACTGCAGCTTGGGCAAAAGAAAAAGGTTTGTTTGCTGACGTATTTTCTTCGACGGAAGATTTGGATAAAGCAGTAAACTCACTTGCGGAAAAACTTTCTAAAAGTAACCCTGAAGCAATGTCCATGTTGAAAAAAGTTTTTTGGCAGGGAACAGAAAACTGGGATGCACTTTTAATTGAACGTGCTGAGATGAGCGGAAAACTTGTACTGTCAGACTTTACCCGAAACGCGATTGCGAAGTTTAAGGCAGGAGCGAGGTAGGTTTGGGGAGAGTGGGTAAAGGGGAGAGTGAGTGAGAGTGAATAGAGGTGAATTGGCGAAGCGGAGAATTATCAATCGGTGAAATCCTTCAATCAATTAATAAGGAATATGGAAGAAGTAATAAATGCTGCGAGAGAATGAATCGGTGCAATCGCACATTAAAACGCATACGTCAACCCGCCCAGGAGATTAAATCGTTCTGAAGGATATTGACTCCAGTTGTAATATCTCGAAAACCCAAGGTTGTTCATGTGAACATACAAGGATAGAATTTTTGAATATCGGTATTCTACTCCAAGGTTTAAATCCATGTACCCGGAAATTTTTTCCGCAACTATATAATTGCCATCATACCCCTTTGCATATTGAACTCCATGAGCAAATACAGAAACATCTGCAATAATTTTATCATGTAAATTATATTTTGCCGCAAGGGAAATAATACTGCCCGGCTTATGCCATGCTTTATATTCCAGGTCCGTTGAATAACTGTACTGATCAACATGCAAAGAGATATTCAGTTTTTCATTCTTCTGGTAAGAAATTTCAGCATGCACGTTGAACACATCCGTGTTGTCGTACACCACGTTAAATCTGCTTCTGAGAAAAGAATTAGTGTCATTGTAAAAGAGTTGCAGATCCTTCATCTGGTCTAAGCCGGCAGAGGCCGAAAAGGAAATAGTATTACTGAAGTTACCTCTCAACCCGCCTTTCAATATCAGTTTGTGAATCGTGTTTCGCGGAATAACAGTTGAAATGGCGAATGGATTTTCATCGGTTATCGTTTTGAAATTATTTTTTTCGACATTTCCATCTACACCTGCAAAAGCAGTCAGCACATGTTCGGCGATGGGAATTGAAATTTCAGCTTTTGGGAACAGGTGGAGAATAGTACCAAGGTTTTTCTCCATGTCAAGCCCTACTCCTAGTACCAAATGATACTTGTCTTTGTCAATTTTTACCTGCGGCTGAAAGTGTATAATATTTCTGCTGAGGTTATGATTCAGCGGATCGAGATAAAGACGCTCAAAATTTGAATCTGATTTTTTGAAAAAGTCGAAGGAGGCAAACAGGCTGAAATATTTTTCATCTACAGGTTTTCCAAATAATCCGCTAACGATTACATCGGGCTCTGTTACATCATACAAATCGCTGATTGAATTAAACCGGAAATGAAAATCATAATCGAGATCTCCTTTACTGATGTTATTACTTTGTAAGCCCAGATTCATAGAGAAATTATTGAAACCCTGCCTGTCGTCTGTTTCAATCAGAAATACTACCGGATCATGTACATCAAATCCGTAGTAGTGAACAAAATGCCTGTTAAAATTAACATCGCCCGAGAATGTTGAATTTTCAAAAAAATATTTTCCGAAAACACCCGCTTCGTTTTCACTGAATCCGGTATTCACTCCTGCATCAGGAATTCCCGGTGATCCTGAAAAATGTTTCAGGTGTAAACCCAGCGAACCTGTTTTAGAACGAAGGGAATTCACAAACAACTCTCCATAGTAAGTTGAATAGTTCCCGATGCCTAGTTTCAATAAACTCCTGTAGAGTTTTGTAATGGGTTCATCTTTCAGTCTCACTGCCTTGATGACACCGGCTTCGTAATTTGTTTCAATTTTTTTTGGTGTAACGTTATAGTTTAGCCGCGAAGGATTAGAAGAAGACGTATCGGCATCAGGAGTATCAGAAATCTTGAACGATTCTGAGAGAACGGGTTTGTAAGGTTTTACGGTTTCTATTATTCCGTTGCCGAGATCTTTTTCCTGAGCATTAACAGGTACGGCACGGAATAATGAATACGTGATAAGGAATAAAAAGATTATTTTTTTCATGTGATTGTATCTCGAAGTCATCCGCCTCGGCGGACATTTTTTACAGAAGGATGGTATTTTAATATTAGTTGTTTTAATAATTCGCCTGAACATTATCTGCTAACAAGATGCCTCCGGCAATGACAGTCCGCTCAAATCCAAAATCCGCTCTAATTTTCCTCCGTACTATCTTTCACTGCAGGATTGTTCTTAAGTTTCTGTTCAATAATATCTTTGTTCCGGTTTTCTTCAACCGCTTTCACAGCGTCTAACTTTTGTTTAGCGATAGCTTTCAAATCATCTGCGTCATCTGCATTCTTCTGGTAGTTCTCAACAATGCTCTTGTACGTTTCTTTTGCCTGGAAAGTATCTTTCAAAGCCAGGTAATCATCACCCCACAGAATAAATCCTTTTGCAATCCAGTAGTCATACGAGGGAATCAGTTTTTGTATCTCCTGGATAATCTTCTCACTCTCTTTGTAATTCGTCAGCAGGAATTCAACCAACGCAAGGTCGTAATGTGCCTCCGCTGTCATCTCGCTGTTGGTACGCTTTGAAACAATTGTCAATTCATTTTTTGCAGCTTCAAGATCATTTTTTGCAAGTGAAGATTTTCCTGAAAGAAGGTGCGCTTCGTTCACAAGATCCTTGTCAGCATTCGATGATGAGATTACTTTTTCAGCACTTGTGATCGCCTTGTCGTACTGATTCAGTTTGAAGCTGCAGCGCATTTGTCCTGCCTGTGCTGCCACCGTGTTGTCTTTTACTTCTGCGGTAGATTCAAGCCGTTCAAAGTCATCGAGCGCTTTGTCATATTGTTTCATCCGGTAATTAATGATACCTGCATTGAGCAACGATTTTTCAGTGAACGAACTTTTCGGTTTTGAAATAATAAAGTTGTAACCTTCCAGTGCTGCTTCATATTTTTTGTTTCGGAATGCACAGTCTGCTTTGTAATAATTCGCGTTCACACGGAAGAAACCATCAGGAAACTTTGAGAGGTAATTGTCGAGATCCTTGACGGCGTCATCACAATTTCCCAGTGTGTAACGGAGTTCAGCCGCTTCATACACCAGCGAATCCTGCCCGGCAAGCGACACGTCTGCATTCGGAATATCTTTCACATAATCCAGGTAAGCATCCACTTTATTCTGGCCCACAGCGATGTTTCTTAATTGCGCAAGCGCTTCTCTTGATTCAGGTGTGCTTGGGTATTTCTCCACCACACTTTTGTAAGTGGATTTTGCCTTTTCATCATCGTGGTTGTTAAAGTAAACAAGAGCTTCTCCCAGCATTGCCTTTTTTACATAACTGCTCGAAGGAAAATCAGTGATCAGTTTTTTGAAATTTGTCAATGCCTGTTCATGGTCACCTGCAACCATGCTTGCGTTGCCTGATTCATACAAAGCATCATCGTAATAAACGGACTTCGGATACTTCTCAAAAATTTTCTGAAGGACAGCCGTTTTTTCTTTCAGCTTATTTTGTATGCCGAGGATAATCGCTTTTTGGTACAACGCATAATCACTGCTCTTTGCTTTATTATCAATCGCCTGGTTATAGTAATCAATCGCATTGGTCTGATCTTTCAACATGAAAAATGAATCGGCAATGCGCAGCAATGCATCGTTGTAACGGACGTTGTCAGTCTGCGATTTTTCCTTGATGTATTTCCGGAACCATGTTTCAGAGTTACTGTATTCTTCCTTCCTGAAATAAGAATAGCCGATGTTATAATTCGTGAGGTTGTAATTCCCCATCGTAACGGCAGATGGAGTGTACATGAACTCATTGTACGATTGAATAGCATCGTCAAAATTATTCAACTTGTACTGTGCTTCCGCTTTCCAGTAACGGGCGGCGGCCTGCAGTCTTACATCAACAGGATTGCTCAGCGATGTTGAGAAAAGCTGGATTGCATCTTTTAGTTTATTATCCATGAAAAACTCAACTCCCCTGTAGTACGACACTTTTTGATAGGCCGCATTGATGTTCGGAGTTTTGTTTTTGATATTTTCAATCGCTGTCAGTGCATCCTTATAATTTTTTGTGGTCGCGTAAATGTCGATTAGTATTTCATTGGCTTCATCAGCATGGCTGCTCGCAGTAAACGTTTTTAGAAATTTTCTGAAAGCTTCAATAGCCACCGATTGAAATGAAAGTTCATACGAAAGCTTCGCGTAGTTGAACTGCGCTTCTTCTTCGATCTGTTCATCAAAATTCATTTTCCCCGCCGACTGAAAAGAACTGCGCGCGCTTTTCCTGTTTCCATTTTTTAAGAAACAATCGGCAAGATGATAATATGCATTTTGCGCGATGGTATCTTGCCTGTCCGTTACTTTTTGAAAGTACGGTATTGCTTTTTCGTATTCGTTGTTACGGTAATAGCAATAACCAAGTTGATAAAAATCGATCCGGCCAGATGCTGCTGAATTTTTTTCATACTCAAGAAGATAAGGAATCGCTTCTTTGTAGTTGCCTTTCCGGTAGTAAGTTTCCGCAACCATCCGTCCGATTTCCAATCCGTTTTTTGCGCCGGCAGAATCAAGCAATGCAGGAGCATATCTGAGAAGCTCGTCGTGTTTTCCCTGAAGAAAATAAATCTGGGCGATGTAATAGGGAACAACCGGAGCGAACGTCTCAGAGTCTTTCAGCTTTAGAAAATGAGTGAGTGCCGTCTCGTAATTCTTATTCACGTAGGCCATGTGAGCATAGTAATACGTTGCCGCAGACGCATATTTACTGTCACTGTCTTTTACTTCTTTAAATGCAATAGTGGCTTTCTCGTAATTATTCGTCATGTAAGAACTGTAACCCAAACGGAAATAATATTCAGGCAAATCTTCGCTGCTGATCAACGTCTTGTCAGCTTTCTCCATCCATTCAATGGCTTTTTTATATTTCTTCTGACGATAAAAATATTTTCCAAGTTCGAGAACTGTTGCGCCGTACTTCGGACTTTCAGGATGATTATTCATGAAAGTAGTTAGCAGGAATTCAGCATCTTTGTTAAACAATTCGGCAGCGCAAAAAGCGATGTAGAATTCAGAGTTGATGCGGCTTTCTTCTGCAACATTTTCTTTCGACTCCGTCACTTTCTGAAATTCTTTCTGTGCCGCGCCGTATTTCTGCTTGTTGAAAAGCTCTGACCCAAGCTGGTAGCCACGCTCAGGATCAAGATAAACGGCTGTTTGTTGGGCAATGAGTTGATTTGAAAAAAGGATCAACAGGTAAATAAAAAAATTTTTTTTCATCAGGGCAAGGAATCAATAGGTAATAGGCGGTTAACGCAGGTCACGCAAAATTATTCAAACCGTGTCCCGTTCATGGTGTTTGAGGTTGTTTTTACCAACACAGTTTTAAACAGTAACCTTGTTTTTTTTTAGAAAGTATAAAAGATCCGGGGGACTCATGCGTTAAACCCTTGCTCGTACTGTACATCTTAAGCCGTAATCAAAAAAAATGAAGATGGTAAAGTTGAATTCCCCACGAGCGGAAGGGTGAGAGGTCATGTTGATTATGACTGGGGCAACTGCGATAACCAGGTAACCGTGGTCACCAGCGGTTAAGCGTTCCACATGACACGTCCTTAATTGTTCAGCACCTTGTTGACAAGAAACCTCGGGAGCATTTCAGAGGTTTTTCTTTTTTCAATACGTTTGCAACTAAGAACTAACTCCCGACTCCCTCCTCCCAACTAAAATGTACATTCTCAAAATAAAAGGCACCGCCAAAATTCCTGATTACATTCAGTTGAGAGATGATCAATTCACATTGCTCGCATACTTTCGTGTCGACCGTCCTGAAAAAGCACTTGTGAAAGCGGGGCTTGGCGGCAAGGAAGAACAAATTAAAAAACTAATCGCTGAAATCCCTTATGGTAAAGTTCAGAAATTGGAGTTGTAGTTTATTGGTTCAGTGGTTACCAGAAACCAATGGGCAGCAGTTCTTAAATCATAATTACAAAAAAAATGACAGAGGGAGAACCATTAGACATTCAAAAAAATTACGATGCTCCATTCTTAATCTTTAAAAAAGTTAACGATGAAGGCTATGCTAAAGAACTTGGCATGTTGTTGAAAGAAACTAATATTAAATATCTTCTTGAAGAGACCTCTGAGTTTGTCCCTATATTTTCAACCGGTCAGTTAACTAGAGAATTCACAATCAAATTGAGAAAAGAAGATTTTTCGAAAGCGGAAAGTTTGCTTTTCGAAATTTCAAGAAAGCAACTTGAAGACGTTGAAAAGGATTACCACCTCTTTAGTTTCACCGACGAAGAGCTTATGGAAATCGTAGCTCAGCCAGATGAATGGAACCAATTTGATTTTTTGCTTGCTCAAAATATTTTAAGGGAAAGAGGGAAGGGAATTAATACTGAAACAATCGACTCATTAAAAAAACAACGACTTAAGGAATTAGCTAAGCCCGAAGAAAATCAAAAACTATGGATATATATTGGCTACATAGTAGCAATACTCGGAGGACTCCTTTCCATATTTATTGGTTGGCATCTATTGTCATACAAAAAGACATTACCAGATGGGAACAGAGTGTATGGATACTCAGCATCTGATAGAAAACATGGAAACAAGATTTTTATTCTTGGAATAATTTCTTTTATAGTTTGGATAGCTTGCCGACTAATATACTCACCAAAAGATTGACAACTCCAAATTAATTTCTAATAGAATGCACGAGGGTATTCCGCTAACATTAAAAGAAAAAATTTTAAAACTAAAAACCAAGAAATTTCTAACCAACTAAACCATGTCCATCGTTCAACTTGACAATGTAAATATTTTTCAATCGAAGAACCTGATTCTTTCAGATGTTTCGCTCACTATTAACAAAGGAGAATTTGTCTACCTCATTGGCAAAACGGGAAGCGGTAAAAGCAGTTTACTCAAAATGCTTTATGGCGATGTGGAACTGGTGCAGGGAAATGCTACGATTGCTGACTTTCACCTGAATCATCTCAAAGAAAAACAGGTTCCGTATCTCCGGAGAAAACTTGGAATTGTATTCCAGGATTTTCAATTGCTCACCGACCGTTCTGTAAACAGCAATTTACTTTTTGTATTGCGTGCAACGGGTTGGAACGACAAAGAAAAAATGTTACAGCGTATACAGGAAGTGTTGGAAAAAGTCGGACTTACTACAAAAGGGTTTAAGATGCCGCATGAGTTAAGTGGCGGTGAGCAACAGCGTGTGGTGATTGCACGGGCATTGCTCAATAATCCTGATTTGATTCTTGCTGATGAACCAACAGGGAATCTCGATCCTGAAACATCAGAAGGAATTATGCGATTGCTGTTCGACATCAGCAAAAGCGGGAGGGCTGTCGTGATGGCAACACATAATTATTCTGTGATCGAAAAATTCCCTGCCCGCATTATCAAATGTGAAAACGGTAGATTGGTAGAAGTGAATGTTGATGCTAAAATGCCGGTGGAATAAATTTTTCAATATTCCGCTGGTTCGGGAAATTTTTAGTCAGTATCTTTTCCCGTTTGTCAATTTTCGTTTTGAAATTTTTTTATTGTTCAATCGTATTGAAGGACGGGAAGTGGTGCGTTTTGATTTACCTCAATGGAGTAAGGTGGAGCATTTAAAACTCCCAAAACTTTCGAGCGACGTTTATGTTGCGCGGTTGGTCTCAACTAAAAATTCGGCTAACGTGAAATTTTTTGTTGAATAAATTTTCTTTTTTTTCCAACTTCCAACTTCTATCTTCCAACACACCTCAATAATTAATCTCATACAAATACGCCTGTTCCTCAGTACCAATCGTCTTAAGCAGCTTTAACTTCTGCGGATATTTCATCTCTATCGGTTGCAGCATGCGTTGAATGGTATTGATGATACGGCCGTTATTTTTCTTGGGTTCCATCCGCAGGTTCGGCATGATCACGTATTTTATTTTTTGCTGCTGCCATCCCATCAGGATACTGTCGGGGTTCATCGTTGGCACCCAATACTGACCAATAAATTTTCTTCCTTTTCCATAGATGAAAGACATCTCCGGTTTACGCGAGATGATCTCCGTATTTTGTGGTAAGCTATCAGCGCAGTAGCGACTCATCTGCAAAAAATTCACCCAGTCGGGTGTGTAACCGTAATAAATATCTCCGCCTAAATTTCTGCTCAACGCAGTTGTGTTTTCTTTTGCCTGGATTGCTGACTTACCAATTGTGATGAGTAGCATAATCGATGAGAAGAGAAGTACAATGTATTGAAGTCCTCCGCTACGTCTCGCCAATTCATACATGCCATACAACAGGACAAGAAAAACCAACGGCATTGCAATCATAATTAAACGATCCTGCATGTTGTTCGCCTGGATGGCGAAAAATACGCCGCCGCAAAGAACCAGCATATAAATGCCCGCAAAGAAAACAAACTTATTTTTCCTGTAACTTAAAAGTGTAAACACCGCGAGAGCGATACCTGATAAAAATGAAAGCCCGGGGTAAACTTTTATGGCATCAGCGGGCCGCAAATTTAATATCCGGTACATGTGTAATGAAAAGTAAAGTTTGAAGTTGCTCATGAAGCGGGTAATCATTCCCGAAAAATCTTCGTGTCCTAATTCCGGTTTGTAAAGATCTTTTCTCAGCAATAATTCTAATTGTCCTGAGCCGTTAGGACCAAACGCTGCTGCAGTGCCAAGTTGGTAGATGATCCGGAAAACAGCAAACGCAATAAGTGCATACAGAATTTGCTTGTAGTTTTTATTTAGCAGAAAGTAAATGACTACGGCACCAATGCTTACAAATGCAATGCTTTTTGAAATGGATAGCAACAGGAACATGAAACCGAACAACAACCATTTAAGATAATCCTGTTTTAATCCGCTCAAGAATCCGGGTTCAGTTTTAATTGAATCGATGATCCTGAACATCACGTAGAGACAGATGGATTGAATGAAAAGGAAGAACGTTTCTGTGTAAGTCTGGCTGGCGTAGTATTGAAAAAAACTATTGAAAGAGATAAAGGCAAGCAAGGCAAACAACACCGTGTAAGGGATTCGTTTGCGGAAGGCCTTGTACGTAAACCAGACAAACCCAAACTGGCATAGAACAGAAGAGAGTTTAAGAACGATTACATTCAATCCGAATAATTTTACAAACAAGGATAAAAACACCGGATAACCCGGTCCCTGATAGTAAGGAAATATTCCATCGTGTATGAGCTGCCATGCACGTTCGATGTAAGCGGAATCATCACCACCTGTTGATACTTTCGAGTCGAAAAGTAAAAATGAAAACACGGTTGAAAGAAACAGCAAGCCATAGAATATTTTTTTCTCATTCTTTTCAAAACGTTCGTCTAAGCGTTGCAGAACACCTGCTTGCGCTGTAGCTTTCGTTGTTTTGCTTTTCACAGGTAAAGGTTTCTTCGGCTGGAATTTTTGTTGCTTGGCCATAAT
This sequence comes from Bacteroidota bacterium, assembly GCA_043783155.1. Classification (GTDB taxonomy): domain Bacteria; phylum Bacteroidota; class Bacteroidia; order AKYH767-A; family 2013-40CM-41-45; genus JAPLDA01. Next base: position 3,020 of record JAYVZS010000030.1, on the reverse strand, counting down.
GGGGGAATAAATTTTCGGCTTAAAATTATTCTAAATAATCTGCAAACCAAATTTCATTTCATGATTTGATCATTGGGAGTTGAATGAGCCCAAAGCTTCTTAGAAGCTGTTTGAATTTCTATGAAAGAAAACGGTATAGCCAGCGTACCCTTCGACTTCCACTTCCGCTACGGGTATTATTCTGCGCAGGTTCACACCGTGGGCAGTAGAAGTGTGAAGCGGAGTCGAAGCAGTGCAATAGCAAGTATTTGAAATAAATTTTAGACAGCATCTTATTATTGGAAAATTATTTTTATCCTTGCAGTGTATTTTTTATCGCTGATTTATTTTTTTTAGTTTTTTGCAACCCGTTATTTGTATATTTTTTTAGTCTCTCACAACATTTTAAATTCTTTCTTTCATGGAGATTTTATTGCTCATACAATTTTTTGTTTTTTGTAATTAGTTGTGTTGTATTAAACATCACAAAATTTAAACGCTGATCAGCGAAGAGTGAATTATTTTTTTCTGATCATCACACATTTTTTTAATCTTTTTCTAATGTCAAAACCTATTCAAAATGAAAACTTATTCAAGAGTACTTCTTGCGTTGCTTCTCATGCAGGCAACAATTGTTTTTGCGCAGACACCGCGATTCAATGTGTATATTACCAATGAATCATATCCCACAGCCAAAACATTCCGGTTTGAGATCTGGTTAAAGAAAACCGGTGCAGGTGTATTAGAAATTGCCAACCTGCAGTTTGGTATCCATGTGAATGCTGATTTCAGAAATGGAGGAACGATCGCACCCGACTTCGTTACGGGATCATCCATGTTTGTTGCATCGCAGGCGCCGTTAAACAGCGGACAGATTTCATATATGAATGCTGTTGCCACTGGGCTCGACCGGATCAATATCACTGCGCGATTTAATCCCGGCTGCGGAGCCGGTACTTTGATTCCGGATACAGGAGCGTCGTGTACCTCACCTGGAATCCGTTTTGCAACGGTGCAACTTGCTACCAGTTTGTCAAGCTGGCCTGCGGGTGTGAAACCGAATCTCGATTTTAATTTTACCCGTTACTCCGTTCTTGAAACGAAAATATCATATTATCCTCAACCATGTCCGACTTCCGGATATGATGCAACCCCCAAGGGAACATTTAATGATTTCAATAGTTCAGCAATGCTGTGTACACAGAACCCTTTTACGCCAGGTTGTTCTCTTCTTGTATCGACAAGTATTAACTTTCTCAATCAACCGGCATGTTTCGGAGGAACCGGTAGTTTTACTGTTGCAAATACATTCTCTACTTTTTTATTGAATGGTCAAACGAGATATTCCATTGATGGAATCACGGTTGGAGTAATTGCGTCGCAGGGAACTATTGCCAGTTTCTTGTTTTCAAATATTTCTAAAGGAATTCATTTCATCAGCATCGAAAGAGGAACAGGTTATTCAACAACATTTCCGTTTGGCGGAGGAACAGCGTTATGTAGTGCGGGAATCTATGTTACCATCAGAGAACCTGCTCCCGTCTTAGCAACGGCTTCTGTGATTTCTCCTGTCGGGTGTTATGGGGAGAGTGGTGTAATAGCTATCGCTGCAAGCGGTGGTTCCGGTAATTATAAATATTGGGGAGGAGTCAACTTTGTTTCAAGTCCAGTTGATCTCCAAACATTGCCTGCCGGAATTTATTCCTTCGCTGTAACCGATCAGAATAATTGCCCGGCTGCTGTTACAGAATCTGTATCGCTTACGGATCCGCAGGACGTTATTATACATACTATTGTACATTCGAATACGACGTGTCATAGTTGTCTTAATGGATCGGCTTCTGTCAATGCATCCGGAGGCGCAGGATGGCTTACTGTTTATCTTTCAGGAGTCAATCATCCGGAAAACACTTTTTCGGTTACTGACACAGTACCCGTTTTTAATTTTACCGGATTAGTTCCTGATGAGTATGTAGTAGATGCAGTCAGCAATACCGGATGCTGGGCTCAACCAGGTACAGTAACGATTTCAACCTGCATGGACAGCAACGTAGTAGATGTTGAAATTTGTGAGGGGAGTTTTTATGTTTTGCCCGATGGGAATATCGTTGATACTTCGGGAGTTTATTCAACAGCTTTTCCCAATTCGTCTGGTTGTGATAGTATTGTTATTACATATCTCATTGTAAATCCTTGCCAGGTAATATTAAACCTCCGGATTTTTATTGAAGGATTTTACATTGGTGGTGAGAGGATGAAAGCAGTTTTGGATCCGTTGAATCATTCCGATTTATTCGATAGTGCTACGGTTGAATTGCATCAGTCATTTTCGCCTTATGGTCTTTATTACTCGATGAAGGGTTTGATTGATATAACGGGTTTTGGTAGTTTTAATTTTCCCGTTCCTGCATCGGGCAATTCCTATTACGTAGTTGTCAGGCATCGGAATTCTCTTGGCGTTTGGAGCCGGGATCCGGTTCAGTTTGACTCATTGGCCGTTACTTTTGATTTTACAAAGCCATAAAATTGTTTATCGAAAGCATATTAGGTGGAGAAACCCACTGCGACCTCTGCTCCTCTGTGCCCTTTGCGAGAAATAAAGTCTCGGTAAAATATTTCACGCAGAGAAAACGCGGAGGTGCAGAGGTCGCAGAGGGATAAAATTAAATTCATTGAAAAAACTTTCAGAATGAAAATTAACGAAATCACTTCAGTCATTATCGAAGAAAGTATTTATATCCATCGGGTATTTGGCCCGGGGCTATTTGAATCTGTATATGAAGAAGTGCTTTCATATCGGCTTACGAAGCGGGGACTTCGTGTCGATCGTCAGGTTGGAGTGCCGGTTTTTTTTGAAGAAGTCAGGATGAATGTTGGTTTTCGTGCCGATCTTATTATTGAAACTAAAGTCCTCGTTGAAATTAAATCCATAGAGTTATTGCCTAAGAAGCTGTCTAAAAATGGTTTCAAAGCAATACTTATCGAAAATTTCGCAGATAAACACAGATGACAGATCTATAAATTTGTAAAAATTTATACGA
>JAYVZS010000029.1:0-99555 GCA_043783155.1 Bacteroidota bacterium | reverse complement strand
CTGCTTAATAACTATTCATTGTATAACCAGACACGCATCAATGAAAGTAGTTGTTCGGTATTGATCGGTTTTGCAATGTAATCTGTTGCGCCCGATTGAAGACATTTTTCGCGTTCGCCTTTCATGGATTTTGACGTTTGCACAAGTATCGGAATCGTTTTATACTTTTCTTTTTTCCTGATTTCATGAATGGCTGTATATCCGTCCATTTCCGGCATCATGATATCCATCAGGACAATGTCGATCCGTTTATGCCTGTCAATTTCTGTGAGCGCCGCTTTTCCATCGGCAGCTGTATATACATTCATTCCTTGTTCCTCCAGAAACCCCGTAAGCGCATATATGTTTCTCATGTCATCATCTACGAGCAAAATATTTTTTCCGCGCAATAAATCGATCATCTTCTGAGGTAAAATATTTTTCGAATTCGATGCATTTATTTTTCCTGCTTTGTGTAAAAACAAGGCGGCCTCATCCAGAATCCTGCTGTTTGCGTCTTCACTTTTAAGTATGATGGAATCGGTAAACTTCCGCAATCTCTTTTCTTCTGACTCTGTAATTTCAGTTCCTGTATAAACAATCATGGGAACTGGTTTTTCCTTTCTCTTGATTTGTTCAAGCATATCAAGCCCTTTCAGATGTCCATCTCCTAAATCAAGATTCAGAATGACACAATCAAAATCTTCCGTTTCCAATAACCGGGTCGCGTCATCGTGGCCGGTTGCGGTATATAGCGCAGTATTTTTTTCCTTACTTTGAAGAAGGTTTTTTAATATTTCAAATTGGACCGGTTGATCTTCTACAATCAATATTTTTTTTATGCCCGATGCAATCGATTGTTCAATGCTTCTGAATGCATCATCCAGATCGCGTTTGTCTATTGGTTTTCGTAAATACGTAGTCGCGCCCATTTCAAGTCCGAGTTCTTTTCTATCCATTGCAGACATCACATGAACCGGAACATGATCAAGTTTTCGATTCTCTTTTATCTTTCTCAACACAGACCATCCATCCATTACCGGTAATTGCATATCCAGAATGATGGCCAAAGGATTTATTTTTTCCGCATACTCTATTCCTTCGTCTCCGCGTGTTGCGACAACAGCTTTGTAATTTTTTTCATGAACAAAATCCACCAGCATGCTGGCGAAGAGCGGATCGTCTTCAACAATCAGGATCACCTTATCATTCTCCTCTAATCCGATTCTATCATCAGCAACTTCCACAATTTCGGAATCGGCTTCTGAAACTTGTTGCATCAAGACCGGCGCAACAATTACGGACTGATCTTTTTTATCAGAAACATCCGGCACTGGCAATGCAACAACAGGCAGGTAGACAGAGAATGTACTTCCCTTACCCTTTTCACTGATGAGTTGCATTTCACCGCCAAGTAATGAGACAAGCATCCGGCTGATAGAGAGCCCCAATCCCGTTCCGCCGTACTTGCGGCTTGTAGAGCCATCTTCCTGCTGAAATGCTTCAAAGATCAGCTGTTGCTTTTCCCATGGAATACCAATGCCCGTATCGGTAACCGAAAATTCTATTACCTGTTTGCTTTTTAAAAGATTTGGATTTTTAAATCTCACCGATCTTTCCGGCAATTTTATTTTCAGTGTGATTGAACCACCGGCTTCTGTAAACTTAAATGCATTCGAAAGAAGGTTCTTAATAATCTGTTCCAGTCGAAGTTTGTCGGTTAAAATAAATTCAGGAACATTGGAATACTGTTCCATGCTGTAATCAATTTTCTTTTGGTTGGCGAGCTCCGCAAAAAGGGATCTCATGTCGTCTTTGATAATCGCGACTTCTTCTTTCGCCAAAATCAGCTCGGTTTTTCCCGCTTCTATTTTTGATAGGTCAAGAACATCGTTGATTAATGTGAGCAAATCGTTTCCTGATTTATAAATCACTTTTGAATATTCAATTTCCTTTTCTGTAAGTGTCTTGTTTTTGTTATCAGCAAGAAGCTTTGCCAGGATAAGAACGCTGTTCAACGGTGTTCTTAATTCGTGAGACATGTTTGCCAAAAATTCCGATTTGTACTTACTGGCCAACTCGAGCTCCTTCACTTTTAAGCTTAACGCGCCCCGGGCCTGTTCCAGCCGGTCGTTTTGTTCTTCCACAAGTTTCGCCTTTCCTTTCAACTCAAAGTTGCTTTGCTTCAACTCTTCTTCAGATGCCTGCAAAAGTGAACTCTGTGTCGAGAGGTCTTCGTTTGTCTGGCGAAGTTCCTCTTCCTGTGCTGTCAGTTTTAACGCCTGCTTCCTTGTTTCATCCAGAAGTTTTTTGGTCAGGGTATTCGCTTTTGAAGAGGCAATGGTAGATCCCATTGTTTCACCTATGTTTTCAATGAACTCTGTTTCATGCTTACCAAATTCGGTGAATGATGCCAACTCAATAACTCCATATATTTCACCGTGATGTTTCAACGGAACGATCAACACATGAGACGCCCTCGCATCACCAAGCCCTGAATCGATTTTAAGATACTCGGAAGGAGCATTTTTCAGGTTGATTGTTGCTTTGTCCTTAATCGCACGCGCGATTAAGCCCTCACCCAATTCAATTTGTTTTTTTAACTTTTGATTCCCGCTCAACGCATAACAGCCCTTCAAAGAAATCATTTGGTGACCGTCAGAATGATTATTCTCTAACAGGTATATAGCGCCATTCCAGACGTTCAGGAATTTCACGAGTGAGTTAATAATTTCATCCGAAAGTTTTTCAATGTCGTCGGTGTTCTCCCGCAATACTTTATTCAATTGCTGAAGACCCGTCGCCACCCAATGACGTTGCTTATTATCATTGTCAGCATTGCTCAGACTCTCCCGCATCTGTATCAGGGCGTTACCAAGTTCATCGTTCGGCCCGAGCGGTTCGAATTCAATTTTAAAGTTACCTTCTCCAATATTATGCGCAAACCCGGCTGTCCTTTTCAGCGATTCAGAAAGTTTACGCACCGCTTCTGTCATCAGCCCGACAGCATTTTTCTTAATGGTAATAGCAACGTCAGGAATTTCGCCTTTTCCCATCTGGAGAATATAATTTTTTAATTTCATCAGAGGGACTATAATATTATTCGACAGGTAGAAACCGGCAATCAGAATTACAATCACAACCATGATGGCAATTCCAAGCACACTCCACATCAGTGTTCTGTATGACGAACGCATGGCATTATGCAGTTGGTCTGCCTGGTATTTTTTATTGGCAATAACTGTATTGAGACGGGCAATTATTTTTCCGGTTCGTGGTATTATTTGCCCTTCAACAATTTCCTCGGCACTGAATTTTTTCATCGGGTCCTGGTAATCATCAAAAGTTACCAGCTTATTCATCACCTGTTTTTGGTAGAAAAGTATTCGTTCAAACTCATCAAAAACCAGAACCATGTTTTCTGTATTCTCTTTGTCTTTCCATCCTGTCATCAACGTTGCAATTTTCTCCTTCAGCTCCGGGTAATCAATAGCATGAAGTTTTTTCAATCGCTCCTTATCTTCTTTGCTGCTGACTATATAGGTCCAGTTGGTGCAGTACATTTCTGACCTGGTCACAATCAGGTTCATATTTTCCAGCGCCTGTAAGGAAGGAATGTCAACCGTCATTATTTTACTATTGACCTCCTGGTTTTGCGTAATGTTTATTGAACTGTATATCGCATTGAAAACAGAAATCCCGATCACCACGATGAAGACAATGTAAATCTCAATGTCGACTTTGTAATTTTTATTTTTCATTTTGGGCTGCGCTGTTTTTCATTATGGATTTACGACAATGGCAAGATTGGCAAGGGCAACAGAAACCTTAAGTCCGGCATTCCGAACAGAAGACTGGTTGAGTTCAAAGCGGACTCTGTTATCCGTTGTAATTAGATTGATGGCCGCTCCATGTTCTGAATGTTTACACTCTTCGGATATTATCAACACGCCTGTGCCCATATACTTTCTGGCGAGTTCGGGCACTCGATGGCTTTGTGACTTAGAAACAAAAATGATCTGGTAGAAAGAATTATCTTCCGGCTCAACCATCTTTAATTCGATTGATCTTCCGTCAACTTTCTTTTGCGTGGCAATCGTTTCAAGAGCTTCATAAATTTCAGACCTGCCAATTACGCCAATCCGGAATACTCCTGTTGTTTCGGATGACGGCCATTCAATGTGCTTGGTAAAATTGTAGATGAACATGGCTTTCACACTATATTCTTTTCCTTCATCGGGCACAGATTTCATACTCACCAATACTATAAATACGGTCAACAACCTCGGCAGGTTTTTGCCGAAAAAAATGCGTGGCGATAGGCTTGACAAAATTTTCAAGACAACATGTGATTACTTAGATGAAAACGCAATCGTATACGTTAACCGAAATCGAAACTCCTGCGAAAGTCCCGGTAACGGAGCGTGATAACTGTTATAGGGTTGTATGTATATTTCTCTTTCGTTCAACAGGTTATTACAACCAATGCCTGCTGATAACCCATCCGTTAAAATATTGGTCATGTTGAAATAGATTCCTGCGAATAATTGCGGATCGTATTTTCGTGTCCTGTTCACACCGGTAATCGTATCAATTCCGATAAACGCATATCGCTCACTGTTCCATGAGAGTGTTCCGTTTAAACTGGCATGTTTACTGATTTTTACACTTCCCGACAGATTAATTTTATGTGCAGGGAATGCGAGAAGCAGATCAGGATTCCCGCCGATGTTATAGTCTTCCGCGGTTTCTTTATTATGCGTAGTGTAATACGAATAGTTGAGGTTGGCATAACCAAACTTTCCCTTCAGCTTAAAATCCAGCTCAACTCCTTTGGTGCCCGACATTCCCTGGTTCTTATACATGTCGCCATTGTCGTAATAGTAAATAATCGGATTGCGTGTTGTGATGTCGTACAGGTTCACAGAAAAAAACATCACATCACTGAACTGGTAACCGGTTTCAAATTCAGTAACTGTTGATTTCTCCGGTTCTATCTGAATGCTGCGATCAATATTTTCAATTCCCGGCGAACGATATGCTTTGCTGAATAAAATTTTCGCGTGGAACTTCCCGATCACTTTTGTTATTCCGATACGAGGAACAAAAGATGGACCGTACTGACTGTTCTGATGAAAGCGGGTACCTACTGTAATGTTAGCAATTTTGTTACTCCAAAGTGCCTGCGTATAAAAAGCTGTATTAGTATAACGAACTTCTTTGCTTCCGGCATTAAACATTTCTCCCGGAACATTGTCAGTCGCGATATCAACAAAATATTCACCGCCGGCCAATACATTCAAACGATCTGTTACATCATAGTTGCAGGATAAATTGTAATGCGGCTGACGGGATGTCCTGTTATACTTTGCAAATTCACCTTCCATCGAATCTCCGGTATAATTCCATGGTGTTTGCTGCTTAAAATTAAAACGCGGAGTGATGGAGAATTTTTTGCTCAGAATCAGTTTATACTTCGCTTCGAAATAATACGAAGTAAAATCATTTGAGTACGGAGCATGTAAAGCATGATCGTACCCGTCTAACGTTGTTGTATGATAGACGTCTGCAATAGCGCGCAATGAAAGTTCTTTGTATGAAACAGCTGCTTCAAGAAAAGACGGATTCAAGACCTGGCGGTCTTTCAAATTTACAGTTTGGCCAAAGTAGTCGCTGTACGATTGATCGCTCCTGTTTCCTTCGCCGATCAGGGCTCCTATATTGATTGCAAGGTCACCGAAATGCTGGCCGCCACAAACGGATAAATTTCTTCGTGCATACATATCCTTTGTTTGCCCGTAACTTCCTACAGCAGAGAGGCCGGTAAAATCTTTGTCATTTTTTGTAATGATGTTGATAACGGCATATTCAGCATTTCCGCCATAGACAGAAGATCCTGGGCCCCGTATGATTTCAATTTTTTTAATCTGCTCAACAGGATAATGATTTCCGAATTGAACCGTTGAATACAATTCCTCGTTCATTTCCTGTCCGTCAATCAACAATAACATTTTTCCTTCATGCGCCCAGTTACCCCGGATTCCTAAGGCGACAGCGCCTTCTACATCAGAGCCGAAATCAAATCCCGGAACCAGTTTTAATACATCCATTAAATCCTGTGCTCCGGAATTTTTTATCTCATCTTCCGTGATCAGGGTAACAATACCGGGAGATTCCCGGGGTGTTAATGCTTTACGTGAAGCAACAGAAATTTCAACATTCATGAGCTGCTCCAATGACATCTCGTAAAAAGACACGGAGTCCTTTTTTGATGACGTTGAATTTTGTCCATAGCTGTAAGAACCGGCCAGAAAAAAAAATCCGATAAAAAAGTAAACGATAACTTTCATGATAACCTGCATTTATAAAGCATCCGCTTGAATACTTCTTTATTATTGTATAAATTATACAGGTTACTACCGTGATTGTTCATAGCAACAAGAAGGGTTCCTTACAGGAATCTTACAAAAAGCGCTGCGAAAAAGAATGAGGATGATTACCTCTGCAACCAATGGGCTATAAAAACGAGAACTACTGCCGGATGAACTTTTGTATTAGTACGCCTGCCGATGTTTCGAGAGATATAAAATAAATTCCGGAAGAAAGAGAGCCAACATCCAGCGAAAAATGATTTGTTCCGTTGACCACATTGAATCTCTTTTCGGCTAACAATACCCCCTGTATGGTTTCAATTTTTATTTTCATCTGATCCCTTTCTTTTGAATCGAACCGGATGTTTAAAAGACCTGAAACAGGATTTGGATAGATCACCAAACCATTCTGTTGGTTGATTGTTGTTACGCCAACCAAAGAAAAATAATAGGATGATGATGTCGCCGTACATCCTGCGAAATCCGTTATTAAAACCGAGTAATGGCCGGGAAGAACAGCGGTATAATATGGATTATTCGTTCCTGAAATTGAAATGCTGTCATAATACCATTGATAAGATGATGCTGTCGGAGCAATCATGAGTGTATCCGCCTGTTGAAAAATGACGGGAGCAGACGGCGGTGCAAACACATGTATATAACCGGGTATAAACAATGTATCTGCCGTTAACGGATTCGAAGCGATCAGAGTGACATCATAATTTCCGGGAACACCATAACAAATATTCGCAGGATTCATATCTGTTGAAACCGAAGGGACAGCGCCAGGAAAAAGCCACCGAAGTGCATTAACATTCGAGGAGGTATTGACAAAATTCAAACATGTTCCGCTGCAAATAGTAGTATCGCTTGAAAAGAAATCAGCAACAGGTTGAGAACAATTCAACACATTGATATAATTGCTGATTGTTTTTTCAGAAGAACAGAAGTTGTTAGATGTTGTAAGTGTAACCGCATAAATTCCGGGAGCAGAATAGCAAACTGTTGAGGGATTTTGAATTGCTGATGATACAGGAATTGCTCCCGGAAAAGACCATGACCACATTGAATGCACTCCGTTAGATAAATCACTAAAGCCAATGCAGTTATTCGAACAAAAATTTGTTTGCGATGCTGAAAAATCAACAACAGGTGATGGATGAATGATAATCATGTTGAGAACTGCAAGAGACAGATCACAGCCATGGGAAGTAGTCGCAGTAAGCGCAACTGTATATGTTCCGGGTACCGAATAGTGGTACGTTGGATTGATATTCGTTGATGTTCCGCCATCTCCGAAATGCCACAAATAAGTTGACGCACCCGATGTATTGTTCGAAAAATTAACAACAAGACTGTCGCATGCTGACTGGCTGTTTGTAGTAAAGTTGACATCCGGAACGGGATAAATTGAAACCGGTTGCGAAATTGTATCCCTGCACCCGGAAGAGTCGGCAACAATTAATGTTGCGATGTGAGATCCGACAGATACATAATGATGCGAAGGATTTGACAATGAAGAATAGAGGGAGTCTCCGAAATCCCAGGAATAATTTGTAATCATTTCGCCATTCCCCATGGATGCATTGATGAAGCGAGTGCTGTCCTTTTCGCAAACTGAAGTCACGTTAAAAGAAGCCGTTGGTTTCGGGTAAACAGAAATCATGTTTACAATCGTATCAGCATCCCGGCAACTCCCGTTTAATGCAGAAAGTATAACAGTATATAGTCCCGGTGCTATATAAGTATGGCTGGGAGTAATTTGGGTTGATGTATCTCCATCTCCGAAACTCCAGTTAAAAACAGCTATGCCCGAAGTGTTATTGGTAAAGTTTATACTCGCTTGTCCGCAGCCGTTGAAAAGATCGGATGCGAAATTCACAACCGGTGCCGGACTTACGACAATCGTTTGAACAGAAGTGTCAGAACATCCAGCTGCATTTGTAACAATCAATACCAGATCATAATTTCCCTGTGATGCATAGACATAAAAGGGATTCTGATCAGATGATGTTCCGGATCCATCTCCAAAGTTCCAGTTGAAATTCGAAATTACAGAGCCATTTCCGACTGACGAATTTAAAAAGTGAATAGTATCTCCAAGGCAGGCATTGGTTGCTGAGAATATTGCAATGGGCGCAGGGTTCACCGTAATCATATCCACGATAGAGTCGGTGGATGAGCAATTATTTACCGAAACAGCGGAAAGCGAAACCGTGTATTGTCCCGGAGCATTGTAACTATGTGAAGGAGTTAACTGAGCAGAATTGTTTCCATCTCCAAAATTCCAGAAGTACACATTTCCATTTGTGGTCGTATTAGAAAAAACGGCATTGACTTGTCCACATCCGTTTGTAACATCAGAAGAGAACATAATTAGAGGCCGCGGATTCACAGATACATTTCGTGTTACTGATTTCGTACATCCCAAATTATCATGAACAGTAAGTATAACATTGTAAGATGCTGCTGCTGTATAACTATAAACCGGATTCTGCAAGGACGCGCTTCCGGTTCCATCACCGAAACCCCAATTCCATGTCAAAGCAAATCCCAATGATGTTGTAGCTGTTCCGGAAAATGTTGTTGCTGTTCCAAGGCAGGTTGTTGTAAAAGAAAAATTGGGTTGCACCACATCTACATTTACACGTATTGCCTGCCGATACGTGCCCGGACAACTACCGACAAAATATGTAGCTGATGATGTGAGCACCGGAGATGTAAATGTATTTCCTGTTCCCAATAAAGTTCCCCCGGAAGAAGTGTTATACCATTGAAATGTGATTCCTGCCGGAGCAGTACCAGAAACGGATACATTTAATGTCGCGGTGCTTCCCGAACAAATTGTATCGTCGTTTGTAACGAGATGAAATTCGGGAATGACGGCATTGGTTGTTCCGCTCCCGCCTTTGGTTGCACCATTCGGCGGAAATTCAGTAAGACTGAAAGAATTGGTTGTGCCATTATTTCCACCTGCTGCTGTTCTTGAAATTATCCCGTTTGAAACAGCAATGTAGCCGCCACCTCCGCCGGCTCCCGGCCCTTCTGCTTCCTGGTTCAACAATGACAATATTTGATTTCCTCCGTTACCACCGCTTGCAGATGCAGAAATCCCGCTGATCATTCCGGCTGAATTAATAATTACAGTACCACCACCACCACCACCACCGGCAGCATCATTTCCTGACGATGAAGAGGTGTTAGATCCGTTACCTCCCGTTGCAATTAATTGTCCGATTCCCGAAACGGTTCCTGAATTTAAAAGATAAATCATCCCGCCACCATTACCACCATTACCTCCTCTGTTATCATTCTGATCGCCGGCACCACCACCTCCTCCGATAAAAATTTTTCCGGCAGAATAATCTAATGGCCGGCCACCTAGACCTCCATTGTAATCGCGTTTGTCTCCTCCCCATGCAACATTGTTGGGCCCGGTAACAAGTGCGTTCTGGTTAGATGAAGAAAAAGTATATCCGCCACGACCGCCACCGGAACTTATTAAACTTGCAAAGCCATTGTATTCAAGATTCCATGCTGTCACCCAACTTGCGTTGCTTACATCCGGACATCCTTTCCCGGTATATATAACAGGATCCCCCGCATTCGCACCACCACCACCACCGGAGTTGTGCGCGTTTCCACCGCCACCTGCATTTGCTGCTGCACCCCGACAATATCTCCCTCCGAGTAAATCGTACGCTGTTTCGAAGCCCGCAATTCCTTCACCCTTTTCAGCACCTAAATCGCCGATGGCAGAATAGGTATTGTTAACACCATACGCAGATAAATTTTCATTGAGTATTCCTCCTCTAAAACCTTTTCCCGTCACATCAATTTTTCCTGTTCCATTCAAAACGGTGTTTCCCAAAACCTCCATTGTAACAACGCCCCCGGTGGAACCATTCCAGTTTGAACAGGTAATACCAAAACCATTGTTGATTGTCAATGAAGAATAACGCGGCACACGAATAACCTGAACTTTTCCCGATACTGAATAATCGTGTTGTAACGGACAATCAAAATTTATTGTCGTAGCATCGGGAACGCTTGCTATTTCACAAAACTCGTAGTTGCCACAGTTGTTATAATTCAGCACTTCACCGTACGAAGTATCTGATGCCATTTTTATTGTGGCTCCCTGCATTTGAATAATCATAATCAAATCACCTGCAGAAAGTGAAGAAGAAAACAATCCACTTGTATTTAAATTGCTTGAAGCAACAGAAACAAACGAGCTTCCTGATGAAGCATCTGCACTCAAAAGCGTGTATTCATTGACGATGGTATTGGCTACAGAAATTACTTTCGCCCCGTCTTTTCCTCTTTGCGCAAACAAAGAAGAGCCAAGAAGAAAGGCAAATAATAAAGAAGACCAAATTCTGATATTAGCTGATCTCATTCGACAAATTTAGAATTAACGCTTTTGTAACGGCCACAGGCAACCGATGATGGCGGGAAACCAAGAGCAAATTAGCAAATTGACAGCTGCAAATCCTGTATTTTATGTGAACACTTCTCTTTGAAACGTAAATACATCCTCCTTCTATTCCCACTTAAAAACCTTCACGGCAAGAATATAGATGGCCACACCCCAGAGGCAAATGATTCCGATCTGGTGCCCGACACTAAACAGACTGGCACCTTCAAATGCAACTTTTCGCATCGCATCATTCAGGTATGTTAACGGAAGAACATTGCAGATTGGTTGCAACCACGAGGGAAATGCCGAGATTGAAAAAAATGTTCCAGACAACAAAAATTGTGGCAGTGTTATGATGTTCGCTATCGGCGGAATGGAACTCTCATTTTTAGCGATTCCGGAAACGGCAAATCCAAATCCCATAAAAACAATTAAGCCCAACGTAGAAAGGACGAGCATGTTAATGACCGTTGCGATTCCGTGAATCAACGTAAATCCGAATGCATAATGACCGATGAGAATAATGATTAATGCACCGGTTAATGCAAACACAAGCCGGCTAAGCGCTTCTCCAAGAACAATGAATGGACGTTGAATCGGAGTTGCAAAAAAACGTTTGATCACCAGCGTCTGCCGTAAACTCAGAAAAACAAATGCAGTTCCAAAGACACCAGAGCTCAACAATGAAAATCCTAACTGACCGGGAAGAATGAAATCAATCGTTTTGTATTCTCTCACGTTCACTTCCGTTTCTTTTAACTCAGCCACCGTGGGAATCCTGGCAATCTCAGTATTGATAGTATAAAAAATATTGTTCAATACCGATTTTAAAATATTCCCTCTTTCACGCGAAGCGTTTGATGTTTCAACAGACACACTATATTGGGGCATGACACCTGCACTGTTTACTTTTATTGAAAGCGTTGCATCAATTCTTCCTTTCTCCAGATTTGTTTTCATGTCTGCTTCTGTTACAGACGTATCTAATTTCACCACAGGAACATTCAGCAATGCCTGGTAAATGGGATTGTTTTTATCGCAATCCTTTTTCACAGCAACATCCACCGAAAATGCTCCGCCACCGATAAATCCAAAAACAACAATAAAAATTAACGGGAATGCGAGTGTGAAAACTACGGCCGACGGGCTTCTCGTAGTGGATCGCAAACTCGCCCTTGCAATGGCAAACATCGCTTTAATCTGGGAATATTTTTTTTCTTCCATCATCTCACTGGCGCATTAAATTATTCCATCCGGAATATTATTCATCTCTCCACTCTTGTCCCGTCAACGCAAGAAAAACATCTTCCAGGTTCGCCTGCTTCACTTCTTTTTTTCTTTCGAACCCTTTTGCAACGAGCGCATCAATTAATTTATCCGGGGTATCTAATGCGATAATTTTTCCTTTTTCAACAATGGCAACACGATCGCAGAGATTTTCCGCTTCGTCCATGTAATGGGTGGTGATTACCACTGTAGTCCCTTTGTCCCTGATCATACGAATTAAATCCCACAGATTTCTTCTCGCTTGCGGGTCGAGGCCTGTAGTGGGTTCATCCAGAAAAACAATTTTCGGGCGGTTAATTAAGGTCGTGCAAATAGAGAACCGCTGTTTTTGTCCGCCAGATAATTCTTTGTATTTCGCATTGCCCCTGTCTTCAAGCCCGACGAGCTTCAACATTTCCATCGGAACAATTTTTACGTTGTACAAACCGGAAAACAAGCGGAGCAGTTCCAGCAATGTGAGACTCGGATAATATCCTGCCGCTTGCAACTGAACACCGATAATTTTTTTTATCCGGTTGGCGTCTTTATCAACCGACAATCCTTCCACATAGATTTCTCCCGATGTCTTTTCCCGAAGCGTTTCAATGATTTCAAGGGTGGTGGTTTTGCCGGCTCCGTTCGGACCAAGTAACCCAAAAATTTCTCCTTCGTAAACATCAAAACTGATTCCGTTCACGGCTTGAATTTGTTCGTAATGTTTAACGAGATCTTTTACCCGGATGATGGAGTTTTCGCGATTCACAGGAACTGATTTATTGCCACGAAACTACAATTATTTTATCGGTTAGCATGATCGTTAAATGAATGATAAAATAATTCGGTGGCGGTTTCAAATATCTTAATAAATTTATGCCGATGAAATTTCAACGACGTGTTTTTTATATTTCTCTGATCATTTTACTGCTCCCCTTCAGTTCCCTGTTTGCTGCGAATGATTCTTTACCAAATGATGATGACACATGCTTTACCCGGAATTTATTGGTGTCAATTGATTACGGCTCCAATAAAACCTTCCTCGGCAGATCGGCAAGCGTGAACCAGGTATATCTTTCCCCTTCTTTATCATACGAAGCTCCATCCGGTTTTTTCGTAAGCGTTGTTGCCTATCGGCTGATCAGTCCAAAAAAACGCTGGGATGAACTGGATCTGAATATCGGGTGGGATTTTTTCCTTTTCAAAAAGAAGCTGGAAGCATCTGTCGGATACTCGCATTTCACGTACGGGAAACAAAGCCAGCAGTTAAGTTCTGTTTTTAATAACAACGTGGAATTTATTCTTCGGAAAGGGTTCGGCCACTTAAAATCAAAATTATTTTTGGATTATGATTTCGGAAACGGCAGCACCGATTATAGTTTTACGCTTGACAACTCGTACCCCGTTATTTTTGAAAATGTATTTGCTGATGATGATGAGTTAAAAATAAAACCGCAAGTCAGCTTGAGCGCGGGCACATTGAATTTTTACAAGATTAAGCTAAAGAATCAGGGGGACACATCGGCGCAGCAAAATGCTTCGGCAACGGTCGACACACGATTCAACTTAACCGGGATCGAATTTTCTTTTCCACTGGAATACAACATCGGCCGGTTTACTTTTGAACCTGCCGTTCATCACAACATCCCGCTCAACCAGCCCAAGCGATTAAAGGCGACCGCTGTTACTTACTTTACAATGTCGATCGGTTTTTCGATTATCTGATGCAATGAAAAAAGATGTTCCTGTTTTTTATTTCATTTCTTGAAATATTGGTGAGGACGGAATTTTTGAGATTTATGATGCACTTGGTCAATAGCAGAGTATCAATAAACTGTCTTGCAAAACCCATCAGCTTGTTTTTGACACGGGCAAATTAACCAATGGTGTGTATTACTTCAAGGTAATTTGCTGCGTCGAAAAGATTACCACGAATAAATTAATTATTACAAGATGATGAATAAATAGACCCCGCCATACAACCTTGCATGGCGGGGTTTATTTTATTACATTTGAATAAATGAAAAAGTATTTGTATTTTATTATTCCTTTATTTGTTGCATCCAATTCTTTTTCCCATGGCATTACCAATTTATGGATGATGGGGTATGATAATGGGGCCAGTTTACCTTTTGGAGGAACCAATATTGATTTTAGTTCCGGGACACCCAATATTTATCATGTAAATCGTACCATGAATTTCTGCACATCCAATGGAATCATAACTAACTCAAATGGCAATGTATTATTTTATACGAATGGTGTTTATATCGCCAACGCTCTTGGAGACACAATGTTGAACGGGGATGGGCTTAATCCGGGTGTCTATACAACAGCGTATCTTAATGATGGATTGTCCATTACCCAGGCCGATTTAATAATTCCTTTCCCGGGTGATTCAATGAAATATTATTTGTTTCATGAAACGATAGACAACGGTATTTTTTCTGCTTTTTATTTTCACACTTCAGTTATTGATATGACGTTGGACAATGGACTCGGTGGAGTTGTGAATAAAAATGACACTATACTAACAGATGTATTGGTGGCGGGTTTTGTAACCGGGTGTAAACATGCGAATGGTAGAGACTGGTGGGTGATTTGTCATCAATACAACAGCAATCGTTATTTCAAGTTTCTTGTAACTCCTGGAGGAATCAGTGCGCCCTATATTCAAAACATAGGAAAGATCATGGTTAATTATGGGGGTGGCCAAACCGTATTTTCACCTGACGGAAGTAAGTTTGCTATTTACCATGCTGGTGATGATTTGGACATTATGGATTTTGATCGCTGCACGGGAGATTTCAGTAATTGCGTTCATGTTGCCATTGACGATTCAGCTTACGCAGCAGGCGCGGCATTTTCTGAAAACTCAAAAGTTCTATATCTCTCGTCCACCAACTACATTTACCAGTTTGATTTAACGGCTGCAAATATTCCATCTACCAAAACTATTGTTGCAGTGTGGGATAGTTTTTATTCACCACATCCTCCTTTTGCCAGTACCTTTAACCTCTCTCTGTTAGCGCCTGATCAAAAAATTTATGTCAATTGTGGAAATGGTACGTTAGACATGCATGTCATTAACTACCCAGATAGTTTAGGTTTAGCATGCAACGTCTGCCAGCATTGTGTTCACCTACCAACTTATAATGCTTTTACGATTCCCAATTTTCCCAATTATTTTTTAGGAGCAGATTCAACAAGTATTTGTGATACATTGTTAACGCTCAACCCAGCTCTTTTAAAAGAAGAGGAAATTGGATTAAAACTTTTTCCGAATCCAACAACACGGGTCTTGTATGCAGCTTTACCCGAAAAATTTAAAAATAAAGAACTAAAAATATTTAATGCTTTTGGGCAGGAGATGGCTGTAAATTTTTCTTTCATAAAAAACGGTGAGTACCTCGAAGTTAACACAACTTCACTTTCGCAAGGGGTTTATTTTTTAGAATTGCTTTCTGATAGAGAGAAGGTGGTGAAGATATTTGTGAAGGAATGATTTTTAGAATTTAGGCGGTGCACTAAATTGAAAACACTAAAATCATTTTTCGTTCTACTGTTTTTTAAACCCCTCTGTTAAAATAAATTCAGGCGGCTCATCAGGTTTTCTTTGTATGACTTTCCGATTGGAATACGGTTTCCATCAACGATGCATGCGTTTTCTTCAAGCGCGGCAATCTTTTCAAGCTGCACGATATAAGAACGGTGAACACGTGCAAAATTCAGTTGAGGGAGTTTTGCTTCAATGTCTTTCATTGAACTGTGTAGAATGAATTGTTCTTTCGAAACGGTTTTGATGATCACATAATTATCGAGCGCTTCAATCCATAAGATGTCCTGGAAATTTACTTTAACAAACCGCGAATCTTTTTTTACGAAGAAGCTGTTGTTTGCATAAATGTTCTCGAGGAAATTGAAAAGGTTTTTATCGGCACTCGTTTCCTGAACAGAATCTTTTCTTCCGGGTGATGTAAGCACAAAAGCGCATCCGTTTATTTTGTTGTTCACGGTAAGAATCGGAAACGTATTCACATTCACTTTGTGTTCGGTAACGCCGTTGGAAATAGCAATCTCCGAGTCGTTTTCTTTTTTCTGAACACTTCCGACAACAGTATGTGCAAGTGTTTTAATAACGTCGCGTGTATCCTGGCTGCAATTTTTCATGGCAAGTCCGATGTCTTTCCCTAACACTTCCTGTTTCAAAGAGCCGGTAAGCGTTTCAGCCATCTTGTTCATGAAAATAACTTTTTCATTCGCATCGGTAATGATGACAGCAACATCCAGGCTGTCAAGCGCCATCGCAAAACGATTCCCTTTATTTTGTATTTCGAGGTCCTTCGTGTATTTGTAATGCGCAATTTCAATCGCTGTACGAATATCATCTTCTTCAAACGGTTTGATAATATACCCGTAAGGTTCGGTGAGCTTGGCGCGTTCGAGTGTGCTTTTATCTGAGAACGCGGTGAGAAAAATAAACGGAATCTGGTAGTTTTGATAGATCTGTTCGGCTACCTGAATACCATCAATTTCGCTGCTCTTCAGGTTAATGTCAAGAAGAATCAGGTCGGGGTTCAGCTTCTCAATAGAGTCAAGCGCCTTTTTTCCATTGGCAAAAGGATCAAATGCTTCGTAGCCAAGCTTCTTGAGGATGTGTTGAATGTCTTTCGCAACGATAATTTCGTCTTCAACAATCATTATTTTTAGTGCGTTCATAGTTCAAGGGTTAACCGTTGTACAAGCTATTGGATGCATTTGTTTCCTAAATTTTTCCGGGATTCTTACGATGCGGTAGTTTTAGGATATTTAAAGGTAACCGAAAATTTGGTTCCGTTCTCCTGAGAAAATTCCAGCTCCCCTTCCAGCTGACTGGTGAGTGCATAGATCAACTGCAAGCCGAGCGATTCGGCGTGTTCGATATCAATCTCCGGGGGTAAGCCAACACCATTATCAGAAATATTCATCCTGATCCGCTGATCGGGTTGTTTATGGAGCTCAATTTTAATTTCCCCTTCCCGTTCGTCAGGGAAAGCATATTTAAGAGAGTTGGAAACAATTTCGTTGATCAGCAAGCCGCATGGCATCGCAGTATCCATGTCAAATGCAATTTTATCCGCTTCAATTACTAATTTGACGCGATCGGATCTGTCGCCATACGATTGAAATAAAAACTGGTTAAGTTTTTCAACGTACTCTGTGAAATTTATTTCTGTCAGTTCTTCCGCCTGGTAAAATTTTTCATGCACCAATGCCATGGAACGAACACGGTTCTGCCCATCCTTCACGGCTTTCAGGGTTTGTTCATCTTTGATATATCCCGATTGTAAATTCAGCAAACTGATGATGATCTGTAGATTATTTTTTACGCGGTGATGAATCTCCTTCAGCAAAACATCTTTATCATGCAACGATGCTTTGATCTGATTTTCCAGGACCTTGCTTGCCGTGATGTTCGTATCTACAAACACCAGTTCTTTCAGATTATTCTTTTCATCAAAAATGGGCGTGAGGGTAGAACTGATCCAGGTTTCAGTATTATTTTCGGAAAGAATTTTTGATTCAAATATTTTTGATTTTTTTTCGCCAACAGCTTCAGCAATTGCTTCGGGTACATGCTCGTAAATTTTTATATCGGCGACATTCTTTCCGATAATTTCATGAGACCCCCCTGTCATTCTCAGAAAGGCATCGTTTACCCAATCTATTTTCCCGGTTGCGTCAGTCACCAAAACGGCATTGTCTGTTTTACTTGCCACCAGTGAAAGTTTTTCCAGCTCGAAATTTTTTTCACTTAGCTGCCGTGTTTTGACTTCCACCCGGCTTTCCAATAATTTTCTAACACGCCTGAATGTACTTGTGCGCAACTTGAAATAAATATAAATGGTTCCAAGAAACATCAGGAAGCTGATGGTGATCAGCCAGATGTCGCGCCAGAATGCTGTTGAATGAGCCGGATCGGTAAGTATCCCCGATAAAAAAAATGAACCTCGAATTGTCAACACCATTGAAAATATGTTAGCGGGAAAAATACATTCTGTTTTACTGTAAAGTTGAAAAAATGTTCGGATTATTAAACGTGTTGACAAACAATCAAAAAATAAAAGCCCGTGAAAATAATTTTTCACGGGCGTAAAGAATTCAGGAATACTTTTTAATGTTTAGCACGATGACGGCTATAGGCGAAATAAATTACAAAGCCCACAGCCATCCAGATCGCAAGACGCAACCAGTTTGTCCAGCCCAAACCAAAAATCATCGCACCACAAACAACAATCCCGAGGATTGGAACAAGGGGAACGAAAGGTGTTTTGAACTGACGTTTCAGTTCAGGTTGTTTCACCCGAAGAATCCAGACACCTGCGCAGACAAGAATAAAAGCAAACAAAGTTCCGATGCTCGTCATGTCACCAACAATATCGCCGGGAACAAATGCGGCAAACAATCCGACAAACGCAAGGAATAATAAGTTTGATTTGTATGGTGTTCTGTATTTAGGATGCAAATCAGAAAAGACTTTGGGCACCAACCCGTCATTACTCATAGAATAAAATACACGCGACTGCCCCATCAGCATTACAAGAATGACAGAAGAAAAACCGGCAAGAATAGCGACCGTTACAAGTTTTGCCAGCCAGCCGTAATTAGTCATGTAAGTTTGAATCGCATAAGCGACCGAAGCTTCTTTACCGGCATGCCTGAAATCCTCAGTGCTTCCGACTCCCGTGAGTACATAAGCAAATAAAATATACAGCACGGTACATATAGCAAGCGAACCGAGAATTCCCATCGGCATATCTTTCTTGGGATTTTTAGCTTCCTGCGCTGCAGTTGACACGGCATCAAAACCGATAAAGGCAAAAAATACAACACCGGCAGCACCTAATATTCCGAGAATTCCTCCAAAGTTGTGAGGGACACCCTGGCTGTCGACATACGTTTCTGCAGGAGGAATAAAAGGATGGTGATTCGATGCGTTCATAAACGACCAACCGAATCCGATAAATAAAATAACAATAACCACTTTGGTAACGACAATCAATCCATTTACAAAAGCCGATTCTTTTGTCCCTTTAATCAACAACATCGTCAATAAAAAAAGAATGAACAATGCAGGCAGGTTCATAATACCGTGAGCACCCGCGTTTGAAATCTCAAAAGGTGAATGACTCCACTGAAATGAAATGGTCATATCTCGATGAAAATGATTACCAACGTATAGCAAGAGCTTATTCAGGTATTCGCTCCAGGCAATGCTTACCGTGGCAGCGCCCAATGCATACTCCAACACAAGATCCCAGCCGATTACCCATGCTACAAGCTGCCCCATCGTTGCATAAGAATAAGTATATGCGCTGCCGGCAATCGGAATCATTGAGGCAAATTCTGCATAACACAATCCCGCAAGCGCGCAACCGATGCCGGCAATGATAAAACCAATAACGACAGAGGGTCCGGCATTATTTGCTGCAGCCGCAGCTGTTCTGACAAATAAACCGGCGCCGATAATGGCACCGATCCCAAGCGCCACAAGGTTTCCTGCGCCAAGCGTTCTCTTAAGACCTGTTCCCGTGTCATTTGATTCGTCCATCAGGAATGTCATGGATTTTTTTGACGTAATGGATTTTGCCATGTTTTAGAATTTAATGTTGCATCGCAATGTAAATACTAAAATGACATAAACAAAAAACCACCCCGATTTTGCGGAGTGGTTTTTCAATAACGAATTAAAGAGGAAAGACAGAAGTGTGATTACTTCGTTACGGCATTGTGTTTCTTGCGGTAGATCGCGCGACTGGTCCGGTTTTCTTCACGGTTCAGCTTCGCTTTTTCAGCAGGTGTTACAACACCATCGCTTTTTGCAACCTTCTTGTCGTGTTGAATTTTTGCTTCACGCACTTCCAGTTTCGCGGCTTCTTTCTTTGTTAGTTCTCCGCTCTTTTTACCTTCCCGAATGCGCTCTTGCTGATTCACTTGTCGTTTTGTGATTTCCGGTGTTGCAGTCTGCGCATTGGTAACAAAGGCAAAAAACAGTGCAGCCGGTAAGATGACCATGATTTTAGTTTTCATTTTATTGTTTTTTTAGATGATAATTTTTTGCAGGCAAGTTTAGTGCCACTAGGATGATGGTTGACGGGATGGGTTTAACCGAGGCTGGTAATTTGTCTGCAAAAAAAGGAATGATTCACAGCGATTTATTCCACCGCAAACTTTATCACGCAAGATCTTTTAGCATTGTCATTCGTTGCGCTTAACTCAAAGATAATAAATTATAATACGGACACGTTTAACTTAAAACGGAAAGCAGCTGAAATTATAAACCGGGGTTCGTAAAAAAGTCACAAAGAAATAAACCCGTCAATTTATTTAACCTGGAGTGTAAGAATAAATTTATTTCCCATGCTGAATTTGAAATGACCGGTTTTAATCAGGTCTTTGATTGCCTGGCTTTCATTTAATGCATTCAAAAAATCGCGAGATAATGCTGTAGAGGCGCTGTTGTTAATGGCACGTCCTTCTTTCAATTCGAGGCTGAAACTATAAGCTGCGTTTTTTCTGATCGCCGCATTTTCAAAATCATACTTATCAACATGAAGAGCCTGCGGTTCATTTTTTGAAATTGCCGTTTTTAATTTCAGAACAATCAGGGGCATGTATTTACCCCAGACTCTTTGATAGATATTTGCTTCGCTCATGATGTGGTTTGGTTTTCGCGTCTTTAAAAAGCAGTTGTGTTGGTCGAGCGCAAGTTAGAGAGAATTACCAATAAAACGCAGGAATTAGCTAAATAAAATGAGTGATAATAATGCTATTATTTTTTTGATACACCATTGTAACGGACAAAGACGTATAAGAAAATAACGCGCGAATACCCAAATACAATCGGCGATATTAATATCGTGGTCGCGACAATTGTCACCATCACTGCTGCCGAGTGTTCAAAAAGGTTTCCAATGAAAAGATAAAGTACAAAAAGAGCCGCAACGTTGGCAAGAACAGCGAAACCATAACTCACATAAGCTCCGCCAAAATAAAAGCCCGGTTCCTTTCTGAAATTTTGTCCACATACCTTGCACGTGTCGTACATGTCACCATGTGTCGGGGGGTAAAAGGATTCGGATATATGAAAAAAGATTGTTGGTGCCACGACCGGCACTTCATCTTCAACATACTGGTAACCCAATGATTTTTCGATGGCATCTGAATGAATTGAATTGAAACAAAACTATACTTGAATTTCCGAATTTTTCCTTTCAGCATTCCTTTTTTTCCATTCCTCAACAGGGGAGTTATGCTTTACACTCGCAAAAAGAATTTAGCAACATAAAAAATGTTGTGTCTCAAATAAAGATTGGGGAGGTTGCCAAGATCGCTTCATTTGTTTGACTTCAGCATTCCTGAAATTTGTCCAGGCGGTGATTATGGTTCCGTTCTGAGTGTAATTGACTAACTTTCGAAAAATATATAACACCGTACGCGGAAGAAAATGACAAACAACGATATTCTTAAAAAGCTTCGTGTTGCTCTTGAATTGAAAGATGACGACATCATTCACATTCTTGGTTTGGCTGATTTTCAGGTGACGAAAAGCGAATTGAATGCATTGTTTCGAAACGAAGATCACCCTAAGTACATGCCTTGTGGCGATCAGTTGTTACGGAATTTTTTAAACGGACTGATTGCATATAAGCGGGGACCTCGGCCGGACAAGAAAATTTAATCGCAGCATGACCGGCTCTTATCGTCCTAAATTTCTCAGGGTTATTTTTTGGTGGTGTTCAGCATGGTAAATTGTAAAATACAACATCTCCCTGATCGTTACTTTTCCCAATAACGGGTGTGGCAGAATGTATTCGTCAAGTTGTTGCTCTGAAAAACCGTCAACCTGTTTGCACAGTTTGGTCACCAATTTTAAACTTTTTGATTTTAATTTTTTCTTTTGGTTTGACTCGACAGTCTTGGGTATAAACGGCGTCGGTGCTTTGCCACCGGCATCCAACTTCGACACATATTTTTTCACAAGTGAGTCGTAGTCTTTGGATGGTCTGTTTGCTTTCCCGAATAAGCGCTTAAGAATAAACCGCGGAAGCAAAAGTGCCTTCGCCAATGGTGAAACACTTAAGATGATGTGATCGAGTTGCTGTCCGGCTGTCCATTTGGAATCAGACGAATAACAGAAATCGGTATCGTTTAAAGACGATATCAAATCGGCAATCTCGGAATGTTTAATCGTTAGTTGATGAATGATTTCTTTCTTTGTCATTTTATCATATTAATCACTTCTTTCCAACCTTCACCCTGATCCCTTCTGAATGTGCGCCGAACTCCGGTGCATACATGGATTGAATTTCTGTGATACCGTTTGAGAAATCTCCATTATGCGAAACACGCAACGGATATTCAAAAACATAAATACCTTTCTGCAAGTAGGAAAAAAAGAAATTCACAGACGCATCGCGCGTGGTTTCGTAATATCCCAATCCATCCTGCCACTTGTATTGCGACAACACCTGTTCCGGTTCGAAACCCGCGGCACGCATGTCTTTCATCATCACATATTCCATGTCGCGGTCAACGCGAAGTTCGATGCGTACCTTGATACGATCTCCGGGATTCAAGATTGTTTGAGTAGTTACCGGAGTAATCACCGATCCGGTCGCAGATGGTTTTTCCAGGAACAATTCTTTTTTCAGATTCAGCGGTGTCTGGTGCGGTGTAATTTTATCAAGCTGTTCAAAATACTGCCAATACAAAGCTCCCCATGCTACCCCGTTATTTTTGTTTTCCACTTTTACGGTTGCCATTTCAGGTTTGATCTCGCTTCCGCTCCACGACGTTTTAAAATAACCGGTGCCGGCTTCCGCTTTTACATCAGGCATTTCCGCCGGGTCAATCCTTTTTCCTCCAACACTTATTTCAACAAACGATGCATCGGTTAGCCAGTCGGTTCCTTTCAGAAGCAACGCATAACACGCTTCGGCTGTAGCTTTCGTCGTTTTCCAATCTTGTGTTTGCTTTTGTTTGAGCAACCATACCTTCATGTCGTCAACGGCTTTCTGATCGTTTCCGACTTCATCAAACGCTTCAATCAGCAATGACTGCGTTTCAACGGGCGCCTGCACCCAATAATATCCGCCGATATTATTTTTCCAGTACATGCCAAGTTCTTCGCTGTTCTGAGAATTTTCCTTCAATGATTTTAAGATCTCTGCCGGCGTTGCTTTGTCATCATACCGGTAAAGCGTAAGCGCAATCATGCCTTGCAGATATTCAGCATTACTAAGCCAGAATTTTTTGCATTGGTCTTTATAATAATCAAATGCTTTTTTTGAATCCGTTGGAACAGTGATGTCTTTGAAATAACTTCTTGCATAGAGGTACTGAATCTGAATCGATGACAAATGATTTTTCGAAAGGTCTGATTTGAGTTCGATGAGTCGATCGTAATCTTCTTTGATACGGGCGTCGAGGTATTGCACTGCAAGCTGAACCATGTTTCTTGTTTTTTCATCTTCACGAATTGTTTTTATTCCAAGATGATCGAGGTGTCCGAATCCTTCCACAATATATTGAGTGATGTAGCGGTCTTCCGACATTCCTTCAAACCATGGCCAGCCGCCATTTGACAACTGTTTCTTTTGAAGTTTCAGCAATGCTCCATTCAACTCACCCGACATTTTGTTGATATCAAAAAGTAACGCGATTCGTTTTTTTCTTTCCGTCTCATCTTTTGCATCTAATAACCACGGAGTTTGTTCGAGCATCAGGGCTTTTAATTCCGGGTTCTTTTCAAGGTTCGACAAAAACGCCTGCGGCGTCTGCGATTTCCATGAATCAAATACCGCTTTAATCTTCGGACTTGAATTCGCGATGTGCGATGCGATTGCATTTGCATAATAGCGAGTAAAAATTTGCTCGGAACACTCGTATGGATATTCCATCATATAAGGTAACGCTTGCACAGCATACCATGCCGGATTTGAAGTAAACTCCAACGTTAGTTTGTGATTGCGGAGCGTGGTTGAAGTTCCTGAGTTTTTCAGTTTCGTCAACTCAAACGATTTGCTTTGCTTTCCTCTTACAGGTAACGGCAACGCTTCCGTTACCAGCATGCGATTGCTCAAGACCGGAATTGTTTGTTCTTCTCCATCGCTGTAGCTTCCCGCTTTCGCTACTACTTTATATGTAATCGCCCCGATACCTTCCGGGATGTTAAGGTTCCATTCTGCTACCGCACTTTGTCCTTTGGAAGCAGTGAAGGTGGCAACCTCACCCCTTCCCTTCTCCAAAAGAGAGTAGTTAAGTGGTTGCATGGTAATAGCATCAAACAAAAACAACTGAGCCGTTCCTGTTAAAGAAGTATCGGAAAGATTTGTAATTTTTGTTGAGAAAGAAATTTTGTCCCCCTCTCTGAAAAACCGCGGGGGATCCGGAACGACCATCAACTCCTTTTGTGTGATGAGTTCTTTTTCAATCATCCCGTATTTTAAATCGGTGGTAGTTGCAAAGCCCAGCATCTTCCAGCGTGTCAATGCTTCCGGAATAGAAAACGAGATTGTTACTTCTCCACTGTCGTTTGTGGTTAGCTGCGGATAAAAGAATGCCGTCTCGCTGAAATTAGTTCTTCCTTTTACAGCAGAAAGATTTTGGGTTCTGCTTCGGGAAACATCTTCTTTATTTCCATCCACGCTGGCGGCATTTCCCCTACCTACTAATCCCTCTTTATAATCACCACCAGCACCTGTTTTTTTTCCTGATGATGATTCCGCAACAGTCGCAATCTCTCCAAGCGCTACAGCATTCAATGACGCTTTCATTGGCGCCTTGTCCCGAATAGTAATCTCGTCGACAAAACCCCCGTTACGATCAGACCGATACCCGTAGTATGCATTAAACCCGAACCAGTTCAACTGATCGTATGTTCTTGAACTTAGTGGCAGATACTGATTCCACCCAAGCGAAAACAGATTTGAGTTTGCGATTCCGAACGATCGGTATGCTTCAAGATTAAGTGAAGAATAATATGTGTTATAAATATTAAACATCCAGTTGTGTGGCATGAAAGCATCTAAGGATGCATCGTACATCGATGCTAACATTTCGGCTGCCACCTTCTCGCCATTTTTTCCTTTGATCTTTACCTTCCATTCTTCTTTTTGTCCGGGATACAATTTACTGCGAAAAGTTTCAAAAGAAATATCCAGTTCCTTGTTTGTATAAGGAACAGAAAGCACATGATTGAAATGATAATCTCGGTTGTGTTTCACAAATGTAAAATGAACGGCGATGTTGCCGCGGTGTGATTCAAGGATTGGAATTTCAATCAGCCGTTGTTCATCATTTAATGTAAGCCATTGCTTGCTGATAATTTTATTCTTTTGCTCTATCTCATAAAGAACTTTTACATTCTTATCGTGTGTGCCGATCAGGAATTGATCCGTTCCCCCCGGTTCTGCATTGTCTTTCAAAACAGAAAACCTGTCAATGGCATTGGTTGCCGGTTGTTTTTCCTTCGCAGAAAATAAGGTGAAATATTTAACAACTTTTACTTCCTGGTTAAATTTATCCTTTGATGTTGCCTCCAGTTTGTATGTTCCCTGCTTCCATTCTTTTATTCTTAGAAGACGAAGGAGCGTATCTTTTCCCGTATCAAATGGTGCATCGTAAACACGGGTCTCGCTTTCCCGTTTTTCAGGATTGTCCTCGTCGGCATACGCATCATACGGAAAGTTTTTTTCATAGTCTTCCCTGCTCATGTGTTGCTTCTCTGGTTTAGCCCATTTCCTTTTTCTCAACAACCGCGATGGTTCTTTCAGCTTTGCAATCGAGATGTTACCGGATGCTGCGACAAAACTTCCTGACAAATTGTGTGTTCCGATGATAAAGTCTTTTACTGCCTCACGATTTAAATCCTGCGAAACATCAATGGCAAGCAGCAACGACTGGTAACCTACACTCACTGATTGTGATTCACTTTGAGTTTCACCATTGATGTCAGTTACATCGGCCGTGATCATATAATTGAAAACCGGTTTACTCTCTTCGCTAAGACCCGGATCAGGGATGGCATCGAACGTGACAAAAAATTCTCCTTTCTTGTTGGTGGTGGTTGCGCCGTGAGTTATTTCCATTGACGGAGATGACGGGTACCCGCGCCAGTAATAATTCCAATATGGAAACATCGCAGTTCGAACAACACGATACTGAACCTTCGCATTATCAATGGATGCGCCCGCATACGAAACGGCATTTCCCTTCACTACAATTTTATCATTCAATCTGTAAGAACCCATAACCGGTTCGTATTTCACTTCAAACTTCGGACGCTTGTATTCTTCAACTGAGAAATAAAGGGATCCGGTTTCATTCGCGATTCTCATCATTCCATTCAGCAAACCAATTGGCGCGGTAAAACTTCCGTTGAATGTTCCGTATTCATTCGTCATAAGATTTTGATCCGCGACTTTCTGCCCGTTCACATCATAAAAAGAAACGGTGGTAGATTGTTTTGTCCTGATCGTATTTTTATCTCCGTTTTTTTCAATGATGATTCCTTTGTAGTAAACCGTTTGTCCGGGTCGATAAATGGATCTGTCTGTAAAGAAAAAAGTTTGCTGGCTGATTTTTTCATTATCACCATTGCTGCGGTACTGGTAAAAATTATCTCTCAGAAACAGACGATCACTTCCTCTTGTAAATTCAATGTTAAAGCTCCTGTAATCATTCACCGACTCTACGAAAAAATATCCATCAACATCTGTGTTGGGTGAATTGGTTTTCGCGTATTCGTATTTTCTCAAAACAGCATTGTATTGCTGAACGTAAACCGTTGCCGTTACGTCGGTAAGCGACTCTCCTGTTTCACGGTTGAATAAATAAAAATCATATCCGCCATTTCCATTTGCCCTGCTTACATAGCTGATATTAGAAACCCAACATGTTGCATACGCCACGGCGTTTTTGTCATACGTGAAATCAGGATCGGACGCGGAAAGCAAAACATAATTCCCGATCGGTAATTCCGGTAATTTTATTTCTGTTGAATGTGCCTGGTAGTCGCCGTCGTCCTCTGCATCTATGCTCCATTCTTTGATCGGTATGAGTTTCAAATAATGTTTAATGAGCTTCTCTCCATACAAGGCGTTGTTCTCTGACAACTCATCGGCATCATTCTTCGCAATACGGAAATAAATTTTTCTCAGGTTTGTATAATCCAGTTTTGCACGGAATGGCTGATCCGGAATGTTTACCTGCTCAACCGTGAACGCCATTGACTTTGCTTCAATTGTGCTCTTCAAAGATTTGCAATTCACCCCTCCGTGTGAATACGGAAATCTTGCAATGGCATCATTACAAATCTCCTTTGCTTTTCTGATCAGGAATTTGGCTTCCGGTTTTTCTCCGAACGAATAGCGGTTACCCCACTCTTTATTTAACAATGCCAGTTCATACAATGCATCTGTGCATCCCGGGAATTCTCTGTAGTGGTTTTCAATTTCTCCAAGAGCCTTTACATATAAGCTGTCTTTGTTCGAAAGGGTGAGGTGGTTGTAAACAAACTTCAACCGTTCAAGATCGACATCGATTAATGCCGCAGGATGAACGTCTTCTTTGTGAATGGCGAGGAGTTTTTGTAACAGCCGGAGAGCATGGAATTTCAGGGAGAGCGAGTCGTCTGACATCAGAACAAAATTCAAAAATTTTTCAGGGCCGTTCATGTAAAGCGCGCTGTTGATTTCAAATTTATTCGCCGGATCGGTGAGGCCCGTTTCATCGTTCTTATAAAAATCAAGTGCCCGATGGGCGAGGAAATCAAACAACGACGGACGGAGTTTTCTGGTTTCTTCAGGACTTCCTTTTTCAATTATGTCATCGTATATATTAACCTGCGCACGTTTTGAACTGTCTTCGTCAACAAGGGAAAGGTCGTACTCCTGGATTGTTTCTTTCAGGATTTTTTTCAGATCCCAGGTGTTGATGTCATCGTTTTTATATTCCACTGTCTCCGTACGGTCAAGAAAAAGATACCGGTTCTGTTCATAAAACCGCCAATACGTTTCCGCTAATAAACTGTGGAGAAGAGGTCGAGCGGGGAAGTGCGCCTCCGCAGCTTCTTTTTTCAGATCGGCGATTATTTTCTTTACGACATCTTCTTCGGTGTAATTCTGAAATTTCATCCGATGGATAACCGCTTTCACTAATTGCGGTGGGTTGTTTTCGGCTTTTGCTTTTTTATAAATGCTCATCACCACCTCAAGCGCCGACTTGTTAAGGCCCTTTTTGGTGAGAGAGTCAATGCGCGCCCATTGCTGTTCGTAGCTGAAAGTAACAGCAGAAGAATTCTTAACCGGTGCATTTTGTTTTTTCTTTTTCTGCTGCTGGAAAGAAACAAATGCCATTGAAATAACAAGAAGAAGTAAGGATGCGAACTGAATCGAGCGTGTTTTCATAACAAGAATATTATCGGCTATAAAGTTAACCGTAGATTGTATTTAAAAAAATGATTTTTATTTTTATTTGCGATTAAATCACAAGTGCGATTCCATAAGCGGGTGAGAAAATATTTTTCTATTTTCGCTTCTTTAACACAACCAGAAAATGGGCGGACTCCGATGGAAAATTATTTCTTTTTTATATTCTCTTTTCAATTATGATCCCAACACCAAATTAAAGTTACGGCACCTGAAAAACCCGGAAACCATCGGAACCGAATATGGCAGTTGGGTAATTCCCAAAAACTTTTTGAATAAAAATTCAATCTGCTACCTGGTTGGTGCAGGGGAGGATATTTCTTTCGATGTTGGGGTCGCTGAAAAATACGGCAGCAAAGTCTTTGTTTTTGATCCGACACCTAAGGCCATTCAGCATTTTAAAGAGTTTGAAAAATGTATTCTTAAGAATGAAAAAATGTCGATTAATAACAGCTCTTCTGAATTCTATAACCTCAATAAAGAAACACTGGCATTGTTGCATTTTTATGAGCTTGGACTATGGAAAGAGGAGACTGTTATGAAATTTTATTCTCCAAAAAATCCAGAACATGCGTCTTATTCCATATCGAATATTCAGAAGACCGAAAATTACATTGAAGCCCGTGTTGATCGTCTTTCCTCTATCATGAAAAAACTCCGGCACTCTTCCATTGACCTGCTTAAGCTGGATATAGATGGCGCTGAATATGATGTGCTTCGATCAATTATCGAAGACCGTCTGGATGTTAAAGTTATTTGCGTTGAGTATGATGAGCCCCACTTTTCACCGGGACACAATACCCTGTCCAGAATCGTAGGGTCGCTGAAGTCGTTGATGGCTTTGGGCTACGTTATTGCCGATGCAAGCAAATTTTGTAATTATACGCTGGTTCGAAAAGACGTTTACGAACAATTGAACTAATCATGTTATGATTGTATAACTTTGTTCTTTATTCTAAATTTCAGTAATCATGGAAAACGAGAATCAACAAAACGGCCGACGCGACTTTTTGAAAAAAGGCGCGCTGCTTACTGTCGCAGGATTTGCAGCAAGTACTTTTTTATCCAACGTTTCGGGTACCGGGAATCCGATCATTGAACCACGTGCCACTAATACTAATGGAACGTTTACGCTTCCTCCACTTCCTTACGGTTACGATGCACTTGAGCCGCACATTGATAAAATGACGATGGAGATTCATCACACCAAACATCATCAGGCCTATGTTGACAAGCTGAACAAAGCATGCGAAGACGGAAAAATTACTGATTCACTTGAAAGCATTATTAAAAATATTTCGAAATATCCGGCCGCTATTCGAAACAATGGTGGCGGGCACTGGAATCATTCTTTCTTTTGGAAACTAATGAAAGCAAATGGTGGAGGTGAGCCAACAGGAAAAGTAGCAGAAGCCATCAAAGGTTCGTTCGGAAGTTTTGATGAGATGAAAAATAAATTCAACGATGGCGCTAAAAACCGCTTTGGCAGCGGATGGGCATGGGTGGTTGCAAACAAAGGAAAATTAGAAATCGGTTCTACGCCCAACCAAGACAACCCACTAATGGATGTTTCGGAATTTAAAGGCAAGCCTATTCTTGGTATTGATGTTTGGGAACACGCTTACTACCTGAGATATCAGAACAAACGCGCGGATTACGTCACGGCGTGGTGGAACCTGGTGAATTGGGACGAAGTAGCACGTCAACTGTAAATGAATGGATAGTAAACAAAGATTAAAGTTGACAAAATAGAAACGGGTTTCGCCGGTTAAACAAGAGCGATGTCGAATTGAACGAGATCGATAAACTGCTGAACGCGTTCTTCTATTTCTTCCTGCGTTAAACCGATCAATCTTTCAAGGCCAAATTTTTCAACACAAAAAGAAGCCATTGCCGATCCATAAATAATTCCGCGTTTCATATTTTCAAATGAGATATCGCGAGTTTGTGCGATGTGTCCGATGAACCCGCCCGCAAACGTATCACCCGCTCCGGTCGGATCAAACACATCTTCAAGCGGCAATGCCGGAGCAAAAAACACCTGCTCTTTGTTAAACAACAAAGCGCCGTGCTCTCCTTTTTTAATGATGAGGTATTTCGGTCCCATATTCAGAATTTTCTGCGCCGCCTTCACTAACGAAAACTCATTGGTAAGCTGACGGGCTTCGGCATCGTTCACCGTTAATACATCCACAAGCGAAATCATTTCTATCAACGCATCCCATTGTGTTTCCATCCAGAAATTCATAGTGTCCATCACAACAAGTTTCGGGCGTATTCCGATTCGTTCCAACACTTTTTTTTGAAGCTGCGGCATCAGGTTACTCAGCATCAGGAACTCGCAATCCTGGTAGGAATCAGGGATAACGGGATCAAAATCAAGCAAAACATTTAGCTGCGTATCCAATGTATCGCGGGTATTCATGTCGGTGTGGTATTTCCCCGACCAGAAAAAAGTTTTTTGTCCTTTTTTAACTTGCAGGCCATCGGTGTTAATCCCATGCTTGTGAAATTGTTCGATCGTCGCCTGTGGGAAGTCATCGCCGACAACAGAAACTAATTTGATGTCTTTTGTAAAATAAGATGCTGCTGTCCCCGAATAAGTTGCTGCACCGCCAATGATCTTATCGGTTTTTCCGAAAGGGGTTTCGATGGCATCAAATGCGACTGTTCCGACTACTACTAAGCTCATGATCGTATGTTTTAAATTTTTGCACGAATATATTGCAACTTTCCGAACTATCATTACTTTTGTCGCCCCCAAGAATACTCTGCATGTATGCTTTAGTTCCGCAAAATTGCGGGATGGCTGAAGCGGGTAGGGTGGATCTCCTCACTGATTTATTCAATGAGAAGGAACATTCCTCCTTAGCTCAGCTGGTTAGAGCATCTGACTGTTAATCAGAGGGTCCCTGGTTCGAGTCCAGGAGGGGGAGCAAAGGGTTCCGCAAAATTGCGGGACCCTTTTTAGTTTAATCAAGGGTAACCTTCCCGAAATTTACATCCGCTTTTCTTTTCGCGAATAGCAACATTTCTTTTTCTCCGGATTGATAGCACTTTCCCGGTATCAGGTAGGTTTCAATATTTTCTTTGTTGAAAAGCAATTGCTTTTTTACACTTCCGTCATTTAAGTTAACTCGTGTAATAACACCTACAGCATCTCCGAGACCGTTTAATCCCGATGCTTTCCGCGGGTCAATGATATCGATGTTTTTCTTGTGATCATTGTGGAAGAAACAAAGTTCTTTATCGGTGACCATGCTTGCCCATGTATAATATTCACCTCCTTGCCAATAGTAAAACGGAAGAGGGGCGCTCCATGCTTCATTCAGATTCTTATCAAACTTGATCGCTGCCGCCGCAACACAAACCCTCGGAGCATATTTGTGCAAAACAACTTCGAATGATTGGTCTTTGTTCGGTATTACCTCGTCGATGACGAGAAAATCTACCGTTCCGCCTTTCGCTGCTTTTGAATCGCCCATGAAAGCGCTTCTGAACCGGTCTGAAAAGGGTTTAAATGCTGTTTCAAATTTTCCATCTTTAAAAGAGGCGATGGCAACACCTTTGGCGTCCGTGTCTTTTTCTCCATACATGCCCGTAAACCAGGTGCGACCATCAACATCGCTGAGGAACCGCCCGGTCTCATAAGCCTGAAGTTTATCCGGTGGAAGGATGTCATACGTTTTCATCAGCTTCTCCTTGCTTTTGTAAACGCAAAGTATGTTGCCAAGCTCATTCGAGTAGATTGCTTTTGACGATGCCTTCACCATAATAAAGAAATTGTTATTTATGTCCATGGCATACGCCATTGGTGCAATGGAGCGTTTCTGGATTTCTGGATCCAAAGAAATGTCGGCAGCCCATATTCCATTGAGATCTGAATCGAAAGCTGCGGCTTTATAATTATGGCCCTTCGAGTTATCATAGATAGCGGCCATAAACCGAGTCGAATCCGGTGAAATCAAAAATCTGTAATCAAGAGAGTTGCCAGATCGGGCTTCCGGCACCTCGAGGATCATTTTATAATTTGAACTGATTGCACCGTTCTTGTCCATCACGTAAGCCAATGCGGCGTCCTGTTTACTTTTCCTGTTCGTCAGGATGATCATCAGCACAAATTTGTCCTTCAGGAAATACACCTCGCGCATGCTCGCATTGCCATCGTCAGGAATCGGGATTTGCATTTCCACGGATTTGATAACCTGTAGCGTGTTCCTGTCGAGTGACACAAAAAACGGAACCGACATATTGTGGCGATCGTGCTGAAATCTCAAAACGTATACGGCATTTTTATCTGCACCGATGATATTAAATTTCGTTTGTTTCTCATCGGAAATCGTCGCGCCCCATTTTACTTTTGGTTCTTGTGCGAAAAGGCTACAGACGGATTGCAGCAGGAAAAAACTGCAAAGGATTATTCTGGTCGAGTAAGTCATTGGATCGGAGTTTGGTTCGACGGTAAATATGGAAAAAAATTTGCAATGTTTTAGAATGATCGTTTTTTCAAAAATATTTCGCAATCTTGTGGATTACATTTTTGCCTTGACTATTCATCCCGACGATAACCAACTCAGCGACCTTGATCTCCTTGCGCTTTATAAAGCGCAACATGAAACTTCCGTAGTCGGTATTTTGTTCAGGCGATACAAACATCTCGTTTATGGCGTGTGTCTGAAATACTTGCGGGATCCGGACGAAAGCAAAGATGCCGTCATGCAGATCTTTGAAAAGTTAATTGTTGATCTGAAGAAACATAACATCGATAACTTCAAAGCATGGCTGCATACGGTTTCTAAAAACCATTGCCTGATGATCATCCGGAAAAATAAATCGCGGGGCTATCAGTCCGCTGCTCCTGTTGATGAATCCATGGATGTTGTGGAAATGAATGCGCTCTGGCATCCGGATCACAACGTTGAAAAAGAGAACACACTTCAACGACTTGAAGAAGCCATCCAACATTTAAACAACGTTCAGAAAAGGTGTATTGAATTATTTTACCTTGAGGAAAAATCATATCAGCAGGTTTCGGAACTCACCGGGTATTCCATGTTACAGGTGAAAAGTTTTATCCAGAACGGAAAGAGAAACCTCAAAATCATGATGGAGAAAAAACATGCGGGATAAACTCGACAACATATTGAACAACAGCGAATGCATTTCAGAAGAAATGTTACTGAACTATCTCGAAGGTACATTAATTCCTTCGGATCAACATCATGTTGAAAAGCATTTGCTCGATTGTGAATTCTGCAGCGAGGCTCTTGAAGGGCTTTCGGCTATGGGCTTTCCAAACGTTCGGACAGATTTGAATAAACTGGATCAAAGAATTAATTACCGTGTTAACCGTTCAGGAGGAAAAATAATTCAGCTTAAACGAGTGTACCGGATCGCTGCTGTTATCGCTCTCGTTGCGCTGTTTGGAGGCGGGTTTTATTATCTGCAATCCATGAAAAAATCAGAAAAAGTTTTTACGGAAAATTTTGAACCTTACCGAGACACTTCTCATTTCGTTTCTCCTGGCGCGACTGTCCCCCAAGAAGAACAGAAGATCATGAATAACCATGAAAAAATATCAACCGGCAGTTTTAAGAATGAGAAAAAATTTTCCAAGAAAGGAAATGCTGAGAAAACACCATTTGATGATTCAACTGTTCAAACCATTACAACTTCTAAAACAGGACAGGGTGCTGTTAGTTCGCAACCGTCGACCGCAGATGAAACGAAAAGAAAAGATGTTTCAACCACCGCGCCTGCGGCCGGTTACGACAAATCGGTTGCTATCAATGAAATAAAAGCAACAAAAAAAACCGTGTCCGATGAATCAAAAGACGTCGAGGTGCTTTCAAAAAACGCCGACGATACAAAACAATTGCGGGAGGAACAGTATGCCTTGGCTCAATCCGCAGCGGCGAAAGAGAAAAAGTCGGAAGCGCAGATGCCCGCTTCTGCTACTTTTGAATCGGCGGTTGTGGTCGACAGCTTACGTTCCGGACAAATTGTGTTGATTAAAGCCGGCATCAAACAATACGAAGAAAAAAATTACTCGGCTGCCGTTACAGTTCTTCAACAAGTACTAAAGAAAGAACCCGGTAATACCGAAGCCCTTTTCTATTGTGGTGTTTCACAATTAAGCCGGAACCAAGACGCGGTTGCGATCAACCTGCTTGAATCAGTTGTTAAAAATTCTCCCAACAAATTTTTGGATGCCGCCAAATGGTATTTATCTCTGGCTTATCTTAAAAAAAATAAAACTTCAAAGGCAAAAAAACTGTTGGAGGATTTATCGCACGGCAACAGCGAATACAAACCGAATGCGCAAAAAACATTGGACGAGCTGAAGTAATTTTCGGGAAATAAACACCCAGGAGATTTTGTTTCTACATCATCGGCAAGAACCTATATTTGTCACCCCTAAACAAATTCGTCTTTCTCACCACTTTTAAAAACACGAATGGAATTTTTTGGATATGTGTGTGCTGTCATCATTGGTTTAACGCTTGGCGTCTTTGGCAGCGGTGGGTCCATTCTTACCGTTCCCGTTCTTGTATATCTCGTGCACCTCAATCCGATTGTCGCAACGGGATATTCGCTTTTCATTGTTGGGTTAACGAGTTTGACCGGCTCATTCAGCTACATGAGAAAAGGACTGGTGGATTACAAAACAGCTATCGCATTTGCATTGCCATCCTTTCTCTCGGTATACATTGTGCGACGATTTCTGTTGCCGTTAATTCCTGCCGTTATTTTTCGATCAGGTAGCTTCGTCATGAGCAAAGAGGTTTTTATTATGCTGGTGTTTGCCGTGCTTATGATATCTGCCGCATACTCCATGATCCGAAATAAAAAATATGAGGATGCGGATAAAGCGACAAACGGGGAATTCAATTATTCGATGATTCTGTTCCAGGGATTTCTTGTTGGCGCCATTACAGGATTGGTAAGTGTTGGCGGAGGGTTTCTTATCATTCCTTCGCTTGTTCTATTTGCCCGCGTGCCGATTAGGATGGCGGTTGGAACATCCCTTGTTATCATTGCCACCAATGCATTTGTTGGTTTCATTGGAGATTTGCACAATCAAAACGTGATTGACTGGGTGTTCCTGTTCAAGTTCTGCGCATTTTCGATTGCCGGAATTATCCTCGGAAGCAACATCGCCCGTTTCATTCCCGCACCTCGTCTAAAGCCGCTGTTCGGGTGGTTTGTACTCGCAATGGGCTGCTACATTGTAATCCGTGAACTGTTTTTTCAATAATCCTTCGGGCAAAAGCCCTACCTTTGCCCTATAAATTATAAAGCGGGAAGTAATTCGTTCGGAGAGAGAAAACGCTGGTAGACAAAATTTCCGAATCCTGAACTAAATTACCAACAACTAAAAACATGTACGTTCAACAACTTTACACCAATTGTCTCGCAGAGGCGGCTTATTACATCGAATCGAACGGTGAAGCCGCAATCATTGATCCGATTCGTGAGTCAGAGCCCTATCTTGAATTAGCGAAACAGCGCGGAACAAAAATCAAATATGTTTTCGAAACGCATTTTCACGCTGACTTTATTTCCGGTCATATTGATCTTGCAAAAAAAACCGGAGCACAAATTGTTTTCGGCCCTCTCGCAGAAACAAATTACAAATCGTACAATGCAAAAGACGGTGAAGAGTTTAAAATCGGTGACACCACTCTTCGCGCCATCCATACACCCGGTCACACTCCCGAATCAACCTGTTATTTATTGCTTGATGAAAGCTACCAGGAATACTGCATATTCACCGGCGACACTTTATTTGTGGGTGATGTAGGCCGTCCCGATTTGTTGGATGGAAAAATAACTAAAGAAGAATTGGCTGGAATGATGTATGATTCATTAAACAACAAAATAAAAATTCTTCCTGATGAGGTGCTGGTGTATCCTGCGCACGGTCCCGGATCGGCCTGCGGAAAAAGTATGGGAAAAGAAACGTGGAGCACCATCGGACACCAGAAGAAAACCAACTATGCCTTGCTTGCAACCAGCAAAGATGCGTTGGTGAAAGAACTGACGGAAGGTTTGCTTCCTCCGCCTGCATATTTTTTTAGCGATGCAAGAATTAATAAACAGGGCTATGATGCGATTGATGATGTTATGAAAAAAAATGTGGTGTCGATACCTGTTGATGCTTTCGAACGCGAAATTAAAAACGGTGCGCTGGTTCTTGACACACGCGTCAACCATGTTTTTGAAAAAGGGTTTGTGAAGGGTTCGTTACACATTGGCCTTGATGGCATGTTTGCGATTTGGGTTGGGACATTGATTGACATTAATAAATCATTGATTGTTGTTTGCGATAACGGCACAGAAGAAGAATCCATTCTCCGTCTTGCCCGTGTCGGTTACGAAAATATAAAGGGATTTCTTGCCGGTGGTTTTGATGCCTGGAAAAACGCGGGCAAACCGATAGACACTATCGCTTCTGTTGATGCCTTCTCTTTTGCACAATCTGTTGCTGATGGCGTTTCTGTTTTAGATGTTCGGAAAATTTCGGAAGCGGAAAGCGGGCATATTAAAAACGCAACGGTTATTCCTCTTGCTGCGCTTCCGGTCAGTCTGAATTCCCTTGATAAAGACGAGACGTTGTATGTTCATTGCGCAGGCGGCTATCGTTCCGTGATTGCGGCAAGCATTCTCAAGGCAAACGGGTTCAACAACATTATAAATGTATCCGGTGGTTGGGGAAAAATTAAGCAGACAAATGTTCCCGTTGAAACGGGGGTTCCCGCTAATTTAATTACGGATTAGTTTTTTCGTTTTCACTGTATAAAATTTTTTCTTTCGCAAATGAATTTTTCAGAAACCGATTCGTCCGGACAATTCGTATTGGTTGACTTTTACGCAACCTGGTGCGAACCCTGTAAGTGGGTGGAGCCGATTCTCGATGACGTCATCAAAAATTATTCGGGGAAAATTATTCTTCAGAAAGTTGATATTGACGAAATGCCCGATGTTGCGCGGGAACAGCATGTGATGAGCGTTCCCACGCTCATGCTTTTAAAAAACGGAAAAGAAATCTGGCGCATGCGTGGTTTTGATACCGCGCCTTCTTTGATCAGAATCTTCGATAATCTCATTTAAAAAAGAAACCCCTCCTGCAAATTGACAAGAAGGGTTTCTTCATAAAATTTTATTTTTACTTCAGCACATAAGAGCTTGCTCCGCTCAGGTTACCATCAACATACACTTCGAGCAGGTATGTTCCCGGAGGAAACATCTTGTCTTCCTTCTCTTCATAGTTAAGACATACGTTCTGCTTGGCTCCCGTGTAATTAATGGTTGTGGTTGAAGCATACATCACCTCTTCACCGCCAGCGGTTTTGAACGATGATGAGCCCGATCCCTTATTTCCGATTGGCTTACCGCCCGGTTCTGTAATTTTCAGGTAAACATTTTTATCACCCGCTTTCGCGATCTTGTTATCCAACACATCAAAACACACTTCGAGTTTATGTGTTCGTTTTGCCATTGCGGTTTCAACGAACTTGCCGCTGTTTTTACGCTTGTATGATTTGGTCTTAATGTATTCTGTTTTCAACATGGATGCTGTGGCCACCGTTGTTTCCAAGTTCTTGGAAAGATGTTCAACCGTTCCTGTCAATTGTTCCTTGTCTGTCTGCAATTGTTTTGTCACCATCAGCAACGAATCAATTCTTCCAAGGTAGTCATCGCGCAATGTTTGCAGATCTGCCAGTTGTTCCTTAAGCTTCTTATTGAGTTCAACATCGTTTCTCTCCTTACGCGTAAGACTGCGAAGCTTTTTTTCCTCCTCGTCAATTTTTCCATTGGCTTCTTTCAGCAAGCTATCGAGGTTTGAAGAAATGCCCTGGTATTTATTGAGCTCGGCACGTGTTTCCACCAGTTCCTTTTCAAAGTTGGTGCGTTCGATGTAGAGCGTGTCAACCTTCTGCTCAAAAGCCGTAATCTCGGTTGAGTGGTTTCTCCATTGGTAAATGTTGAGTATCACCGACAATAAAAGTAAAATGATCCAAAGGGTCCCTCCACCCTTTTTTTGATTTGGATTCTGTGTTTCCATGATTTTTTTGTTTGGTAAAAGTGAATATTAGTTTGCGCTAAAGTAACTAAAATGAACCCCCCTCGATTCCCGTTATCTTAAAAGTTTTGAAACGTTTTTTTCACAATTTTCACCCCGTATTTCTTCAGTACCCTACTCATAACATTTCAGAGTAGCCTGTTTTATATTGCAATTCAGATTCTATTTTTATCTTTCTAAAAATTATTAATCCCTGATGGGTAAAAAATCAAAATCAACCGCGCAACCGACGCAGCAATTCGTGCTGGACGAGGTGCTCAAGGTCTTCAGCCGTCATCCCAACAAGACCTTCAATCACAAGCAGCTTGCAAAACAACTCAAGCAAAATTATATTTCTTACATACGAGAGTTCGTCAATCCCGACGTAACATCGGATGGAATCAGCGGTGAATTGAAAAAGGAAATTGAATTTCTCCTCAACCAGCTTGTTGATAAAGGAGACTTGATAGAAGCCGATCGCGGCAGTTACAAACTGAAGCCCAAGCATGCTTACATGGAAGGCATCATCGACATTACTTCCGGTGGCGCCGCTTACCTGTTAAGTGAGAATGACGAAGATGATATTTTCATCGCTCCAAGCAATGTGAAGAATGCGCTGAATGGAGACCGTGTAAAAATTTATCTCT
This sequence comes from Bacteroidota bacterium, assembly GCA_043783155.1. GTDB lineage: Bacteria > Bacteroidota > Bacteroidia > AKYH767-A > 2013-40CM-41-45 > JAPLDA01. The sequence goes on along the minus strand of JAYVZS010000029.1, from coordinate 60,337 downwards.
ATGCGCGTCATAAAAACCAGCGACTCGAAGGCGAAGTTGTGGATGTGCTTGAGCGTGCCAAGACAGAGTTCGCAGGCACCGTTCAGCTTTCTGGTAAATATGCTTTTGTGGTGCCCGACAGCAACAAGATGTTGGTTGATATTTTTATTCCTCAACACCTGATCGGCGAAGCGCAACATGGACAAAAGGTAATCGCAGAAATTTCTGACTGGCCGAAAGGAACAAAAAATCCGATCGGTAAGATTACGCGACTGCTCGGTTGGCCGGGCGACAACGATGTAGAGATGAATTCCATTCTTTCGGAATTCGGTTTCCCGCTTGAGTTCCCGAAACATGTGGAATTGGAGGCGGAACAAATTCCGCTTGAACCCGATGCGGCTGAAATAAAAAAACGAAAAGACATTCGGAACATCACCACGTTCACGATCGATCCCGCGGACGCAAAAGATTTTGATGACGCGCTTTCAATACAGAAATTGCAAAACGGCAATTGGGAAATTGGTGTTCACATCGCGGACGTTTCACATTATGTAAGGCCGTCTTCGCAATTAGATAAGGAAGCATACGACAGGGGTACGTCAGTGTATCTTGTGGACAGGGTGATTCCCATGCTTCCGGAAAAATTATCGAATGGCGTTTGTTCGCTTCGACCGAATGAAGACAAATTGTGTTTCTCCGCCATCTTCGAAATGAATGAAGGGGCTCAGGTGCTCAATCAGTGGATTGGTAAAACCGTTATTCATTCTGATAAACGTTTTGCGTATGAAGATGCGCAGGCGGTAATCGAAACCGGCAAAGGAGAATTGGTCGAAGAAATTTTGACGCTGAATGATCTCGCGAAAAAACTTCGCGCCGAACGTTTCAAAAAGGGCGCGATCGCTTTTGAAAAGTTAGAAGTAAAGTTTAAACTTGACGAAAAAGGAAAACCACTCGGTGTTTTCCTGAAAGAAAATAAAGACTCGAACAAACTTATTGAAGAGTTCATGCTGCTTGCGAATCGGTCGGTGGCGGAGTTGATCGGGAAGAAGTCGAGAGTCAAGAATCAAGATGTAAGAATCAAGACAAAAGCGCAAGCCGAGGTTGTGACGATAGAAAAACGGCCGTTCGTTTATCGTATTCACGATGGGCCGGTAAGCGACCGGTTGCTGAACTTCGCGAAGTTCGCTGGCAAGTGGGGTTATCAATTGAAGACAGACAACGACAAAGAGGTTGCGCACTCACTCAACGATTTAATGAAAAGTCTGCGCGGAAAGAAAGAACAAAATGTTCTCGAACAACTTGCCATTCGTACGATGAGCAAAGCGTTGTACACCACAGAAAATATCGGCCACTACGGATTGGCATTCGATTATTATACGCACTTCACATCGCCCATCAGACGATATCCCGATGTGCTTGTTCATCGTTTGCTTGAACATTACCAAAATGGCGGCGCGGGTGTTGACGCTGAATTGCTGGAGAAACAATGCAAGCACAGCACACAAATGGAAATACGCGCATCGGAAGCGGAGCGTGCATCCATCAAATACAAACAGGTGGAATTTTTACAAGACAAACTCGGGGAAATATTTGACGGCATCATCAGTGGCGTAACCGAGTGGGGAATTTATGTTGAGATTATTGAGAACAAATGTGAGGGTATGATTCGTCTGCGTGATATTGAGGATGACTTTTATGAATTTGACGAAACAAACTACTGCATAACCGGAAGCCGCACGAAACGAAAATACCAACTTGGCGATAATGTGAAGATTCAAATTGTGCGCACAGATCTCGTGAGAAAACAAATTGACTTCCGTATTGTAAACGGCGATGGCAGCAGGATGGTTAGCGACAAAAAACGAGATACAAGAAGCGGCGGCGGAAATAAAAACGTGAAACAACGAGGCCCGGCACGAAAAAGCCCACAATTTTACGGAGAAAAGAAGAGAAGAAAAAAATAAACGACTCTCTTATTTTTTCTTAGCGCCCCTTGCGCCTTTGCGAGAAAAGAAAATTAGTCTAACCACAACCAACCATGAAAACAATCTCATCCTTATTCATTCTTCTCGTGCTTCTCTCTTCCTGCGGTGTGGGCAAGATTGATCAACCGAAAGCAAAAGCAATGGTTGAAAATTTACTCAACGATCTGAAGACCGAAAACTACTCTTCACTTGATAAATATTACACATCGTCGTTCAACGAAAGCGAGCCACTTGATCAGAAGACAGAAAAATTTAAGAAGTTAAAAGACACGATGGGCGCGATGAAATCGTTTGAATTAATTTCTTCCGCAGAAAAACACGATGCCAACAAGGGCATCAACCAGCTTGAATTAAAATACAAAGTAGTCTGTGATCGTGTAACTGTTTTGGAAACCTATCTCGTTATCAGCGACGAAGGCGATCAGAAAATAATTTTTCAGAACATTGAGAATTTTAAATAATTGTTCTGGGGTATAGAAATTATTGCTTAACAACAACCAACTTACAAGACTGCGAAAAACTTTCGCCTGTGATGTTCAATAAATAAACACCATCATCAATTTTATTTTCATCAGCAACATTCCATTTGAGTTGATGCTCCCCCGGGTTTAAATTTCCAATAATGAGATTCTTTATTAATCTTCCTGTAATGTCATAAATGTTCACCGATATCTTTTCAGATTGTAAAAGAGAAAATGAAATGGTGGTTAAATTTGAAATGGGGTTGGGGAAGATTTGAGGATTTGAAAGCGAAGTGTTGATTTCTGTCGCGCCTAAAACAACCGGGCTAAGTTTCACTATCCAATAATCAAAACCGCCGCGCCCCGCTGTTATATCGCCATTATTTGATGAAGAGCCCCCTGCAACAATGTAACCGCCATCGATTGTTTCGCGTATCGAATAAGCGTTATCTTGACTAGTCCCCCCCAAACACTTTTGCCATTGAACAGCCCCTGTGCTGTCCTGTTTCACTATCCAATAATCAGAATTTCCGCCGTGATTTCCGGTTACATCACCATCTACCGAGTTAGAATAGCCGGCAACAACACTCCCCCCATCTGTTGTTTGTTGGATTGAGAATGCCGCATCATAATATCCGGTTCCTCCTAAACACTTCTGCCATTGGATAACCCCTATGTTGTTCAGTTTCACAATCCAGTAATCATGGCCACCATGATTTGCTGTTACATCACTATCATTTGAAAAAGAGTCCCCGGCAATGATATAACCACTATCGCTTGTTTGTTGGATTGAGTATGCAAAATCGGCTGACGTCCCCCCCAAACATTTCTGCCATTGTATTCCTCCCATACTGTTTAGTTTTACTATCCAGTAATCAATTACACCATGATTACCGGTAACATCACCATCATTTGAATAAGACTCTCCCGCAACAATATAACCCCCGTCATTCGTTTGTTGGATTGAATATGCTATATCATCTGCGGAGCCTCCCAATGATTTCTGCCATTGGACTGTTCCCATACTGTCAAGTCTAACAATCCAGTAATCGTATCCTCCATGATTCGCTGTAATGTCACCGTCATTTGAATTAGAGCCCCCAGCTACAATATAACCACTGTCTGTGGTCTGTTGTATCGACCATGCAACCTCATTACCAGTTCCTCCCAATGATTTCTGCCATTGAATAACTCCCGTACTGTCCAGTTTCACTATCCACGAGTCATAGCTACCATGATTCCCACTTACTTCACTATCATTAGAATTAGATGACCCCGCTACAATATATCCATTGTTATTTGTTCGTTGAATTGCAAAGGCATGATCGATGCCCGATCCACCAAAACTTTTCTCCCACGATATCATTCCGTTTCCATTTAATTTTACAATCCAGTAATCATAATCACCATGATTCCCCGTTACGTCTCCGTCATTTGAGATTGACCATCCGGCGACAACATAACCACTATCGGGTGTTTGTTGGATTGAATATGCTACCTCATGGCCACTTCCTCCAAATGATTTCTGCCATTGAATTGCCGGCTGGGCAAATGAATAGAAACAACAAAAGCTCAAAAGAAAACATGGTAGCCATTTCATACGATGCCAAATTAGTAACCGAAAGCTACTCCTTTTTATTTTAACAACCAATTTTGTGTAGGCGTTCTCTAAAAAAACGAAACCACTGTAAAGTACTATTTACAGTGGCTTGCATTATTAACGTGTGACCCCGGAGAGATTCGAACTCTCGACCCGATGATTAAGAGTCAGCTGCTCTACCAACTGAGCTACGGAGTCAATTACTTTTAAATCGCTGTTTGAAATAAAAAGTCTGCGAAGTAATAAAAAATTTTAATTCGATGTCTTCTGATTCCCTTCCGGAACGGGCTCTCCGTTGATTTTCACTTCAACTCCATCTTTGTAAACTGATTCGATAATTACTTCACCGTTTTCATCATACTTTTTCCAGATGCCGTCGGGAGAGCCGAGCCGGTAATTTCTTTCTTCACTTATTTTTCCATTCGCATAGTAATATTTATGCATACCCGTTTCCTGTCCTTCGAGGTATTCGCCTTCAAAAGCAATTTTTCCATTGTCATACAGTTGCTTCCACGGACCATCTTCTTTTCCATCCACAAATTTTCCTTCGGCGATGTATTCTCCGATCCGATATTTCCAAGCTCCGTCTTGTTTGCCGTCAACATAATTTCCTTCGGCCATCACACTGCCGGTGTCGCTGTATTCTGTCATGTATCCGGCTTCTTTTCCGTTCGCATAAATTTCTTCGCGACGGATCTGTCCGGTCGGGTAATACCATTTCCACGGACCATTCGGTTTTCCTTTTGTGTAATTACCCGTTTGCTCGAGTGAATCATTTTCAAAAGAAAATTTCCAGTTGCCTTCGCGTTTTCCATCCACATAATTTCCGATTGAACGCAAATGTCCAGTGTCATAAAACTCTTTCCACTCACCTTGCTCGCGTCCCTGGTCATCTAATTTTCCGGAACGAATAATTTGTCCGGCATGGTAGATTTTTGTTCCTTCGAGATTTCCTTTTTCATCGTATTCTCTAAACACGCCATCCGGAACACCTTTCCTGTATGTACCAACAATTTTCGTTTCTCCTCCGGGATAATAATCGCGCTTCACTTCAAATTTGTCCTGCTCACGCTCTTCCGGTTTTACCAACTCTCCGTTTATGTATTCTTCTTTCTTCGTCACGCGCCCGTCTTCCGAATACTCTTTAAATATTCCGTCCTTCTTATCGTCTTTGTAAACGCCTTCCGCTTTCAACTGATCAGACTCGTAATATTCTTTGTATACACCTTGCTTCTGGCCCGCTTTGTCTTTGCGATTAATTTTTTCGTCTTTTTGAAAATATCCCTTCTTATAAAAAATTACCCGCACCAAAGTTCCGTCAGAAATATATTCGCGCGCCATTCCGTTCTCTACTCCTGCAATATACTTTACAACCTTGGCAATCGTTCCGTTTTCGCTGTAGAATTTTGAACTGCCGTTGCGAACCCCCATCGAATCTATTTCTTCCGATTGAATAACACCATCCGGATAAAATGTTTTCTGAAGTCCGTGCTTAATTCCTTCCCAGTAGTTGTACGCAGATGTAACGACGCCGGAATCGCTGTAGAATTTCCAAAGACTGTCCAGCTTAAAGTTGACACGATTCCCTTCGGCTTTTATCTTTCCGGTTTGAAAATATGTTTTCCAGTAACCATCCGGTTTTCCTTCGCGCATCATTCCTTCGCTTGAAAGCTGTCCGTTGGGATAATAGAATTTTGTAGGGCCGTTACGGACGGCTTCAGACTGCTGTGCAAAAGACAAAATTGAAAATTGAAGAATAAAGATTATGAGTCCGGACAATCTCTTTTCAATTTTCAATCTACAATTTTCAATCTTTTTACAGTCCATGTTGTGCAGAAATTTCCAGCATTCTTTTAATTGGTTTCAATGCTTTGATGCGCAAGTCTTCGGCGAGAATAATCTCCGGCGTTTCGTCTTTCAGACAAAGATAAAGTTTTTCGAGCGTGTTTAGTTTCATGTGCGGACAATCGTTGCATGCGCAGGAATTATTCGGCGGTGCTGGAATAAATGTTTTATCCGGGGATGCTTTCGCCATCTGGTAAATAATTCCGGTTTCTGTGGCAACAATAAATTCACGATCAGCGCTTTTCGTCGTATAATTTAATAAACCGGTTGTTGAACCAATGTAATCGGCTAATTCAAGTACAACAGGTTCGCATTCGGGATGAGCAATAAACTTTGCTTCAGGATGCGTATGTTTCAGCTTGGTAATTTTCTCAAAAGAAAAAATTTCGTGCACCATGCACACGCCGTTCCATAAAACCATGTCGCGACCGGTTTTACTGATGATGTACCGTCCAAGATTCCGATCGGGGGCAAAGATTATTTTTTTGTCTTTCGGAACACTGTTCACGACAGCAACAGCATTAGACGAAGTACAGATAATGTTACTGAGCGCTTTTGTTTCAGCGCTGCAGTTTATGTACGATATCACGACATGATCAGGATGTTCGTCGATGAATTTTTTAAATTTATCGGCTGGACATGAATCAGCAAGCGAACATCCGGCGCGTAAATCCGGCAACACAACTTTTTTATCGGGATTTAAAATTTTTGCCGTCTCACCCATGAAATGAACTCCTGCAAAAGCGATGATGTCGGCAGTGGTCTTTTCCGCTTGCTGTGCCAGACCAAGACTGTCTCCGATAAAATCCGCAATGTCCTGGATATCCGGCTCCTGGTAGTAATGCGCCAGGATGATGGCGTTTTTTTCTTTTTTAATTTTTTTGATCTCCGAAAACAAATCAAGCGTTACATCAATTTCCATCCGCAAATATCTGTTTTTAAAAATTAACCGTTTTTGTTATTAAACACATATAGTAATAGTATTATATTTTATTTAATAAGAAATATATTACTACTATTAGCCTGTTCATTGAGTTGGTAAATTTTCATCCAATCACTTGACTTTGGAGTTACACACAAAATATGAACGGTTATGAACAGCGTTTAATTTTGTAATCACTTGAATGATATGAAACTTGATTTGTAATGAACAACGATTGTAAAACGGGATCATGTAAAAGTATTTTTTCAAACCGGTTCATTAAACGCCGGAATTTTGTGTGCAACTTTATGTAACTTTTTATTTCTTTTTCTTGCTTTCCGGATTTTAATAGTCCATGGGTTTAAGTAATGAACACACCAAAGCTTTTTTACATTTTCTTTGAAACAGAAATTAATTTAATACACAAAGTTAATGTTAATAACGTTGTTTCAGAGACGACTATTTATCAGCTGTTTGTCCTCTAAAATTTATCCGGTGTTGAAAACAATTTAAGTACCTTTGTTTCACTACTAAAACTGTTGAAAACATGTCAAAACCAAGGATAGCCGTGGGCTGCGACCATGCCGGCTTCGAATACAAAGAACTGGTTAAGAAAATGCTTGCCGGTGAAGGATATGAAGTGAAAGACTTTGGAACATATTCGCTCGATTCGGTTGATTACCCGGATTTTGTTCATCCTGTTGCAGAATCGATTGAGCGAAAAGAAAATGATCTGGGTGTTTTAATTTGTGGCAGCGCCAATGGTGTTGCGATTACAGCGAACAAGCACCAGCAAATTCGTGCAGCGATTGCGTGGAAAAATGAAGTGGCCGCTCTTGCACGTTCACACAACGACGCAAATGTAATTTGTCTCCCGTCCAGGTTTATTTCATCAGAAGAAGCAAAACAATTTACAATGACTTTTTTAACCACCCCATTCGAAGGAGGAAGGCATGTGAATCGTGTGAAGAAAATTGCTGTTACTCAATAGGGGCGAGAGACGAAAAGCGTGGGACGAAATAAAAAGAAGCATCAATTTTCTATTGCCTGTTTTTTCAGCATTCTTTTTCTCTCGTATTCAATTTCATCGGCGCAGAACAAGGATGCAATTCATTATGGTCAGCGGATTAAAACAGAAGACATCAGGAATTATTTGAATGTTCTTGCTTCTGATTCTTTGGAAGGAAGAGAAACCGGAAAACCAGGACAGAAAAAAGCGGCAGCCTTTATTTCAGAACACTTTATTTCGATTGGTCTGAAACCTATTTCTCACGGAACGTTTATGCAGGATTTTCCAAAGTCGCTGCAAACGAACATGGGAAAGAATATCGAAGTCAACCAGCAGTTTTGCCTGTTCATGAAAGACTACTATTATATGAGTGGATACGCCGATACCACTATTGTTTTGGATACCATCGTATTTACCGGTTATGGAATCGCTGATAAAAATTACAACGATTACGATCAAGTGAATGTAGCCGGAAAAGCGATTTTGTTTTTTGACGGTGAACCGGAAAATAAGAAGTACTCGAAAGGCGGAAACACAACTTCCTGGTCAACAGACTGGCGGAAAAAAATGTCTGTGATCTATGAGAAGAAGCCCTCCGTTGCTTTTATTATCTGCGACCCGTTGGATAAAATGATTGACTCATTGAATTACAGCGTACACATCGAAGAGTTTAAAACCCTTTGCCATTCACCAACGGCGATACCGGTTATTTTTATTACCCATGAAATGGCCATGAATTTTTTTCCGGAATTAAACGAAGAGATGTTGGATAAAGCAAAATCAAAAATTGACAGAAAAGGAAAACCGCAAGGTTTTGTTTCTAAATCTTCGGCATTCGTTAACCTCGTTAACAATACGAATCGACTGAAAGGACAAAACGTTGCGGGCTTCTTAGAAGGCACAGACAAGAAAGATGAGGTGGTTGTTATCACCGCACATTACGATCACCTTGGGCGTAACGACTCCACAATTTATCACGGAGCCGATGATAACGGAAGCGGGACATCGGCTGTGATGGAACTCGCAAAGGTTTTTTCAGAAGCAAAGAAAGAAGGACATGGGCCGAGAAGAAGTATATTATTCATGACCGTTAGTGGAGAAGAGTTGGGTTTGTTCGGCTCTAAATATTATGTGAGCCACCCGTTGATTCCGCTTGAAAAAACGGTCGTTGATCTGAACAGCGACATGATCGGTCGGACCGATGAAAAGCACGACAGTCTTGGCATTCGCGATTATGTGTATGTGATCGGTGCAGACAAACTGAGTACGGAGCTTTATCGCATCAACGAAACGGCGAATGCAACGTACACGAAACTGGAACTAGATTATACATTTAACAAACCGAACGATCCGAACAGGTTCTATTACAGAAGCGATCATTACAACTTCGCTAAAAATAAAATTCCCATCGTTTTTTATTTCAACGGTACACATAAAGATTATCACCGGACAACAGACACGATAGATAAAATAGATTTTGATTTACTTGTAAAGCGGGCGCAGCTTGTTTTTTTTACCACCTGGGAACTGGCGAACAGGGAAAACCGAATTAAGGTAGATGTAAAAAGCGACATGGATAAAGAATAAAAAAATCAGGTACAATCGCCCGTTCGTCACACCCTCGTGTATAGGGCTTTCGTGGAATGATAAAACAATGATTTACGCATCACAAATCAAAATCGTATTTTCGTAACATGAATAAAGGATGTCGGCTTTCTGTTTTTATTTTTATGGTGTTGATTTGTTCTCGCGTACTTGCGCAACAAACCCTTTATTCAGAAGACCAATTCAAAAATTATTTTAAACAGCACCCTGACAGTCTGAACCAGATTGAAGGAATCTGGCGGGTAACCACCACCCAGGAATATTATCGTAACGACACTCTTTATGAAGTAGAAAAGATTCCGAAGTCGGTGCGTGTTGCAATAGTAAAAAAAGAAGACCGATACGAATCATACAATTTGACAGGAGCTTCATACGATGTTCAGTTTACTCCGACAGACATAAAGGGTGTTTATTTTTACAAAAATTTTTTTCCGGAGACCGGGGAATATTCTAAAGCGAATGCGGTGATCAGCAATGCCGGAGAGATGGACTACAGCTATGATTTTCCCGCTAACTACCTGCAGAAAAAGTTGGGTGATAGTTACGAAGAGGGAACGCGTGTCGTGAATCAGACAAAATGGGTGAAGGTTTTTCCCGAAAAGAAAAAATGAACACACGAATCGGGTGTCTCGCGTTATTTTTTTTCATCGTCACGGCGGCTCCGTGTTTTTCACAACAGAAATACTGGGTGACGTTCACAGACAAGGCGGGAACGACATTTAATCCACAGGATTATTTTGATGAAAGAACGATCGAGCAGCGTAATGCGCAACACATCGCGCTGATTGATAGCACGGACTTTCCGCTCAACGAAACATACACATCTCTTGTGTTGTCCATTGTTGATTCGTCATCACACTCAAGCCGTTGGTTAAATGGCATTGCTGTATATGCTTCAGCAGAAGAAATAGAAAAAGTAAAAAAACTTTCCTGCGTATTCAATGTTGAAACGATGATGGGTTCATCACAGACAACAGTAGAAAAAGAAAATAAGATTGTCCGCTTTTCAAAAAATGAAATGGCGTTGATGCATTATCAGACTGATCGGTTACAGGGAAATAAATTCCGCGAGAAAAATCTGGATGGTTCCGGAATTCGAATTGCTTTATTTGACGCCGGTTTTCCGGGAGTTGATCTGCATCCCGCATTTGAACAGATACGAAGGAATAAAAAAATTATTGCCGTCTATGATTTTGTGAAGAAGAATGATGTTGTATACGCATTCAATTCTCACGGAACGATGACTCTTTCCTGCATTGCCGGCAAATTTGATACGACGGGAACCGGTCTTGCCACCGGAGCCGAGTTTTTGTTGGCAAGAACAGAGATGGCCGTCCGCGAACCATTCAGCGAAGAAGAGAACTGGCTGGCAGCAGTTGAGTGGGCAGATAAACATGGAGCGAACATCATCAGTTCTTCTTTGGGTTTTACGAATGAACGGTATTTTAACACGGAGATGAATGGCAAAAAAAGTCTCGTCGCGAGAGCCGCAAATATTGCCGCCTCCAAAGGAATGCTGGTGGTAAATGCCGCGGGCAACGAAGGACGCGAATCGTGGCATGTTATCGATACACCCGGAGATGCCGACAGCGTGCTTACTGTCGGAGGAACTGATCCGTATACAGACTCACATATTTATTTCAGTTCCTTTGGACCAACAAGTGACGGACGGTTAAAGCCCAATGTTTCTTCACCGGGAACCGTAATAGCGGCCACGGCCGGCGGGTGGGCTGAAGTACAGGGCACCTCGTTTTCTACTCCTCTTGTCGCCGGCTTTGCGGCTTGTGTGTGGCAGGCACATCGGGAATGGAGCAACATGAAACTGTTTCATGAGATTGAAAAATCATCACACCTGTATCCGTATTTCGATTATGCACACGGGTACGGAGTTCCGCAGGCGGGTTATTTTACAGATGAAAAAAAATCCTCTGAGCCGACTTTTGATTTTGTCATCGTCAACAATGATTTGAAAATTGTGTTGAGAGAAAAATATTCGAATACCCCGATAGAAGAATTTCTCGGTTATAACACACGCAGGAATCTGTATTATAGAATTGACGATGCGAACGGCGTCGTTCGTTATTACGCGGCAATTCTTGCCGAGCAGAAGGAGGTATTGTATTACACGATTGACCAGTTTCAGCCAGGAGACAAATTAACCGTTCATTTTGAAGGATACACGTATTCCTATACGATTACCGGGAATGAAAATCCGGCAGAAGAAAAATAAAGAAAGAGTTATGAATTCAGGTACAAAAATCAGTGCAGCATTTTTTGTTTTTTTCTTATTCGCGTATTTCGAGAGCGAGGCACAAACCGTCATACTCAGCGTTGATCGCGGCAAGGACTCTATTCCAAGTCAGCGCGGACCCAATCTTAAGAAAATTTCTCATGTATTTTTTAATTTCGGTTTTGTTGCGGGTGCGGACAAACCGGGCGCAAGAATTAAATACGGATCATCTGTAGAATATGGAATCGGGGTACGAAAAAAATATAAAATCTCCCCGGTGTATTCTATTGGATGGGAGCTGGGGTTTGATGGAAAATTTTTCCATCTTGATCAGCAAGATGGAAAAATTTTCCCCGATACTACATTAAATGATGCTGAACGGATGGATTACGGATCAACAACGATTTCATTTTTCAATCGATTTAATCTCGACCCGAACCGAGGGAATTTTATGGGAACTTTTCTGGATCTCGGAGTAAAGGGATGTTGGGATTGGCAAATTTATCATGTGATTAAAAATACGTTGCCAGATGGAAGTAAGGTCTCGTCAGATATTAGTGCGCTACCTTATGTAAACCACCTCAACTGCGAAATGTTTGCAAGAGTCGGGCGAAGCCACTTGTCTTTATATGCATCTTACCGGTTGACAAATCTTTTTAAATCATTGTATGCTTTTCCGGAATTGCCTGTGTTAATGGCGGGATTTGAGTTGGCGATTTTCAGACAATAACCCGCTGAATGATTTTTATTATTTTTGATCTTTTCAGAAGACACATAAACATTAGTTTACAAATTACCGCTAACATTATAAATAAATTATTAACGAATGAGAAAAGCAACCGCCATTTTTTTCCCCATATTATTTTTTACCATCCATTTAATCGCACAAACAAATGTCCAGCTTAATTCCGCTGAAATTTTTCAGGCATTAAAAAAACTGAATACCGTCGGCTCCGTACTTTATATAGCGGCGCATCCCGACGATGAAAACACCCGCCTGTTGGCATATCTGGCAAATGAAAGAAAATTAAGAACCGGTTATCTGTCTCTTACACGCGGTGACGGAGGACAGAATCTGATCGGGAAAGAACAAGGTGAATTATTGGGTTTAATCAGAACGCAAGAACTTCTGGCGGCGCGCAGAGTTGATCACGCAGAACAATTTTTTACCCGCGCGAATGATTTTGGTTATTCCAAAAATCCCGAGGAAACATTTTCGATCTGGAACAAAGACAGCATTCTCGCTGACGTTGTCTGGACTATCAGGCGCTTTAAACCGGACATCATCATTTGCCGTTTTCCTACAACCGGAGAAGGCGGTCACGGTCATCATACAGCATCTGCAATTCTTGCCACAGAAGCATTTGATGCGGCAGCAGATCCGAAACGATTTCCGGAACAGTTAAAGTATACAGAGGTGTGGCAGGCGAAACGTCTCTTCTGGAACACCTTTAATTTCGGCGGAACCAATACCACTTCTCCCGATCAATTAAAAATAGATGTTGGTGTATTTAATCCTTTGATGGGAAAATCATACGGAGAAATTGCTGCTGAAAGCCGGTCGAATCATAAAAGCCAGGGCTTCGGTTCAGCGAAAACAAGAGGCGAAGCAATAGAATTCTTTAAGCAGCTGAAGGGAGATGTTGTGAAGATGGATTTGTTTGAAGGCATCAATCAAAGCTGGACCCGTTTAGCACCCGAAGCGGGATTACAGAAAATAATTGAAGGATGCATCGCAAAATATAATCTTGAATCACCCGAGAAAATTAATCCCGACCTCGTCAATGTTTACAAACAGCTTCAGCAACTCGACGAAAAAGACGCAAACATCAAATATTGGAAAACACAAAAGCTAAAAGAAGCAGAAACGGTTTTACTAAATTGCTCTGGTCTATGGATGGAGGCCACTGCCGGAAACTATGCAGGCATACCCGGTAACGCAGTCGATATAATGGTACAAATAGTTAACAGGAACAAGGTCGATGTGAAACTGAATAAGATTACTTTTTTTGAAAAGACAGATACGGTCACATCCAGAAGTTTAAAGCAGAATGAATTTGTTTCATTCAAACACAAAGAAACACTGCCACTGCAAATCGCATATTCCAATCCATATTGGTTAAACGAAAAGCACGGGCCGGCGAGGTACATAGTGAAAAATCAGTTGTGGATTGGTAACCCGGAAAACGATCCGGCGGAAAAAATTATTTTCGACTTGGACATACAGGGTTTAAATTTAAAAGTAGCTCGCGGATTAGAATATAAATTTACCGACCCTGTGAAAGGAGAAATTTACCGGCCGTTTGAAATTCTACCACCGGCAACGGTTAACGTATCCGACAAAGTGTTTGTGTTCACCGATACAATTCCGAAAACAATTCAATTCAGTGTGAAGGCAAATACCGATAGTATAAGCGGAACGCTGATTGCAATGACAACCGAAGGGTGGAAAGTGGAAATAGAAAAACCGGAATTCAAACTCAATACCAAAGGTGACGTTGCTGTTATTGAAGCAACTGTTCGCTCCGGGAAAAATAATGTTGAGGGAAAGCTGCAGCCATCATTAAAAATAGACAGTCATATTTATTCAAAAAGCATTGCGCGGATAGAATATGATCACGTTCCTTACCAGTTTATTTTAAGTGATGCGGAAGCCAAACTGGTGCCGGTGAATTTAACAAAAACGGGAATCAACATTGGCTATATCCCCGGCGCCGGAGATGAGATTCCATCGTGCTTAAAACAAATTGGGTATCACGTTACGGTACTTACCGATGAATTACTGGCAAGCGAAAATCTTTCGAAGTACGATGCAATTGTCAGCGGTATCAGAGCATACAACACAAATGATAAATTACAATTGTATTATTCGAAGCTGATGGAGTATGTCAGCAGCGGCGGTAACCTGGTCGTTCAATACAACACGAACAGCCGGATCGGTCCCGTCATTGCGAAAATAGGCCCATATCCGTTTACGATTTCAAGAGATCGTGTAACAGATGAAAAAGCGGAGGTGAGAATGATAAAACCCAATCATGCAGCACTTACTTTTCCGAATACAATCAACAATTCCGATTTTGACAACTGGGTACAGGAGCGGGGAATTTATTTTGCAAACGAGTTGGACAATCACTACGAGACAATTTTATCGATGAACGATCCGAATGAAAAAGCGAGCGATGGCAGTTTGATCATTGCAAAATACGGCAAAGGAAATTTTGTATACACAGGACTTGTCTTTTTCAGGGAGTTGCCCGCCGGTAATTCGGGCGCGTATCGTCTCTTCGTGAACCTGCTGAGTCTTCCACGAAATAACTAAAAATATGGAGGAGGAAAAACCACCGGTATTTAAAACATGGAGAAGCGTATATGCGTTGATTGTAGTTGTGCTTGCGGTGCTAATCATTCTTATTTATTTTTTTACAAAGCACTTTGAATGAGCGGAATTGATTGGCTTGTTTTGGTCACGACTCTTTTTTCAATTGTCTTCTACGGTGTATGGAAAAGCCGGGGAACAAGAAATATCAACGGGTTTTTGCTGGCAGATAAAAAGCTTCCATGGTATCACGTCGGATTTTCTGTCATGGCCACCCAGGCAAGCGCCATCACGTTTCTTTCCGCACCCGGACAAGCATACAGTGATGGTTTGCGTTTTGTCCAATTCTATTTCGGCTTACCTCTGGCGATGGTTGTGTTGTGTATCACCTTCGTTCCAATATTTAAAAAACTGAATGTTTATACTGCATACGAATATTTAGAAAAGCGATTTGATATTAAAACGAGGTCACTTGCGGCGTTCTTATTTCTTTTGCAACGGGGCCTGTCAACCGGAATTGCAATATCCGCACCCGCCATTGTATTGTCGGCCATACTGAATTTTGACATCACCATCACCACTATATTTATTGGCGCATGTGTCATTCTATATACTGTATTCGGGGGCGCCAAAGCGGTATCGCACACGCAGCTACTTCAAATGGGTGTTATTTTTCTGACACTGTTTATTTCTGCTTATGTGGTTATTCATTTGTTGCCTCCGGGTGTTGGTTTTTTTGATGCACTTCACATCGCGGGAAAATCAGGGAAGCTGAATGCCATTGATACAAAGTTCGATGTGAATAATCGATACAACATCTGGTCAGGTATCATTGGCGGATTTTTTCTTCAACTCTCTTATTTTGGTACCGATCAATCGCAGGTCGGACGGTATCTCACAGGAAAATCCATTTCTCAAAGTCGTCTCGGATTGGTCATGAACGGGCTCATTAAAATTCCGATGCAGTTTTTTATTCTGATGATCGGTGCGCTGGTATTTTCTTTTTATCAATACCACACGCCGCCAATCTGTTTCAATAAAGTGGAGTTGACCCGGATTGAAAACAGTGTATACAAAGAGGAGTTCAAAAAAACGGAAATAGATTTTCAACGGGTTCATGAGCAAAACAAGGAACAGGTAACGGAACTGGTAAGTGCATTGCATGCGGGAAATGAAGCGGCAATAAATGAAGCGCGCACTCAAATGCAGAACATCAGCAAGGAAGTATTGGCGATTCATAAGAAAGCAAACGAGTTGATGCAGAAAAATAATTCAAAGGCAGATACCAACGACACCAACTATATTTTTTTAAGTTTTGTAACACATTATTTGCCGGTTGGGTTAGTCGGTCTGTTGATTGCGATTATTTTTTTAGCGTCCATGGGTTCTACCGCGAGCGGTTTAAATTCTTTAGCCTCGACGAGCGTCGTTGATTTCTATAAGAGATTTGCAAATACACATGCCGGAGAAAAAAAAGATCTTTCCGCATCGCGGTGGGCAACCGCTCTCTGGGGAGTCTTTTGTGTGATGGTTGCCTTGTATGCCGGCAAACTTGGAAACCTGATTGAAGCGGTCAATATACTTGGATCTCTCTTTTACGGAACAATCTTAGGAATTTTCCTGGTCGCGTTCTATATGAAAAAAGTAGGGGGTACAGCAGTTTTTTATGCTGCACTTATTGGAGAAGCGTTTATTATTTTCGCATGGCTCACCAACTTAATGGCTTTTCTCTGGCTCAATGTGATTGGGTGTTTACTTGTGATGTCAATCGCTTTTATCATTCAATCGATGTTGAAAAAAGAAAACACAAAAAAATAAAAAACCGTCCCGCATGAGTATGGGACGGCTTTTCACTTTTTCGACGCGATAAATTTTTTCTTTATTTCTTTTTTAATTCAGCAATCAGCTTCTCATTCAATCGTACATAGTCGTCGCTTTTTGCTTCTCTTGCTAAGGCCATTGACTGTTCTGCAGAAATCATTGCGCCGCCTACATCATTCATCTTTTTTTGAATCTTTGCTTTGAGGTGAACGATAAAATATCCTTTGGGGTTTTGTTCGATTGCTTTGTTTACCCACTCCATCGCCTGTTTCAGGTCTTTGTTGTTATCGAAATAATAATTTGCCGCCGAGAAATATGGCCGGCTGTCTGTTGCCAGTGAAGTTTCAATGTTCTTCATTATTTTAACATCAATCTCCGTTGTTACTTTAAAAGCAACACGGGTTTGTTCCCAGAGCAATTCAATCATAGCCGAGGTTGGAGTTATATCAGCAATGTTGATCGTAAATGTTTCTACTTTGTTTGGTAACGCAGTCGTCTTCACGTTAAAGCGCATCAATTCATTTTCCGGTTTATAATCAGCAACACTGCCTGCAAGCGTAAGGTCTTTGTACAAAAGAATGTCCCAGCTATCCTTATTCGGAATGGTATAAATACCATACGTTCCTGCCGCTATATCTTTACCTTCCAGTTTAACGTCATCGCCAAACGTTATTTTAGTGGTTGCATTTGCACCGGTTCTCCAGATTTTACCGAAAGGAACCACATCGCCATAAATAACGCGGCCCTTTACGCCCGGACGGGAATACTCTATCGTAATATCCGATAATCCAAATGCTTGCTTGACGGTTTGCAACGGACTTGGAGCCGGCACTTTTAATTGTTGAGCACTGGTACTAAGCGTCACTAAAGTTATTGTTGCCAGGGCAATTAGTTTAAATTTTTTCATGTTGTTTTTTTAATTTTAAGGAATGAATTATAGATGATGTTGTATTCAGTAAAAGTAGAAATTATTAATGAGACGCTGATTTCAGAAGCCGACGAAGTAGGCGCACTGAAATCTTAAAGTCGAATTAATCCCGAGAGCTTAGCGAATCGGGATCTGGTTAATACCCCACAGCCCTGCACTTCATCCGTCCGTTTAATTTGATACCTTGTAGCTTGGCGGGGTCATTCATTTTCAGCGACCGGGTCAATATCAAAATACACTTTTCGGTCGTTTAACAAATAGCCATTCGTACATTCGCAACGATTCGTATTTTAAAGATGCAGAAACTTTTACGCTCACTCAATCTCAAACAGGCAACTGCCATAAACATGATCGACATGGTTGGCATTGGACCGTTTGTGACAATGCCACTGATTATTGGGGCGATGAATGGTCCTGCGTGTTTGATTGCATGGCTACTGGGAGCGCTCCTTTCCTTTTCGGATGGATTTGTTTGGGCAGAGCTCGGCGCAAAATATCCCGAAGCGGGCGGGAGCTATATCTTTCTGAAAAAACTATTCGGAGAAAAAAAGTGGGGAAATTTTTTTTCATTCCTGTACATCTGGCAGACATCTATCCAGGCGCCGCTTGTACTTGCCTCGGCTTCGATCGGGTTTACGCAGTACCTTACATATTTTGTTCCGCTTGAAATGTGGCAGCAGAAGACCGTTTCCGGAGGCCTGATTATCTTAATCACCATACTGCTTTACCGAAATATTTCCACGATCGGGAAAATTTCGATGGTGCTTTGGTGTACGGTGATCGTTACATTCATCTGGCTTATCTTCGGGGGAGCGACGCATTTTAATTCCCACCAGGCATTTGATTTTTCATCGGGCCACATCGGACTTTCCGCGCTTTTCTTTGCAGGGCTCGGACAGGCAAGCGTGAAGACCGTTTATAGTTTTCTCGGCTATTACAATGTGTGTCATCTCGGTGCGGAAATAAAAAATCCCGAGCGAAATATTCCAAGGAGTATTTTTATTTCCATCGCCGGCATTTCTATCCTGTACCTGTTGATGCAGATCAGCGTGTTGGGTGTATTGCCATGGCAGGAAGCAAAAGAATCACATTATGTAGTAAGTATTTTCTTTGAAAAAATTTATGGCGGCACGGCAGCGGCCGTTGCGACTACGCTTATTCTTTTGATCGCACTATCGGGATTGTTTGCCGCGATGCTTGGTTACTCGCGGGTTCCGTATGCGGCGGCGGTTGACGGCAACTACTTTTCTGTGTTTGCAAAGGTTCATAAGACAAAACATTTTCCACACATGTCGCTACTTATTCTCGCGGCTACAGCGTTTGTCTTCAGCCTGCTTTTTAGACTGGGTGAGGTCATTACCGCACTGCTTACCATGCGCATTCTCATCCAATTTGTTTCACAGGCGGTCGGAGTAATTTTACTTCGAACGAGAAAGGAAAAAATTTCGCTCCCGTTTAGAATGTGGTTATTTCCGATACCGGCAATTATCAGCATTGCAGTGTGGCTGTTTATTTTCTTTTCGGTTGACAGGAACTATATCCTTGGTGCTTTTGCGGTTATTCTTTCAGGCGTAATTTTATTTTTGATTCATTCGAAAAGAAAAGGAGCGTGGCCGTACTTGAAGTTGGGCGAAGACGTCAATACATAGCTGATTTATAAAAAAATTGGCGCTCACCAGAGTTATTAACATTTGCCGTTGATAAAGACATTAAAAGGAGCTCATTAGCGGAAACATTTTTCTGCGCATCAGGTTAAATTTGCTAAACCATTAATCATGAAAAAAACGATGAGCCTTACCAAGGAACAAAAACAGGAACTGGAGAAGTTGAGTACCTATTTTGAAAAGATTGAAAAACTTGCTGCCAAAAATGGTATCGATCTTGATGTTTATATGTCGGAGTATAAAGATGATGGCTACGCAGTTTATGCTACGGAAAATGTAGAGATCAAAGAAAAAACAGATACCAGAAAAAAGGTCTTCGAAAAGGCGGGAAAAGAAAAGACAACAGAAAAAAGTTCCACTTCCGGGAGCCGCTGATTCATCGCAGTATGTTTGTTATATATTTTGCGGGCCATCCGCATTTTGCCAATCCCGTCCTGCGGAAACGCCCGACGGGATTGTTTTTACAGAGTGCCTGGCGTTCGATTCGGTCTCGTGTTTTCCTGATGTTCTTTGTTTGAGGAGCAAAAAAAATGATGATAAAAAATCCGGTCTGGCGTTACAGTGTTTCTTGTTTGTGATTAAAGAGGAATCCTGTAAGTTTGTCCTCACAAAAAAATTTTCATGTTGCAATTAGTTTGGCTGATACCTGTTTTACCACTGTTGGGATTTCTTACAATCAGCCTTCTGAATAAATCGTTCACAAAAAAATCGGCAGGAATTTTTGCTTCTGCATTAGTTCTCGGCTCTTTTATCATTTCTTGTGGAGTATTTTTTCAATTGCCAATAGAAACAAGGCCGATCGATTATTTTGATTGGATAAAAGTCGGCAATCTCCATATTTCAATATCATTCCTGATAGATCCAATTTCCTGTATCATGCTTCTGATCATAACCGGAATCGGGTTTCTAATACATGTTTACTCAATTGGTTACATGGAACACGACGAAGGTTTTTCCCGCTTTTTCTCTTACATGAACCTTTTTCTTTTCTTCATGCTTATACTTGTCATGGGAAGCAACTATGTATTGATGTTTGCAGGATGGGAAGGCGTTGGCTTATGTTCCTACCTCTTAATTGGTTTTTGGTTTAAGAACAATGAATACAACAAGGCCGCTAATAAGGCATTTATCATGAACAGAATAGGTGACCTTGGGTTTCTTCTCGGCATCATCCTTATTTATGTCACATTCGGAAGTGTGAATTTCAACGAAGTTTTTTCAAGTGCTAAGGTATTTGCTGATAACGAACCGAGAATTGTTGCGATAACACTTCTTCTTTTTATTGGTGCGATGGGCAAGAGCGCCCAGATTCCTTTGTATACCTGGCTGCCCGATGCGATGGCGGGCCCGACTCCCGTATCTGCACTCATCCACGCCGCTACGATGGTGACTGCCGGTATTTACATGGTGGTTCGTTCGAATGTATTGTACTCACTTGCCCCAATCACCTTGTCATTTATTACAGTGATCGGAATGGCGACGGCAATTTTTGCCGCAACCATTGCGGTGGCACAAACAGACATTAAGAAAGTGCTTGCCTATTCAACCGTTTCGCAACTCGGTTATATGTTTGTAGCGCTTGGCGTAGGTGCGTATTCGACTTCGCTGTTTCACGTAACTACGCACGCCTTCTTTAAAGCCCTTTTGTTCCTTGCTGCAGGAAGCGTGATACATGCGATGAGTGGAGAACAGGATATCAGGAAGATGGGGGGGTTGAGAAAAAAATTACCGATCACATATCTTGTATTTCTCATCGGAACACTTGCCATCAGTGGCGTACCGCCGTTTGCAGGATTCTTTTCGAAGGATGAAATTCTCGCGCACGCGTATGTTCAGAGCAAATTTTTATTCACGTTGCTATCCGTTACTTCTGTGTTGACGGCATTCTATATGTTTCGATTGTTGTTTCTCACCTTCTTCGGAAACTTCCGCGGCACACACGAGCAGGAACACCATCTCCACGAATCTCCAGCTGTAATGACTGTGCCGTTAATTATTCTTGCTGTTCTTTCAACGCTCGGTGGATTTCTCGGTATGCCGGAAGTTCTGAGCAAACATCATTTCTTCTTACATTTCCTCGCACCGGCCCTTACAACCCCCGGAAGCGTTATTCACGAAGAAGCATCACATGTATTCGAATACACACTCTTTGGTACTACCATCGCGATACTGATTATCATTGTTGCGTTTGCCTACAACAGGTATGTAACGAAGGCACATGTTGCAGCGATGAACGAGGAAGAATTTAAACCGGCATTTAAAGTGTTGTATAAAAAATATTATGTGGACGAATTGTACGACAGATTATTTGTTCGTCCACTGTATTGGCTTAGCGATTTGTTTTATAAAATAGTGGACGTAAAAATAGTGGATGGTTCTGTAAACTCAGTCAGCAAAGGAGTTCTATGGGGAAGCAACGCCGTTCGTCTTGTGCAAACCGGCTCTATCGGCTTCTACATATTTGCTATGGTGCTTGGAATTATTGCAATGATGTTGTTTAATATATATTGATAAAAAATTGATCTCTCCGTGTGCTAAAATGAATCCGCGAATTTGCTGCAATCATTTTAATGAATCGGTGTAACCTCAACAAATGTTAGCTCTGCTTATCTTTTTTCCGTTGATTGCCGCGGCAATAGTTCTCTTTGCAAATGAAAATGCAAAGCGAGTTGCCTTGTTTGCGGGGATGGTTGAATTCGCGTTGAGTATTGTGATGGTAGCGCAATTCAATCCGGGCGGAGGCACACAATTCGGCATGGATTATTGGTGGGTTCAGGCGCTCGGTATCAGTTTTAAAGTTGGGATGGACGGCATCAGCATGTTGCTTGTGTTGCTCACCACATTTCTGACACCCATCATTATTCTTTCGTCATTCAGCCATTCGTATAAAAACGCCCCGCTTTTTTATTCGCTCATTCTCGTGATGCAGATGGCGTTGGTGGGGGTGTTTGTTGCGCTCGACGGATTTTTATTTTACATCTTCTGGGAACTGGCGTTGATTCCGATTTACCTGATCTGCCTGATGTGGGGCGGCAAGGACCGCGTTCGTATCACGCTTAAGTTTTTTATTTACACATTGTTTGGAAGCTTGTTGATGCTTGTCGGATTGATTTATCTATTCCTTCAAACACCCGGCAGCCATACATTCGACATACATGCATTTTATACTCTGCATTTATCTGTCCAGCAACAGGCATGGATATTTTGGGCATTCTTCCTCGCATTTGCTATCAAGATGCCGGTGTTTCCGTTTCATACATGGCAACCCGATACCTACACCGATTCACCAACACCGGGAACCATGTTGCTTTCAGGCATTATGCTGAAGATGGGAATCTATGGTGTGATCCGTTGGTTACTTCCTGTTGTTCCGCTGGGTGTTGCTGATTGGGGTACAACAGCCATGGTGCTTTCGATTATCGGTGTTGTGTATGCTTCGTGCATCGCACTGGTTCAAAAAGATTTTAAGAGATTGATCGCGTACTCCAGTATTGCTCACGTTGGATTAATTTCTGCGGGAATTTTCTCGCTTACTCTGCAGGGTTTGCAAGGGGGGATGATCCAGATGTTGAGTCATGGAATAAATGTAGTTGGCATGTTCTTCATTGCCGACATTATTATGAGAAGAACAAACACGAGAACCATGAGTGATCTTGGCGGGATCAGGAATGTAGCGCCCACATTTGCAACGTATTTTATCATCATCCTGCTGGCAACAGTTGCGCTTCCGCTCACCAATGGTTTCATTGGCGAATTCCTTCTCATCAATGGAGTTTACCAATACAATTCCTGGATGGCTGCGATCGCGGGGCTCACCATTATTCTGGGGGCGGTGTACATGCTTAACTCGTATCAGAAAATTTCTCTCGGAGAAAAAAACAAATTGACAGATACGTTTGCCGATCTTACATCAAATGAAAAGTCTGTTCTCATTCCTTTGGTCGTCATGATATTCTGGATTGGGATTTATCCAAAGCCGTTTCTCGATATCGCGGAACCATCAGTGCTGAACCTCTTGAATGTAATACATGGTGCCGGCGGAGCATTGTTAAAGTAATAACTGAATATTGTAGAATGAAGATTGAATATTGGGCGATGCAAAAAAAGACCTGCATTTGGAAGTCGAATCGTCAACCTTCAACCGTCAATTTTATATTTTGAAATGAACACTCTCATTATATTATCAGCCCTTGGTGTGCTTGCTTTGTTTTCTGAAATGTTGAATTTCAAGAAAGCATTGCTGCCGTTGATTATGCTCGGACTTGTCGGCGCGCTGGCAGCAGATGTAATGGACTGGAACCTCAACAAATCTTTTTACAATAACATGATAACCGTTGACAATTACTCAGTCGCATTTACGGGTTTGCTGATTGTGATTACGCTCTTGTGGTTTATCATGTCTCCGGAATTTTTTCATGAACCGACTTCGCGTGTTGATCATTTTGCATTGATCATTTTTGCTTTGGTTGGTGCGCAGTTAATGACATCGTACAGCAACATGCTGATGCTTTTTCTGGGCATTGAAATTCTTTCCATCCCGATGTTTATTCTCGCGGGAAGCAACAAGTCTGATCTGAACTCGAATGAAGCGGCATTGAAATATTTTCTGATGGGCGCGTTTGCAACAGGATTTTTGCTCTTCGGCATAGCACTGATTTACGGAGCAACGGGTTCGTTTAATATTCAAACAATAGCGCAGTTTGTTTTCGGGCAACAGGGAAATTTTCCGGTGATGATCATCGCTGGTGTATTGATGATGTTAGTTGGACTTGCGTTTAAAGTTTCTGCGGCACCGTTTCATTTTTGGGCGCCCGATGTGTACACCGGTTCACCAACCGTTATTACCGCATTCATGAGCACTGTTGTGAAAACAGCTGCGTTCGCCGGCTTCTTCCGACTCTTCTTTACTTGTTTTAATACGGGAAACGCTGTGTGGACAAATACAATTTGGGTACTCGCAGCACTGACGATCATCATTGGCAATTTAACGGCTGTTTCACAAACGAACTTCAAAAGGATGTTGGCCTATTCCAGCATTGCTCATGCCGGCTACATGCTTTTAGCTATTCTGTCTGTTTCCGGTAGCCGGGAATATGCGCAAGGTTCTGTTTTGTTTTATGCGGCAGCGTATTCGATATCGTCCATCACGTCATTTGCTGTTTTGCTGTTGGTGAGTCATATTACGAAAAGCGATTCAATCGATTCTTTTAACGGGTTGGCGAAAAAAAATCCGCTGCTTGCTTTTGTAACTGTCCTGGCAATGCTTTCGTTGGCAGGTATTCCGCCAATGGCCGGATTCTTTGCAAAATATTATGTCTTCACAGCCGCGCTTCAGCAACATTACACAGGTTTGGTGTTGATTGCAGTGGCAGGTTCCCTTGTTGGTGTTTTTTATTACTTCCGTATTATCATTGCCATGTTTAAGACCGAAACAGAAGGTGTAGATGTTCCGGTAACCAATGTCTTCGGGGCCTTCCTGGTTGTTACTTCGTTGGCAGCGCTGCTGTTGGGCATAATGCCCCAATTGGTTGCGGGTTTACTATAACTTAACATAACCACGCCCCGCTTTGTCATGCAGGAGTAAAAAGCGGGTAACGGTTTTGCATTTGAACGGAATTTCCTATTATTGTCGTCCCGAAAAAAGACGGGCTAAAAATTTATTCTTTTAACCAACGTTATTACCATCTCTGAAACAAAAATAAATCACTTTAAATCAATACTCACATGAGCAAACAACAATCAGACGGCGGCAGCCTTAAATCTTTATTCGCAGCTATTGTAATACCTGTAGCCATCATTGTCGGATTTTTAATCTGGAAATTTGTAATGGGTAATCCATCTCGTTTTCAGGATGGCAATCCCGAACTGAATCCATTGCCCGGAGAAACGCTCGGTAATATGTATAAAGGAGGGGTCATTGTTCCCATCCTGATCGGGATGTTTATCACGGTTGTTACTTTTGCCATAGAACGTTTCGTCACCATCGGCAAATCAAAAGGTACGGGAAGCGTTGAAGGGTTTGTAAGTAAAATCAGAATGCTGATGACGAACGGAGACGTTGCAGGTGCAAAGGCGGAATGTGCCAGACAAAAAGGATCAATTGCCAACGTCGTTAATGCCGGTCTTTTCATGTACCAGCAAATGGAGTCTGATAAGAATCTTGATAAAGAAAGAAAGCTACTCGCCATTCAGAAGGAGCTGGAAGAAGCCACGACCCTTGAATTGCCGATGCTCTCAAAGAACCTGGTGATCATTTCAACCATTGCTTCAATTGCAACCCTGATGGGACTTCTCGGTACGGTAATCGGAATGATCCACGCCTTTACCGCCCTTTCAACTGCCGGCGCTCCTGATGCGGTGGCACTATCTACAGGTATTTCGGAAGCGCTGAACAACACCGCACTTGGTATTGGAACATCGGCTCTTGCCATTATCATGTACAACTTCTTCACCAGTCGTATCGATAACATTACATACGGAATTGATGAGGCAGGATACAGCATCGTTCAGACTTTTGCCTCACGCTATCAGAATTCATAATTGAAACGGGGGCGACCAGTTCCCGGTTTCAATTACATTTATGGAATATCGCACACCACACCTCACCAATAAAAATTAAAGAAGAATGCCTAAGATAAAAATACCAAAGAAAAGCCCCGTCCTCGATATGACACCGATGGTGGATTTGGCATTTTTGCTGGTTACCTTCTTTATGCTTACCACAAAGTTTCGTCCCGATGAACCGGTTATTGTAGACACACCGTCATCGGTTTCAGAAATTACTCTTCCTGATAAAAATGTGATTATGATTACTGTTGATCAGGCCGGACGAACATTCTTTAATGTGGAGGGACAACAAATAAGAGCAACGATTCTTCAGAAAATGGCCGAGCGTTATAAAGTACAGTTTACTCCGGATGAAGTTAAACGATTTACGGTTTTGTCTTCCTTCGGAATGCCGATGGAAAATATGAAACAATACCTGAATGCAAAAGAAGAAGAACGGAAGTCCATGAACAAACAAACAAAAGGAATTCCCATCGACTCTCTTAACAACCAACTTTCTGACTGGATAAATTTCGGCCGTCATGCCGGACCTAATTACAGCATAGCTGTTCGTGGTGACGGTGATGCCGATATTCCTGCAATAAAAAGAGTCATTTCAATTCTTCAGGATAATAAAGCAAATCGGTTTGCACTGATCACCAATCTCGAAGGCGCGGTGCCGGTTGGAAAGAAAAAATAATTAAGAATAAAGAATCTGAAAAATGTCAGACGTACAACAGCAGGATAGCGGATCGGAAAAAGGCGGCAGGCATAAAAAACTTCGCGCAAAAAAATCATCAACACACATCGACATGACACCGATGGTGGATCTTGCATTCCTTTTATTGACGTTCTTCATGCTTACGACCACCTTCAGCAAACCGAAAACCATGGACATTACCATGCCGGTGAAAGATAAGGTTGAAGATAAGGACAGAACCAAGGTTCCGGCATCGCAAACACTTTCCATTTTGTTGACCGAAAAAAATCGCATCATCTGGTACATTGGTCGCGATGATCCTTCAGAGACGCCACAAACAAACATCGCGGACTTCTCAATGGATGGTGTCAGGAGCATTCACAAGGTATTGCTTGATAAAAACATGCTCGTTATAAATGGTGTTCAGGCGGTGAGGGATTCTGTCGCAAAGGGATTGATTAAAAATGACAAGGACGAAATAAAGAGACACATTGCTGCAAAAAAAGCGGCTCTCACAAAGGGATTGATTGTACTTATTAAACCGGACGATAAGTCAAAGTATAAGAACCTCGTTGATATTCTGGATGAGATGTTGGTATGCAATGTAGCGCGTTATGCAATTGTTGATGTATCGCCGAATGAGTTAGATCTTATAAAAAACACTCAATAAAAATGAGTCAAATTGTTGGTTGGGACAATCCCGTAAACCGTGATAGGGCAGAACTCGTATTTGAAAATAGGAACAAAGAATACGGGGCCTACCAGATTCGAAGGAATTATGAAAAGCAGGTTGTCATCGCTTTGCTGACTGCGCTTTTGGGGATAATTCTTGCGTTTGCAATTCCCATCCTGATAAGCTATTTATCCAAAACCAATTTTGGCAAGAAAGATAAAATGGTTGAGGAGGTAACCCTTGCCGAACCGCCACCGATTGACAAGACAACACCACCACCGCCACCGGTTATTCCGCCGCCGCCGGTTCAGCAAACCATTAAATTTACCCCACCGGTAGTTGTGAAAGACGAAGAAGTACAGGAACCACCACCGACACAGGAAGAAGTAAAAGATGTTCAGGTGAGTACGAAGACACAGGAAGGAACAGCGGTCGTTGATTTGCCGCCTGAAAACCCTGTTGTTGCAGAAGAGACAACTCCTTTCACGATTGTTGAAGAAATGCCGACTTTTCCCGGAGGAGAAGAAAAAATGATTAGCTATATCAGCAGTCACGTCAAGTATCCCCAGATAGCCAAGGAAAATGGAATTACCGGAAGGGTATATGTAAAATTTGTGGTTGACAAAGAGGGAAAAATTAAGGATGCTACTGTGTTAAGAGGTATTGGTGCCGGCTGTGACGAGGAAGCGTTAAGGGTAATTCGTACCATGCCCGACTGGAAACCCGGTAAGCAAAATGGCCGTAGCGTTCCGGTTTTCTTTAATCTCCCGATCAATTTCTCTCTTAAATAATATTTTCTTTAAACCATGAGCGACCGGACTGCTTTTGCGGCATGGGCTTATTTCTACTTCAGCATCTTCATGATCACGGTATATGTACTTACCGGTTTAATGCTCATATTTGTTTTGAAGTTTTTACAGGTACAACCATCAAACAGAATTGTTGCCGGGTGCGTCCTGATCCTTTATGGATGTTACAGGACATATAAACTAATCCGGGAAAGAAAACATTTTTCATCTTCGAATCAGGACAATGAAACACCCTAATTTTTTTACCCTAATTTTTTTGACCGGATGTTTTCTTGCTTCGTGCAGCGGTACGAATAAGCCAACGTTTACAGACACGCCCACTTCGGGCGATATTGTTATTGTTTCTGACGAATCTTATCAACCATTAATTTCTACCGAAGCGGATACGTTTGTGGGAATTTATAACCGGGCAAAAATTGGCGTCAAATATCTTTCCGAAACAGACGCCTTTAAAGAGTTGTTGAATAACGATTCAATCCGTCTGATTGTTTCGGCCCGCGAGTTAAATGAAAATGAAAAAGATTTTTTCAAGGGAAGAAATCTTTTTCCCCGCACAACAAAAATTGCCATTGACGCTGTCGCCATCATTGTGAATACGGAAAACCCGGACTCGCTTTTTAAATATGAACAGTTAAGAGATATTATTAACGGAAAAATTTCCTCCTGGAAACAATTAAACGGAAAGTCGCTGTTGGACAGCATTCGGATTGTATTTGATCGTAACGGTTCAGCAAACACACGTTACCTGAAGGAGAAATTTCTTGGAAAAGATCCGTTCCCTAAAAACTGTTACGCAACAAACTCAAACGCTGATGTTATTGAGTATGTAAACCAAAATAAAAACACACTCGGTGTGATCAGTTTAAATTGGATCAGCGATAAAGATGATCCGACGGTAAATGGCTTTTTAAAAAAAATACGTGTTGCTGAAATAGCTCCGGCCGATACATCAAAAGATGCCGGAACATTTTTCAAACCTTACCAGGGTTACATCGCACTCAATCAATATCCGTTAACGAGAAACATATACATCGTCAGTCGCGAAGGCAGAAGCGGGCTTGGCACGGGCTTTGCCGCTTTTGTTGCGGGGGATCAGGGACAACGAATCGTTAGACTTATGGGAATGCTCCCCGCCACTATGCCGGTTCGGATTATTCACATTAACCAATAATTTAAAATGAAAAATAAAAAATTAGTTCTGAGTTTTTTTGTTTTGACAATCGCAAGCGCCGGTCAGGCACAAACACTGAACGATGCAATCCGACTTACAGATGACGAACAATATGATGCCGCAACAATCGCGTTTCAAAATCGATTGGTTGCAGAGCCATCAAACGGGAGTGTTTATTTCTACTTCGGCGAAAACTATTTGCTAAGCGACAAAACAGATTCGGCCATAATGATGTTCAGCAAAGGAAAGCAGGTTGACCCAAACAACGTACTCAACACCATCGGCCAGGCAAAATACACATTGAATAAAACCGGTGATGCAAAAGCAATTCTTGCCGAGGCAACCGCACTGATTGATGAAGCGCTTTTAAAAGCAGGGCCAAAAAATTCACTCGCTTTAATTGAATCAGCTGACGCACTCATTAAATTCAAAAATAAAAACCTTGACAGAGCAAAGTCTCTGCTCGACAAAGCCGTTGTCATGGATCCGAAGAATACAGAGATCCAGATTTTGTATGGCGACATTTATTCGGAACTGAATAACGGAACATTGGCCGCCGAATACTATAACAAAGCACTCGATCTTGATAAGAATTCCGTCAAGGCAATTGTTAGTAAAGGAAGATTATACAAGCGATCTACCAACAATTTGGGCGCTGCAGAAGAGTTTCAAAATGCAATCAGGATTGACTCCACTTTTGCCCCGGCTCACCGCGAATTAGGAGAGGTTTCTTTTAAGTTGGGCAAACTGGAAAAAGCAAAATCGGAGTATAAAAAGTATCTCGACTTGTCTAAAAATAATTGCGGAGCGAGGAGACGTTACGCTTCTTTTCTTTATCTAAGTAAAGATTACGCAGGAGCTCTTAATGAAATTAACCAGCTAAAACAAAACTGTGATCCCGATAACCTTACTTTATTACGTGTTTCATCGTATTGTTATTATGAAACAAAGGATTGTGTAAAAGGGCTGGAGGTTGTGCAAAAACTTTTTTCGAAAATCACACCGGAAAAAACAATCGCGCTTGACTATGAATATTATGGAAAACTTCTGTCTTGCAATAGCCAGGATTCGCTTGCTGTTATCAAATTACGAAAAGCGTATGAATTAGACAGTTCACGAACCGATTTGCTATCACAGATTGCTGATCTGTTTTATAAAATGAAAAAATGGCCGGAAGCGATTTCAACATACATAGAGAAGATTAACAATGGTAAGGATGTAAAGGTTGCGGACTACTTCAGTCTTGGCCGATCCTATCTTTATAACCGTGAATTTACTAAGGCAGACAGCGCTTTCATGAAAGTGAACGAGCTTGCACCGAAATATGCGAGCGGTTATTATAACCGGGCGAAAGCGAACACCTATATTGATACAACGTTTCAACCGAACACCGCCAAGCCGAATTATGAAAAGTACATTGAGATAGCCACGGTCGACACTTCCGGAATGGCAAGCGGAAAATACAAAGCCACTTTGATAGAAGCATACCGCTACCTCGCTGCTTACTATGTACACTCCGAGGCAAAAGACTACGGGAAAGCAAAAGAATATCTTCAAAAAATACTTCTGCTCGATCCCGAAGACAAAGATGCAATTGAAGGAATCAGATCACTCGACGAGCAAAAGAAAAATCCCAAACAGAAATAGTATAAAACTGTAGAGGCGGAAAATCTTCCGCCTCTACAGTTTTATACAAACATTTTTTTCTTCTGTAAAAAACTTCAGCGCTTCAAAACCGCCTTCGCGGCCAACACCTGAATTTTTCATTCCGCCAAAAGGAGTTCGCAAATCACGAAACAACCAACAGTTAATCCAGATGATGCCGATGTGTAATTCCGCTGCCAGGCGATGCGCGCGGCTTAGGTTCTGAGTAAAAATTGTTCCTGCCAAACCATACTGAGTGCTGTTGGCGTATTTCAAGACCTCTTCTTCTGTTTCAAATGGTGTAAGTGTTACAACCGGACCAAAAATTTCTTCCTGGTTAGTACAGCAATCATAACTCAACCCTTCGACAACTGTTGGTTCAATAAAAAATCCGTTTTTGTTTTTTTCTTTTAAGAATAATTGATTTCCACCGCAAAGAATTTTACCGCCTTCTTTTTTTGCCAGCTCTATGTACGATAGAATTTTTTCCATGTGCGGCTTGCTTGCAATAGCGCCCATCCTGCTTTCGTCAAGCAACGGATCACCAACCTTTAATGTAGAAACCCGTTTCAAAAATGCTTCTTTAAATTTTTCGTAGATCGGTTTTTCGATGAAGATGCGGGAGCCGCACAAACAGATTTCTCCCTGGTTACTAAACGCTGCATTCACGGATGTTTTAACCGTTTCATCAAAATTACAATCCGCAAAAATGATGTTCGGATTTTTCCCACCGAGTTCAAGTGAAATTTTTTTAAACATGGGTGCCGCTGTTCGTGCAATCCATTCTCCTGTCTTTGTCCCACCCGTAAAACTGACCGCCTGAATTTTCGGATGTGAAACGATGGCCGCCCCGGCTTTTGGCCCGAGACCATGTATAATATTTAAAACCCCCTTCGGTAAACCAGCTTCCATACATAATTCAGAAAGCAGGTAGGATGTCATCGGCGTGATTTCACTCGGCTTTGCCACCACACAATTTCCGGATGCAAGCGCAGGTGCAATTTTCCAGGTAAACAAATAGAGCGGAAGATTCCAAGGAGAAATACATCCGGCAATTCCAATCGGCTGACGAAGCGTGTAATTGATGGCTTCATTTCCTGTCGCATGCGCTTCTGTTGCAAGATGGATGGCGCCGGTTGCATAAAAATGAAAATTAGCGGCTGCACGCGGAATGTCAACCGATTTCGCCAACCACACCGGTTTACCTTGATCGATACTTTCGGCAAGAGCCAACCGGTCAAGATTTTTTTCAATGAGTGCCGAAATTTTTAAGAGAATATCGGAGCGTTTTGCAACGGGCATATTGCTCCAGTCCCTGAATGCGGCAGTAGCAGCAACAACTGCAACTTCCACATCGCGTTCGTCGCTGTCAGGAATCAGAGAATAAACTTCTCCCGTTGCAGGATTAATATTATCGAGGTATGTTTTACCGATTGGCTCAACCAGTTCTCCGTTGATGTAGTTACGTATTTTTTGCATCGTATTTATTTTTCTTTGTCGCCCGGACAATTGCATTCAAACTCGTGGTCAAGATCAATAACAGTGATGATGACAGCCCGCTCATCACAATCCCCGACAATTACACGAACTTTTTTTCCATCGGTATAATATTCCAATGCGTATTTAGGACAAGGCGAAGCGTTCTTCTCGGTCTTGCGGTAATTGATTTCCCCCTCCCGTAGGACGTCTTTTATTTCCTTTTCAGAAATATGCCTGCAATCCATCCGGCACTTTGCGTGTTCGGTATATTCTATTTTCGTATGACGAAATGCATTCTCTCTCTTGTCAACATGTTGGTGTTTCCAGAAAATAAAATAGAGGATAACAACCAGTACAATCACCGTAATGCTGACAATACTTTGCGTTCTTTTTTTCTGTTGTTGTGCTTCCGTCATATCAATAATCTCTTGAAAAAATTATAAAGAACCTGTTCTTCCTCCATCAACGGGAATACTAATTCCGGTGATGTAGGCCGCTGCCGGAGAAGCCAGGAATGCAACAGCATTCGCGATCTCATTTGCATTTCCAAGTCGTGCCATTGGAATCTCAGCGATCATTTCAAGTTTTAATTCCTCAATATTTTTTCCGGTGCGTTTGCTTTTTGCTTCCAGGATAGATTTCAGCCGAACCGTGTTGGTTGCACCGGGCAATACATTATTCACCGTGATATTATATTTCGCCACTTCTCCGGCCAATGTTTTTGACCAGTTGGCAACGGCCGCGCGAATGGTGTTTGAAACTCCAAGTCCCTTTAACGGTTGTTTCACGGAAGTTGAAATAATGTTGATGATGCGACCATAACCGGCCTCTGTCATTCCCTTTAATACTGCCTGCGCAAGAATGTGATTACAGATAAGGTGGTTGTTGAAGGTAGAAATAAACTCCTCCGTTTTTGCTTCTGTTATCGGTCCGCCGGCGGGGCCACCGGTATTGTTAACCAGGATGTGGATGGCACCGTTTTCCGCGATGTACTTTTCAACGATTGATTTCAGTTCAGAAGATTTAGAAAAATCGGCACAGATAAAATCGTGTTGCCAATGTTTTTTGTTCTCCGGATTCGGTAGTTCATCCCTCACCTTTTTCAATTCTTCTTCATTGCGAGCGAGCAATGTGATGCGCGCTCCAAGCGCTGCGAGTTCCACTGCTGATGCTTTACCAATGCCTTGTGTACTTCCGCAAACGAGTGCATGCTTTCCTTCCAGGTTCAGATTCATGTGCGAAAGATAAAGACTTCAATCGGCAATCCCCACTTTGAAATCCACAATTCTTTGTAACTTGCTTTCCAAATCAGGATCGAAGTACACACTAAATTACAAAGCCCATGACCATTACCCGCGCCTTCAGTTTCAAAAAATGGATTGATGAAAATCGTCATTTGCTTAAACCACCGGTTGGCAATCAACAGGTCTATAAAAACAACGACGACTTTATTGTGATGGTCGTTGGCGGTCCCAATTCAAGAAAGGATTACCACTACAATGAGGGAGAAGAGTTTTATTACCAGTTGGAAGGAGATATTGTTGTAAAAATTATCGAGGACGGAAAGCCAGTTGACATTACGATCAACGAAGGAGATATTTTCCTGTTGCCCCCAAGAACTCCGCATTCACCGCAGCGTCCGGCGAATACAGTTGGTTTGGTGATGGAGCTTTACAGAAACCAGGGAGAAGAAGATGCCTGCATGTGGTTTTGTGAAAAGTGCGGGAATAAATTGTATGAAGAATTTTTTAGTCTTACAGATATTGTCACACAACTTCCGAAGGTGTTAAATAAATTTTATTCGAACCCCGATCTGCGGATCTGCAAAAAATGCGGAACGGTGATGGAGCCGCCGGCACCGGTAAAATAAGTTACGGGGCATGTTTTATACAAACACATGGATTATTCCTTCATAAAACTTTGTAGCCAGCCGAATATGTATGCTCAAGATTGATATTCACACACACATTCTTCCGGAACACATTCCGGACTTTAAAAGTAAGTTTGGTTACGGCGGATTTATTTCCCTCGATCATCACAAACCTTGTTGCGCGAAGATGATGATTGATGATAAATTTTTTCGTGAAGTGCAGGATAACAGCTGGAGTGCGGAAACGCGCATGAAAGAATGTGATCAACATCACGTAGACGTGCAGGTGCTTTCGACGGTTCCGGTGATGTTTAGTTATTGGGCGAAGCCGAAAGATTGTCTTGAGGTTTCAAGATTTCTGAATGATCACATTGCGGAAATTGTAAAGCGTTATCCGCAACGTTTTATTGGTCTTGGGACAATTCCTTTGCAGGATCCGGAACTCGCAATTGCAGAAATGGAGCGTTGCATGAAAATCGGTTTGACGGGTATCCAGATCGGTTCTCATGTGAATGACTGGAACCTGAATGCACCTGAATTATTTCCGGTGTTTGCCGCTGCGGAAAAACTTGGTGCCGCTGTATTTGTTCATCCCTGGGAAATGATGGGGCAGGAGAAGATGCAAAAATACTGGCTTCCCTGGCTGGTAGGAATGCCTGCAGAGACGTCGCTTGCGATTTGCTCGATGATTTTCGGTGGTGTATTTGAGCAGTTCCCGAAATTGCGTGTTGCATTTGCTCATGGCGGAGGTTCTTTTCCTTCAACCATTGGGAGAATACAACATGGTTTTGATTGCCGTCCCGATCTTGTTGCGGTTGACAATAACATTCCGCCGAAAAAATATCTTGGGAAATTTTATTTCGATTCTCTCGTTCATGATGCTGGTATGCTGCATTACCTTGTTAAACTGGTGGGCGCAAATTGTGTCGCACTTGGAAGCGATTACCCATTTCCACTTGGTGAAGATGTACCCGGAAGTTTAATAGAGAAGATGGATTTTGATTACGCAACAAAAGAAAGATTGTTGAACGGCACAGCTCTGGAGTGGTTGGGATTACCAAAGGAAAAATTTCTTTCGTTAAATAAAACGATACACGGTTAACGCGTTTACAAAAACCGATTCCGGTTTATTTTGAGGATATACCAAAACAATGAAAACACGGTTGAGATTTTTTTTGTTTGTAATTCTTTTTTCTGAGGCAGCAACCTGTGCATCTGCTCAGTTTTCTTCCAAACCATTTGCAGTTGTTGAACTATTTACATCAGAAGGGTGCAGCAGTTGCCCGCCCGCTGACAAAGTGCTGAGCGACATTATCACGGATGCGAAAAAAAACAACAGGAATATTTTTTGTCTGGAATACCATGTTGATTATTGGAATCGTGGCGGATGGAAGGACCCGTTTAGTAAAAATCAATTTACGATGCGGCAGAATAATTATTCGGGCGCGTTGAAACAACGGGAACTGTACACTCCACAAATGATCGTAAACGGTGAAACAGAATTTACAGGATCCCACGCAGATGAAGCAGGTAGGGCCATTGACAAAGCTCTGAAAACACCGGCGAAGATGTCTCTGGCCATCGTAGTGGATTCTATCGCCGGCGATTCGGCATTCGTTCATTATACATCAACACAGGCGGATAAAAATTTCTCCATTCATGTTGCATTTGTTGAAAGCGGGCTTACGTCTAAAATCGGCAAGGGAGAAAATTCGGGAAAGACCGTTACGCATGATCATGTTGCCAGAGTTTTCTGTTCGTTTGGGTTGAATGAAAAAAGCGGAGCAATAAAAATTCCTTTAAAGGGATTTGTTCCCGGTGCGAGTTGTGTACTCGTTGCTTTTGTACAGCATAAACAAACCATGAGCATACTTGCCGCGACTGAAGAAGAATTCTCGGGAGCATGGAAAACAAAAGGGCGTCGGGATTGATATTGAAGTTGTTCAAAAATTTGACCGAGACGGTGAAGGGCCCCTCTGCATTTTACTGCAACCTTCACCGTACAAGGCCAACAAAATTTTAACTATTTATTTTCAATGTGAACTGTTCTTAAGCTTATAGGGTGAACACTCTTGAAATATTAAACCCGAGGCGTATTCCGGCATTGCTCCACTTGGTTTTGGTGTGTGCGAAAAACTGATTCTCAACCATGCCGGTAGAGTTTGTGAAGTGCATCTGGAATACGTGGCCACCGGTTTCTATTTCATACCCGATTCCCATGCTGTCATAATATGGATCCTGCGAATACTTGCTGATGCGATAAGCATACT
Organism: Bacteroidota bacterium; assembly: GCA_043783155.1. Classification (GTDB taxonomy): domain Bacteria; phylum Bacteroidota; class Bacteroidia; order AKYH767-A; family 2013-40CM-41-45; genus JAPLDA01. The sequence goes on along the minus strand of JAYVZS010000029.1, from coordinate 23,810 downwards.
CAGCAGTAATAGCAGACCGTTTTGAAAATTTATACCGTACGGCTCCGGCAACACCATACATATCATTTTTATCCGTGAACTTTTCAGCAAGGTTATAGTGTACATAAAACGGAGATACCTGTAATGAAAAACTGCTGCTGAATTTTCTTCCTGCAATAATTTCATAGGCGTACGACAAACGGCTGCTCAGGAATCCATACTTGTCGTATCCTCCATTGGTTGCGATATCGGGATCTTTCAATCCTGTATAGTACATTCCGGAAAACAATGTAACACTCAGCGGATGTGCATCATCATCGGTTTGGCGATACAATCTATATTTTAAAAAACCATCCACGACTTTATCTTGGGAACTGCGACCAATACCGACCATCAACCGGCCATCATAGCTATATTCAAGACTCAACCTGATATAGGCAGGACCATCTATCCCCCATGCATTATAGGCGCCGCCATTGAGTGGCCCGAAGCGATGAGAAATCCGGAAATCGAGTGTTCGTTTACCGAGCGTTTCAAGCGTATGAGTATTGATGAGCCGTGTTGTCTTAAACGTTGCGGCAGTAAATGTTCTTTGACTGGAATCGTTGCCTAACAAATTGATCATATCCTGCGCTCTGCTTACTGAGCCAATTACAAGGACGATACTGAATGTAAAGAAGATTTTTTTAATCATAATTTTAAAGAGGGGGATTTAAACAATTAGTTATTCAGTCGTCCGCGATTTACCCATGCCTGAATTTTCATGATGCTGCAGCTGTTAAGCGTTCCGCCGCCACTCGGCATCCATTGCGGAGCGGTAAAGGCCGGATCGTGTAAAATAGATTTTACAATTGAATTTGCATTACCGCGCACATCTGTATAATTATCCAATATAATGCCGGATCCCGCGGTAGAATTATGACAGGCAGTGGTTGTGCCGCAGTTGTTATTCAGGATCTGAACAATGTCGTTGCTGTAAGAAATCGTGCCGGTGGTATCGCAAACAGCGGTGTTGATGTTTGGATGCAGCTCTTCAATATTATCGTAATAGCAGGAGCTGAGAAAAAAGGAGACAACCAGAACCGTAAGTATTTGCTTTGATAAAAGAAGATATAATCGTTTCATAGAATGCTTAATTATTTTTTGCACCTTGTTCTATCCAAAGATAAATGTATTTTATTTGTTGGTCTGTTAATGAAGATTGAGATGACGGAGGCATCAGCGTCCCATGCCCTGTAATCGTTTCATATAACTTGCTGTTTCTGGCATTCCCCGGTTCCACAATTTTTAGTACATCGTCGTATGTGACAAGTGAAAACTTTTCATGATCAGAAGAAGAAGGATGGCATCCACTCTGTGTACAATTTCCAATGATGATTCCCTGAACATCGTTCGAAAAACTTACCAAAGGCGAATTTGGAATAATAGCTTCATGGGAGCAAGAGGTAATCATCGCGCCCAATAAAATCAATAACAGAAATTTTTTGATCAGCGACATGGGGGAACAGAATAAAAAACTTTCGCAAAGTAATCTGAACACATGTTCCAGGAAAAAAATTATTGCTGAACGAGAATTTTTTTCACGGTGTTGCTTGTTTCTGTTGCAATTTCAAGAAAACAAACTCCCGAATTTAAGTTGAACGGGATTTTGAAAGAGTTCTGGTAATCACCGGGAGTTTTTATTTCCGACATGAGCGGAGCAATCATACGGCCCTGTACGTCGTACAATTTTACTTCTACTTTGCTTTCGCGGGCTACCCTATAAGATACATTGAAAGATTTAGAGACAGGGTTCGGATAAACCGAGATCACGGAAGCCGCAATTGAATTATCCGTGATGCCTGTTGTCATGTCTTCATGTACAAGCAAGCTTGACTTATTTGTTTCATCACCCGTTTGTGTTGTGTTTCCGTTTGCCAGCAGGAACGAGCCAAAGAACGTAACATTGCCGGTAGCAGCTGCCGGAGCTGTCCAGTTGAATGACCAGGTATGTGAATTCGCAGTACCTGAAATCCCTCCCGATGTGTGAGTGATATAGACTCCCGATCCAATCAACTTTGTTGTTCCGGTATTTGTAATGATCAGTGTACCCTTTTTAAGTCCCACAGAATTCTCCGATGAAATCTCGAACCCGAATGTGCTTATTCCGGCAGATGTTGCGGTCGCTGTAATGGTGTATGTTGTACCCGGCACATACCCCGACACAGGAATGGTAGAAGTAATCCAACCGGTTTGAATAGTATTTGTACCACCAACATGACAACCGCTTTGAGCGCATGTAGCCGGATGTCCAATTGAACCACAGGCGGCAGCCGGTGCGCCGGTTGGATTTGTGTACCCGACATTATTATAACTATCAGCCACCATAAACCCGATAACAGTTGTAATTACAAGCAAAGCAAAAGAATTTAATTTCATAAATATGGATTTCTGAATCTTATCTGAAGGAGATACAAATATAAAGAATGCAAACATAAAAACTAATTTTGTAGAAAACCTGAGGAAACTTTTTTTGATTATCGTTAAAATCATCACCAACTTTGCGACAGACTAAATCGACGACAAATGAAAGTTTTGATCATTGAGGACGAGGATGATTTACGCAATTCAATAGTGGAATACCTCCAGCAAACAGGAATTGTGTGCGAATCGGCACATAATTTTAAGACGGCCATCGAGAAAATCACGATGTATGAGTATGATTCAATCATTGTTGACATCGGGCTTCCTGACGGCGATGGGTTGAAAGTAATTGAAGAATTAAAACAGGATAAGGCCGAAACGGGTGTCATCATTGTGTCTGCAAAGAATTCGCTGGAAGATAAACTGAAAGGATTAAACATCGGTGCCGACGACTATATAACAAAACCGTTTCACCTCTCTGAACTTTCGGCACGCATCAAATCCGTGATTCGAAGAAGATCGTTTCAGGGAAAAAACGATATCATTCTCAACGAACTTCGAATCATTCCCGACGAGATGGTCGTATTTGTAAACGAACAACACGTTAGTCTTACGCGAACAGAACATCAGCTTCTGCTTTATTTTATATCCAATCCCAACAAAGTGCTTACGAAAGAATCCATCGCCGAACATCTATGGGGTGATCATGCGGACATGGCCGATTCTTTCGACTTTATTTACAGCCACATTAAAAATCTCCGAAAAAAAATTATTGAAAAAGGCGGACAGGATTATGTGAAATCCGTTTATGGCGTGGGCTACAAGCTGAATGTATAACCTGTTGTGAAACGTATTTTTTTATTTTCCGGGATTAATCGTTCAAGGAAAACTCATTCATGAAACTGCTTAACAAAACGAACGAGTATTACATTGCAGTGGCCATCGCACTGTTGTTTATCGGAAGTTTTGTTACCGCCAACAGAGTGTTATACCTCATCAACAAAGAAATAAATGAACGGCTAATGTTAGAGAAGGGAGAGATCGAAAGTCAGATCGCCAACCAACCTAACATTGCAAGTGCCGGTTTCATTATCGGCGATCGAATTGAAGTGACACCGGTGTATGAGATAGAAATGCTTACTGTTCAGTTGAAAGATACCGTACGTTATGTTCCCTATGAAGAGCACCTGGTTCCTTATCGCCAGCTTTTGTATGAAAAAAAAATCAATGGTCAATATTACAAAATAAGAATACTGAAACGTCTTCCGGAAGTAAAGGATATGTTCTGGGGCTTAGCGATTACCATTGCATTAATTACCATCGATGTAATCTTTTCCTTTTATTTTCTGAACCGCTGGTTCTCCCGAAGAATCTGGTCACCCTTTTATACAGCGCTTGATGTATTGAAAAATTTTGACCTGCGGAAAGGGGGTAAGGTGACGTTTGCAAAATCACCCGTAGAAGAATTCAATGCGATGAACCACGAGTTGACAAAACTGACTGATAAAGTTTCGCGCGATTACCAGAACCTCAAAGAGTTTACGGAAAACATGTCGCATGAAACGCAAACACCGCTTGCCATCATTCATTCTAAACTTGACCTGATGCTGCAATCGGAAGATCTTACAGAAGCACAAACAGAACGAATCAGGAGTTCGCTCGATGCCGTGAATCGATTGTCAAGAATGAATAAGAGTCTGATCATGCTTACGCGCATCGACAACGAACAATATGCTGATACCAAACTCGTAAATTTCGGCGGGCTGATAAAAAAACAACTTGGATACCTGGATGTGTTCAGTACAAACAAAGAACTCGTCGTTAATGAAAACGTGGATGAGCAGCGGATTTTTCAGCTCAACGAACAGCTTGCCGAGATATTAATTTCCAACCTTCTTTCGAATGCTATTAAGTATAATAAAAAGGGCGGGTTGTTGAATGTTGAGATGTATGAAAATTATTTCATCGTTTCGAATAGCGGTGATGAGATGAAAATTCCGCATGAACAAATTTTTGAACGTTTTAAAAAAGGAACACAAAAGGATTCTGTCGGGCTCGGCCTGGCCATTGCGAAAAAAATCTGTGATCACTTCAACATGACCATCAAATACAGCTATGAGAACCAGCTTCACACGTTTGTAGTTGAGTTTCCCTACGAGGTAATTGTGGGTTAATGAAATTTATTCAACGTTTATAGAGTACGCCGAATTAGCTTACCTTTGCTCCTGAATTACTACCATGAGCGACTTCCTCCACCACGAATGCGGCATTGCGATGGTTCGGTTGTTAAAACCGATTTCCTACTATCAAAAAAAATACGGTACGGCTTTTTACGGCCTCAACAAGTTGTATTTGTTGATGGAAAAACAGCATAACCGTGGACAGGATGGAGCGGGAGTCGTAAATATTAAATTCGATGTTGATCCCGGAACCCGCTACATCAGTCGTTACCGGTCGAACAACAAGCAAGCCATCCAGGATATTTTTGGTCGCATTCATTCGAAGTTTGAAGAGGTGAGAAAAAAAGATCCTGCTTTATTGAATGATGTCAACTGGTTGAAGAAAAATGTCGCCTTCACCGGAGAGTTATTTCTCGGCCACCTTCGGTATGGAACCTTTGGCGGTAACAGCATTGAACAATGCCATCCGTTTCTTCGTCAGAATAACTGGATGACACGCAATCTTGTTGTGGCCGGCAATTTCAATATGACGAATGTGGATGAATTGTTTGACGACTTAATACGTCTCGGACAACATCCCAAAGAAAAAGCGGATACGGTTACCGTGATGGAAAACATCGGGCATCATCTCGATGTTGAAAATGATTCACTCTATTATAAGTTCAAAGAACTTGGCAACAGCAAGCAGGAAATTTCTCCGCTCATTGCTGAACATCTCAACCTGGTAAACATTTTAAAACAGTCGTCTCAAAACTGGGACGGTGGTTATACCATTGCCGGAATGCTCGGTCACGGCGATGCATTTGTGTTGCGCGACCCTGCCGGAATTCGTCCTGCATACTATTATAAGGATGATGAAGTGGTGGTGGTAACAAGCGAACGTCCAGCCATTCAAACTGCCTTCAATGTTCCGCTGGAAAGCATCCACGAAATAAAACCGGGACACGCCTTGATCATGAAGAAGAATGGAAGAGTGAAAGAAGAGATGATCAAGGAACCGACACAACGATTGAGTTGTTCGTTCGAACGAATTTATTTTTCACGCGGAAGCGATGCTGATATATATAAAGAGCGAAAAGAATTAGGACGGTTGTTGTGCCAGTCGACACTGCAGGTAATCGATCACGATTTGAGAAATACTGTTTTTTCTTTTATCCCGAATACGGCTGAAGTCGCTTTCTATGGTATGATGCAGGGAATGGAAGATTACCTGCGCGAGGTGAAGAAAAGAAAAATCAAAGCACTCAACGGAAATATCACCGATGAAAAGCTGAATGAAATTCTTTCGATCAAACCGCGCGCGGAAAAAATTGCCATCAAAGACGCGAAGTTGCGGACGTTCATTACGAATGACAATGATCGTGGTGAATTGGTAGAACATGTGTATGATATTACGTATGGAACGATCCGAAAAGGAGTTGACAATTTAGTGGTGATTGATGATTCCATTGTGCGCGGAACAACATTGAAGAGCAGTATTCTGAAAATGCTCGATCGTCTTGGTCCGAAAAAAATCGTGATTGTTTCATCGGCGCCGCAAATCCGTTATCCTGATTGTTACGGAATCGACATGGCAAAAATCGGAGACCTCGTTGCTTTCCGCGCAGCGATCGAATTGCTGGATGAACACAATATGGAACACATCGTTGACGAAACATACGAAAGATGCAAAGAACAACTTGAGTTAGGTGTGAACGAAATGAAAAATTTTGTGCGCATGATTTACCAGCCGTTTACTGCCGAACAAATCAGTGCGAAGATTGCCCAACTCGTTACTCCGGAAAGCTGCCACGCCGAAGTGAATATTATTTTTCAGAAGATAGAAGATTTACATTCGGCATGTCCGAATCACCGCGGCGACTGGTATTTCAGCGGCAACTACCCGACACCGGGCGGAAACAAAGTGGTGAGCCGGGCTTTTGTAAATTATATAGAGGGGATTAACGAGCGGGCGTATTAAACTAAAAAGTTCTTGGTTTTTTGTTCTTCGTTGGGTGACGGTTACCCAAGTAATTTTTTCTCCAGCAAATATTCCGCGATCTGAACAGCGTTGGTAGCGGCGCCTTTGCGGAGGTTGTCAGAAACGATCCAAATATTTAGTGAGTTCGGCTGCGATTCATCGCGACGGATTCTTCCGACAAAAACATCGTCTTTTCCTTCGGCATCAATCGGCATCGGGTATTTAAAATTCGACGGGTCATCAACCAAGACAACTCCCGCTGATTCGGATAAAAGTTTTCTCACGTCTTTCAGGTCAAAATCTTTTGCGAACTCGATGTTCACGCTTTCACTATGTCCGCCTTTTACGGGAACACGCACGGTAGTGGAAGTAACGCGGATGGAGTCATCGCGAAGAATTTTTCGTGTCTCGTTCACCATTTTCATTTCTTCTTTCGTATAACCGTTGTCGAGAAACACATCGATGTGAGGAAGTACGTTGAGATCAATTGCATATTTATAAGCCATCTCCCCGCTGATTCCTTTGCGCTCGTTCATTAACTGATCAACCGCTTTTTTTCCGGTACCGCTCACAGATTGATACGTGGAAACAACAATCCGTTTGATGGAATATTTTAAATGAAGCGGACTTAACGCCACCACCATTTGTATGGTAGAGCAATTCGGGTTAGCGATGATCTTATCATCTTTTGTTAACGCGTCAGCATTGATTTCCGGAACCACTAATTTTTTTGTGGCGTCCATTCTCCATGCAGAAGAATTGTCGATGACTGTGCAGCCAACTTCCACAAACTTCGGCGCCCATTCCAATGACGTATTACCGCCTGCAGAGAACAATGCAACATCGGGCCGCATGGCAATCGCGCCCGTCATACTCTGTACTTTGTATTTTTTCCCTTTGAATGAGATTTCTTTTCCAACTGATTTTTCAGACGCGACAGGAATCAATTCCGTCACCGGGAAATTCCGTTCTTCAAGAACTTTCAACATCATTCCTCCGACTAAACCTGTGGCACCGACAACCGCTACTTTCATGTGAATTAAATTAAACTTTTTGTACTACCATCTAAACTGAAAACCGGTACCGAATGTTGCATAAATACTTTTTTGATCCAACAATTTTACGCCTGTAAACCGGATGCCAAATGTCGGAAAATTTCCTTGCTAAAATATTTTTCTTACTTTTAGCTACACTAAATTTAAACTCAAATGAAAAAACTTCTTTTAACTCTTCTATTAATTGTTCCGTTGATTGCCAACGCACAGCTTACTGATAATTTCAGCGACGGTGATTTTACAAGCAATCCTGCATGGAGCGGTGATGTTTCAAAATGGCAAGTCAATAATGGTCAATTGCAATCGAATAACAATACAGCCAGCGATGTTTTTTATTTAAGCACTCCATCAACAGCAGCAACCAATGCACAATGGGAATTTTTTATTAAACTTGATTTTTCCACTTCGTCAAATAATTATGTTGACATCTATCTTATTTCTGATTCTGCAAATGTGAAGGGATCGCTGAACGGATATTTCGTCAGGATGGGTGGAACTCCGGACGAAATTTCACTTTATCGTAAAGACGCATTAACCATCACAAAAATAATTGACGGTGTTGACGGGCGGTCACAGTCAACCAGTAGCAACAATCTTTTAAAAATAAAAGTGAAACGTAATATTACTAATAATTGGATTCTCGAGGATGACGTTACGGGTTCGGGAAATAATTATTTTACCGAAGGCATTGTGAATGATGGCACCTATACAACCAGTAACTACTTTGGTTTTGTCATAACGCAATCAACAGCAACTTTTTTCAACAGACACTATTTTGATGACATTTATGCTGGACCAATTGTACAGGACACGATTGCCCCGCTTATTTCCTCATTGAATGCACTGACCGACTCATTGCTGGATGTAAAATTTTCTGAATCTGTTGACCAGGTAACTGCCGAAACAACTACGAACTATTCGGTGAATAATAGTATTGGTAATCCATCCACGGCTACCCGGGATGTTTCTGATCTTTCGCTTGTTCATCTGGTATTTGTTTCGCCTTTTGTAAACGGAACAACTAATATAATTACCGTCAACAACATCAATGATCTTTCGGCCAACCCGATTGTCGGTAACACAACCGCCACATTCACTTTTTACAATCCGCAGCCGCCGATGCCGATGGACATTGTCATCAATGAAGTTTTATTTCATCCTCAATCAGGAGGCAGTGAATTTGTGGAGTTGTACAATGCTTCAGGAAAAGTGTTAGACCTGAAAGATGTTTTTCTTTATGATGGTTCTGTGTCCAATCCTTATTATACCATTTCAGCATCGAGACATATTTTTCTTCCCGGAGATTATATTGCGATCACAAGAAATGTAACGGATATTAAGAGCCGCTATACAATTTTAAATCCGAATTCACTTTTACAAGTCGCAAGCATGCAAACATATCTTGATGCTGCGGATACCGTCACCATCGCTACAGCAACAGGGCAAATTCTTGACCGGCTTGTTTATTCCGAAAGCTGGCAGTTTCCTTTGCTCAATAGTTTTTTAGGAGTTTCTCTCGAGCGGTTAAATGCAGGTCGTGCGACGCATGATCAAAGCAACTGGCATAGTGCCGCCGAATCAGTTGGCTTCGCAACACCGGGATATAAAAATTCGCAGAACGATAATACAACGGGCAGCGGTGATGAAATCAGTGTGGATCCCGAAATTTTTTCTCCCGATGAAGACGGGCACAACGATGTGGTGAATGTGCATTACCATTTTTCGAATGCAGGAAATGTAGCCAACGTATTGGTGTATGATGCGAAAGGCCGCCTCATCCGCAACCTCGTGAACAATGAACTGCTTGGCAACGACGGCAGCTTTGCCTGGGATGGCGTAACGAATGCCAACGACAAAGCCCGCATCGGCATGTACATTTTTTACATTGAAGTATTCGACATCAACGGCGACACGAAAAATTTTAAGAAGACGTGTGTGTTGGGAGGGAAGTTGTAGGGGGGACACCAACAAAACAAAAATTATTTCTTTTAAGCCATTGTCAACAACAATCTATTTTAAGACAGTAATTAAAATTTTTTGTAAACATCTTCTGATAACCTTACGATCAGAACGATCGATTAAAATCCTACATTTGTAAAAACAATTTTCCACTTGAAAACACATCATAAAATTATTAACGGAGACAGCAGGCAGATGGCCGAGTTATCTGATAATTCAGTGCACCTGGCATTAACATCGCCACCTTATTGGCAACTTAAGGATTATGGTTCCGACAACCAGATCGGGTTTCATGACAGCTACGAAAACTATATTAATAATCTAAATTTAGTTTGGAAAGAATGCTATCGTGCACTTCATGACGGTTGCAGGTTATGTGTAAACATAGGCGACCAATTTGCCCGATCCGTTTATTACGGACGATACAAAGTCATCCCCATTCGTGAGGAGATAATTAAATTTTGTGAGAACATCGGCTTTGATTATATGGGTGCAATCATTTGGCAAAAGGTAACGACGTCAAACACCACGGGCGGAGGCATTCAGATGGGATCATATCCATATCCTAGAAATGGAATTTTGAAAATAGACTATGAGTTCATTTTAGTTTTCAAAAAACTTGGTGACGCGCCAAAGCCAACGAAAGAGATGAAAGAACTTTCGAAAATGACAGCGGAAGAATGGAATACTTTTTTTGCCGGACACTGGAATTTTTCGGGAGCCAGACAAGACAATCACATTGCCATGTTTCCTGAAGAATTGCCAAGGCGTTTAATCAAAATGTTTGCGTTTGTTGGAGACACGGTTCTTGACCCATTTGCCGGAAGCGGAACAACAAATCTTGCCGCGAAAAATTTGGGAAGAAACTCTGTTGGTTATGAAATTAATCCGGATTTCATACCAGTCATTAAGCAAAAACTTTCATCCAATCAGAATGACATTCACAATACAGCCTATGAATTTCTAAAGCAAAAACCACTTACGATTGACTTTGCGGAAGAAATTGAGAAGCAACCTTATATTTTTAAAGACCCACATGCTCTCAATAAGAAAATAGACGTAAAGAAATTACAATTCGGTAGCAAGATCGATAAGGACAGTTCAACAAAACGAGAGGAATTTTTTACAGTAAAAGAAATTGTTAGCGCTGAAAAGATACGTTTGAGCAATGGCTTAACTGTAAAGTTAATTGGTATCAAGGAAGACCCGATTATCAATGGGCAAGCAACAAAATTTCTTACGGACAAGACAAAAGGCAAGAGAGTTTTTCTTAAGTATGATTCGATAAAACATGACAGCGAGAATAATTTGATGTGCTACCTTTATCTTGAAAATAAAACGTTCATCAATGCACACTTAATAAAAAATGGTTTAGTACAAGTGGACAGTGAAACGGATTTTAAATATAAACGTAAATTTTTAGCCCTTCTTGATGAACACTGATAGTTTAAAAACCCAAATTGATATTGCGAAAAAGGAATTTGTAACCGATGGTTACTCTATGTCAATCGGCGAACTGGTAGGTCTCTACAAAGAAGGAGAACTAATTGTAAATCCAAATTTTCAAAGAAAATTTAGATGGTCTAGTAAGCAACAATCAAGATTAATTGAATCAATTTTAATTGGTGTTCCATTGCCTTCGATCTTCGTTTATCAAGACAAAGCAGGAAAATGGGAGGTAGTGGATGGATTGCAAAGAATCTCTACTATCTTATCTTTTATGGGCGAACTTAAAAATTCGTCCGGGGAAAAGATTATTGGTACCACACTTGAAAAAACAAAATTACTTCCTGACTTGGAAGGAGCAACTTGGGGATCACTTCCTAAAGAACCTTTTCAATTAGATTTTAGAAGGTCAAAAATAGAATTGAAAATTATAAAGAATTCAACTGATGAGAATGCGAAACTTGAAGTCTTTCAAAGATTAAATTATGCACCTACAATTTTATCGGGACAGGAATATCGTGATGCAATGCTTATAATGCTCAATAATGATTTCTATGAATGGCTATCAAACCTTTCGCAGGATAATTATTTCCAACATTGTATTGATTTGTCGGACCGATGGAAGGATGAGAAATATGATGAAGAATTAGTTCTTCGTCTTTTTACATTTTCGATTTATCCAATTTCTGGATATGGCAAAATTGATTCCTATCTAGATGAACAAATATTTTATGATGAAAACTCTCTTTTAAAGAGAGTAAGTGCTAAAACGTTTAATTTGGAAATTGAGGCAGAAAAATTTAAAAAAACATTTCATCTATTATCAAGAGCAAAAGGTGATAGCGTTTTTCAAAAATCAGGAAAGGGGCAGCAATTTTTGGAATCCTACTATGAGGCGATAGGAATAGGCCTTTATTTGAATATTGATTCCTACACTGAGGATGATATAGAACTTATCAGGAATAAGGTTGATTCAATTGACAATACCGCAATTAAAGCGCTAAATGCAACGTCAAGAATTTCGAAAACGATACCTTACGGTAAAGAGTATTTTAAAAAATGAGCAAGGAGCCAAGGTCAATATCATATTTATACGACCTCATTGAAGATGATTATAAGTGGAGAATAGTTGAGCTCTCAAATTTTCGAAGCGCTCTTTTATTAGAGAGAAATGAGAAAGCACAAAAGGCAAACATTAGGGCTGGTGTTGCTTTGCTTTATGCTCATTGGGAAGGTTTCGTAAAGCAATTATCTAATTGGTATTATGAGTTTGTCGGCTTTCAATCTTTAACTATTGAGGAACTGAACGATTCCTTTATAAGCATAGCATTAAGAGGCGAGCTCACTATTTTGCGGAATAGTAATAAATTAAAAGATCACCAAAGAATGGTAAAAACGTTAATTGAAGAAAAAAAGAAAATTGCATATTTTTCTTCAACTAGCCCGATTAGAACGTCCAATTTAAAGTTTAATGTTTTCGAAGATGTTTGTATTCTTATTGGAATAGATGCAAATGAATTTGAAAAACGTTACAAGCGAAAATTTGACAGGAGTATTCAATTAACTATTGACGAGGATTTGGTTGGTCAAAGGAACAGCATTGCACATGGCGAATATTTGCCCATTAGTATAGAAGACTACAAAAAACTATACGATATCACGGTGAATGGGTTTCTTTTCAATTTTAAGGAAATCGTAATGGATTCTGCGTATTCAAAAAAATATTTAAGAATAAATGCCAAAACTATCATCTAAACGTTTTTCAAGAGAGTTCGGGAAAAAAGAGAAAGTTCTCAACTACGCTACTCAAACGTATCAGTTGTCACGACCCAATAAAGTAGGGACCGTGATGGCTTTGATTCGGGAATGCCAACCAAAATCATTTGAAGAGTGGGAGAAGTGGTATTTTGAAAATGCAAATACCGATGGCAAAACCCCAAGCAACATCACTAAGGCCAGCTTAGAAGAATTGGGGGAGCGGCTCTATGTAAAAATTAACGAGATTGTAATTCCGGAATGGACAGAGGCGTTTAGTCAACTGACGTTACAAGATTGTGTTGATTACATTGTTAATCTCACAATCAACAGAACTTATGATGGTTACCTTCGGGAGAAATCAGTTGTAGAAGATAATTTGGCAAAAGAATTTCCGGAGATAAAATTTGAAGAAAGTGACCCTGAACTTGATCATGCAGGAGACATAGATTATTTAGGTTGGGTTAACGAAAAAGCATTTGGCATTCAAATCAAACCCGTTACAGCAAAATCAAACTTTGGAAATTATTCTGCGACAGAGAGGATGAAGCACAGTTTTAGCAACTTCACAAAAAAATTTGGAGGGAATGTTTTCGTAGTTTTCAGTATTGATGATAAAATTTCAAACACCGATGTTATAAAAGAGATTGCCGCAGAAATCAAACGACTGAAAAGTTAACGAGCAGAGCAGCCTCTGAAGGAATATTCCCCGTTTGCCCGCATTATTTTTCTTCCGATATTCGTCTCATAAAACCAGTTGTGCGATTTCCTTATGCAAAATTTACCAATATACATTCACGTAGTTTTCGGGCTGACAACAATTTTGACAATTGGAATTTTTTATAAGGCGACCAAGAACTCAAAAACAACGTTAACAATTTTGTTGACGTGGCTGACAATCCAAACCTTCATTGGGCTTTCCGGTTTCTACACCGTAACAGACACGATACCGCCCAGATTTATGTTTTTAGTTTTGCCTCCGATTCTTTTTATCATCGGACTCTTTGCGACTTCCAAAGGCAGACAATTTATAGACCGTTTAGACATCCATACGTTGACCCTTTTGCACACCATCCGGATCCCGGTAGAGATTGTTCTCTTTTGGTTGTTCATTCACAAAACGGTTCCCCGGCTTGTAACATTTGAAGGAAGAAATTTTGATATCCTGTCGGGACTCACAGCTCCGATTATTTTTTATTTTGGTTTTGTAAGAAAGAGAATAAATACAAAAGCAATTCTGCTCTGGAACCTCATCTGCTTAGGACTATTAATAAATATTGTTGTGAACGCTGTTCTGTCGGCACCATTTCCGTTTCAACAGTTTGCTTTTGACCAACCCAACATTGCAATATTATATTTTCCATTTATTTGGTTGCCATCCTGTGTGGTTCCTTTGGTTTTACTTTCGCATCTGGCGTCCATCAGGCAGCTCGTGAATCGGAAAAAACAGATTACTCTATAATGAAGATGAGCCAAAGAAACGGATTTTTGCGCTCATCGTTTATGCTTTGCTTGCTATTCTTTCATTTTGGTTTCCGCTCACCATTACCATTGTTACAACACTAACATGGGGTTTTTCGCTGATCTTCGGAATTAGCATCAAGCACGAATAAATGAATTGAACGAAAGGGTGTGTAAAGAAGTCTTTCCGGTATGTGAGTTGTGAGATGGGATTGACGTGCCTGTATAAATAAATTTTCCCGTTGAAAGAGCGATAATTTTTTTATTTTTGGGAAATGATAGACCTTGATAGTATAAAACCACTTTTGCTTAGTGTGTTGGAAAAATATCCGGTGAGTCGGGCCGCTGTCTTCGGTTCATTTAGCCGGAATCAACAAAATAGTTTAAGCGATGTTGATTTGTTGGTAGAGTTTGAGAAATCTGTTTCAATCTTTGACTTCCTGCGCATGGAAAATGAATTGACAAAAAGCGTTTCCAGGAAAGTGGATGTCGTTGAGTTTTCCGCAATCAAATCTTCTATCAGAAACCAGGTCTTAGACGAAGCAATAAAGATCTTATGAGCAAAAAGAAGAACGCAACCATCAAAAACGACTTACCTCTTTTACCCGAAAAAGTTTCAAAGATTATTTCAGAATGAGTCAATCCGAAAACAAAAAACTATTTCTACTCGACGCCATGGCGCTCATCTACCGCGCCTACTTTGCTTTCAGCAACAACCACCGCATTAATTCCAAAGGACAAAATACGTCTGCGATTTTTGGTTTCACAACAACTTTATTGGAAGTATTGAAGAAAGAAAGACCCACGCATATCGCTGTTGTGTTTGATACAGCTGCGCCCACGACGCGTCACGAAGAATTTTCGGATTACAAAGCCGGCCGCCAGGAAATTCCCGAAGATCTTGCACTTGCAATTCCGTATGTGCAGAGATTGTGTGAGACGTTTCGCATCCCCGTTCTTTCCATGGATGGGTATGAAGCAGACGATTTAATCGGAACACTGGCGAGAAAAGCGGAGCGCGAAGGTTTTGAAACGTACATGATGACGCCGGATAAAGATTACGGTCAGCTCGTGGACGAACATACTTTTATATACAAGCCACCACGCGGAGGCGCGCCTCCGGAAATCATGGGTGTAAAAGAAGTGTGCGAACGCTGGCAGATCGAGCGTGTCGACCAAGTCATCGAAATTCTTGGATTGATGGGCGATAAAGTCGACAACATTCCCGGCATTCCCGGAGTAGGCGAAGTAACGGCGATGAAATTTATCAAAGAGTACGGCACTATCGAAAATCTTTTGCGTCATATCGAAGACCTGAAAGGTAAAATGAAGGAGAAGGTGGAAGCGGGAAAAGAAATGGCGATTCAGTCGAAGCGACTTGCTACGATTATTACCGATGTTCCGATTGATACTGACTTGAACAAACTGAAAACTCAGGAGCTTGATAAAGAAGCGGTGAAAACATTGTTTGAAGAGCTGGAGTTTCGTTCGTTGATAAATAAGGTGTTGGGGGACAACGCCACAGGCCTAATCCCCAGCCCCTCTCCCAAAGGTGAGAGGGGAGCAGCTTTGAGTGAGAAGCCTGCAAGTGAAAAAAAGGAATCGACAGCAGGCACTCAAAGCAGTTTGTTTTTTACGAATACTCCGACAACAAAAATTACACATTCACTCGAAGACGAAGATGCAGCGGCCGACTCCCTCTCCTTTGGAGAGGGCCGGGGTGAGGCCCCTTCCGCAAAAACAATTGCCGATGTAAAACACACCTACCATCTCGTTGACACAAAAGAAAAACGGAAAAAATTAATCGACGAATTAGGTAAGCAAAAATATTTCTGTTTCGATACTGAAACGACCGGGCTCGATGTCAACCTCGCTGAGTTGGTCGGAATGTCTTTTTCTTTCAAGCCACATGAAGCGTATTACATTCCCGTTCCGGCGAATTACAATGAAGCGCACCAGATTGTTCTTGAGTTCGCGAAAGTTTTTGCCAATGAAAAGATTGTTAAGATCGGGCAGAACATAAAATATGATTTAGCCGTTTTAAAATGGTACGACATCGAGATCAAAGGAAAAATTTTTGATACGATGATTGCACATTTTCTTATTCAGCCAGACATGCGTCATAGCATGGATGTACTTGCTGAAACGTATTTGAGTTATTCACCGGTTTCGATTGAAACGCTGATTGGTAAAAAAGGAAAAGAGCAGCGAAGCATGCGCGACATTCCGGTTGAACAGATTTCAGAATATGCTGCTGAGGATGCTGACGTCACTTTACAATTGTACGATACGTTTGCACCCAAGTTGAAAAAGTCGGGCGTGCAAAAATTATTTGATGAAGTGGAAATGCCGCTCGTGCCTGTACTTGCAGCGATGGAAGCAGAAGGCATCAACTTAGACAAAGATGCATTGCATGATCTTTCCAAATCGCTGGAGAAAGACATCGCGAAAACTGAAAAAGAAATCCAGGATCATGCAGGAATGAAATTCAATGTGTCGTCGCCGAAACAGGTTGGCGAAGTGTTGTTCGAGAAATTAAAAATTGTGGAGAAGCCGCAGAAGACAAAGACGGGACAATACTCGACTGCGGAAGATGTGTTGAGTAAGATTGAAAGCAAACATCCCATCATCAAAAGAATTCTTGATTACCGTGAGTTAGTGAAATTGAAAAACACGTACGTAGATGTTCTTCCGGAAATGGTGAACCCGCGCACGGGAAGAATTCACACGTCATACAACCAGGTTGTCGCTGTAACAGGTCGATTGAGTAGTGATAATCCGAATCTTCAAAACATTCCAATCCGAACAGAACGCGGAAGAGAAATCCGCAAAGCATTTATTCCGCGTAACAACAAATATGTTTTACTCTCTGCCGATTATTCACAAATCGAATTGCGCATTATCGCTGAGTTAAGCAACGACAAAGGAATGATTGACGCTTTTAAAAGCGGGGAAGACATTCATGCAACGACTGCTTCGAAAGTGTATGGAGTTGCATTGAAAGATGTAACGGGCGACATGCGACGCAATGCCAAGATGGTGAACTTCGGAATCATCTACGGAATCTCAGCATTCGGTCTTGCTGATCGTCTCAACATTTCACGCACGGAAGCGAAAGGCATCATCGAAAATTATTTCATGCAGTATCCGGACATCAAAGATTACATGGATCTCAGCATCGAGAAAGCGAGAGAACATGGTTACGTGGAAACTATTTTAGGAAGAAGAAGATACCTGCGCGACATCAATTCAGCGAATCAAACTGTTCGCGGGTTCGCCGAACGCAACGCCATCAATGCGCCGATACAAGGCAGCGCCGCCGACATGATTAAGATCGCCATGATCAACATTGATCACGATTTTCGAAAGAAAAAATTCAAATCAAAAATGTTACTTCAGGTGCATGATGAATTGGTGTTCGATGTATTCAAAGAAGAACTCGATGAAGTTAAGCCGTTGGTGGAAAAACGGATGAAGACGGCTATGTCGCTGAAAGTGCCTGTGGAAGTGGGAATCGGAGTGGGGAAGAATTGGCTGGAAGCACACTGAGAGTAGTCGCAGCCTGTAGCTGCAGATGGTAGTTGTAGTTGGCAGCGGCAGTAAGCAGCAGGAAACGGAGAAGAGGAGAATCGGAGACGTGTTTGCGTATTCGTACATTCGTATCTTTTTCGTAATTCGCTACAGGTTTCTACAGGGTTACCCCCCGATTGTAATCATACTTCTATTTTCGATCGGGTGAGTTTCAGATGGCAAATCGTCGGGACTAAATTGTCCGCCGAGGGAAGCGTGTTTGCTATGAAGACAATCCAGAATAAATTGTTTTACGTCTTCGCCTTTTCTCAATGGTGTGAGCAAATCAATTTCATCTTTTGAGAAGAGACAATTTTTCATTTTGCCATCGGCGGTCAGGCGCATGCGGTTACAATCGCTGCAGAACGGAGCGCTCATCGTGCTGATCACGGCAAACGTTCCTTCAAATCCAAGCACCTTGAAATTTTTTGCCGTACCATTTTTCTCTTTTTCGAGCGGAACAACTTCATAGTAATTGCCGATGCGATCCAGCATCTCTTTACAGGAAATCACTTTTTCTTTCTTCCATTGATTGCCATCGAACGGCATGAACTCAATGAAACGAACATCAATCGGGAAGTCGCGTGTCCACTGAACAAAATCAATCAGCTCATCATCGTTCACTCCCTTCATCACCACGGCATTTACCTTAACATGAAAATTATTTTGCAGTAACAAATGAATGTTCGACATCACACGGTGAAAATAATTCCGTTTCGTAATGGCTTCAAAACGTTCTGGTATCAGTGTATCAAGACTGATGTTGACAGAACGAATATTCGCCGCTTTAAAATCATCAAGAAAATCATGAATGTAAATTCCATTCGTCGTGATGGCAAGATTCACTGCATCTTTATTTTTTTCGGAAGAAGTATATTTGGAAAGCGAATGAATAATCTGTCGGGCATCTTTTCGAACAAGCGGCTCACCGCCGGTCAGCCGTATCTTTTTCACGCCGAGATCAATAAAGATTTTAGCGAGCACATGAATCTCATCTGCCGTCATTCTTTGCGATTGATGTAAAGAAGCCTGGAATTCTTCCGGCATGCAATAGGTACAACGGAGGTTGCAGGTTTCAATCAATGAAATCCGCAGGTAATCATGTGTACGGCCAAAGCGGTCTGTGAGTGTTTCCATTTAATAGTGAAGATTGAATATTTCAGGCACAACAAGGTTCTGAAGAATAATCAACATTCATCGTTCAAAACTATGTTTTTTTTGAGCGGAACAAACATTCAAAAAAGTATCTTTGAACACGTTATTAATTCCAAAAGTACATAACTTTACGCTGAATTAATTAAGCAATTATTGATATGGGCCCATCGTCGCTTATTGTTTTGATTCTCGCCGCCATCGCATTCTCCGCAGGCGGAATTCTCGTTGCTAAAATTTTTGTGAAAGGCACGAAGAATAAAGCAAAAGGAGAAGCGTATGAATGTGGTGTTCCCACAGTTGGAAAAACGTGGGTCCAGTTTAATGTCGGTTACTATTTATTCGCCCTCATCTTTCTCATCTTTGATGTGGAATTGATATTTCTCTATCCGTGGGCAGTGGTGGTGAAGAAGATGGGATGGGTTGCATTCGCAGATATTCTCGTATTCATTTTCATATTGTTCCTCGGATTTTTATATGCACATAAAAAAGGAGCGTTGAAGTGGATGTAAATTAATTGCGGATTTCGGATTTAAGATTGCGGATTGCTCGTAGTAGGCCACTCCGTAATTTAAAATTCGCAATTCGAAATAATAAAAGGGTGGATCAAACAGAAAATAAAACACAAACTCAATTCCCCGGAGAGGTTCATCCTGTTCCCGGAGGTGATATTGTGTTGACCAAACTGGATGACGTCATTAACTGGGCGCGATCAAATTCCTTGTGGCCACTCACGTTTGCAACAAGTTGCTGTGGAATTGAAATGATGTCGGTTGCATCCGCGAAATATGATTTTTCACGATTCGGTTTCGAAGTGGCGCGCGCAACGCCGCGCCAGGCCGACGTTATCATCATTGCCGGAACCATCGTTAATAAAATGGCGCCCGTATTAAAAAGATTATACGACCAGATGGCTGATCCGAAATATGTGATTGCGATGGGCGCATGCGCCATCAGCGGCGGTCCGTTCTTTTACAATACTTACTCTGTTGTGAAAGGCGCCGATCATGTAATTCCCGTTGATGTTTACATTGCCGGCTGTCCGCCACGGCCGGAAGCATTGCTGCATGCATTGATTACATTACAGGAAAAAATTAAAAGCGGGTATACAAGAGAGCAGATAAAAACAATTGAAGTTAAGAAATAGTTTACAATTTCTCGTTTACGTGTTCCAGCATTTAGGTCGCGAAACGGTAAACCGTAAACTGTAAACAGAGGAATATGTTGAATGACGAATTGAAAACAAGGCTAACCGAGTTGCTTCCATCCGCCACCTTTGAAGAAGGCGGAGAGTGGATCAACATTGTTGTAACACCTGCAGAATGGAAATCATTCGCGCAGCAGCTTCGTTCGACGGCCGGACTGGATTTTGATTTTCTTTTTTGTGTGACATGCGTGGATTGGAAAACACATTTGTCGATGGTGTATCATTTTACATCAACCATACATCGTCATTCACTGGTCGTCAAATCAAAATTAGATCGCGCCAATCCTGAAATAGAAACCGTTTGTGATATCTGGAGAACGACAGAGTTTCATGAACGTGAACAGTCCGAATTATTCGGCGTAAAATTTTTACATCACCCCGATTTAAGAAAATTAATACTGTGGGACGACTTCGAAGGATTTCCGTTGAGGAAAGATTTTGAAGATCCGATCAACATGATAAAGTTGTGATTAGAGATTTCGAATTTGAGATGGCGGATTGCCCGTAGTTGGCTGATCCGAAATTTTAAATCCGCAATTCGAAATAATAAAAATATGATTACTTCTTCCTTGCAACAATGATTGAAGAGTTAGCTACAACCGCACAGGGCGATATGGTCATCAACATCGGACCACAACATCCATCTACACATGGAGTGTTGCATCTTGTCGTGACGCTAAACGGTGAGACCATCAAAAAAGTAGAGCCGCATCTCGGTTATATTCATCGCTCGATTGAAAAAATGTGCGAGAGTTTGTCATACCGTCAGTTCATCTACGTGACGAGCCGCATGGATTATCTTTCGTCTCACATCAACAACCACGGTTGTGCGTTGTGTGTGGAAAAAGGTATGCAGATTGAAGTTCCATCGCGAGCGCAGGTTATTCGTGTGCTCATGGATGAACTGACACGCATCGCGTCACACGAATTGTGGTGGGGAGCGATGGCGATGGATCTTGGAGCATTCACGCCTTTCTTTTTATCATTCAGGGAGAGAGAGACAATCACCGATATCATGGAAGACACGTGCGGTGCGCGGCTCACGATGAATTACATTGTTCCTGGTGGTGTGATGGCAGACCTTCATCCCGATTTTCAAAAGAGAGTGAAAGCGTTCATCAAACTGTTCAGAGAAAAAGCAGATCAGTACAATGACCTGGTCACTGGAAATATTATTTTCCAAAACCGGATGAAAAATGTCGGTGTTCTTTCCAGGGAAGACGCCATCTCTTACGGCTGCACCGGTCCAACGGCAAGAGGCAGCGGAGTGAGTTGCGATATCCGTAAACTTTATCCATACGAAATTTATAACACGTTGCAGTTTGATGAAATCATCGAAACAGGATGCGATTCGTTTGCACGTTATTTAGTACGCGTGAAAGAAATGTATCAGTCGATTAATATCATTGAACAACTGATTGACAATATTCCTGAAGGAGATTTCCAGGCGAAGACAAAAGCGGTATTGAAATTACCGAAGGGAGAATTTTATACGCGGGTAGAAACTGCACGCGGAGAATTTGGTGTATATATAGTGAGTGAGGGCGCGACGACACCATACAGAATTAAATTCCGGTCTCCCGGATTCTCCAATCTCTCAGCACTCGATCACATGGCAAGAGGAGGGAAGATCGGAGATTTGGTAGCGATGATGGGAACGTTGGATTTGGTGATACCGGATATAGACAGGTGAGAGTTTACATGTTTACGGTTTACCCAAACCGTAAACATGTAAACCGTAAACAAAAAATATGTTTAGTTTAGAAGGAATAACAAACACAATTTACACTTGGTTGAACGCAACGTTCAACCCGACAGTTGCATTGCTGTTTGAATTTGTAATTGTCGGAACGCTGGTGATCGCTTTGTTCGCTGTTTTGGGATTGGGCTTGGTTTACATGGAACGTAAAGTCGCGGCGGTAATGCAAATACGTTTGGGCCCCAATCGAGTCGGACCGATGGGAATTTTTCAGACAACAGCGGATACATTAAAGTTAGTGATGAAAGAAGGATTGACGCCCGATGGAGCCGATAAATTTTTATTCAACCTCGCGCCCTTTGTCGTCATGATTGCGGCGATGTTGATCATGGCGCCAATTGCATTTGCGAAAGGAGTCCAGATCTGGGACATTAATATAGGAGTGTTATATGTTTCAGCGGTGTCATCTATTTCTGTCATCGGGATTTTAATGGCAGGATGGGCGAGCAACAATAAGTATTCTTTGCTCGGCGCCATGCGAAGCGGCGCACAAATTGTGAGTTATGAATTGTCGGCCGGATTATCTATCCTGACAATTATTGTTCTGACAGGAAGTTTGCAGATTTCCGACATCATCGCGGCGCAGCAAAATGGCTGGTGGATTTTTAAAGGGCACATTCCTGTACTCATTTCATTTGTGATTTTTATTATTGCGATAACAGCGGAAACAAACCGGGCGCCATTCGATCTTGCTGAAGCGGAATCAGAACTCACAGCCGGTTTTCACACGGAATATTCAGGAATGAAATTCGCGTTATTCTTTTTAGCGGAGTACATCAACATCTTTATTGCATGCGCCATCGGCGCGACATTATTTCTCGGCGGATGGATGCCGTTTCACATTGGTCACTGGGAAACTTTTAATCACATCATGGATTATATACCATCTTCGTTGTGGTTCATCGGAAAAACATTGTTCCTGATATTTCTCATCATGTGGTTTCGCTGGACGTTTCCGCGGTTGAGAATAGATCAGTTATTAAATTTGGAATGGAAATATTTGTTGCCGATCAGCATGTTTAATTTGTTGTTGGTGACATTGGTGGCAATTATGGGATGGCATTTTTAAGGAATAAGGAAGAATGAATAAGTAATAATAAAATCAGGTGTCTGCAAAACAATACATACAAAACGTTTTTGGTGCGATAAAATCGCTCCTAACGGGCATGAAATTGACGGGGTATTATTTCACGCATCGCAAAGAAATAATCACGGAACAGTATCCTGAATTTAAGCCGGCGCTTGCTGAACGATTCAGAGGTGAAGTGGTGATGACGCATACAGAAAACAATGAACACCGTTGTACAGGATGCACAGCTTGTGAATTGGCTTGTCCCAACGGAACCATAAAAATTGTGACAAAGTTTGAGGTAACGCCGGAAGGAAAAAAGAAAAAGGCGATTGATAAATTTGTGTATCATTTAGAATTGTGTACGATGTGTAACTTATGTATTGTCGCTTGTCCGACGGATGCAATAAAAATGGCGCAGGATTTCGAACACAGCGTGTTTGATCGAAGTAAATTGACGAAGGTGTTGAATTTGCCGGGATCGAAATTAATGGAAGGAGTGGAGTAAAAATTCCGGATTGCGAATTTAAAATTGCGAATTAACCAACAACCTGCAATCCGCAAATTTAAATTCGAAATTCGCAATCTTAAAATAAATGACGGCTAATCAAATTATATTTTACTTATTGTCTGCACTTATTCTGGGTGCAGGCTTGCTTGCCGTGACGACACGAAAAATTTTTCGTTCTGCCATCTGGCTCTTATTTTCATTGATTGGAATTGCGGGATTATACTTCTGGTTGCGGGTTGAATTTGTTGCGGCCGTTCAGATTATCGTATATGTCGGAGGAATTGTAGTGCTGATTATCTTTTCTGTCTTCCTGACACAACAAGCCGGGAATGAAATGGCGAAAC
>JAYVZS010000028.1:0-38373 GCA_043783155.1 Bacteroidota bacterium | reverse complement strand
CCACATACGGAACGAAACTTTCGTTGTCTTCGGGATCAAAGTATTGTAATTTCTTTCCAGAGAATTTTTCGTGGTTGGAGAGATCGAAATCTGTGCGTGAATGAATGCCTTCCAGTTCCTTGAAACCAAACGGGAATTCAAATTCAATGTCGCAGGCAGCATTCGCGTAATGCGCCAGTTTCAGATGATCATGAAAGCGGTGTTTATTTTCGGGAAAGCCAAGCGAACGATGCCATTTCATTCTCGTTTCTTTCCATTTGTTGTACCATTCCATTTCAGTTCCCGGCTTTATAAAGAACTGCATTTCCATCTGTTCGAATTCGCGCATGCGGAAAATAAACTGTCGCGCTACAATTTCATTTCTGAAAGCTTTTCCTGTTTGGGCAATGCCAAACGGAATTTTCATTCGTCCGGTTTTCTGAACGTTGAGGAAATTGACGAAAATTCCCTGGGCTGTTTCCGGCCTTAAATAGATTGTGCTTGCTTCTTCGCTCACTGCACCAACTTGCGTGGAGAACATCAGGTTGAACTGCCGTACTTCCGTCCAGTTGCGGCTTCCGCTGATCGGGCAAACAATTTCAAGGTCAACAATAATCTGCCGCACTTCAGCAAGGTCATTTTTCTCCAAAGCATCTTTGAAGCGTGCATTAATATCATCAATCTTTTTCTGATTTTCCACCACGCGCGGGTTAGTAGAACGAAACATCTTTTCATCGAAGTCCTGAAAACGTTCGCGCGCTTTATCAACTTCCTTCTGAATTTTCGTTTCAATTTTCGCCATGTGATCTTCAATTAAAACATCGGCACGATAGCGTTTCTTCGAGTCTTTGTTGTCGATGAGAGGATCATTGAAGGCGTCCACATGACCGCTCGCCTTCCAAGTGGTGGGATGCATAAAAATAGCGGCATCAATGCCCACAATGTTTTCATTCATCTGTACCATTGATTTCCACCAATAGTCGCGTATATTTTTCTTGAGTTCTGCTCCGTTTTGTCCGTAATCATACACAGCGCTTAGCCCGTCGTAAATTTCTGATGACTGAAAAATAAAACCATATTCTTTCGCGTGGGAGATGATGTTCTTAAAAAGATCTTCGTTTGTTGCCATTGGGCAAAGCTAAAAGAAATCAAAGAAATATGTTCATTGAGAATGATGAAATATTATCAAACATCATCTTCATCATCAGGATTATTAAATAAATTTGATCCCGATACTAAAACTAAAAACCGGGTTGGATCAACACCATTAAAATCAAGTTCAAATGAAAAAACTTTTTACATCTCTTACTGTCACTATTCTTTCATTAACATTTAACGTCCTGTTTGCACAATCCGGAAACAGGCAACATGTTCTGCATTCATTTAAACCCGTCGAAAAAAATGCCGTCATCATGAATGCGAACAGGATCTCCGGCAGTTCCGGAATATTAAGTTTAAATCACCCTTACACACCGGGAAAGGAAATTGCTTCCACCTGGGATACCACGAACTCCACCTGGAACTACAATGATTCGATTTTGTATACTTATAACGGCGCTGGCAGCAGCACCCTGGAACTCGTGTATGATCATACCGGAACGCAATCATATAGAACGACAAAAACGTATGATGTTTCGAATAATCTGACGTTGCAATTACTTCAGATCTGGGATACCATTGCCTGGGTGAACAGTAACCAAACGATCAATTCGTATAACGCTGGTAACCAAAGAACGGAAAACATGAATCAGCATTGGGATATCGGTTCAAATGCCTGGATTAGTGACGACCGCACGACTTCTTTTTACAACCTCTCAGGCCAGTTGACGGAGGATCAGTATCAATACTGGGATGCAGGACTTCTTACCTGGGTGAATTTTTCTAAAAATGATTACACGTATAATGTCGACAGCCAATTGACGGAGGAAATCGGACAAAGGTGGAACACCACCAGTCTTGGTTGGGATAATACCGGTAAAACAGATTTTCGTTATGCAATTGGCGGCGAAGTTGACAGCATCACCGGGTATGATTCGAGCGGAACAGGATGGGCGCTGAATTATCAGAACATCAACATTGTGTGGTACCAATGGACAGGAAGTATTTTTCATGGTGACAATAAAATTGCGAGTTATCTTCAGCAGTCGTGGAATGGAAGCAGTTGGCAAAATTTACAGAGAGGCGCAATTGCGTATGATGTGTATGCAAATGATACAGATAATGTAACAGAATCTTGGAATGGAAGTTCATGGGCGACACAGTATGCAACACATCAGATTTTTACATACGATGGGGATCATAACATTGCGCAAGACATAGAACAGCACTGGGATAATGTGCCACAAAGTCTCGTGAGTGCCTGGAAATACGATTACAGTAATTATGCGGGGATCACTTACATTCACACTCTCAAACAAGATGATTTTGGTGTCGAAGTTTTTCCAAATCCATTTCATACAGAAACCACTGTTTTGTTGAGTGAGATAATGCAAAGCCCTGCTGTATTGTTTCTGTGCAATCTCATGGGGCAGGAAGTAAAAAGAATTCAGTTCTCCGGAGATCGTGTAAAGATTGAGCGAAACAACCTCGCTAACGGAATTTATTTTTATACGATCGTTCGTGAGAATAAAACGGAGGTTCGGGGTAAGATAAGTGCCAACTAACTGAAGGAGAAGGAAGGCGAGAGAGTGGGAGAGGAAGGTTGCGGTGAAGTAAAGAAAACTAGAGACCAGCAAGAAAGACATTATCCTGGGAAATATCTATCATTGCCGCGCACCAACCTTTCTCCCTTTGGAGAGGAGTTGGGGTGAGGTCAAATCACTTACATTTGTTCTATGATTGCAATCGGGGAAACACTGGTATCAGAAGAGATTATTGAAAAAAGTTTTGTGTGCGACCTGCATGCATGTAAAGGCGCTTGTTGCGTAAAAGGTGATTATGGTGCTCCGCTGGAAACAGATGAACTGCCGATCATGGATAAGATTTACGACACGGTGAAACCTTACCTCACCGAAAAAGGAATCAAAGCGATTGAGAAACAAGGCCGCTACATTCAATATGAAAAAAAGGAATGGGTGACACCGCTCATCAGCGGTCGCGAATGTGCGTACACTGTTTTTGAAAATGGTATCGCCAAATGTGCCATTGAAAAAGCGTACTACGACGGCAAGATTGATTTTAAGAAACCCGTTTCCTGTCATTTGTATCCGATCCGCATCAACAAAATGAAAAATACGGTAGAGGCGGTTAATTACGATCGCTGGAGTATTTGCAAGCCCGCCTGCAAGCTGGGAGATTCGCTCAAAGTTCCCTTGTATAAGTTTTTGAAGGAATCGCTTGTCAGAAAATATGGCGAAGACTGGTACAAACAACTGGAACTTGTTGCTGCTCAACTCGTGAAATAAATTTTCCGTTATTTTTTCGCTGTTCTGGTAACTGCAATTAGTAATCTTCGCAGAAGTTCCAAACTTTTTTTGTGAACAAAGACTGTTCATATCCCCGCAATGCATTGACTGTTGGGTGCTTTGCATGGTTACAGTTTTCTTAAAAGTTTTTTTGAACAAATCGTGTTCATAATTACAAGACATTTCTTCTAAAACCCCTTGCATAGTTTTTTTTTGTTTAGAATTTTTGTTGAGTCAAAAGGGATGATTTTTTAATCCGGGATTTCACACATTACGTACGAATTTCTATCAACGAAATTCCTCTTGTTCTGAAGATGTAAAAAATTTTCAGTTCGGGAGGAAGGGGAAATCTTCACCTCTAATAATAAGAACACACTGTAAAAATTTTAAAATACTATGGAATTACTTTTAAAAGAAAACAAAGAAAGATTCGTCCTCTTCCCGATCAAACATCCAAAAATCTGGGACATGTATAAAAAAACT
This sequence comes from Bacteroidota bacterium, assembly GCA_043783155.1. Lineage (GTDB taxonomy): Bacteria > Bacteroidota > Bacteroidia > AKYH767-A > 2013-40CM-41-45 > JAPLDA01. The sequence goes on along the minus strand of JAYVZS010000028.1, from coordinate 34,507 downwards.
GAACAAAGTTTCTGGACTGCGGAAGAAATTGATTTGCACGACGACATGAAAGACTGGGCGAAACTGAATGACGGAGAACGTCACTTTATTAAACATGTGCTGGCTTTCTTTGCGGCAAGCGACGGAATCGTAAATGAAAACCTCGCCATTAACTTCATGAATGAAGTCCAGTTGCCCGAAGCACGCTGCTTCTATGGCTTCCAGATAATGATGGAGAATATTCACAGCGAAATGTACTCTCTGCTCATCGATACCTATATAAAGGACAGCGGCGAGAAGAAAATGCTTTTCAATGCGATCGAAACAGTTCCATGTGTGAAGAAGAAAGCGGAATGGGCATTGAAGTGGATACAAAACGGTTCGTTTGCTGAACGTCTCGTTGCATTTGCCGCCGTGGAAGGAATTTTCTTCAGCGGTTCATTCTGCAGCATTTTCTGGCTGAAGAAACGCGGATTGATGAAAGGCCTCAGCAAATCGAATGAATTTATTTCGCGTGATGAAGGCATGCACTGCGATTTCGCCTGTTTGCTTTACAGCATGCTGAATGAAAAATTATCGGAGGAGAAAATTCATGCTATTATTAAGGATGCTGTACAGAATGAACATGAGTTTGTAACCGACGCATTACCCGTTTCACTCATCGGGATGAATTCTAAACTGATGTGCAAGTACATTGAATTTGTCGCGGACCGTTTACTCGAAGCACTCGGTTATGCTAAAATATACAACTCCACAAATCCGTTCGACTTCATGGAACAGATTTCATTGCAAGGTAAAACAAATTTCTTCGAACAAAGAGTTAGTGAATACAAGAAGGCATCGGTTGGTCAGACGAAAGAAGAGAAGGAATTTAAATTAGACGAAGACTTTTAATTCTTCTTTGCAGTCTTTGCGCCTCTGCGTGAAAAATTATCTCGCAAAGGCGCAAAGACCGCAAAGAAATTTTTTTAAACAAACACATCACACACAAATACCTCCCGCACATGTTCGTAATCAAAAGAGATGGCAGAAAAGAGTCGGTGAAATTCGACAAAGTCACCGCCCGCATTCAAAAACTTGCCTATGGCTTAACGGAACACGTTGATACATTCAGCGTGGCGCAGAAAGTCATCGAAGGCATTTATGATGGCGTCACATCTTCGGAACTGGATAACCTCGCCGCTGAGATTGCCGCTTCCATGACAACGAGACATCCCGACTTCGCCGTGCTTGCCGCTCGTATTGCCGTAAGCAATCTACATAAGAATACGAAAAAATCTTTTAGCGAAACGATGAAAGATTTGTTTGAATACATCGATCCGAAGACCGGCAAGCATGCGCCGCTTCTCGCTGATGATGTTTTCGAAATCATCCGGAAGAACAAGGACATGCTCGACAGCACGATCATCTACGACCGTGATTTCGGGTACGATTATTTTGGCTTTAAAACATTGGAGAAATCATACCTCCTTAAAATAGATGGCAAAGTTGCCGAACGTCCGCAACACATGATTATGCGCGTGGCTGTCGGTATTCACAAAGAAGATCTTGAATCGGTTGTGGAAACATACAACCTCATGAGTGAGCGCTGGTTCACGCATGCGACACCTACACTTTTTAATTCAGGAACTCCGAAGCCGCAACTTTCTTCCTGTTTCTTATTGGAGATGCAGGACGACAGCATCGAAGGTATTTACAACACACTTAAAAACTGTGCGAAGATTTCGCAAAGTGCAGGGGGCATCGGTCTCAGCATTCATAACATTCGCGCAACAGGTTCTTACATCCGTGGAACAAACGGAACATCAAACGGAATAGTTCCGATGCTGCGTGTGTTTAACGACACTGCGCGTTACGTAGATCAAGGGGGCGGAAAAAGAAAAGGTTCATTCGCCATTTACCTCGAGCCATGGCATTCTGATATTTTTGATTTTCTGGAATTGAAAAAAAACCATGGCAAAGAAGAATTACGTGCGCGTGACTTATTCTACGCACTCTGGATTTCCGATCTGTTCATGAAACGTGTGGAAGAAGACGGTCAGTGGAGTTTGTTCTGCCCGAACGAAGCGCCGGGTTTAGCTGAATGTTACGGAAAAGAATTTGAAGCATTGTATACGCGTTACGAGGAGGAAGGCCGGGCCCGTAAAACAGTGAAAGCGCAGGAACTTTGGTTTGCCATCATGGAATCGCAGATCGAAACCGGAACTCCTTACATGCTTTTCAAGGATGCATGTAATGAAAAGAGCAACCAGAAAAATCTCGGAACCATCAAGAGCAGTAATCTCTGCACTGAAATTATGGAGTACACCTCTCCTGATGAAATCGCTGTCTGCAATCTTGCATCCATTGCTCTGCCGCGGTTTGTAACGAATGGAAAGTTTGATCACAAGAGGTTGTTTGACATCACGTATGTGATCACGAAAAACCTCAACAAAGTAATTGACATCAATTATTATCCTGTGGAAGCGGCACGCAAGAGCAACATGCGTCATCGTCCGATCGGTATTGGTGTACAAGGTTTGGCAGATGCATTTATTTTGATGCGCATGCCATTCGACAGCGAGCCGGCACGTCAACTCAACAAAGAAATTCACGAGACAATTTATTATGCCGCGATGACAGCAAGTAAAGACCTTGCGAAGAAAGATGGAGCGTATGAAACGTATGAAGGTTCGCCGGTGAGCCAGGGAATTTTCCAGTACGACATGTGGAATGTAACGCCGAGCGATCGCTGGGAATGGGATGTATTGAAAGAAGAGGTGAAAAAATTCGGTGTACGGAATTCTTTGCTGCTGGCGCCGATGCCGACTGCAAGCACTTCACAGATTCTTGGTAACAACGAATGTTTCGAACCTTACACAAGCAACATTTATTCACGCAGAGTATTAAGCGGAGAGTTTACAATTGTCAATAAACATTTATTGAAAGATTTAATGAAACTTGGTTTGTGGAACGACAACATGAAAAATAAAATTGTCGCAGCGAACGGTTCCATTGCCAACATCCCCGAAATTCCGGACGACATCAAAGAAATTTACAGAACCGTTTGGGAAATCAAACAACGTTCACTCATCGACATGGCTGCCGACCGCGGTGCTTTCATCTGCCAGAGCCAGTCATTGAATTTATTTATACAGGACGCCAACTTCGCCAAACTCACCAGCATGCACTTCTACGCATGGAAAAAAGGTTTGAAGACGGGTATGTATTACCTTCGTACGAAATCCGCTGTTGACGCGATTAAATTTACCATCGACACAGGTATGATGAAGCAGACACTGGAAGTAGAAGCTGCAGTGGCGGCTGCTGAAGTTGCCGTTGCCACAGCAGCGGCGGCCATAGCAGGAGCTGAAAGCAAACACATAACCGGTGTGATCTCTAAAGAAGAAGCATTCGAACAAATGGCGTGCTCATTGGATGATCCGGAAAGCTGCGAGGCATGCGGAAGCTGATGTGAAGTAGAAAGAATTAGGTACAAAGTATAATGAAAACTCCCTCTCGAATTATTCGGGAGGGAGTTTTTATCTTGATAAAAGCTGATTTATTTTTTTAATTTCGTTCCATCACTTACCGGTATGGATAAAAGACAGGCGCTCCAAAAAATTTCGTCACTCGTTGAACAATTCAGCGAGCACATCGAATTATATAAAAAAAATTCCTACGATGAAGCACAACTGCGTATTGATTTTATTAATAAATTTTGGAAAGCATTGGGCTGGGATGTGGAAAATGAAAAGGGTGCCGCAGAATTTAACCGGGAAGTGATTTATGAAGATCGTGTAAAAGTGGCAGGCAGAATGAAAGCGCCTGACTATCGTTTCCGCCTGATGGGAAGCTCTCAGCGAAAATTTTTTGTGGAAGCAAAAAAACCGGCTGTTGCTATTAAGTTGAATAAAGAAGCCGCTTACCAATTGCGGAGATACGGGCGAAGTGCACAAACTTCCGTTTCCATTCTTACTAACTTTGAAGAGTTTTCAGTGTATGATTGTTCGAAACGACCCAATCAAAATGACAGTGCTGCGTCCGCACGTATCCGATACATTACTTACGATCAATACGTTGAAACATTCGATTTTATTTACGATACTTTTTCTTACGAGGCGGTTGTAAAAGGTCGTTTCGATAAATTCGTTCAAAGTGATACGCACAAACGCGGTAGCGTAACTCTTGATAAGGATTTTGTTGAAGACCTGGATGAGTGGCGGAAATACCTTGCCACGAGTATGGCCAGGAACAATCATCAGTTAAGTGATGAAGAAATAAATTTTGCAGTACAGCTTACCATCGACCGGCTCATCTTTCTCCGTTTTTGTGAAGACAGAAGTGTGGAGCATTATAAAAACCTTTTCAGTGCAGTCAGCAAAGGCGATTACTTTAAAAATTTGCTTTTTATTTTCAAACAAGCGGATGATAAATATAATTCCGGACTTTTTGATTTTGAACGCGACCGGCTTACTCCTAAAATAAAAGTTGATAACAAAGTAATCCGAACCATCATCGAAGCGCTGTATTACCCCGACTGTGAATACGAGTTCTCGGTGATGCCGGTGGAGATTTTAGGCAATGCATACGAACAATTTCTGGGCAAAGTGATACGTGTTACACCCGGACACATCGTAAAGATTGAAGACAAACCGGAGGTTCGAAAAAGTGGCGGAGTGTATTATACACCTCAATACATCGTGGAATACATTGTGAAGAATACGGTGGGGAAGCTGATTGGAGGAAAATCTCCGAAAGAAATAGAGAAAATAAAAATTGTAGACCCTGCTTGCGGAAGCGGAAGTTTTTTGCTGGGCGTATTCCAATGTTTACTCAACCACCATGCACAATGGTACACCGATAAACAATACCATCTTAAAAAAATAAAAGACAACCCGATTACACCGGAAGGAAGATTAACCACCGCGGAAAAGAAAAAAATTCTTCTCAACAATATTTTTGGAGTTGACCTCGATGCCAATGCGGTAGAGGTAACCAAACTAAGTTTGCTTTTGAAGGCGATGGAAGGGGAAACCGAAAGTAGCATTGCACAGCAATTGCAAATGTTTCATGAACGTGTACTACCTGATCTGGATAAAAATATTTTATGCGGGAACTCCCTGATCGGATATGATTTTTTTGATGCCACGCTCAACCTTGATAAAGAGGAACGCAAAACACTGGAGAAAAAAATCAAACCGTTCGACTGGAAACTCTCTTTCCCCGAAGTGTTTAAACAGGGTGGGTTTGACGCAGTGATTGGAAATCCGCCGTATTTGAAATTGACAGCTAACAATACAGACTTAAACATTTGGAATTATTATCAGAGAATATTTAAATCATTTTCAGGAGGAAGTTCGAAAAATATTTTTCAATTATTCTTAGAAAAAGTAGTTCTCTTGAGCCCAGTAACGTTTTCGTTTATTGTTCCTGAAGCTTTGTTGACAACCGAAAGTAATGGAACAGTAAGAAAAATAATTACTCAAAACTATAACCTCAACTCAATTGTCGTATTTGACCATTTTGTTTTTGAAGATGCAACAATTGGTACAACTATTATTGTTGCACAAAAGGATACAAAAGTGAAAACGAAAGTGATTTTAATTGATAAAACAAAAAATGCTTCATTGGTACAAGCAATTAATTTGATGGCATCTCTGGAAAGCTGGGATGTTTCTGTTGATTCTAAAACGAAGGGTTTTCTAAAAACTATATCTTCTTCTGGCATTGCTTTATCAGAACTTTGTGAAATGTCCAAAGGAATGGTTGTAAAAGATAGGACAGAAATTCTTGAAATTAAAAAGTCGAAGAATAATTTGCCATTTCTTTTGGGCAATTGCATGTCACGATATTACTATAAGAATGATAAATATGCAGAATATAAAAAGTTGGAAATAATAGGTGGCACAAGAGATTATGAAAAACATACCCTTATACCACGATTGTTGATTAGACGAACTGGAATGAATTTATGTGTTGCCTATTCAGAAAAACCCGAATTGATTGAGAGTACAATTTATTTTTTAAGAAGTAATAAAGTTAACCTAAAATTTCTCATGGGGCTCTTAAACTCCAATTTACTTTCTTACTATTTACAAAAAAAATTAATCACCAATAAACAGGGATTCCCACAGGTACTCATGGGACAATTGGAACAACTACCTATAAAAATTGATTTCACTATAAAAAAAGATAAATCCTTCCACGATGAAATCATACAACTCGTTGATCGAATGTTGGAATTAAAAAAAGAGGAACTGGAAAGTAAATTACCAGCGGAGCAAGAACGGTTAAAAAAGCAAATTGAATATACCGATAATAAAATAGACCTAATTGTTTACCAACTTTATGGTCTCACCAAAGAGGAAATAAAAACAGTAGAGGAGAATGCCCATGTCTAAGTCGGCTCAAATAAAAGATATACTGGAGAATTACGAGCAATTTGTAAATTATCTCACGGGTTTGCCCGACACTAAACTGGAACGTAAACTTCGGGTTGTTCGCAAGCAACTTGATCTTGCAGAAGAGGAGGGTAACTCGGACGCATTCGGGCTCCTGTTGCTTTGGGAACAATTGATTATTGAAGCCCGTGTCCTGAAACATGAACTCCCGGAAATCGAATACAAAAATGAAATGGAAGAAATCTCCGCGCAGGTTGAATCCTTTACTTCGCCTTTACAGGAAGAACGTAAAGAAATTTTTAAAGAGCATGTGACCAAAGGTAAAATTAAAGTGACCCGGGAAGATTCAAATGAATCCTCACAGCTAAATCTTTTTGACTCATAAAAAGTTTCACAACACTACCAAAGAAGTGCGCAAAAACTCCCTCTCGAATTATTCGGGAGGGAGTTTTTGTTTTTTATATCCTTCAAAATATTTTCTCTTATCTTTCTACTGTCTTCAAAATCCAAAACCATGAGAAAATATTTACGTGTCATCATCACAGGTCTGTGCTGCTTTGCATTGGGCGCGTTTATAGCCGAAGAAAAAAATAAGATCGACACTACCGATGTACAGCATGCACAGAAATTAATCGGTGTTGAGTTTACGCCATCTGAAACCGATAGTATAGTATGTTGTCCTTACTCAATGAACAGGAAAAAAATTACGAGAACATGCGCAAGGTAGATTTACCGAATTCCATTCCTCCCGCTTATGTTTTTAATCCTGTTCCTGTCGGAAAAACGTTTGATAAAAGACATCCATCTTTTAAATCATCAGACTACAGCAAGACCGTGATGCCTGCTAACATCAATGAGCTGGCTTATTATTCAATTGGTGAGTTGTCTTTTTTGTTACACAGCAGAAAAATCACTTCGGTGAAGCTCACGGAATTTTTTCTTAGTCGTCTAAAGAAATATGCGCCGCAGTTGCATTGTGTGGTAACGTTTACTGATTCGCTTGCGATGGAACAGGCAAGAAAAGCAGATCGTGAAATGGCAAAAGGTGTTTTCCGCGGAATGTTACAGGGCGTACCATTCGGCATTAAAGACATGTTTGCGACAAAAAATTATCCGACTACTTATGGCACTCCGCCTTACAGAAATCAAATCATTGATGAAGATGCAACAGTCGTAAAAAAACTCCGCGATGCAGGCGCTGTCATGATTGCAAAACTTTCACTTGGTGAACTTGCCATGGACGATGTCTGGTTTGGCGGAATGACACGCAATCCGTGGGACACTGCAACGGGTTCAAGCGGATCATCTGCAGGACCGGCATCATCTGTTTCTGCGGGCTTGCTGCCGTTTGCCATTGGATCAGAAACCTGGGGATCTATCGTTTCACCTTCTACTGTTTGTGGTGTAACCGGATTGCGTCCTTCTTTCGGAAGAGTGAGTCGTCATGGTGCCATGGCGTTAAGCTGGACGATGGATAAAGTAGGCCCCATCTGTCGCACGGCTGAAGATTGTGCAATTGTGTTCAGCGACATTGAAGGTGTTGATGGAAAAGACGAGGCGATGATTGATGTTCCCTTCAGTTATTCGCCGCAGATAAATTTCACCGGAATGAAAATTGGTTTTTTCAAAAATGATTTTGACCAGGACACAAGCATCAACAAACCCTTTAACAATGCTGCCATTGAGCAATTAAAAAAGATGGGAGCGAAGTTAGTTCCGCTCGATCTTCCGAAGTTGCCGGTGAACGACATGTCCATTCTGCTTGTATGTGAAGCTGCGTCCGCATTTGATGAACTTACGCTCAGAAATAAAGATGACCTGATGGTTCAGCAAAATAAAAATCGCTGGCCAAATATATTTCGCGCGGCTCATTTTATTCCGGCCACAGAATACATTCGTGCAAATCGTTTACGTTGGCTATTGATTCAGCAAATGAATAAGGTGATGAAGCAGGTGGATATTTGCATTGCTCCGTCGCTTGCGGGAGATAATTTACTGATAACGAATTTCACCGGACATCCTTCTGTTGTAATACCGAATGGAATGTTGAATGCAAAAACACCAACCAGCATTGTATTCATTGGTCAGTTGTTTGAAGAGGGAAAATTATTGGCGGCCACTAAAAAATACCAGGATGCGACAGGGTTTCATCTGAAGCATCCTTCGGGCTATCTGTATTAAATTGTTTGTGACTCAACAGAATACGGGGTTGTTGTTAGATTGCACGTTTTTAAAAACAGGATCTATACTTTTAATTCAGAAAAGTAAAGTTTCGGAAACTGTTCTGCCTGATTTTTTTTGTGTGTAACAGTTATCATGGGATACGTGGCTTTTTCCTGTATGACTTCGAGAAAGCCCGGGAATTCTGCCTTAATGAGAAGGACGACTCTTGCCAATGTATCAAAAGCGTATTTAAACTGCCGGATAAATTTATCAGGATGGTAGAATACTTCAAAGTATTCTATGGTCTTCGGATTTGTTGTCATTGTACAATTGTATGTGCAAGAATGTATCCGCAATCGTTAAAAATATTTTTTCCTGCAATGAAATGATTATTCCATCTGGTTTGAGGCGTATTGTTTTTTTGACGGCTCAAGCCGTTGAATGATGGAGTAAGAAAGGCGGGAAGTATATCCCCATAATGGGATATCAACAGAAAAAAAATAAAAAATATCTCTTGATTAGCAATTTCTGATCAAGGGTTTTTACTTGCCTCACACGACAGTTATCAACAAACATTCATTTCAATCTTTAACAAACTTCTTCACCGCGCTTCCGTTGTCGCTTGTCAGCCGGATAAAATAAATTCCGCTTGTGATAGAAGAGACATCAATCGTCAACACGGATTTAGAATTCCGTGCCTGGTATTTTTCAGCATGAATTTTTTCTCCCATTACATTAAAAACCTCCAGCACAACATTTCCGGTTAACGAATAACCCATAACCGATAATTGATTGCGAACAGGATTCGGAAAAACAGAAAATGGTTCATTCATATTTTCAATTCCGTGAACAGTAACAGGAATAATAATTGTATTCAACACGCTGTTCGTAACAACAGGAGAATTATAATCAAAATAAATATTTGCAGTGCCGGTGATTTCAGTGCCCGGCAGAAGACCTGTTTTTTGTCTGATGGAGAAAGCGAAGTAACCGTGACTATGCAATTCATCAAACGTACTATCGGGAAGCAGAATGTTAAGAAAGGAGAAAGTAGCAAGTCCGGCCGGAGTAATTTCTACCGAATAAGGAAAGCTTGATCCGTTCGCTTCGAACGTTGACAAATCAAGATCATTATCAATCTGTATTTTCACTACGACATTATGCGCATAATAATTTCCCGTGTTCTGAAAGCGCACGATGTAATCAAGAACTGAATCATTTGTGGAAATATAACCCTGCACTGCGGTTCCTTTTGGAGATACTTCAATGGAATTCGGATCGTACGAACCGACGACAGTTTCAAAACAGTTCTCATAGTTATTATAGATGACGGTGTCTCCTGCAACAGGTAAAATAGTATCAATAAAACTTAGCCCAGTTCCGATAGCAAGGTTAGATGGAACGCTATAATAAATCAACACCTGCCCTTGCCAGTTGCTATAACTTCCCATCGGATTCAAAGATGGAAGATTCACTGTGATGATGTGATTCAGCGCGTCATAATTTGCGGCTGCAGGACTGGAGGATAAAAAAGTAAGAAGCGGATCGTGCTTAATTTTTATGAAAGCATTAGTCACTGTTCTTGTCCCTTGGTTTTGATAGTATATAGATTGCGTGTGTGTGAACCCGGGAATGGGTGGTGTAACTGCATAGCAATTCAGATTAAGGTCGATGGCATTTCCAATGTCAGCAAAATTATTGGTGTCGATCATTCCAACAATCGGAAGTGTGTCGTAATAATCCGCAGCAGGGCAAACTGCGTAATGCCAAGGTGGCAACTGCGGCTGCCGTACATGATAATTTCCGGGAGGCAAATAAAATTTGTATTGCCCGGAATTGTCGGTCCATTTATAACCGCCACTGGGTAAGCACTCAATCATCACATTCGATAGCGAGACATCACCAGCATCACGTATGCAATTCATGTTGGTATCGTTGAAGACTGTTCCTTCTATCGTGACAGCACAGGGGAGAACAGCATTATATCCAACGTAAAAGGTCTGGTATGAATTACAGCCGATTGAATCAGTAACAGAACAACTATAATATCCCTGTAACAGGTTGGTTGCGGTATGAGAAGTATCGCCTGCCCAGCTGAAATGCAATGGCGGAGTGGCGCCTGTAACAATAGCTGTCGCCGATCCATCAGCGGTAAATATGCAGGATGAATTATGAGGAGTGACATACACATGCAAAGGAGAAAAATAATCAACATACGCTTTTGCTTTTCTTACACACAACGCCTGGTCGGTTACAATGCATTGATTCCATCCGGGGTGAAGATTAGAGAGAATTGAAATGGATACCGGCGATTGATAATTCCATTGATATGTAAACGGCGGAACGCCATTCTGTGTACTAACATAAACCTGTCCCGTACCGTGGTAACATGTGTCAACTGTAGATGTTGCAGAAACCGTGAAACTCGAGGAGTCGGTTACATGTGCAGATATATTTGCTGTGCAACCTCGCTGATCAGTGATCAGGCAACTATAATTACCAACAGCAAGTCCCGTTGCTGTATCGCCACTTTGAACAGGATTTGTATTCCAGTAATAATTATATGGCTGAATACCGCCGGAGGTATTCAGTATAATTTTTCCGGTATAACTTGTACAGGAAGGTTGCACGATACTATACGTTGCAAACACCGGAGAAAAATTATTCAGGTATTGATAGGAATGAGAAGTGCATCCGGAATCATCTGCCACTGTAAAAGTGTAATAACTTCCTCCGTGAAGATTATAGAGATGCGTAATGGTGTCGTTTGTGTTCCATAGATAATGATACGGTGGAATTCCTGAAAGTGCATAACCGGTAAGTGTTCCGACACCGTGACTGCACGTATCCGGTGTGGCATTGATGCCTGAACTAAGGTTGCTGTTGGTGCCGATATATACATACTCTGACTGAACACATCCGGAATCGTCACTCACAGTTACTTGGTAAGATTGATTTGCATGTAAGCCGGTTGCTGTCGAATCTGTGTCATTAACAGAAGTACTCCATTGATAATGGAACGGAGGAGTTCCGCCGATGACAGATGCTATTGCAGTTCCGTTTCTGCATAGTGCAGGTGTAGATGTTGTGTAAAGGGAAAAGGGATTTGAACTGGTAGTGGTGAACGAAGTATCTGCGATACATCCCATTGCATCGACAATCTCCAGAGCATAGGTTCCTGCCTGGGCACTACACAATGAAGAAGCAGTACTACCTGTTGACCAGATATAAGAGTAAGGTGAGTTACCGCCGCTTGCACTAATGTTATAACATGGGCAACTAGAATTTCCAATTTGTGTTACGGTAACGTTGAACGGATTAGTTACTACAAAAGATATTGTGTCCCAACATCCGGTTGCATCATATACTGTAACGGTATAATATCCACTTGGAAGACCGGAGGAACACTGTGTTGTATCATTTACAGGTAACCATTGAAAAGAATACGGAGGGATTCCGGTTCCCGCATTGATACAAACATTTCCGCATGCTCCAGCGGAACTCTCCGATAACAAAAGATTACAATGCACAAGTCCAAAACTTTTCAATTGAAAAAAAATAATAAACAAGAGAGAAATTGTTAGTTTTATTTTTTTCATTGTGTCGTTTATGAGTTGTAAATATAATAAACATCTTCTATTGCAGTAGTTATTTTTATCGGTGTTGAAACATTTCTATTAACACAGCTTTAACTCCGGGTTTAAGAATGCTTTAACCCGTCTCTCTTCTTTTTCGGTTTATGTTTGTTATACCATGGAAGTGACGACTCAGATTACAAAGCAGATCGATTCGACGCGAACTACTTTTGTGACGACAGAAAATCTTGACACGAATGATAATTATGGAATTGGTTTGAGTAGACCTATACATGTTACTTCATCGTGAGAGTCGAGCAACAATGTGAATGTCTTCAACAATCGATACAGAGGAGTTTCTACTATTGGTGCCGTTGATAAAAGTTTAACATCCTATACTTTTAATTCATTCAATTCATTCAAACTAAAAAGCCGGTGGTCGTTTGAGGTAAGTGGATTTTACATTTCAAGCATGGTGGGGTACATGACCAATGAGTCCGATGCGAGTCTTATCCGGTGGCATAGGCAAGCGATTTTTCCACGATAAGTTCCAGGTGCGGGTAAATCTCAATGATGGTTTTCATTCGGATATTATGCTTTCAAAGATTGTTTACCAAAATATCAATGCGGATTTCGAACGTGTGTATGACAGTCAGTTTTTTCGCATTCACCTGACCTATAATTTCGGAAAGAAAACGGTTTCCCGCACTCAACCAAGAAAATCAGGAGTAGAGGACGAACAAAACAGGATTAAAACGCAGCGATAAACGATACGATATATCATACAATCGGTAATTTTTCCGTTAGAGGACAGAATCGCTGTAGCGGATTTTCATATTCCGATCAAAAGGATTTACTTCGCTTAAAATAAGCGATCATGAAAAAAACTACCGCAACCTTGTTATTGCTTTTGTTTTTCTTTGTTGCACGCGGTCAGTACATAAGACCTGAGGGTGCAGTATCCGGCGATTACCATACCCACAAGGGATTTCATTTTGAATTCGGTTTGGGACCTGCATTCGGAATCATTACTGATGACGGTACTTTTGCAGGTGGTCATTACGTAATCGACTTTTCAGGAACTGGTTTCGGAATTGACATTCGGGTTGGAGGATTTGTCCAGGAAAACCTGGCTCTTACGTTTGATGTGATAAGCAAAGCGGTTTCGGCACCAACCTTAACGCTCAAAGGGATTTCTGTTGCTACTTCCAGTGATTATTCGATCAGTGAAGTTACGTATGGCGGAGGACTCACCTATTACCTGATGCCATCAGATATTTTTTTTTCAGCAACACTTGGTACCGGTGCCTTTGTGAGCCAGAGTAATGTAAGCGGCCGCAATATCACTTCACGTACGGACTACGGATTTTCTTTCCAACTTAAGGCCGGTAAACACTGGTGGATTTCAAACAAATGGGGAATTAGTCTGAGCGGTGCCTTTGGTACTACTTCAGCAAGTGATTCAGGCGTTGATGTGAATGGTATTTATACAGATAATCTCAGCAGTTCAAGATTTACCATAAGTGTAAGCATTGGCAACCATTAAAAATTCTGTCAGGCCAATTTATTTTTTGCGGCGTTTAGAATGCAAACTGATACAAACAAAAACGCCGGGTGAAATACCCGGCGCGACTGCAAAAATATTTTTACTGCTTTAGCTTTTTCACAAACGCTTCCTTCGCATCAAAGTAGTAATACATGCCATGGACCAACACTTTGTAAGATTTACTGCCTGATGCATCCTTCACAATGGCAATTGTGCTGAGGGGTTCCTTCGGCTCCACATTACTTAGGTATTCAATGATATTGCTGGATAAATCATTTGATGAAACAGTAAATTCCTGTTCGATCATTTTACCTGCCGGATCATACAGCGCAGAAGATTCACTATTTTCAATGCTATAAACTACTTTGTAATTATTCTTTTGTTTTTCCCATCTTACGATAGATGCATCCGGGTTTTTCGAAGTGAACGCATTTTTTATTTTTACAGGTACTTTGGATTCTTTTATCTGCTGCGCCTGAACAAAGCAAGCAAGTGCAAGTACAACGAGTGTGAGGATTGCCTTTTTCATGATTCTCTTTTTTTTGTAAAGATAGTAAATCCTGAATTTTAATCCACCATACGCCGAAAAATCAGACAGGTTCGTTTTTTAAGCAAAGTATCGACGCGAAATTCCGCAATTTTAATGTGCTATCGATGATTTACTTCAGCACGCAAACTCTTTTTCTAACCACTCCCGATGCAGTGCTGAGCTGGAGAAAGTAGATTCCGTTTTTAATTTTATCTGCATTTATGCTGAACTTTTTTTGACGGACATCAACCGAAATTATTGTTTCGCCAAGTTCATTCATGAGAACTGCTTTTTCAATTTCAACTGCTGAAGTGATTCGCAACTGATCCCGCGCAGGTGACGGGTAAACGGAAATGGAATTTTCGAGTGCGATCGTTTTGATACCGATGAATGACGGGTCAATGACGACTGAATCGGGTCTTGCATTCAATGCAACGGGAGTTTGACTGTATGTAATAGCTACCATGTTAGAGATGCCTACACGAAGTAAGTTAAGCGCTGAAACATTGTCGGTGATCACCACATCGAATACACCGATGATGCTGTCGACGTTTACGATGTCAGTGTGACTCGTTCTTGTAACGGCAACATCAATGGCTCCGGCAGAATAAAACGGATACTCAAATGTAAGGAGGTCGACACCGTTTGTTCCAAGTACTGAAGTTGAATAATCAAATGCGGCAGTTGTCGTATCAACCAAAGAAGGATCGAATGTAAGAGTGAACGCTACGCCGTAAATAGCAGGCACAGGTGCAGCAAATGATCCCATCCGTATTTTTACATGCAACAGTTGACTCGGTCCGATGGTATCAACATCAGCGTCGAGATAGAGATCGGGCAATGAAGATTGGTGCGGCAATGGAATCATTCTCGGATGCATCAATCCGTAATTCAAATAGATAGGAATTGTATCAGCGACGTCTACGGTATCGTTGCCATCGCAATCACAATGTTTTCCATTGATGCCACCTGGCGACGAGTTTGCCCAGTTCGCACAAACCTGTCCCGTCCACGCATTAGAAGCTGCTGTTCTTGCTGGTCCGGAGGTACCATAGTTCACGCCCAAATTAAGTATATCGAAGTTGTTCGCGACACCATCGTAGTTTGCATCACCGGGCCATACAGAATCGCATTGGGTAGAAGAAAAAGAAATACTCATCGTATCATAACATCCGAATACATTCGTAACGGTTACAATATAAGTTCCCGGACAAAAATTGTTAAGCGTTGGAGTCGTGATGAGTCCGGGAGTCCAGACATAACTGGCGGCACTGATAGCATTTGCTGTTGCGATCCCGTCGCATTGTCCGCACGAAG
The DNA here is from genome assembly GCA_043783155.1 of Bacteroidota bacterium. Taxonomy (GTDB): domain Bacteria; phylum Bacteroidota; class Bacteroidia; order AKYH767-A; family 2013-40CM-41-45; genus JAPLDA01. The sequence goes on along the minus strand of JAYVZS010000028.1, from coordinate 19,015 downwards.
GTGCAGTTGAACTGATGGAGATATTTACCGGCGGAGCCACTGTGATTATCACCTGATCGGAAGCACTGCAGCCGGAAGAATCTGTTACTGTAATCGTTATTACTCCGGCTGCTGTAATATTGGAGATACAATTCAATGTATCATTCGGACCTGTTGACCAGGCATACGAATATGATTGGGAACCACCGAATGCATTTGCGCAAATTAATCCGGTGGGAGTGCCACTGCAAATCAGTAAATCCGGACCGGCATTTACGATGATAGGAGGTGGTTCATTAATGGTGAGAGAAATATATCCCGAACAACCATTCGTATCGGTAACATTCACCACGTAATAGCCGGCGACAAGATTTGTTGCGCATTGTGACGTTGCAGCTGATGACCACACATAATAATACGGTAGAACTCCGCCTGTCGCATTAATGCATGCTGATCCATTTGTTCCGCCATTGCATGTCACATCCGATAGGTTTGAAATACTTAATGCAGGAGACTGGGTAATCACAACTCCTGTGGAATCAAAACAACTATTTCCGTCAGTAATAAATACAATATAAATCAAGGGTGTTAGCGAAGATATGCAGGAAGATGTGTCTCCGGTTGTCCAGTTATAGGAGTATGGTGGTGTTCCTCCTGATACAGTAATACATGCATTGCCATCATTGCCATTTGCACATGTTGCATTTGCACTGCTAAGAAAATTAAAGAAAGGAACAGGTTCAAGAATTGTAACGTTATTCATATTGCTGCAGCCATCAGTATCCTTTACGGTTGCAAAATAATTTCCGGCATGAAGTCCTGTCAAACAATTTGACGCCTGGAAAGTAATTCCACCATCCGCAGAATACATATATGGCGCAACTCCTCCTCCAACGATAACGCAAAAAGATCCATCACTTCCGCCAGGACAACTAATATTCGTTGCGTTTGTTATTGACGTTATTGGCGGAGGTTGTGAAATGGTAATATTATTCGAATTAGCGTTACAACCTGCTGCATCAGTCACTACCACGAAATGAGTTCCTGCTCCAAGGTTGTTCACTGTACTTGTTGAATCACCTGACGGAGACCAGTTGTAGCGATAGGGTGCAAATCCGCCTATAGCAGTGGATGTTGCAACTCCATCATGTCCTCCGTTGCAGGAAACATTTACGGAAGCTGAAGCGAACGCCACTACAGCAGTTGGTTCCGTTACGATTGCGGCAGCACTTGTGCTGCAATTATTAGAGTCCGTTACAGTTATATTGTATGTTCCCGCCGACAAACCGTTGGGTGGTCCGGGCTGGGTAGCACAAACGCCGTGGAGGAATGCACCCCAGTCATAACTATATGGCGGAGTTCCTCCACCCACACTTACGCAGGCAACTCCATCTGTGCCACCATGGCACGTTACAGGAGAAGCAAAAGTGACAATGCCCAGTATCGGTGGTTCTGTTACGGTCACATTTCCGCTGTCGGTGCAAGTTGTAAGAGTATCCGTCAGGACATAATGATGGATGCCGGTGCAGGCAGCCGTCCATGTATAAGAAGAAGTGAATGAAGAAATAAAAGTTCCGTCTATTGACAGATAATACGGAGCCGTTCCGATCGAAGGAGTAAAAGTGATTGAGCCATTGCAAAAACCAGTGCATAAAACATTGGTTGAGCTGACGGTGGTTCCGCATTGCGCCGAAGCATTGCCTGCGAGGAAAACAAGTGCGATGAATAAGAACAAGTTCTTCATAACGTGTGGGTTTTGGGATTACGTGTTTGGATAGATTTTCACGTTCCAAAAGTAACTCCACTGAGGATGGAATAAAAATACATTTTTTATTATTTGTCGGGATTATTTATAAATAATAAAGGAGACGTAATAAGTCATGATTTACCTTTTAACAACTATAAACTTATCAATCAGGATAATTTAATAATAGCATATTTTTTTATTTTGTCGGAAATGTTATTTTTGGCATGTGAAAGAAAATAAATTGTTTGAGGTACTGAAATCATTGTCCGCCTGGGAATTCAGGCGGTTGGGCGACTACCTGCAATCTCCTTATATCAACAGTAATGTACAGGTTATTTCGTTGCATCAGTTATTGAGTAAGCATCACCCACAATACAGTCCGGGCAACACGGGCAAGCAAATTCTCTTTCAACAGCTCTATCCTAAAAAACGATATGAAGATAAAAAAATCCGTTATCTCTTTACGGATTACACACGCTTGCTTGAAAATTTTTTGGTTGATGAATCATTGCAACGAAACGAACCTTTGCATGAACAACTGCTTCGAAAGGAACTTGCCCTGCGCAATTGCAGCAAGTCATATCGTTCTAAGCTGATTAATGAAGTTTCTCATCCGGCGAAAGATGCCGACTATTTTCTCCATCAATACCTGTCTGCTTATACGCATCTTGATTTGTGGATCAGCAAACAAAAAAGAAAGGAAGAGCAAAACATTGAAGAGGTCATCGAAAACCTTGATAAATTTTACCTCGCGAAAAAATTAGAGTTGAGTTGCGCTGTTCAGAATTACCGGAATGTGCTGGCACTTGAATTCAGGAATCCATTCCGTGAAGAACTGGTGACCCTGCTTCATTCGCATGATTACAGCAAGGTTCCCATTATCGCCATCTACTACAAAATACTTCTTACGCTTACGAAAGAAGAGGATGAAAAACATTTTGATGAGTTGCGCAGATTGCTTCTTCAGCATCAAGCGGAGTTTTCATTGCACCAGCTTAGGGAAATTTACCAATATGCGATGAATTATTGTATTAAGAAAATAAACAAAGGCAATACCTCATATTTCAAAACACTTTTTGAAATCTACAAGATTATTCTCCCGAAAAAAATTCTGATGCCCGAAGGTTCACTTCCTCAATTTGATTACAAGAATATTGTGACCATTGCTTTACGCATGAAAGAATTGTCGTGGGCGAAAAAATTTATTGAAGACTATAAGCCGTACATCAGGAAAGAAGAACGTGAGAATGCGTATACCTATAATCTTGCACACTGGCATTTTCATAGCAGGGAATATTCGAAAACACTTTCCCTTTTTCAACGCGTAAAATTCACGGATGTGTATTACCAGCTTGACACTCGTTCCATCCAGCTTAAAACATATTTTGAACAGGACGATGCGGAAGCTTTTTTCTACCACGCTTCCGCTTTCAGAACGTACATCCGAAGAAATAAATTAGTGTCGGATTACCAACGCACCTCGTATCGTAACTTTATTAAATATGCCGGGCAATTGCTGAGAGCAAACGGAGTCGTAAAAAAAATGGCTGCCATTAAAAAAGAGATGCAGGAAAAAAAGGAGGTGGCTGATATCAATTGGTTACTTCAGAAAGCGGATGAATAATAATTCCAACATCACCGATTCTCCTATTCAGTATTTCAATGTTCCTTCACTGCGATGTGCATTACATTTTTACAATAATATGGTTGTGCATCGTAAATGTAAAATTGAATGTTGCACATATTAAAATATAAATTAATTGTATCGTTTTTAATCCAACTGGTTTTTCTGCCTAAAGAATCAGTGAATTTAATGTCCAAAGCCCACCTATACCCTGAGTAATCAAAGGATGGATACGGAGCAAGTACATCTAAATAATTACCGATATTATTGGAATCGACTGTGCAATAGAACGGAGTTTTAAAATTAAATTTAGTTGCAAAATTGTTAAAGACTAAAGAGTCTACTTCAACTCCGTTTTGAACGACATTTTTCTGATTTGATATTGTTATTTGATAGTAGGTATTGCTATCTGTATTTAGCACCTGTATGTTCCTAAAAATTTTTGATAACACGGTTCAGGAATAGGCCCGGTTTCGACGGTCGGGTGTTCATCTTTAGTGCATGAAAAGAGAGACAAAACAAGAATCGTTATAAATACGGATTTTCCCATTCAATAAAAGTACAAAGTATTATTCCTCACTTCGATTCTCCCATTCACCGTTTCCCCGATTCTATTTATTCCTCAGTCGGCGGCTGTTTCGAATCTTTCAGAAGCTTCTCGATTTTATCAACATAATCAAGGGAGTCGTCGAGGAAAAATTTCAGCTCGGGAATAATACGTGCCTGATGACGGATCTTTGAACCCAACAGTTTTCTTATTTCTTTGGTGTGCTTTTCAATCTGCGTAAGTACAACCTTACTGTCTTTTACACCGAAGATGCTGATGTAAATTTTTGCAACACCCAAATCAGGGCTTATCTGCGCACCCATCACAGTGACAAATGCTTTTCCGAAAAAATTGTAGCCATCACGCTGAAAAATTTCCCCGATCTCTTTCTGGATCAGCCGCGCATACTTCTGTTGTCTCATTGAATCCATTCAACAAATGTACTATTTTCATTGGCTCATTGGTCAATCACATCTGCTCATTTGCATATTTTCAAATTTGCACATTGGTCTTCGCGTATTAAAAAGGAATATATTTGCCTCGTGAAGAACTACCTCCGACTTTTACAATATGTTAAGGCTTACAAAAGGTATGCGGCGCTGAATATCGTATTCAATATTTTTTCAGTTGTATTTTCTCTTTTTTCTCTCACCATGATTATTCCTTTTCTGAATGTGCTCTTCAGCCAGGCAACGGACTATCAACTTTCACCCTGGAGTTTTTCGGGGAAGGTGTTGTTGGGTAACTTTAATTATTATCTCGCTCAGTTTATTGTTGATCACGGTAAACTGGAAGCACTTGAGTTAATTGCCGGACTTGTAGTCGTCATGATCTTCCTGAAAAATTTATTTCGATACCTCGCCATGTATTTCATTGCCCCGATCAGAAACGGAGTGGTGCGTGATCTGCGAAATAAAATGTATGAGAAAATTCTTTATTTACCCCTCACTTATTTTTCAGAAGAACGCAAAGGCGATCTGATGTCGCGCATGACAAGCGATGTCCAGGAAATTGAATGGGGCATCATGCAGTCGCTGGAAGTCATTTTCAGAGAACCATTCACCGTGTTTATATTTCTTGGCTTCATGGTGGTGATGAGTCCGCAACTGTCATTGTTTGTTTTTATTCTGCTTCCGCTTGCCGGATTAATTATCGGCCAGATCGGAAAAAGTTTGCGCAGAACTTCTTCAAAAAGCCAGGCAAAAATGGGCCTGTTGATATCAAACATTGAAGAAACATTGGGTGGTCTTCGGATTATCAAGGCATTCACATCAGAAATTTTTTCTGTTCAAAAATTTCAGAGACTAAATGATGAATACAGGAAACTGATGACCCGGTTGTATCGCAAGCGCGACCTGAGTTCTCCGCTTAGTGAATTTCTCGGAACGGTTGTGCTGGTAACGGTCATGTATTTCGGCGGACGGCTGGTGTTTAAAGATGCTGCGCTTCAGCCGGCTGTATTCATTGGTTTCATCGCCATTTTTTCTCAATTGATTCCTCCCGCGAAATCTTTTTCCGAAGCATACTCAAATGTACAGAAAGGATTGGCATCAGTCGAACGCATCAATAAAATTCTGGATGCTGAAATTACGATCAGTGACAATGAACATGCAATTCAGATTTCAGATTTCAAGCACTCCGTCGAATACAGGAATGCTTCTTTTAGATACATCAAAGGCGAGGAAGGATATATATTAAAAGACATTGATCTTAAAATTGAAAAAGGAAAAACGATTGCACTCGTCGGGCAAAGCGGATCCGGAAAAACGACGTTGGCGGATTTACTTCCGAGGTTTTATGATCCTGATGACGGTGAAATTCTGATTGACGGAGAGAACATCAAAGACTATAAACTCACCGACCTTCGGAAACTGATGGGTATTGTGACGCAGGAAAGTATTTTATTTAACGACACAGTTTTCAACAACATCGCATTCGGCATGCCCGACTCGAATGAAGCAGATGTGATTGCTGCAGCGAAGATTGCAAATGCACATGATTTTATTCTTTCCATGCCGGAAGGATATCAAACGAATATCGGTGATCGCGGAGGGAAGATGAGCGGCGGGCAGCGGCAACGCATCAGCATCGCGCGTGCGATTTTAAAAAACCCGCCGATCCTTATCTTAGATGAAGCAACGTCAGCACTCGATACCGAAAGTGAACGGCTTGTGCAGGATGCACTGATGAAACTGATGGAGAATCGTACGACACTTGTAATCGCGCACAGGCTTTCAACCATTCAACATGCCGATGAAATCATTGTCATGCAAAAAGGAGAAATTATAGAACGCGGAAAACACGCAGAGCTATTGACAAAAAGTGGTGTGTATAAAAAGTTATATGATCTGCAGTCTTTTGTTTGATATTAGTGGCGAGGTGATTAGGTTATTAAGTGACGAAGGGGATGGGTGGCTGAGTTACGAAGTGATCAGGTAACTAAGTAGATGAACGTATGAAGTAACAGGGTCGCTTAATATTCTATATTTATATTTTCCCATTGCTTAGACACTTCGTAACTTAATCACTTAAAAAAAATGGACGAATTCTTACAAGCCGCCATCACCGAGGCGCGCAAAGGACTTTCGGAAGGCGGGATCCCGATCGGCTCTGTATTGGTAAAAGATGGAAAAATTATCGGGCGCGGACATAATCAGCGGGTTCAGAAAAATGATCCGATGACGCATGCTGAAACAGATTGCCTCCGCAATGCCGGAAGAATCGGTTCTTACAAAGGAACCGTTTTGTATTCCACGTTGATGCCTTGTTACATGTGTGCAGGAACAGTGGTTCAGTTCAACATTAAAAAAGTAATTGTGGGTGAAGCGGAAACTTTTTCCGGTGCTGTGGATTTTATGAAACAGCATGGTGTTGAAGTAATCAACCTGGACAATAAAGAATGTATTGAGATGATGAAAGATTTTATCCGCGATAAACCCGAGTTGTGGAATGAAGATATCGGGGAGTGATTTTTTTAAACTCTGGAACGTGTCTCAAAATTAGCTAACAAAAATATATATACCACGAACACAAAGAAATTAAATGAAATGACTTGCAAAGCGCATTGTGTCTTTGTGGTGAAAAATATTTTTGAGATCACTTCTAATTAACCAAAAGGAGGAACTATGAAAAGAATATTGATCGTAACAATTCTAATGGCATGGAAAATAAGCACTGCATTTTCCCAGGACACGGTTTATGTATTACATCCTATCATCGGTGAATTAATAGACAAACAGGAAAGAAAGGATTACCTGCTTTTTACGGAATTCAATGACTCATCCTTTTATTATTGTTTTGTAAAATACGGCAATGGAAAATTTTATGTGACGGCGCGTTTTCAGAAAGACTCTGTTGAAGTTGAGGAAGTTGATCTGGCAACACTGAAACAATACCATCAGAATATTGAGAAATTAAATCAATATTATATTCTGAAGGCGAAACGAAATTCTTCGGATAGAGCGGATAATACGAGGAGTTATAATGATAGTAAACAGGTGAGTTCGGAAGAGCTTCGAAAAAGAATAATCACTCCCGGCACCATGAACCAGATCAACAAAGAAGTAATAAGAGATCAGCGATTAAAAGATGATGCAGAGAGAATGAACCTTTGGAAGCGGGATGGAGGTGTGGTTCCATTGAATATTGAATTGTTCTGAGCAATGAGTAATTAGATCGAATTAAAACTTTTCGTAAAAAACATGAAAGAGGAATAATTTCATCACCTAAGCGCGATTATCAAATAATGAAGAGAGTACTGCTAATTGGAATTTTTTTAGTTCTTACAGTGAAGGTGTTTCCTCAGACTGCTTTAAATGAAACTGAAAAAATTTCATCCTTTTGTAAAGTCTGGGGCTTTCTTAAATACTATCATCCGAAAGTATCCAAAGGTAAGTTTGATTGGGACAAAGAATTTATGACGCGGGTCAAATCCTTGTCATCATTAAATTCAAAGGAAGATTTAAGTGAGTTTTTCCTGGAGTGGATAAATGATTTAGGACGCGTGAAGAACTGTAAAAAAGGCAACACGTATGTGCCCGATAGCCTGAAACTCAATCTTGACTTAAGCTGGATGGATGATTCAACGATCATTACAAAGAAGCTTAGCGAACAATTACATTTCATTGAAAAGAACCGTAACGATGGAAGAAAATATTACATCGAAAATTTTTTGAGATTGGGATTTGTAAATTTTGATAAAGAAAAGGAATACAAGGATTCTGCTTTTCCCTCGGTTGAAATGCGTTTGCTCGCACTCTCAAGATATTGGAATATTGTCAACTATTTTTTTCCGTATAAATACCTGGTTGGCGAACACTGGAACCATGTTCTTGACAGGATGATCCCTGCTTTCAAAGAACCTAAAGACACTATTGAATATCACCTTGCGATGGCGCAGCTTGTTGCCAGTACGAATGACAGCCATGCATCTTTCATGACAAAATATATAACCCGGCATTTTGGATATAGGTTGCCGGCATTTCGAATTAAAATCATGGATGGTAAAGCAGTGGTTGATTATATTTTCAATGACTCACTTGCAAAAATAGATGACATACAAATAGGCGATGCGTTGACCAAAATGGATGGCCAAAGCATCGAAAAAATAATAAGAGAGAAAGGAAAATACATTGGTGCCTCTAATGAGCCAACCCTGGAGAGAAATCTTTCTCACGATTTACTCTTACAGGGGAGTGCTGATTTTATTCTTGCAGAGGTTGAACGGGACGGATCAACTTTCAATAAATTAATTCACAGGTATGGATACCGGGAGTTTCGAAAATTCAAATGGGTTCCCGGTGATTCAATTCCCGCATCAAAAATCCTGGATGGGAATATTGGTTATGTAAACATGGGCGTTCTTAAATTAGGGGATGTGAATAAAATAATGAACAGCCTGATGAATACGAAGGCGATTATTTTTGATATAAGGAATTATCCTCAGGGTACTATGTACAAGGTTGCAGATTTCTTAAACAAAGAGAAAAAACCGTTTGCGAAATTTACGAAACAAGATCTGTCGTTCCCGGGAGTTTTTACCCCTACTCAACCATACTATTGTGGTAGTGAGAATAAGGATTATTATAAAGGGAAAGTGGTTTTACTCTTCAATGAGAAAACGCAAAGTCATGCAGAGTTTACGGCCATGGCTTTGCAAACTGCTCCCAATGTCATCAGCATCGGCAGTCAGACGGCAGGTGCAGATGGGAACGTAACAACTATTGTTTTTCCAGGCGGGTATAAAGTGTGGATGACAGGACTTGGTGTTTATTACCCTGACGGAAGAGAGACTCAGCGCATCGGAATTGTTCCTGATATTGAAGTCAAACCAACCATTGAAGGGATCAGGAACAAAAAAGATGAAGTGCTTGAAAAGGCAATTGAAATTATTCGTCAGGGAAAATAAATGAAGGACGAGACTACTTTTCGGAGCGTAATTTTATAGTCTTTCAATCTCTCCTCATTTTATCTATCTTAGCTGTCCTATTTAAAACCCTATGGAAACAATCACTTTAAAGTATCCCGAAGTAAAAAATTACGTTGCGGGAAAATTTAAAAACGGTGCCAAAAAATCAATGGACGTTTTATCGCCGTTAACCGGAAAAATTATTTCAACGGTTCCGCTTTCGTCCGCCAATGAACTCGATGAAGCTGTGAAAGCCGCGAAGGCCGCATTTCCTTCCTGGAGTGCAACACCGATAAAAGAACGGGTACAGATTTTCTATCGCTATAAAACGCTGCTCGAAAAAAACATGAAAGAGCTGGCAACACTTGTTCATGAAGAGAATGGAAAAACAATTGATGAGTCAATTGCTGAAGTAGAGAAGAGTATTGAGCTGACAGAATTCGCATGTTCTCTTCCGCAATTAATCTCAGGACAACTTTTGGAGGTGAGTCGAGGAGTAGAATGTCGCGTGGAGCATAAACCACTCGGTGTGGTTGCATCCATTGCTCCTTTTAATTTTCCGAACATGGTTCCGCACTGGACCATTCCGAATGCAATCGCTCTTGGAAACTGCATGATATTAAAACCGAGTGAGCAGGTTCCGATTTCTTCCAATCGGATTGCTGAACTTTTAAAAGAAGCCGGGTTGCCTGATGGAGTTTTTAATGTGGTAAATGGCGACCGCGAAATTGTGGAAGCGATTTGTGATCATCCCGATATCGAAGCAGTTTCATTTGTCGGCTCTACTAAAGTAGCAAAGATTGTTTACAAACGTGCGACCGCGAATCTGAAAAGATGTCTCGCATTAGGCGGCGCGAAAAATCATTTAATCGTGATGCCGGATGCGCATCCTGATATGACGGCTTCCAATGTCACTGCATCCATGAGCGGTTGCGCCGGACAACGTTGCATGGCGGCATCTGCGATGGTAGCAGTCGGTAACGTCGATGCAATCATTCAGAAAATTTGTGACGAAGCAAAAAAAATTATTCCCGGAAAAAACCTCGGAAGCGTCATCAGCAAAGAAGCAAAAGAAAGAATAGAACGTTATATCACAGAAGCAGAAAAAGCCGGAGCTAAAATTTTAGTGGACGGAAGAAACTATAAAGTGGCCGGACATGAAAATGGGTTTTATGTCGGCCCGACGGTGATCGATTTTGTAACACCCGATATGGCGATTGCAAAAGAAGAGGTGTTCGGTCCTGTGCTGGCAATCATGCGTGCAAAAGATCTGGATGAAGCGATCAACATTGAAAACAGTTCTGAATATGGTAACGCGGCATCCGTTTTTACACAAAGCGGAAGCATTGCAAGACAGGTGATGGAACGCGCAAGCGCAGGAATGATAGGAGTGAATGTCGGTGTTCCCGTTCCGCGCGAACCGTTTTCATTCGGTGGCTGGAATGAAAGTAAATTTGGTGTGTGCGATATCACCGGCGAAAGCTCCATTGAATTCTGGACGAAGTTAAAAAAGACAACTGTGAAATGGAATCCTGAATCGAAGACGAACTGGATGAGCTAAGATTCAATCTGCAAATTTGAAAATGCGTAAATGGAAAATATGGAACCCGTAATAGTAAATAAGAAAGAAGAAATACTAAAAGACAATCTCGATTATACACTCTTCTCATGGAGCAAGCAAAAGGGAATATCTCCGCTTGCGATCAAATATGGTGAAGGTGTTTATCTTTACGATTACGATGGCAAGCGATACATTGATTTTTCTTCCGGCTTAATGAATGTCAACATCGGCCATGGCAATCAGCGCGTCACAAAAGCGGTTGTCGAGCAGATGCAGCAGATCAGTTACGTTACTCCAAGTTGTGTGACAGAAGCGCGCGGTGCTTTGGGAAAAAAATTAGCGGAGATTTCTCCCGGCAATCTTACCAAGACTTTATTTACAGTTTGTGGCGCTACGTCCATCGACAATGCAATAAAACTTGCCCGGTTATATACCGGCAAACATAAAATCATTGCACGCTATCGCGCTTTTCACGGAGCATCGTATGGTGCGATGACGGCTGGCGGTGATCCGCGTAAATTAGCTTCTGACTCACAGCAAATGCCGAATGTGGTACATGTGGAAGATCCATATTGTTATCGTTGTCCGTGGGGAAAAGAAATAAGTTCCTGCAGCCGTGAATGCGTGAGTCATATTGAAAGAGTGATTGAATTTGAAGGTCCTGATAATATTGCGGCGATTTTAATGGAAGGTGAAAGTGGTTCTTCAGGATGCATCAAATATCCGCCCGACTATTTAAAAAAAGTAAGAGCGTTGTGCGACAAGTATAATATTCTTTTAATCGCAGATGAAGTGATGAGTGGTTTTGGTCGGACAGGAAAATGGTTTGGTGTGGATGTGCACGGAGTTGTTCCGGATATGATTGCGACTGCGAAAGGAATTACGGCGGGCTATCTTCCATTGGGTGCGTTGATTGTGTCTGATAAAATCGCGAATCACTTTAATGATATCCCGATGATGATCGGTTTAACATATTCCGCGCATCCTGTAAGTTGTGCTGCCGGAGTGGAAGTGTTGAAAATTTACGAGGATGAAAAGATGATTGAGAATGCCGCCTCGATGGGAAAGTATATCGAGAAGCGGGTGGAAGAAATGAAACAAAAACATCCGAGCATCGGTGATTTCAGAACAACTGGTTTGCTTGGTTGTATTGAACTGGTGAAGAACAGGAAGACGAAAGAACCGATGGCTCCTTTCAACGCGAAGCCCAATGAAATGGAAGTGATGAATAAGGTGGCTGCGAAAATCAAGGAGCTGGGCATGTATACATTCGTTCGCTGGAATTATATTTTTATAGCGCCACCGCTTTGTATTACAAAAGAACAGGTGGAAGAAGGATTGGAAATTATTTCGAAAGGGATAGCAATCGCTGACGAGTATTGTAATTAAGGTATGGCGTTTTGCGGTAATTGAAAGAAAGTAAATGGAACTTTCCGTTTAGGAAGTTCCTTGCACTTGAGGTCACAATTTGTGACCTTAGGTTTTTGAAGTTTGAACATGAAAAAACCTTTTAACTTTATTTTACTATTTTCCCATGAACAAAACTCTTACAATGACCGACGAACTTATCGTCAACAAAATTTATCTTATTCGAGGAATGAAAGTAATGCTCGATCGTGACCTTGCGGAATTGTATGGTGTTGAAACAAAGGTTCTAAAACAAGCGGTCAAAAGAAACACTGAAAGGTTCCCGGAAGATTTTATGTTCGAATTGGATTTGGAAGAACATAAAAACTTGAGGTCACAAATTGTGACCTCAAGTTGGGGAGGAGACAGGTATTCGCCGATGGCGTTCACAGAACAAGGCGTAGCCATGCTTTCAAGTGTCCTCAATAGCAAGCAAGCGATTGAAGTTAATATCCGAATCATCCGCATCTTTACGAAGATGAGAGAAATCTTGTCAACTCATAAAGATATTTTATCAAAGCTTGATCAGCTTGAAAAGAAAGTAAATAAAAATGATGAGGATATTCAACTTATATTTCGTGCATTAAAGCAATTGTTGAATTCACCGACGCCCTCCAGAAAGCGAATCGGATTCAAATCGTGAGTTTGAAAAAATATTATTATTAAATTGGAGGCGCCAATTGGGCTTCTCCAATTCTAAAAGATGGTTGACCTCTCAAATAGTTCTTCCTCGCTTTACAGCGAAGACCTCGCACCTGTTCCCCCGGAAAAACGGACGTGGAATACGTGGAACTATGCCGCGCTCTGGATTAGCATGAGTTTATGCATTCCGACTTACATGCTGGCAAGTTCATTAATTGAAGGAGGCATGAATTGGTGGGAAGCCATCATCACCATTTTTATCGGCAACACAGTTGTTTTAATTCCCATGATCTTAAACGGACATGCGGGAGCGAAATACGGAATTCCGTTTCCTGTTTTTGCACGAGCAAGTTTCGGTGTGCGTGGCGCGAACATTCCCGCCATGCTTCGTGCGATCGTTGCCTGCGGTTGGTTTGGTATCCAGACATGGATTGGTGGATTCGCGATTTACCTGATGTTTAAGATATGGTTTCCGACATTGGAAACTTTGCCCCAGATTTTTCCCGAATCGTTCGGATTGAAGACCGGTCCCGCGATTACATTTTTTTTATTCTGGCTGCTGAATATGTATGTCGTTTATCTCGGTGTGGAAAGCATAAAAAAATTATTAGTCTTCAAAGCATTTTTTCTTCCTGTTGCTGCATTGGCACTTTTGTTTTGGGCAATCTCTGCAGGACATGGTCTTGGTCCCATTCTTTCTCAGCCTTCAAAGTTCGCCACCAACTCCGACTTCTGGAATTATTTTTTTCCGGGGTTAACAGGCATGGTTGGTTTCTGGGCAACGTTGTCGCTCAACATTCCCGACTTTACGCGCTATGCAAAAAGTCAGCGTGCTCAAATTATGGGACAATCCATCGGACTTCCGTCTTCAATGACCTTGTTTTCATTTATCGGTGTCGTGGTGACATCAGCAACATTTATTATCTATGGACAAACCATCTGGGATCCGTTGGTACTTGCCGGAAAATTTGAAAGTAAATTTTTAGTGAGTGTTGCCATGATTTGTGTGACTGTTTCAACTCTGGCGACTAACATCGCGGCGAATATTGTAAGTCCGGCGAATGACTTTTCAAATCTTTCTCCGTCTAAAATAAATTTTAAAACCGGCGGGTACATCACAGGTATCATCGGCATATTAATTTTTCCATGGAAACTAATCGCTGATCCAAGCGGATACATTTTTACCTGGTTAATTGCATACTCAAGTTTATTAGGTCCGGTCGGCGGAATTATGATTGCCGATTATTACTTCATCAGAAAACAAAAACTGGAATTGAATGATTTGTATTCCACTTCCGGACAATATTTATTTCAAAATGGATTCAACAACGTGGCTATTGTTGCCCTTTTGTGCGGCATACTTCCGAATGTTCCGGGTTTTCTAACGACCATCAAAGTGATGGATGCCGGAACTGTTTATCCATGGATTGCACATCTTTATAATTACGCCTGGTTTGTCGGCTTCACTGTTTCATTCTTTGTTTATTATCTTAGCATGAAAAAAAAATTCGTACAGACGCAAAATGTTGTGTCTCTTTAAAACTTAAACACTCATTTAATGTCACTACTCATAAAGAACGGAAGAATCATTACTGCATCCGAAGATTATGTTGCGGATATTTTTATCGAAGGGGAAAAAATTTCTGCTATCGGGAAAAATCTTGGAGAGACGCAATATTTTGCGTCTCAACCGCAATATTTTGCGTCTCAACAGGCGCAAGATGTTGCGCCTATACAGATAATTGATGCAAAAGAAAAATTAATTTTTCCCGGGGGAATCGATCCTCATGTGCATCTCGACATGCCTTTCATGGGAACATTCTCCAGTGATAACTATGAAACCGGAACACGCGCTGCATTGCACGGCGGGACCACCATGGTAATCGATTTTATTTTACAGACTCAAGGCAAATCGCTTCGTCATGCATTGGAACAATGGCAGGGAAGAAGTAACGGAAATTGTTTCGGCGATTATTCTTTTCACATGGCTGTTACTGATTTCAATGAAGAAACTAAAAAGGAAGTGAAAGAAATGATTGAGCAAGAAGGCATCACCTCTTTTAAAACATTTATGGCTTACAAAGGTGCGTTGATGATTGACGACCGGCAGATGGTTGGTTTGATGAATGAAGTGAAACAATGCGGAGGAATGGTTACCGTTCACGCGACGAACGGAGATATGATTGATTTCTTAATTGCCAAACACAGAGGTGAGGGAAAGTTTTCTCCACTGTATCATTATTTATCTCAACCTGAAATTACGGAAGCCGAAGCGACAGGGCGCTTTGCCGATATGGCCCACTATACCGGTTGTCCGGCGTATGTCGTACACATGACGTGCGAAGGCGCACTCAATCATATTCGTGACGTTGAAAAAAGAAATCAAAAAGTATATGCTGAAACTTGTATTCAGTATTTGATTCTCGATGCTTCGTTGTATGAAAAGGATTTTGAAGGAGCGAAATGGGTGATGAGTCCGCCGTTGAGAGAGAAGAAAGACCAGGCAACTCTGTGGGCCGGTATTAATCAGGGAACTGTGCAGGTCGTTGCAACCGACCATTGCCCGTTTATGTGGAAGCAAAAATTAATGGGTGAAAAGGATTTTTCTAAAATTCCGAACGGTCATCCCGCCATTGAAAACAGGATGGAATTGTTGTTCAGTGAAGGAGTTGGAAAGGGAAAGATTTCTTTGAACAAATTTGTGGAAGTAACGTCAACGAATGCCGCGAGAATTTTCGGTATGTTTCCGAAGAAAGGTTGTGTTGCTGTTGGCAGCGATGCCGATTTAGTTATCTTCGATCCGAATGAAAAACATACACTCTCCGCAAAAACACATCACATGAATGTGGATTACAGTGGTTACGAAGGATTGCAACTAACCGGAAAATGTAAAACAACCATTCTTCGGGGACAAGTTGCAGTGGACAATGGAGATGTCAAGATCAAAAAAGGATACGGTCAGTTTGTGAAGAGAAATAAAGTAAATGGAATTATATAGAAAGAATTGCTGGAATAATTTATAACTCAAAATATATGTCAAGAATAATTAAATCAGGTTTAATTCAGATGTCGCTTCCGAAAACGGAAGGCGAAGGAACGATTAAGGAAATTGTGGATGCGATGGTCGCGAAACATATTCCTCTTATCGAAGAAGCAGGAAAAAAAGGTGTTCAGATTTTATGCCTGCAGGAAATTTTTAATACTCCTTATTTCTGTCCCGGCCAGGATAAAAAATGGTATGAAAGTGCCGAGACTGTGCCTGGTCCAACGACAGACCTGATGGCTACCTACGCAAAGAAATACAACATGGTCATTGTTGTTCCGATTTATGAAAAGGAACAGGCCGGTGTATTGTACAACACAGCCGCGGTAATTGATGCTGATGGAAAATATCTTGGCAAATACCGCAAGAATCACATTCCTCATACATCCGGTTTCTGGGAAAAATTTTTCTTCAAACCGGGAAACCTTGGCTATCCTGTATTCCAGACTCGTTATGCTAAAATCGGAGTCTACATTTGTTATGATCGTCATTTTCCTGATGGAGCAAGATGTCTCGGTTTGAACGGTGCTGAAATTGTTTACAATCCTTCCGCAACGGTTGCGGGTTTGTCACAATATTTATGGAAACTCGAACAACCTGCGCATGCAGCCGCCAATGGTTATTTTATGGGATGCATCAATCGTGTAGGTGAAGAGAAGCCGTGGAATCTTGGTAAGTTCTATGGTTCCTCGTATTTCGTTGATCCTCGCGGACAAATTTTCGCGCAGGCATCAGAAGATAAAGATGAATTGCTGATTGCGGAATTTGATCTGGATATGATCGAAGAAGTCCGTTCTGTGTGGCAATTTTTCCGCGACCGCAGACCGGAAACGTATGGTAAACTGGTGGAGTTGTAATTAGTGGCAGTAAACAGTAAACAGTAGGCAGTAGCAGTAGCAGTAGCAGTAGCAGTGTAACCTACTAAGTTACATAAATACATATACACTCAAACACTTAGTTCCTTAAACACTTCGTCACATAGTCACTTTTCAAAATGGCAGAATACAAAAAACCAACCACCGAAAAAGAGTTCGAAGAAAACTTCGCGCAGATAAAACCATTGATGACAGACACGCAGGCGTACTATGAAAGTTCGCGCTGTTTGTTTTGTTATGACGCACCTTGCGTAAATGCCTGTCCGACCGGGATTGATATTCCTCTTTTCATCCGGCAGATTGGTGCGCAGAATTCCATCGGCGCCGCGAAAACAATTTATGATTCCAACTATTTCGGTTACGCCTGTGGCAAAGTGTGTCCAACAGAAGTGTTATGTGAAGGTGCATGTGTTTACAACCACCAGGATGTAAAGCCGATTGAGATCGGGCGGCTGCAAAGTTTCGCAACAGGAAAAGCGATTTCATCAGGCAAAAAACTTTTTATCACCGGCAAATCAAATGGCAAAAAAGTGGCCGTCATTGGCGCAGGCCCTGCGGGAATTTCCTGTGCCTGCGAATTGTGCATGATCGGATTTGAGGTGGATGTCTGCGAAGCAAAAGAAAAACCTTCCGGACTTACTGTATATGGAGTCGCTCCCTATAAAATCACTAACGAAGAAGCGTTGGACGAGATGAGTTATCTCGAAAAACAATTCGGATACAAGGTTCAATACGGTAAGAAAATTTCAACAAAAGAAGAGCTTGAAAATCTTGAGAAAAAATATGATGCGATTTTTATTGGTGTCGGACTTGGTAAAACAGCTGAGTTAAAAATAAAAGGAGAGGAACTTGAAAATGTTTTTGGCGCCACGGAGTTTGTAGAAAAACTGAGAATGAATCATCACAAAACTTCTGTCCCCAAAAAAGTAATTGTGTTGGGTGGAGGCAATACCGCCATGGATGCTGCTTCTGAAAGTGCTCGTATGGGAGCCGAAAAAGTTATTCTCGCGTATCGCAGAAGCAAAGAAGAAATGCCGGCATACGATTTTGAATATGATCTTGCAAAAGGAGTCGGTGTAAAGGGGCTGTTCAATGTTTCTCCTGTTGAAATTACCGGAAACGGAAAAGTGAATGGAGTTAAATTTATTCGTACTGAAACCGTAAACGGTAAACCGCAAACAATAGACAACACTGAGTTTGTCGAAGAATGTGATTGGGTAATTAAAGCAACCGGTCAATCAAAACAGACAGGTTTATTAAGCACGATTGCCGGACTAAAACTGGATGACAAAGGAAAAATAGCTGTCAATGAAAAATTTCAGACCACCAATAAAAAATATTTTGCTGCCGGTGATGCCGTTAGTGGCGGAGAAGAAGTAGTGAATGCCGTGGCCAACGGTAAAAAAGCTGCTTGGGGAATTAAGGAATATTTGAAATCCTGAATTCTGAATTTGTCTCACATCTCATATCTCAAATCTATTCAATGGCAAATCTTCAAACTAATTTCGCAGGAATAAAATCTCCTAACCCTTTTTGGTTAGCGTCAGCGCCTCCAACTAACAGTGGCTACCAGATCATGAAAGCATTTGATGCGGGTTGGGGCGGAGCTGTATGGAAAACATTAGGCGTTCCCGTTGTGAATGTATCATCGCGTTACGGTTCGCTGAATTACCGTGACACTCGCATGATGGGTTTCAATAACATCGAACTGATCACCGATCGTCCGTTGCGTGATAACCTGCGTGAAATCGAAGAAGTGAAAAAACGTTTTCCGGATCATGCTGTCATTGCATCACTCATGGTGGAGACTCGGGAAGAGTGGCACCAGATTATGAAAGATGTTACCAACGCGGGAGCTGACGGCGTTGAATTAAATTTCGGTTGTCCGCATGGAATGTGTGAACGCGGAATGGGAAGTGCTGTCGGACAGGAACCGAAAGTGTTGAAGACAATTGTGGGCTGGGTGAAAGAAGTCGCGACAATTCCAGTTATCGTAAAATTGACTCCGAATATTTCCGACATCACACGTCCTGCTGTTGCCGCCAAAGAAGGTGGCGGAGATGCCATCTCGCTGATCAATACCATTCAAAGTATCATCGGTGTGGACATTGATAATTTTGTTGCCTATCCGGTGGTCGACGGCAAGAGTACAAACGGAGGCTACTGCGGACCTGCAGTAAAAC
>JAYVZS010000027.1:0-6263 GCA_043783155.1 Bacteroidota bacterium | reverse complement strand
GTATCGGGATCTGATGGGAATTATTCCCCGCCCCTTGGGGCGATCGGAAAGAATTCCCATCAAATACTCCGCTGCTCTGCGGCGGAGATGTTTATTTTGATTTTTTTGTTATCTTCTGATTTTAATATTTTTCTATTAGGTAGGAGCAATGCATTTAAAATCCACATGCAGGAGGCAGCTTATTTCCTGACATTGCAGATTGTTTACCGGGTAGATCTATTTTCAAGAAGACGGTATCGTGATATCCTGGCTGATAGTTTGAATAATTGTATAGAACATAAAGGAATGAATGTATTCAGTTATGTCATCATGACTAATCACATTTACATGAGTGCGAGTGATGAACACAAAAACCTAAGAAAAGTACTCGGTGAAATGAAAACCCATACCAGCAAAAAATTCATTAAAAGTATTTTCAGTGAACCGGAAAGCCGTCGTGAGTGGATGTTGAAATTGTTTTCGCATGCCGCTTTCAGGCATAAGCGAAATGAAAACGACCAGTTCCGGGCTCATGAAAATCAGGCAGAGGAATGTTTTAGTCCTTCATTTAGATTTCAACGAATAAAATATATTCATGAAAATCCTGTTGAGGCAGAAATAGTTGCAAGGGAAGAAGACTATCTTTACAGTAGTGCCCGGGAATGTGCCGG
This sequence comes from Bacteroidota bacterium, assembly GCA_043783155.1. GTDB lineage: Bacteria > Bacteroidota > Bacteroidia > AKYH767-A > 2013-40CM-41-45 > JAPLDA01. The sequence goes on along the minus strand of JAYVZS010000027.1, from coordinate 5,613 downwards.
ATTGAAAGGACATATAAATGTAAGGGTGCTAATCTTATATTCGTTGATGAGTTGAGGTATTCAAACAATGAATGATTGAAGTTACCATAGCATCGCGCGTAGCACACCACCACACAATCGGCGTATGGATGCTACGCCCAGCGTGGGTGAAATTAGTAAAATTTTGAAGTTGTCAATCATAAAGTAATAACAATAATGAATTTTTTTTTGCTGTTTACTTTTCTTATAACAAACGAAGTTTGTTATTCTCAGGGAATTGGATTGAATGTGGCAAAGGAATTTACTAATTTGAATCACTCTAATAATACAAGTGGATTTGGATTTAGTATTACTCGAACAAAAAAAAATATTACGTTTTTAATAAGAGCAGAAAGTCTTTTTAAGAATACATTAAATAAAAATGATTGCTTGGGATGTATACGTGATACAACAATTGATTATTCTAAATTTTCTATTGGTGCTGCAATTTTACTTTCTTCACGCTTTAATAATACCCTTGAATTATACTACGGTCCAGAAATGAGTTATTCTAGTTTAGATTCAAAGTATACCGGGATCCATTCTAATTGGTTTTCTGAAGCAAGAACTAAGAATATAGATTTTGGGTTGAGGCTAATTTTGAAATATAAAAATTTCATTTCAAAAAACATCAACTTGCATTTACTTATTGAACCAATATATTCTATAAAAATTAAACAAGACGTAACAAGCGGTTTTCATTCAGGACTATCTAATAATCAAAAGTTAATTGATTTTGGAATTGGCTTAGGATATTTGTTTAAATAACAACTTGTTTTCCCCGCTTGGCATAGCATCCAAACGCCGCCTGCGTGGTGGCTTGTTACGTCTGTGCTACAGACATCCAAAAAGCAGATTAAATTTTTTTGCTAAGACGATCAGAAAACTTTATACCTACACATGCCCCTGCGCCAGCATTGCATCTGCAACCTTTACAAAGCCGCCGATGTTCGCGCCTTTAACGTAATTGATAAAATCATTTTCAGTCCCGTACTGTCTGCAACTTGCATGAATACTCTTCATAATTACATGCAAACGCTGGTCAACTTCTTCGCGTGTCCAGGAAAGTCGCAGCGAGTTCTGGCTCATCTCCAATCCGCTTACCGCTACGCCGCCGGCATTCGATGCTTTGCCGGGAGCAAATAATATTTTTTCTTTCAGAAATACTTCAACAGCTTCGGGAGTGGAAGGCATGTTGGCGCCTTCAGCAACAGCGATGCAACCATTCTTCACCAATGCTTTTGCGTCATCACCATTCAATTCATTTTGAGTAGCGCATGGCAGAGCAACATCACACTTTACATTCCACGGAGTTTTTCCGGCAACAAATTCAGCGTTGTATTGCTTCGCATACTCTTTTATTCTTCCACGCTTTTCATTCTTCAGCTCCATGATGTATTCTAATTTCTTCAGGTCAATTCCATCTTTGTCGTAGATGTATCCTTCAGAATCACTCAGCGTAATTACTTTTCCGCCTAACTGAATTACTTTCTCGGCTGCATATTGCGCCACATTTCCGGAACCGCTTATCGTAACTAACTTGCCTTTGAAATCCTGCTTTCTTGTCGCCAGCATTTCCTGTGTAAAATAAACGCAGCCATAGCCCGTGGCTTCAGGACGAATTAAACTTCCGCCAAACTGAATTCCTTTTCCTGTCAGCACGCCCGAAAATTCATTGCTCAACCGTTTGTATTGTCCGAATAAAAATCCAACTTCTCTTCCGCCAACACCGATGTCGCCCGCAGGCACATCTACGTCAGCGCCGATGTGACGATACAACTCCGTCATAAAACTCTGGCAGAAAAGCATCACTTCATTATCTGATTTTCCTTTCGGATCAAAATCGCTTCCGCCTTTTCCGCCACCCATCGGCAATGAAGTCAACGAATTCTTAAAGACCTGTTCAAACGCAAGAAATTTTAATATACCGAGATACACGGAAGGATGAAAACGCAAACCGCCTTTGTATGGACCGATGGCGCTATTCATCTGGATACGAAATCCGCGGTTGATCTGGAATAGTCCTTTGTCATCAATCCACGGAACACGAAACATCACTACGCGTTCGGGTTCGGCAATACGTTCGAGAATTTTCGCGTCTTTATATTTCGGATGCGCATCCATGAACGGGATTACTGATTCAGCAACTTCCATCACCGCCTGGTGGTATTCTTTCTCGCCCGGATTTTTGGCTTTCACCATTTCCATGAATGCGTCAATCTCTGCCTGGTGCTTGCTCATATATCGTAAGTTTAGATTGGGGGAGACGAAAGTAGAAAAATTTCGGATTACAAAAAAAGAAGTTAGCAGGGTGGCCATTATTCAGTTTTAGTTGGTTTTTAGTTAGGGATTTATATATTTGTTGCCAATAAAATTTTATCTGCATTTTTTAATATCGGCAGTCAATGAATTATTCTTTCCCAGATCGAAGTAAAATTTTGCTGGTGCTTTTTTTTGTTTTTTGTTATTCTGATATTTCTATCGCCCAGAGTTTTAAATACCGTCGTTATAATTTCAAATGGCAGCAAAGACGGCCGGAGCCAATCGCTGTTGAAGATCAGTTTAAGAATGAAGATGCTGTGATACTTGAAGAGGAGAATGTAATCGGACTTTCAGGAAATGTCTGTCGAAGTCATATCCGCATTAAGTTTCTCACTCAAAAGGGAATTGACAAATATTCAAAGTTTGTGCTTCCTACAGGATTTGATCCGGTTGGCGATTCATACAGTATTAATGTTCGGAGACGTGATACCCTTTACCGCCCCAAAGGAGAGTTCGAATGCATTCGTTATTTTGCTGCCAGGATTATTAAACCAGGCGGAGATGTTGAAGATGCCGTTGTAGATGAATCGACACAAAAGGAAACCGTTTTGTCTAACCATCTTGAAGAACAGTATTTCAGCTGGATTTTTAAAATACAACGATTGAAAAGCGGCGATGAAGTGGAAGTGGAATACGCGTTTGAAAAAACATTTAATACCGCCGGCGCGACCGTGAAATTTTTTTTCAATGGTATTTTGCCGAAGGAGAATTACAAGCTGAGTATAAAATATTCATCTCGCGATATTTTTATTTTCAGCTATCATAACGGGGCAGAACCGACAGATTCGGTGATGGTTTCAGAATCTGCGTCGCATAATTCCGAATTGATTTTCAAACGAAAGGATCTGCAAGGTGGTGTGAACGAAGCAGGAGGAAGGCCGTATACTGAATGGCCTTACCTCACCATCTATCAACACAATAATGATTATGGGGAGATTGATCCTAAAACAAAATTTGTCAGAATTGCGTATCCGTATCCATGGTCGTTCTACTATCTTCCGGAAGTGCATTATATCTTAGATGATTTGAAATTATATACTTCCAAAACGGATAACACCACATTCGGCCTTAATGCATTTTATGACAGGCACAAGAAAGCTGTAAAGGATACCATCCCGATTTCTCTTTTTTCTCAGATGCATCATGAAATCTGTTCTGAATTTGATTATCAGAATGATGCTGCCTATTTTGAAACAGGGAAAGATGGGCTTGAAAAATTAGGTAAGTTTATAGAGAATAAGAAACTTCGTTACATCAGCCGCTATCACTTCTATGATGAGTTGATGGTACGTTTTGATAGAGAAAGTTATAAAGCCGCATTGCTCGATAAACGCGTTGAGGAAATGAATATAGTCCGTTATGAGCCGATGACTTCAACACAATTATTTTATGCGATACCCCTTCGTAGTAAATACGTTTATTATTATCCGAAGAGTAACCGTTTTGGGTATGAGGCAAATGAATTTCCGTTTTATTTTGAAGATACCCGGACTGTTCTCATTCCCCAGCACGCTCCGAATGCAGAGAGATACAATACGATTCCACAGGTTCACTTTACTTTTGTCCGCACTCCGTTCAGCGAATTAGAAGATAACAGGCGCGTGTGTAATGTGATGGCAACTGTTTCGCTTGATTCCGAAAAAATTGACTTTGATGCCAGGGTAAAACTATCAGGGCAATTCTCAACATTAACGCGTGGATTTTATCTCTACGGAAGTATGGACACCACTATTAACACACTCTATTACCAGCGGGTTTGTGATATCGGTAAGGATGTAAAAGTCGAAAATGTAAATGTTCCTTCGGTCAGCCAGGACTTTCCATTTAATGCAGATGTGAAATTAAAATATTATTCTTCGAAATGTGTCACCAAAAATGATTCAGCAAATTATTCAATAGACTTAAGTAACTGGTTCAATAATGTAATCGATACTGGTTTTGTTTTGCCAAGACATCTTACGTATTATCCCGATTTTCAATTTGAGGACATTCACAAATATTTCTTAAAATTTGACAGGAATATTCAGGTTTTAAATGGTGAAGATCTGAAAAAAATAATCGAGAATGATTTTGCGAAATATTCAGTCAGCATTTCACAACCGGCTGAGAACAGCGTTATGGTCGAGACCATCTACATTGTAAAAGCCGTTTCGATTCCGACAGCGAATGCTCAGCTTATTGCTGATATTTTTGCGGGGATAAAAAAAACCAACTCGTCAAAACTGAAACTGACCGTCAAATAAAAAAGGGAACCATTTCTGATTCCCTCTTTTGTCAATATACTTTGTACTTTGTACTCAGTACTTAATACTTAGTACTTTTTACTTCTTATCTTCTTTCACTTCTTCAAAGTCAACATCTGTAACATTACCTTCTGCATTCGGTTGTCCGTTACCGGCTGCTTGTCCGTCAGCGGTAGATGATTGTTGTGCACCCTGGCTGGCTTTGTACATCTCTTCAGAAGCTGCCTGCCATGCTGAGTTTAAAGATGCAAGTGTAGTGTCGATTGCCGAAAGATCTTTGTTCTTATGAGCGTCTTTTAAATCTGACAACGCTTTCTGAATCGCTTCTTTCTTATCAGCTGAAAGTTTGTCGCCGTATTCTTTCAGTTGTTTTTCAGTCTGGAAGATCAAAGCATCTGCCTGGTTCACTTTCTCCACTTCTTCTTTTGCCTTACGATCAGCTTCAGCATTTTCTTCCGCTTCGGCTTTCATCTTTTTGATGTCAGCATCGCTCAATCCTGAAGACGCTTCGATGCGTATGTTTTGTGACTTGCCTGTTGCTTTGTCTTTCGCAGCAACATGCAGGATTCCATTTGCATCAATGTCGAATGTTACTTCGATTTGTGGAATTCCTCTTGGAGAAGGTGGAATTCCATCGAGGTGAAACCGGCCGAGTGGTCGATTGTCTTTGGCCATCGGGCGTTCGCCCTGGAGAATGTGAATCTCAACAGAAGGCTGATTGTCGCTTGCCGTTGAAAATGTCTCACTCTTTTTAGTAGGAATCGTCGTGTTGGCTTCAATCATTCTTGTAAACACACCACCCATAGTTTCAATTCCCATCGACAACGGCGTTACATCAAGCAACAAGACATCTTTTACTTCACCTGTTAAAACGGCTCCCTGGATGGCGGCGCCAATGGCAACTACTTCATCCGGGTTCACGCCTTTATGGGGAGCTTTACCGAAGAGTTTTTCTACCAGCGCCTGGATAGCGGGAATACGTGTTGAACCGCCGACCAAAATCACTTCGTCAATCTGGCCTGGTTCAATG
>JAYVZS010000026.1:0-38377 GCA_043783155.1 Bacteroidota bacterium | reverse complement strand
GAACCGGAACCACCCGCAGAATTGACAAGTGTGGATACATCATTGATTTGTATTCCCTGAGCATCGTACCATTTATCATCCTTTCTGTACCCCACGATTGAAGTCGTACTTCCTGTTCTGAAATCATCCACATACACCACATAATCACTTCCGATGTTTGATGGAATAACCTGTTGGCTCTTTTCCGCCAATGCCCGTGTTGCATCATCACCTGCTGTATGAGCAGGCCACAAAAGATACTTATCTTTTAGTGCCTTCTGGTTTGCATCAAAACGATCAACACGTAATCCGATGTTAAAGATTAAATCATTAAACGAAAATTTATCCTGAATATAACCTGCAACATAGATTGGCTGAAAGGCACCTATCTCGCGAAGATAATTTTGGTTCGCATCTTTCTTAAAGTAAAAATCATATAAACTCGGGGTAGAACCTAAAATGCTTCCTTTGTAATCATAGCCGTAATATCCGACCAATGGAGCTAACTCATCTGCAGTAAACAAATCGAGTGAATAGGTTGACGGGCTGTATGAATCAATATCCAAATATCCATTTTGAGCGATACCGAGTTTGTTATGAATATTTTCGTGAAATCCGGGAGCTTTTGTACCATCAACATTAGTTGTAGGATCATATTTCACTTCGTATCTGATTCCAGTTGTATCACCGGCTGAATTGATTAACAGATGAATGGTCGTATCAATCGAAGTCTGGTTTACGGTATTTACCTGTTCCAACTCACGCATACGTGACCACAAGCTGCTTGGTGACAATGCATACGATCTGTCGATTCTCTGCTCATACTCCATTCCAACAACGATGTTGTGGTTCTTAATATCCGCTGAACCGGAAGCGACAATACGGAATTGAGTCGCATCACCCAATTGATATGCATTCTGGATACGCCCTGTGGAAGCCCACAAGCCATAAACATTGAGGTTCGTACGATTGTCATCGTTCACCAACCCACCCAGATTCCGAATTTGATCGATGTTGAAATAGGTTGCTCCATTCGCAAACAAATCCGTTGTATAATTAGATGTTGTAGGATTCAAATCAGAGGCATGGTATTCTACATTCGCATCGCCATATACTAACAATAAACTATCCGTGGTGATGATGTTCGCAACGGTATCAACAGCCGTTCCTGTAACATGGTGGTTCACGTCAGTATATAAGGTATCGCTTCCTGGCACGTAAATAGGAACTTTAGTGGTAATGAATTGCCCTACGTATCCATAGTCAAAAATCTTATCCTTATGTCTGTCGTTTTGTGTGACTGACGTATTTTTCGAATAATCAAATTGGATTGAATAAAATGCATTCTTGATCACCGATGCCTTTGATTCTCTCTCTGAAGAATTAAAACGCTGAGTCACTTTTCCGAACACTCTCCAGGTAGTCGCAATCGATTGAGAATTGTTCTCACTATTCATAAGAGAATAGATTCCTATCGCATTGCGGAAGTTATCGCGTTCATAAGCACCACCAAATGTCAATGTTACATTTTTAAATGGCCGGATGTCCAGTTTACCGTTAATACGTGCTCCCTTTGAAGCTACATTCTGGCGTGCATTAACGTGATCCAGATCATCGTACGTAAGATAATCCGCCTGCTGATCGTAGCCCGACCCTCCTCTGAGCGATTTCATAAGCGGTTTCGCTTGTAATTCCGCAAGCTTGGCATCTTTCACTTTCCAGTTGCCTATTGCGGAAGGACTCGGATCGCCATCATAGTAATAATCGCCTGCTACAAAGAAGCCGGCTAACGGTGTTCCTGATTTTTTTCCTAAAGAATCGCGGCTGGTATAAATCGGCCCCGACAAATCGAATGATACAAGATTGTTGTTATAGTCATCAAAAAGTTTCGATGACTGAACTTGGACGCCGCCGGTAAATTCCTTAGATGGTCCTCTGGTTGTAATGCTGATAATTCCACCGGTCGCATCTCCGTACTGTGCTGGAATACCACCCGTGATGACAGTAACCTGCTCAGTACCTTTTGCTGACACTCCTGTTCTTCCCCGCACTTTAATTCCATCCACATAATAAGCAGTGGCATCAGAACGGGAACCACGGATGTTTAACGCATCGCCTTCATCTCTCTGGAAAACCCCGGCACTGGTTGAGGCGATTGAATTGATATCTTGTGCAGCCGCTTCCTGAATTTGATCGTATGTAATATTTACATAAGTAGCCGTATTTCCTTTATCAACTAATGGATCGGCATAATCTGAAATCGTGATCTCGTCAAGTACATGTCCCTTTGTCATTTCAACATCAACATACGAAATCTTGTCGACCGAAACAATAACTCCTACTTTTTCAAAAGGACTAAATCCAACACTCGTTACCTTCACATTATACTTACCCGGATTCAGGGGTTTGATCGTATAGTTCCCGTCAAGATCAGCAGTGGCAGCTTGCACTTGTGTTCCGCCGAGTAAGGCCGCGACACTTGCAAAAGGAACCCCGTCTTTGCCTCCGGCTTCGGTAATACGACCTTTAATCTCCCCGGTTTGTGCAAATGCGTTTAAACCGAGAACTGAAATAAAGAATAGTGGCAGGTAAAACTTTAGTTTCATGAGTATGTGATTTGATTATTAACTGACTTTACTAATCCCGGTTTTCATCCGAGTGAAAATAACACACCGTTCGTCTCAATCCCCTGACTACTGAATCAAGGTTATTTCAGGTATGTTAATTTTCGTTAACTTTTTTGAAGGTCGTAAAAGTAAAAATCGAATACTAAAAAACAAAACTTATTTTTCACCCCCCATTTCTTCGCTCTGCGAGCGACTTTTAGGAACATGAACGAGCCAGAGTCATCCTTTGTTTATTCCCGAAACCGGCATCTTGTTTTTAAAACTCTTTTTTTTCTTTAACCATTTCAAACTTTGCAGCGAATCAAATCAATGCTCAAATTTGACCATTGCAAAGTACATTATCAAATCTTCTTTTGTCATTAATATACAAGTCTAACAACAAATACCCAAAATTTGATTTCGAAATTTGACGATGATACGGCTATTTTTTGTCACCAAAAAGTAAATTCGCAAATCCCGCATGATAATGTGTTATGCACAATTGCGAATGAGTTTTCAACAATGATTCACTTTCTGCTGAAATAAATTATTTTTGCGCAACTAACAACCATCCTATTATGCGCTTAACAACGTTGGAGATTAAGGGGTTTAAAAGTTTTGGAGAAAAAATCGTTATTCATTTCGACAAAGGGGTTACCTCTATTGTAGGCCCGAATGGAAGCGGAAAATCAAACGTAGTAGATGCCATGCGTTGGGTGCTCGGGGAGCAAAAGACACGGATGCTCCGTTCAGAGAAAATGGAGAATATCATCTTCAACGGAACAAAAACAAGGAAGCCGTCGAACCTCGCTGAAGTATCACTCACGTTTGAGAACACAAAAAATATTCTTCCGACGGAATATTCCAGCGTTACCATCACTCGTAAACTGTATCGTTCGGGCGACAGTGAATACTTGCTCAATGGAGTGAATTGTCGCCTCAAAGACATTACTGATTTATTTCTCGACACGGGCATCGGATCAGACTCTTATGCCATCATTGAATTGAAGATGATCGATGAAATTCTAAACGACAAAAACAATGCGATCAAAATGTTGTTTGAAGAAGCCGCCGGAATTTCAAAATACAAAATACGCAAGAAGCAAACCTTTCAGAAACTGGAAGAAACAGAAGGAGACCTGAACCGCGTGAATGACCTGCTTTTCGAAATTGAGCGCAACATGAAAACGCTTGAGTCGCAGGCAAAGAAAACCGATCGCTATTACAAAATCAAAGAACAGTACAAAGAGCTGAGCAGCGAACTGGCGTTGTTTACGCTGTCGTCAAGCAAAACTACGTTTGATGAATTGCAGCACCAGGAAGAAAAACAGGTAGAGGAAAAAATCGCACTCGATACACAACTCAACGAAACAGAAGCGGAACTGCAGAAAGAAAAACTGCATTCGCTCGATACAGAAAAAGAGCTCGCAGAAAAACAGAAGATACTGAACGAGAAAATAAATTTTATCCGCCAGCAGGAAAACGAAAAGAAAATAAGCAATGAGAAATTAAAATACCTCCAGGACAAAGAGCAGACGCTTACCAATCAGCTTACGCAGGACAAATCTTCTCTGATCGAAACCCAGGACGCGATCAAAACAATTGAAGAAGAAAAGTTCAATGAAGAAAACGTCCTCACGTCACTTCAGTCACAACTGGAAGAGTTAAAAATAATTCTTGAGCAGACCCGCCTCGGCCACGATTCTTTGAAGAGTGATGTGCAACGCATGACGAACGAAGCGCAATCAATCCAGTTATCGATGCATGAATCAGAAAAAAGTTTTGCCGTTACACAGGCAAAAAAAGATTCCCTTCAAAAAGAAATCGAACGGCTGAAGAGCGATTCAGAAATCAGACAACTGGAGCACGATGATATTTCTGAGAAAGCAAAAGCTGCCAACCGGTTAAAAGATGAAAAGGAAACAGAACTCGAAGCATGTGTGCAGTCTGAAGAAAAGTCATCCGCCAACATTCAGAATCTTGATGAGGCGGTAAAAAAGGTGACGGAAGAAATGATGGCGGAAAGCCGCAAGCTGGATGCGAAGCAGAATGAATACAACCTCACCAAAAGCCTCATCGATAACTTAGAGGGTTATCCGGAGTCGCTCCGGTACCTGAAAAAAAATTCTCCTTCAGCAGGTAAAGCGCCGTTATTCTCCGACATTCTTTCGTGCAAGCCGGAATTCAAAACAGCCATTGAAAACTACCTCGATTCATACATGAACTATTTCGTTATTGAGAACATTGAGGAAGCGAGTCGCGCGGTAAACATTCTGAACGAAGCATCAAAAGGCCGCGCTAATTTTTTCATCCTCGATAATTTCAAGCACGAAGGGGAAGCAAGCCGGCAGGATATTTCCGGATGTGTTCCTGCTCTCAGCATCCTGGATGTAGCTGATCAATACCAGGCGCTTTGCAATCACCTGTTGAGAAACGTTTACATCGTTACCGATGACCAGGAAAAAACACCTTTTCTTCAGCATGAAGATCTGTCGAGCGGTAAACCACCGGTGTTCATTTCTCAAAACGGAAAATACTGCCGCACACGTCATTCGTTGTCAGGCGGCTCTGTGGGCTTGTTCGACGGCAAACGCATCGGCCGTGTAAAACACCTCGAAGAGCTTTCAAAAGAAATTGAAAAACTTGCCGCCGAATCAGAAAACCTGGCGCTCAGGAGAAATCAGCTTCAGCAGGAATTTCAATCCGTAAAACAACAAAAAGAAAAAATGACTGCTGAAAAAAACAAACTCCAGCAGGAAGTTCATACAGCCATTCAAAATTATTCTTCTCTGAAGAGCAAAGCGGAGCACCTGCAATCTTCCGTGGAGAACAACATAAAAATAATATCCGGTCTGGAAGCCCAGTTGCATGCGATTGATGATTCGTTGCAGCAAAGTAACCTCAGTTTACAGGAACATTTGCAAACGCTGAAAGCGGATTTTGAAAACATCGGATTACAGTTGGTTTCCATGCAACAGCAGTTCAACGAGAAGGTGGAACTGATGAATGCGCAAAGTGAAGAATACAACCAGCACAACATCCGTTGCATCCAGCAGCAAAATAAAATTGCGACGATCATTCGCGATCATTCTTATAAAATTAATTTGCTGGAAACGCTGAATAAGAACATCGCATCCAACGCATCCGAGTTTGAAAACATTCAGCAGCAGATAAAAGATCTCCTCAATAATTCCACTGACTTCGATGCCCAGTTAATTTTGATGTACGGAGAGAAGGAAGCTTTTGAGCAGGAAGTTTCTTTGATAGAAGTTGATTATTTCAAAGCCCGTGGCAAGGTGGATGAACTGGATACGAAGATCCGCCAGTTGCGTCATCAGAAGGAGCAGGTGGAAACGATTGCACAGTCGCTGAAGGAAAGAACGACTGAATTAAAACTCCAGCTGAATTCTTTGAAAGAACGACTTAGTGTTGAATTCAACATCGACATCAACGACATGCTTGATAAAGATCCTTCGCCTGATTGGGCAGAAGACGAACTTCGTGAAAAAGTAAGCAAGGTAAAATCGCAGATTGATAATTACGGTCCAATTAACCCGATGGCGGTGGAGGCGTACAATGAAATCAACGAACGGTATACATTTATCACCGCTCAGAAAGAAGACCTGGCAAAAGCGAAAGAGTCGTTGCTGCAGACAATCGCTGAGATTGAAGTAACCGCACGCGAAAACTTCATGGTTGCCTTTACAGCCATCCGCGGAAACTTTATTAAAGTTTTCCGTTCGCTCTTTACAGAAGATGATGACTGCGATTTAATTTTACTGGATCCGAATAACCCGACAGAAAGTGAAATCCAGATCATCGCAAAGCCGAAAGGAAAGCGTCCGATTTCTATTTCTCAACTTTCAGGAGGAGAGAAAACATTAACAGCTACTGCACTTCTCTTTGGAATTTATTTATTGAAACCTGCACCGTTCTGTATTTTTGATGAGGTGGATGCGCCGCTCGATGATACCAACATCGACAAGTTCAATAACATCATCCGAAAATTTTCTGCCGACTCTCAGTTTATCATCATCACGCACAACAAAAGAACGATGGCAGCGACCGATATCATCTACGGCATTACGATGGTTGAGCAGGGAATTACACAGGTAGTTCCTGTTGACCTGGCGGAGATGGAGGAAGCGTGATGATGGAAACTGGATGGTAGATATTAGATGGTAGATATTAGAAGCAGGAGTCAAGATGGGGGCACCCGTTGATTGTCCGGAGAATTTCTTTTGGCAATGAAAATAGTTGTCTCCACACCCGGTACTTCCATCACTTTAAAAAATTCCAGCTCTTTCATTTTAAGTTACCCCTTATTGTATTCTCAACATCCGTGATAAGATTCACAGGATCTATTGATGGGTCGTGTATCACACATTCAACCCGTCCGTTTTCCAATCTGAATTTCGAAACTTTATTTCGTAGCATTTGCTTTAGAAAGGTGTCTGTAAATTAATTGCCGGGAGAAATACTTTGCAAATCATCTTCGGAATTTATCAACTATTTTCAGGAAGACACGATGCTTCGATGAGATCCCACAAAGGCATTCGTGTTTCACCAGACAGGTTTGCCTTCACCATGTTTTCAACTTATCAATGCTGAAACTCCAGTGAGGTTAATAATAAACCGGAAATGTTTGAACTATACCACGGACTGATTCTTTCATCATTCAGCTTTTTAAATATTTGAGTTTCCTGAGCAGGCATGTAGCTTTGCGCGAGCAGAAATATTTTTTCTGCCGACTTATTTTCCGCCACGTCAACAAAAACTTCTGCATGTCCCGGAGATCCACCCGTAAAAAAAACATCACCAATTACAACTTGCTTAATGTCCTTTGGCTTTACTGATTTCGAGAGCGACAAAGTCCCCGCGTAGGTAAAAACCAAATCGAGGTAATTCCGGAAATATTTATACGTGTTCGATGGTTCTGAGGACTTTTCCAGGTTGCATGGTTACCGTTAACAATTACCCGGTATCCTTGCATCCATGTAAGGTAATCAACGTTGATTCCGTTTGTGAGGTTGAATGAAATCTTTCCGTATGCTTTCTGCGAATAAAAATATTCCGCTCTTAATGGTAACAGCATCTGCGCATTGTTTTTAATTTTTTTCCCAAATGTCCCTGTTGACAACAGCATCTTAAGCTCGGTCATCCTTCGTCTTTCCATTGCAATATCTCACCTTTGTCTCGAACACTTTAAGAGGAAGATTGCGCAGGTAGAATGCAAAAGAATTTTCGTCAACAGGTTTGCGTTCAAATCCGGAAGGAACATGAAACCTCGTTTGCACAGTTGTTCCTTTGCCGTTCATCACGCCCCTCGTCTTAGTCACATGAACATCCAACGGAAAGAAACAGGTTTGTGAGTTGCTTATCGGCAACAAATAAAAGTGATCGAAACGCTGAGAACAATTTTTGCAGACTGGTTTCATCAGGGAAAGTTTCATCATTGTCGTTAACGATTAGTCCACAATCCTGTCAATGTCATTATAAACGAAACTGATCGTTGTTGAATCTGACAGTATATCCATTTCAAACCTTTTCAATGAAGCACCGCGATAACCACCGCCTCCTGTTCTTCTTATTCCACCAGCCGCCCCCACACTTCCACCAAGATTTCTCCTTCTGAACAAAGCCGTTTCCTGTGCATGTATACAACAATATATTCTTTCCCGTTTTTCCTCGTACCTCTCAAACCAATAGGATAAATTATCCTGACTGATGATCTGAATTTGCCAGGCCTGTTCTATTTTGTACTCATTCGTTTCCATGGTGAATTTGTCGAAGACAGGGTTGGTGTTTTTACATTCAGGCCGATCCCATGAAGAAGCGAAGGCAATGATTGATAAAACTAAGAACTAAGAAGTGATTGAATGTTGTCCAGTTCATTTTACCATGCATTGAATCAATGAGACAATCGTTTTAGAAACCGCCTGCGGCGGTTTCTAAAACGATTAAGTCGAATTGATCCCGGTAGCGAAGCGTATCGGGATCTGATTGGAATTATTCCCCGCCCCTTGGGGCGATCGGAAAGAATTCCCATCAGATACTCCGCTGCTCTGCGGCGGAGATGTTTATTTGTTCGACCGTTTTTAAGTCGAATTATGACAATTTTATTAATTTAGGGTTCGAAAGCCACCTGCGTTGAATCATATCAAATACTATTTTTTGATTGTTATTATTTTTGAACCTTATTCCTCAGAGGTGGAAAATAAAACACATTAGTAAGATTCTTTATTGGATATTTACGAAACTTATGAATACAAAAGATTATATAAAGATATTCGAACAGTCTTCAGAATTGTTGGTGGTAATAGATACAGACTTTACTGTAATAGCTGCATCAGATGCCTATCTGAATGTCACCAAGACTATAAGAGAAAATATTACTGGTCAAAATTTTTTTGAAGTATTTCCGGATAACCCTGATGATATAACAGCAGATGGAGAAAGTAAGATACGCGCTTCTTTAAACCGTGTAATTAAAAATAAAACAACCGATACTATTGCCGTTATCAAATACGACATTCCAAAACCTGAAGCCGAAGGGGGCGGGTTCGAACTAAAATATTGGCAACCATGCCATTCACCGGTGCTGGACGAGTTTAAAAACGTAAAATTTATTGTTCAGCGCATTAAAGATGTTACCGAAAACGAAACACTAATAGCGGAACTTGATGCAGAGCAAAAAGCGTTGAAGCAGATTGTAGACAGCGAAAAACGCTATAGCATGATGCTGATGCAATCTCCCTTTGGTTTTGCCGTATTTAAAGGTAAAAGCATGGTCATTTCGCTTGCCAATGATAGCATAAAAGAATTTTGGGCCAAAGGTAAAGATATAGAAGGGAAGCCACTGTTTGAGGTTATATCCGAGCTTAAAGATTCCGAATTTCCCGGTTTGCTGGATAAGGTTTACACCACCGGCATTCCGTTTTACGGAGATGAACTGCTTGCTCCGATTTTGCGCAATGGAAAACAGGAAGATGCATATTATAATTTTGTTTACCAGCCTTACCTTGAGGCGGACGAAACTATTTCGGGTGTTACGGTTATTGCTTACGAAGTAACAGCGCAGGTAATTGTAAAAAAAGCAGTAGAAGCACAACGGGAGGCAGAGAAAAAGGCATTGAAGCTGGTAGAAGAAACCAACAAACGTTACTACAGCATGCTCATGGAATCGCCCTTTGCTTTTTCGGTTATGAAAGGAAAAGACATGGTGGTTACACTTGCCAATGATTTGATAAAAGAATTTTGGGGGAAAGGGAATGAGGTGGAAGGTAAAACACTATTGCAGGTGTTACCCGAATTGAAAGACCAGCCGTTTCCCGCCATGATAGATAGCGTTTACACCACGGGCATTCCTGTTTACGCCAACGAAATTCTTGCTCGTTTACAGCATAAGGATAAAATGAAAGAGCGGTATTTTAATGTTGTTTATCAGCCGGACCATGAAGCCGATGGAACAATTTCAGGGGTCATTACAATTGCGTATGAGGTAACAGAAATGGTTCTTGCCCGTAAAAAAATTGAAGAAAGCGAACAGCGGTTTCAGGGGGCTATTGTTGCTGTTCGGGGAATTTTATGGACTAACAATCCAAAAGGTGAAATGGTAGGAGAACAGCGGGGCTGGGCTTCACTCACCGGTCAAAGTTATGAAGAGTATCAAGGGTTTGGATGGGCTAAAGCTATTCATCCTGATGATGCACAACCTACTGTTGACGCATGGAACGAAGCCGTTAGTGAGGGCAAGAATTTTATTTTTGAACACCGCATTCGATTGAAAAATGGAAACTGGGGAAATTTTTCTATTCGAGCAATTCCTTCATTGAACCCCGAAGGGTTGATTCAGGAATGGATTGGTGTTCATACCGATATTACAAAGCAACGCCAAACAGAAAAAGCACTAAAAAATGCAATCCACGAACAGAAAGAAGCAAAAAGCAAAGCCGAAGCTGCCAAACTTGCAGCGGAGGAAGCCATGCAGGCAAAGCAGCAATTTTTGTCAAACATGAGTAATGAAATCCGCACACCGATGAATTCGATTATCGGATTTACGAATGTGGTATTAAAAACAGAATTGAATAAAAAACAAAAAGAATACATAAGCGCGATTAAAATATCGGGCGATGCTTTGCTCGTGTTAATTAATGATATACTGGATCTTGCCAAAGTGGATGCAGGAAAGATGACCTTTGAGCAAATCCCATTTAATTTATTTGCCTCTATTTCCGATATGCTTCATGTGTTTGACAATAAAATACAGGAGAAAAATTTGGAATTAGTTACAGAGTATGGTCTTGCTATTCCTGAAGTTTTGGAAGGCGACCCAATGCGTTTGCGTCAGATCATTTTAAACCTGGTAAGCAATGCTGTAAAGTTTACAGCTAAAGGAAAGATAACCTTGGGTATTCGCATGCTGAAAGAAGAGAAGGAAAAAGTAACCATCGAATTTGCTTTAACGGATACAGGCATTGGTATTCCTGAAAATAAACTGATATATATATTTGAAGATTTTGGGCAAGTTGCCTATGAGGATTCCAAATTATTAGGAGGAACGGGCTTAGGACTTGCCATCGTTAAGCAATTGGTAGAACGACAGGGAGGAACCGTCAAGGTGAAAAGCAAAATAAATGAAGGATCAACCTTTAGTTTTATTTTGATTTTTAAGAAAACAACAGCAACCACAATACTAACAACAGCAACAACTTATGGAGCGGAATTGGCAAGATTAATTAAAAACACAAAGGTGTTGATTGTAGAAGACATGCCGCTGAATCAACTTTTAATGAAAACAATATTAATAGACTTTGGTTTTCAATTTGATATTGCCGACAATGGAAAAATTGCTATAGAAAAACTACAACAAAACAATTACGATATTATTTTGATGGATTTACAAATGCCTGAAATGAATGGCTTTGAAGCTACGGAGTACATCCGCAATAAAATGAATTCCCAAATCCCCATTATCGCCCTTACAGCAGATGTCACTAGTGTAGATGTTGAAAAAGCTAAAACTATTGGAATGAATGATTATATATCCAAACCCATTGACGAAAAACTTTTATACAGCAAAATCATTAAGTATCTGAAGAAACACGATTAGAAAAAGAATACATTGAAAACGGAAATAACTTAATTCCTAAATATTCAATGATGTATCTAAATTCACTAAAACCGCTATGTCTTCTAACAATTGTTTCGATATTTCATCAGCAGACCCCCAAAAAAGTTGTCGATTCACTTCGGCAACTTTTGTTAATGAGACTTTGATTTCAAAAATCGCTGAAGGTGATATACTGAAATTATTTAGTCGAATTATTCCTCCTGCAATGGTGCGGAACTTCGCATATCGGGATCTGGTTGATACCCCGTGGCTCTGTTGCGGGGTAATTCATTTTTTATAGGATGCAGGATTTGAAAAACATCATTTTCGATTTTGGAGGAGTCATCATCGACATTGACTATCGGCTAACGGTTGCTGCCTTTCAAAATCTCGGCATTCATAATTTTGAAGAGCAATTTTCGAAGCTGAGGCAAAGCCATCTTTTTAATGAATTGGAAAAAGGATTAATTACGACTGTTGAATTCTGCGACCGCATCAGCAAGATTTCTGTTGTACCAATTACCGATCAGCAAATTGTTGATGCATGGAATGCCATCCTCGTTGATCTGCCTGAAGAGAACATTGATTACCTCGCAAACCTGAAAGGAAAATACCGTTTGTTTCTTTTAAGCAACACGAATGAAATTCATGAACGTGCTTTCATGAAAATGATTCAGAAAAAATTCGGAGAAGATGTACTAAGAAAAATTTTTGACGGAGTTTATATGTCGCATCACCTCAAGATGAGAAAACCGGATCCTGAAATTTTCAGGTTCGTCCTGAATGAAAATAAACTGCTTGCTGAAGAAACATTGTTTGTTGACGATTCCCCGCAACACATTGAAGGAGCAAAAAAAATTGGCTTACAAACGTTTTATTTCGAGAAAGGAAAAACACTTCACGATATTCTCCATCCGTAATATTTTTGTCTCACGTCTCAAATCTCTTTTCTTTCCTGGCACAACTCCACCAAGACACCATTTGTTGACTTCGGATGAAGAAAACAGATTAGTTTATTATCGGCTCCTTGTTTCGGCTGATCTGAGAGTAACATGAAACCGGCATCTTTCATGTTCTTCATGGCCTCCTGAATATTTTCTACTTCAAATGCGATGTGGTGAATTCCTTCCCCTTTTTTCTCAATGAATTTCGCAATCGGACTTTCCGGATCAGTTGCTTCAAGCAATTCAATTTTAGATTCACCGACTTTAAAAAAAGAGGTGGATACTTTTTCTGCATTCACCTCTTCCACTTTATAATGCGATACATTCAGCAGAGCAGCAAAAAGTTTGTTGGCTGCTTCCAGGTTTTTGACCGCGATTCCGATGTGTTCAATTTTTAACATACGTTTTAGTTTATGCTTCAATGAGTGCGGAGGGAATGGACACATAAAAGGTGGTTCCTTTTCCGTTCTCGCTGTCAAAATGAATTTTGCCGTGCATTTTTTCCAATGCGTTCTTTACGATAAACAACCCGAGGCCAGATCCGCTTGAATCTGGATGGCCACGGTAAAACATTTCAAAGACTTTGTTTCTCACCGCTTCAGCGATTCCTTTCCCGTTGTCGGCTACTTCTACATCGATGCCGTTATCAGTTTTATACACTTTGATTTTGATCCACGGACTTTCCCGGTTACAATAGTTGATGGCGTTGTGAATGAGATTCTGGAAAACAGAAAGCATCAGCACTTTGTCTGAGGTAATTTCAATTCCTGTGTCAATTTTAATTTCAAAATTAATTCTTTCGTAGTTGGAGACATGGCGGAGCGAACTGAGAATTTCATCCACCAATCCTTTCACGTTAATCACCGTTAATTTACTTGCTCCTTTGCGGGTGCGTGCGAGTTCGATGAGATCGAGAAGTGTCTGGTCGAGACGTTTCACGCTGCTTTCAACCATACCGAAATATTTTTCAATCAGCTGATCCTGGTTTTCAAGTCTTGCGAGGTTCACAATTCCCATCACACTTGCCAGCGGACCTTTTAAGTCATGCGAGGCTTTGTAGAAAAAAGTATCCAGCTCCTGGTTGGTTTCGAGCAGTTCACGTTCGGTGCGTTTTCTGTCAGTGATGTCGGTTTGCACGCCCCAGGTTCTAACCAGGCACTCATCTTCTACAATGCCGATATTATTGTTCAGGATGTAGCGAACGTTTCCGTCTCTGTCTGATTCTTTTGATTCGGCATTGCTGATGCGGTAATTATTTTTGATGTAAGAAGAAAGAAACTCATTCGTTTTCTCTTCGTCAAAATTATTCTCGATGTAATAAAAGTCACGTATACGTCGTCCGATTAATTCCGAGGAACGATTATACCCATACATCTGCGCCATGAATTCATTGCATTCGGAAATATAACCTGTGTTGAGTAACAGGTCGACTTGTTTCTGAATAGGGAGATGTGTCGGGATCGGTGGTTTGTATTCCGCGCGCCAGATTCCGACAGCACTCTGATCAATAAAAGTGCGGTAGCCCTCTTCCCTTTTCTTGAGTCGTTCCTGAGTTTCTTTCAAATCGGTGATGTCGGCATATACGATCATCGAACCGTTTCGTTTTCCGTTTTCATTAAAGAAAGGTGAGCCGGATTTTTGCACCCAGATAACATCATTATTTTTTTTCACCATTTCGCACTCAGACTGAACCGTGAGTCCATCGTTCAGGTTTTTATAAAATTTAGCACCGGGCGTATCTGAATTTTCAATGGGAGAAAACTCAAGGATACTTCGTCCGAGAATTTCATCGCGGCTGAAACCGGTTATTTTGCAAAACTTGTCATTCACAAAAACGAGGTGGTTATTATTATCAATGTACGCAAGTCCGCTATTCATATTTTCAACAAGCGTGATGTACTTTCGGTCACGGTTAAAAATTTCCTGGTGATAATCATTCTTCTGCTGCAGGATGATATAGGCAAGGATGGTTGCTGAATAAAGAGTTGCAATGGCGATTACGTAATTGGTTTCCCAACGATTGGAAAAAATCATCAGGACAAGTATAAACGTGGTGATGGTGAAAATAAAAACAAAGCTCTTGCTGAATTTGCCGAAAATGAGAGAGAAAATAAAAATTGAAAGCGCAACCGGAAGAAGAAACCCCAATGCGAAGTCGCGCATGTAAGCCACGTATACTTCCCAGAAATGCAAGACAAACACGGAAGCGTAACTGATGTTGGTAAAGTTCCTTTTGTAAAATCCGCTGCGGAAAGAGAAGTAGTAATTGGAAGTGAAGAGCATCGAAACAGCAAGACCACTCCAGAGAATATAAATATCCAGGTAAGCAATTTCAAACACAAAGCCAAGCACGGTCACTGCCAATGCAGTGAAAACACTCAGTGAGCGGAGGTTACTCAGCCCTTTGTTCCTTATTTTTTCTTCGAAATCTGAAAACATAAATCCCGGCTTCTTTTTATTCTTCGTTTCAAAAATATCAAATTAATCTGTAGCCGGAGAGATTATTTATGACGTGTGCCGGAAGAGTTCTTACAACCGGAAACGATTCAACCGGTAAGATGATTGTATGTTGATCGTTTAAAATGGAAGAGTCGGGGAAAAATTTTGACGACTTTCTTACACATTTCAGTTCAGGATGATCACAACGGAAAAAATATTTTTTTGAGTTATAAACAATTTGGGTATGTAGCCGGGGTTTTGAAAAAGCAATTTTACACTTCATTGTGTGCATTTTTTTTTCTGATAAGGTAAAAATAAAATTCTTTGCATGCTTCTGTATGTCGCTGCCTGCAAGTGTTTCATCATGATGATGACAAGTGATGCACCGAAATTTTTTTCGAAACAATCACGCTGAAAAAAGATGAATAATTTCTTACACGTAATGAACAAGTAATTGTTAAAAAAAACTTTTTAGAAATGAGTGTAACCTTTTTTTATTTTATATGTTTGAATAATCAATAACAAATTAAAAACTAATAACTATGGCAAAAGCAAAAAAAGCCGCTAAGAAAGCTAAGAAAGCTAAAAAAGCAGCGAAGAAAAGAAAGTAAGCTATCGCTTACCCGCTCCAGTAGCGGTCTGCACAACACCCCGGCTCAGCGAGTTGGGGTGTTTTGTTTTTGTACACATCCGTTTCATGAAACGTAAACGTGTTTTGAAAATCAATCCGGGCGTTGCTGAAATGCAAAACAGGAAGTGACAAAGAGAAAAAATGACATTGCAGAAAAAAAGTCAGTCAAAATCAATCATCCACATTTAACTATCCGAACCATCCATGCTTTTTTGGTCTGTCGAAAAAATAATCCTTGAACTGAAATACACCTGGAAGATTTCACGCAACGCTTCCGATGAAAAAGTAAATCTGATCGTGAAGGTTGGAGACGATCAGTTCAACGGATTGGGAGAAGCCGCACCGAATGTCCGTTACAATGAATCGCCGGATGAACTCATCAAACAATTTGATTCCTTCCTTTCGCAAAAGCCGGAACAGATCACCTCACCTGGTCAGCTGGAAGATTACTTAAATCAGCTTTCACTTTCAAATGCACTGAGATTCGCGATTGAATCCGCATTTATACATTACCTCTGCGCACAAGAACAAAAATCAGTTTTCGAAATACTGAAAATTGAAAAGCCGCGTCATGTTGGTATTTCTTATTCCATACCAATTATGGAAATTGGTGTGATGAAAGATTTTTATGAGCAGAACAACCTCGGCCGTTTCCCATTCATTAAAATAAAAGTAGATGTTGAATCAGGAACTGATGCCATTGAATACCTCAGCCGGTTTTGTTCGCAATCGTTGATCGTAGATACCAACGAAGCGTTTCACGATGTGGAAGCATGCATTTATTTTCTCGAGAAGATTAAAAAGAAGAAGATTGAGTTTGTTGAACAGCCAATGCCATCTTCCATGATCGAAGAATCCGTTTACCTGAAAAAATATTCTCCCTTTCGATTGTTCGGTGATGAATCCATTACCAATGAGGCCGATTTTTTTGTGCTGAAGAAGATGTTCGACGGGGTCAACATTAAACTGATGAAAGCCGGTGGATATCTGAACGGTATTCGTTTGCTACGGGAAGCGAAAAAACAAAACATGCAAACCATGATCGGCTGCATGGTGGAAACAACGCTTGGCATTTCTTCCGGACTCAATCTCTGTTCACTTGCCGACTACGCCGACCTCGACAGTTTTCTTCTGGTAAAAAATGAACCGTATCATCGTATTGAAGAGAGAAACGGAGAATTGTTTTTTAAGGAAGCTCAGTGATAATTTTTCTATAATCAACCTCATTACTTTGTCACCTTTTCATCCACTCTCTTCTCCACCTCTTTCTTAATCTCCGTCATTACCGGCAACAAAGCGGGCGACAATTTCAACAGCGGATAATAAACATGCGATTCGGCTTTTTTATCTGCGGAAATAAAGTGGTGCTTCGCATCCAGTTGGTTGAAGAAGTAGAGTACGATGCTGCTGATGAAAGCATATTTGAGTAAACCGAAAATGGCTCCGAGAATTTTATTGAAGATGCCAAGTGCTGCGATCTTGATTAACCCTTCAAAAAGTTTGGCCAGGAAAAATATTCCAACGGCAACCAGCAGGAACATCACAAAGAAAGAGATAAACGACACGGTATGAGGATTCATCTTCCCGATTTTTAACAGGTACGGTTGTATCACATAAGCGAAATGAAATCCTGCGTACATACCAAGGAACATAGATCCTAATACCGCTATCTCAAAAATAAACCCTTTCATAAACCCACGCACGGCTCCGACAAGCAATAGAAGTATCAGTACAATATCAATGTAGTTCATCTTTTTTTATTTAAGCAGTTTCTTTTTTACTGCCACTGCCGACTGCTGCCAACTGCTATTACCTCCTGCCGCCGGCCACTCACTTCATACCCCTCTCTTTCTTAATCTGCTCATACGCTTCGTTGATCTTTTTGAATTTCTCCTGCGCGTCTTTTTCGTACTCGTTTCCAAGATGCTGAACTTTATCGGGATGGTACTTCATCGCCATTCTCCGGTATGCTTTCTTGACTTCTTCTTCGCTGGCTGATTTTTCGATCTCCAGAATTTTATAGGCAGAATCCGTATCACGCACAAACATACTTTGAAGGCTGATGAAATCCCGTTCACTGATACCGGTGCGCCATGCTATTTCTTTCAGCATGCTGAGTTCAGCATTATTTACAAGTCCGTCGGCTGATGCAATTCCGAAAAGCAAGTGCATCAGTTGTAAACGGGAAGAAGAATCAATGTTATGTTTGATCTGTTCGCATACGTCAGCAAGCGGAATCGGTTGTTTCAGAATTTCACGAAGCAATAGCATACGTTCCTTCGTTTGTTCCACACCAAACTGCCTCACAAAAAACTGTTTGATGAAATCAAGTTCTGTTTTCATCAGCTGGTTGTCGGCTTTCATTACAGCTGCGCAGAGAACAAGCAAAGCCGCGCTGAAATCATTTGGTAGCGCCGTGTTTCTTTGTCCGGGGTTGTACTTTTTTGTGGCGTCTTCCGAAATGGCTCCCAAAGCGAAACCGATAATGCCACCGATCGGTCCGCCCATTGCCCAGCCCAACGCTCCTGCTATCCATTTATTCCACTGCGACATAGATTAATTTTTTTGTGAATCTGAAATTTTTTCAATGCACGTAAATCCTTTATGTGATAACAACTCTTTTAAAATGTTGATGGAAATGATGTCAAGTGTATTGATTTTTTTTTGAGTAACCTTTCCTTTATCCTGTATCTCTTTTTCTTCCATCATTTGGGTTAACTTCTTCGCAAGCAGTTTGCGCTGATATTTATTGAAGATGATGAATACACGAATATCTTCTTCCGACATATTCTTCAATGTATCTGGCATGGTCAGCTTATCCGCCTGGTAAAAAAGTGTTGAATTTTTACAATGCTGATCCACGAGATCCCAATCCGAATTTTTTCCCTGGTATTGATCTGATAGCTTGTAATGAGTCCTCCAGCAATATCCATCTGTATTAAATGTATACATGTAATCATCTTCCTGGCATTGCAATCTCCATTTCGTAAACCCGCTCTTGCCATAATAAAGATAGGTATTATTGAATTTACGATTGAGTGAGTGGAATTTGTCGAGATCGAAACCATGCAGGCTTTCATACGAAACTGCTTTGATTTGTATAGGAAAAAATTTCCCATTCCCGATTTCCGCAATTTTTTGCCATCCTCTTTTTTCAATGTCGGCAGCTTTCTGTATACAATACATGGTATTGATGATAATTCCTTTGGCCGAGAGTTCCGTTGCTGCTTTCTCGTAGTTTATTTCGCCTGTGTTCGGCATGCCATTCCCGACAAGGAAAATAATCTTTAAGGCAGTCGAATTTTTCGACCATGAAATATTTTTCAGGCACACGTTCAATGCCGCTCCTACAAACTGGTCTCCTTTTTCAATCGTCGATTTAATTTGAAGTAAGTCGTGACTCAATGATTCATAGTCATTCGTCAGATCACGGATCACTTTTACATAGTTATTTTCGCGTTTGTAACTGGGTCTTGAAAAAGCGACAAATCCGATTCTGAAATCAGTAGCGGGTTTACATTGAGAAAAGAAGTGTATGTAATCCCAGTAGTGATCACGGAACCGGTCAAGAATCCCGTTCGTGCTTGCGCTCAGGTCAATACAAAATACAATATCAACAACTGGCTTTGATGATTGGGCAAATGAAGTCCTCAAAAAAAAGATATTCACTAATAGTATGGACAGAAAAATTTTTCTCCTGACGAGAAAAATTAAAATTTTGAATAAGGCACCGATCATATTGCGACAAAATTAATCATCTATTTCTTCTTTGTAACTTTGAACACGATGGATCAGGTGGATTTACAACTATTAAAGATCAAATGGCAGGCATTAACACTTCAGCTTGCTGATCAGTTTGGCGAAGAACCCGATTTGCAGGCCATTATTTTTCTTATCGGAGTTCAGGAACTTGGCAAAGGTCCGCAGAAATTCAGTAAGGACGAAAAGGAAGACCTCATGCATATCGCAACGTGCAGGTTATTAAGCGAATTTGATTATTACGAGTTGGAAGGAGCGGATCAGGAAGGTTGGCCTCATTGGAAATTGATAAAACCGTTGCCACCGCTTAGTCTGAAGGAGCAAGATCTCTTGCTGAAACAAGCTGTCCTTATGTATTTTGAAAACAGTTAGAAGTGAACAGTCTGACTTACCGTTTCATGTTCTTTTAAACGGATAAACCCCTTGGCAACCCGGACACCCTTGGTCGCTTTAATGTTCAGGTAAGCTTCGAGTGCGAAAACAAATTCAGCACGACCACTGCCGTCTGTTGTTTGTGTAACATTCACATTGGCCTTGGCTCCTGTAGTCGTATTAATAGCAGTGTCCTGTGATAATGTAACGCTGGCTCCAACGGATGGGTTACCCAACGAGTCATTCACGATCACAACACCTTTTGTATCGCCGTCTTTTTTACAGGCATCAAAAGTAAACGACAGGAAAATCATACATACGATGATTCCGGTTATCCAGGAGCTTTTAGAGATGTCTTTAGTCATTCGCGGTTAATCGTTTGGTTGGTTTGTTTAGAAGGTCTGGACTTAAGAAGTCAGATTTCTTTGATGTAATCGTATGACTTTTATTTGAATTTAGCTAATATTGCCTCTCATAAATCATAACAAAAATAGAAATAAAAATGAAGATCAAAAAAATTACAGTATTTATACTGATGGCTGGTATTGTCGCATGCCATCCTGCAAAGCAGGCAACCACTCAAAAACAGGAACCTGTTGCCAAACAAGCTCCTGCACAAAACAAGGAAAGAATGGTGCTGATAAGCACTGAATACGGCGATATGAAAGTGAAACTGTATGATGCAACTCCGAAACACCGCGATAATTTTATCAAGCTCGTGCAACAGGGTTTTTATGACAGCTTGCTCTTTCATCGTGTCATTCGAAATTTCATGATCCAGGGCGGGGATCCGCTTTCGAAAAATGCGCCTCCCGGGATGATGCTTGGAAGCGGTGATAATGGTTACACAGTGCCTGCCGAATTTGTTGATTCAATTTTTCACAGAAAAGGCGCTCTTTGTGCTGCCCGCACAGAAAATCCGGAAAAGGCATCAAGCGGTTGCCAGTTCTATATTGTACAAGGCCAGGTAATGACAAACGAACAGCTTGATAAGTTTGAAATGCAACGCGGATTAAAATTAAGTGCGAAGCAACGTGAAATCATGACCACCATTGGAGGAAGCCCGCACCTCGATCACAATTATACGGTTTATGGACAAGTGATAGAAGGTCTTGATGTCATAGATAAAATTGCAGCTGTTCAAACTGCACCCGGCGATCGCCCCTTGAAAGATGTGAGGATGAAAATGAAACTGATTCAATAAATGGGTGTTTATGTGTTGAAGTTCGTAAGTGTTTAAGTACTTGCGAAAACGTAAACACTTGCACATATAAACACATACGTACTTTAAAAAATGTCTGATAAGATAAAAGAGTTAATCGCTGAAGTTGAAGAGTTCAATGCCACTGCCAAAGAGCATGTGGAAACTTTTCGTTTAAAATATTTGAGTAAGAAAGGTGTACTTGCAGAGTTGTTCGCCGAAATGAAAAACATTCAGCCCGAGCTCAGGAAAGATTTCGGAAGGAGGGTGAATGAACTCAAGGTAAAAGCAGAAGAGAAACTGAATTCTTTTTCAGAAATTCTTGCAGAGGGTGCGTCAGACAAACAATCATCTGTTGACCTCACGTTGCCCGGAGAACCATTTTCAATCGGAGCACGACATCCAATTTCAATTGTCCGCAGAAGAATCATAGAAATATTTTCACACATCGGTTTCACTGTCGCTGATGGCCCGGAGATTGAAGACGACTGGCACAATTTCTCCGCGCTTAATTTTCCGGAGAACCATCCGGCGAGAGATATGCAGGATACATTCTTTATTAAGGGGACGAACGCCTCCGGAGACATGGCGCTGCGTACCCACACATCATCCGTGCAGGTGCGTATCATGGAAACAACAAAGCCTCCGATTCGTATTCTCGCACCCGGTCGCGTATATCGCAATGAAGCAATCTCTGCGCGTGCGCATTGTTTCTTTCACCAGGTAGAAGGATTGTATATTGATGAAGGCGTTTCTTTTGCCGACCTGAAACAAACCCTTCTTTATTTTGCTCGTGAGATGTTTGCTGCGGATACAAAAATTCGTCTTCGTCCGTCATATTTTCCCTTCACGGAACCTTCTGCCGAAATGGATATTTCCTGCAACATCTGCGGAGGCAAGGGTTGCAATGTTTGTAAGTATACCGGCTGGGTTGAAATTCTTGGCTGTGGAATGGTAGATCCGAATGTACTGGACAATTGTAAAATTGATTCGAAGAAATACACCGGCTACGCGTTCGGAATGGGTATAGAACGAATTGCCATGCTGAAATACCAGATCAAAGATCTGCGCCTGTTTTCAGAAAATGATGTCAGGTTTTTAAAGCAGTTTAAAGAAAGTGTTTGAGTGCGTAAGCAAAAAAGTGTTTATGTGTTTGCGTGTTTAAGTAAAAGACGTGGTATGGCGTGGTTACTCACTTAAACACTTACGGATATAAGCATTTCAACACTTTTTATTATTTATGAATTTAAGTGTTTAAGAGAGTCTGCAAATAAGCGAAGAACTTAAACATATAAACACTTATGAACTTCAACACTTATATTATAAGCATCGCATCTCCGTAGCTGTAGAATTTATATTTTTCTTTCACAGCTATTTTGTACGCCTGCATCACGAGATCGTAACCACCGAAAGCAGCTACCATCATCAGCAATGTTGATTCAGGCATGTGGAAATTGGTGATCATGCAGTTGGCAACGTTGAAATCGTAAGGTGGAAAAATAAATTTGTTTGTCCAGCCATCGAATGGTTTTAATTCACCCTGGGTTGAAACAGAAGTTTCAATGGCACGCATTGCAGTTGTTCCGACCGCGCATATTCTTTTCTTTTTTGCTTTCGCTTTGTTTACAATCGTGCAGCATTCTTCAGGAATAATAACCTGCTCTGAATCCATTTTGTGTTTGGTCAGATCCTCTACTTCAACCGGGCGGAAAGTTCCCAGGCCGACATGCAGAGTAAGTTCAGCAAATTGAATTCCTTTTAACTCGAGACGTTTCATCAATTCATTACTGAAGTGTAAACCTGCAGTGGGAGCAGCAACTGCTCCTTCGTGTTTAGCGAAAACGGTCTGGTAACGCTCTACATCTTCAGGTTCAGCTTTTCTTTTGATGTATTTCGGAAGAGGAGTGTGTCCTAATAAGGTAATGGTTTTCTTGAATTCATCGTAAGAACCATCGAACAAAAAGCGAAGTGTACGGCCACGCGAAGTGGTATTGTCAATCACTTCCGCTACCAGTAAATCATCATCACCGAAATAAAGTTTGTTGCCGATTCGGATTTTTCGTGCAGGATCAACAAGTACATCCCACAAACGACTCTCACGATTTAACTCGCGAAGAAGAAATACTTCAATCTTGGCTCCTGTTTTTTCTTTGTTGCCATATAAACGGGCAGGAAAAACGCGGGTGTTATTTACAACCATCGTGTCTCCGTCGCTGAAATAACCGAGAATGTCTTTAAAAATTTTGTGTTCAATCTTTCCTGTCTTGCGGTCCAAGACCATCAGGCGCGATTCTCCGCGAATTTTTGCCGGATGAGCAGCAATTAAAGTGTCAGGAACATGAATTTTAAACTGGGATAATTTCATTTGGTGGTGTTTGAGAACTCAAAAAATTAGTTAAAATTCAATAGAGGGGCG
This sequence comes from Bacteroidota bacterium, assembly GCA_043783155.1. Taxonomy (GTDB): domain Bacteria; phylum Bacteroidota; class Bacteroidia; order AKYH767-A; family 2013-40CM-41-45; genus JAPLDA01. Next base: position 14,918 of record JAYVZS010000026.1, on the reverse strand, counting down.
CAAATATAATATAACAAAAAGCCCTTGTAAAGTAATTTTTAAAATAAAATATTCAATAGGGCTTCATTTCTTCAGAGAAGTTTGTTTCTGGACTGTATTTGCCGATAAAGTCTTCCATGGGGAATGAGTCCTTCAGCAAAAAATCACCTATTCGGGTCCTGCATAATGCGGAAAGGTGTGCTCCGCAACCTAATTCTTTACCAAAATCATTCGCCAGCGAGCGTATGTATGTTCCTTTGCTGCACACTACTCTTATATCTATGCGGGGAAGATCGATGGCGATAATTTCAAACTCCTTGATGTCCACTTCTTTCGGAGTAATTTCAACAATCTCACCTTTTCGCGCTTTGGTATACGCCCGAACGCCTCCGATTTTAACGGCAGAATGAGCCGGCGGAGTCTGGAATTGTTTCCCGGTAAACTTTTCCGCTGTTTTTCGGATAAGCTCTTCGGTAACATGACCGTAACTTTTTCGTTCGCTTACTTCTGTTTCCAGGTCATAAGAAGGAGTAGTGGAACCAAGCGTGAATGAGCCGGTGTATTCTTTTTCAGCCCTTTGTATGTCAGAGATTTTCTTCGTAAAATTTCCAGTACAAAGTACAAGTAAACCTGTCGCAAGCGGATCAAGTGTTCCTGCATGCCCTACTTTAAAGTTTTTAGTTTTTGGCCGGGAATTATTAATTTGGGAGATGTCTTCAGCATCAGGCATCCGGCTCAAAATATTTCTCACCTTTCTGACAACATCAAAAGATGTCCAGCGAAATGGCTTATTAATTAAGATAATTTGATTCGGATTCATGATTTTATCTACAACATATTCAATTCAATTCCTATAAAATGCAGAATCAAAATCGTTAGTCCGACAATGATGCGGTAGTAACCGAACACTTTAAAACCATGACTTACCAGGTAATTGATAAACGCTTTGATGGCAATGACAGCGACAACAAAAGCCACTGCGTTTCCTACGATCAGCAAATTAATCTGATCATGAGTTATACCTCCGCCTTCAGAGTAAAGATCATATAACTCTTTGCAGGTTGCGGCAAACATAGTGGGCACGGCAAGAAAAAAAGAAAACTCTGCGGCTGCACGCTTGTTCAGGTTTTGTGTGAGTCCGCCGATGATGGTTGCGGCCGAACGAGAAACTCCTGGTATCATGGCGATTACCTGGAACAACCCGATCTTAAAGGCAGAGGCATCGGAGTTCAGTTCATGACTTCCTTTTTCTTCAGCACGATGAAACCATTTGTCGAGCAACAGGAAAATGACCCCGCCGATTAACAGACTGCATGCTACCACGATTACATTCCCGAGCATCATGTTGATTTCCTTTTTCAGAAGTATACCGAAAACCACAGCGGGAATAAATGCGATGATGAGCTTCTTATAAAAATCAACGCTTTGAAAGAATCTTTTCCAATATAAAACAATCACGGAAAGAATTGCTCCTAATTGAATAGCGACAGTAAATGTTTTGGTGAAGTCCTGTTGAGCAATTCCCATCACCGATGAACCAATAATCATGTGCCCTGTTGACGACACCGGTAAAAATTCGGTGACGCCTTCTATGATGGCGAGGATGATAGCGTGTAGGAAGTTCATCAGGATGTTTAGTTATTCAGGATGACGATGTGCAAATTTGAAAACCTCCCTGCGGTAGGCAGGTTTGCAAATTACTCCTTGGATTTTTTCAGAACAGCATAAATCTCGATCACAAAACCGAGAATGACGAGAATAGGAGCCAGCGTTATTCTGCGGAAGCTGAAAATATCCGGATCAAAAACACTGGGGTCTTTCGACGGTCCGCCGCTCATACACACAAAGCCGATGATGATGACAGCAATGCCAATCAGCATAATCGTGTAATTTTCTTTTCCGAATGCGAAATCCTGTGATTGATCTTTTATTTCTTTCTTAGCCATGATCTTAAAAAATGAGAGGCCAAAGTTAATGGAAGTTATGGAATATCAAATAGGAGGACTGGAAGTTGGAAGTTGGCAAAAACAGTCAGTAAGGTAATGACATTAAATAAGAGTTAGCGGCATCAAACGCATTACCGGTAATAGACTCCGAACCCTAAACTGTCAACCGTTAACAACCTAGTAATACAACTCATCCAGCTTCAACCGCAAATACCTGTTCACGGCAAAAAAAGTACTGATACCTGAGAGTAGTAATCCGAATAAAGTAATTGAGATGTAAAGGGTGCCAATGATCTGCCAGTCCTGCAACTGTTTCAACTCCGGCATTTCCCGTTGAATGAGATAGATCAAACCTGACAACAGGATACAGGCAATCAAACTTCCGTACAATCCATTGAGCAAACCGCGGCCGATAAAGGGTTTCCGGATAAAACCTTTGGTGGCACCAACTAATTGCATACTCTTAATCAGAAAACGCTTTGAGAAAAGAGAAAGACGGATCGTATTATTGATAAGTGCAATGGCGATGATAAGCAGCAATCCGCAGAAGATGAGAATGACCATCGCCGCCGTTCTGAAATTCTCATTCATCCTGCCTACTTCCGTTCTCTGGTAAGAAACTTCCTTCACCATTTTATTGCTGCCGATCACGTCTGCAATTTTTTTCATACTGTCGGGATTTGCATAATCGGCGTTCAGAAGTAAATCAATAGAAGCGGGAAGAGGATTACTTTCAATCATCTTAATGGCATCTTCGCCGAGATCGCGTTTGAGACTGTCGAGTGCCTGTTGTTTTGAAATGTACTGTGCGGATTTTACAAAACGTGAATCAGCAAGCGATTGCTGCAGAGCGGTTACGTCAGCATCTTTCACATCATCCTGCAGAAAAACCGTAAGCTGAATGTGCTCTTTTACGTAATCGGTAATTTTTTTAGAGTCGAGTACCAGCAATCCAAGCAACCCCATCATGAAAAGCACCAATGAAATGCTCACGATTGTTGAGATGTAAGAAGAACGAAGCCTTCTGTTTCCTATATTGCTTTCCGGTGACCGCATTTTAATGTATTGGATGCGGCTAAAATAGAAAAATTCTGATGAAGGAATTTTAAGATGAAAGTATAACTTCGCACACGTTGTTGTTGGTTATTCGCTGATCAGAAAATACCGACTTCGAACTCAAAACTTCAACCTGAAAAGTGGAATACAATTTTAAAGACGTAGAAAAAAAGTGGCAGAACTACTGGGCTAAGAATGGAACATTCAAAGCCGAAAGCGCTTCTTCCAAACCAAAATATTATGTGTTGGATATGTTTCCGTATCCAAGTGGCGCGGGATTGCATGTCGGACATCCGCTCGGTTACATTGCATCCGATATTTATGCGCGCTACAAACGTCTCTGCGGATTTAACGTGTTGCACCCGATGGGGTATGATGCTTTCGGTTTGCCGGCTGAACAATATGCTATTCAAACAGGACAACATCCTGCTGTCACTACCGAACAAAATATCAAACGGTATCGTGAACAACTTGACAACATCGGCTTCTCATTCGACTGGGACCGCGAAGTGCGTACCTCTGATCCAAAATATTATAAATGGACGCAATGGATTTTCCTGAAACTCTTTAACTCATGGTACAATCCCGCCACCAACAAGGCCGAACCGATTGATACGCTCATCAGTGAGTTCTCAAATCTCAAATCTCAAATCTCAAATCCAGAATGGAATTCACTTTCTGAAAAAGAGAAATCCGATATTCTACTTAATTACCGCCTCGCCTACATCTCCGATTCCATTGTAAACTGGTGTCCCGCTCTCGGAACCGTTCTCGCAAATGATGAAGTGAAAGACGGAGTGAGTGAACGCGGCGGCCATCCCGTTGAAAGAAAAAAGATGAAACAATGGAGTCTTCGGATTACCGATTACGCTCACCGATTACTCGACGATCTCGAAACGCTCGATTGGAGTGAATCCATTAAGGAGCAACAACGAAACTGGATTGGCAGGAGTGAAGGAGCGAGCATTGAATTTCGGATTGCGAATTCGGAATTGCGAATTGAAGTGTTCACTACTCGTCCCGATACCATCTTCGGTGTTACTTACATGACGCTTGCTCCCGAACATGAACTCGTGAACCAAATTACTACGGCAGAACAAAAAGTTGCAGTGATGAATTACGTGGAGGAGGCAAAAAACCGCAGCGACCGCGAACGCATGACGGAAGTGAAAAAAATAAGCGGCGTGTTTACCGGTGCGTATGCCGAACATCCATTCACGAAAATACCAATTCCTGTTTGGGTGGGAGATTATGTGTTGGCTGGTTATGGAACCGGCGCAGTGATGGCCGTTCCTGCACATGACTCGCGCGACTTTGCGTTTGCAAAACATTTTAATCTTCTGATTATTCCGGTCGTCAAACCTGTTGGAGAAAAAGCTCTCTCCAAAGGAGAGGGTTTGGGTGAGGCCTCTTACGACGAGAAAGACGGCATCTGCATCAACTCCGATTTTCTCAATGGACTAAGTGTAAAAGACGCCATCAGAAAAGCAATTGACGAAATTGAAAAGCGCGGATTTGGAAAAGGAAAAATAAATTTCCGTTTGCGGGATGCCGTCTTCGGAAGGCAGCGTTACTGGGGCGAACCGATTCCTATTTATTATGAAAATGGAATTCCAAAAGCGGTGGATGAAAAAGATTTACCCATCATTCTTCCTGAAGTAGATAAATATTTACCGACTGAAGATGGTGAACCTCCTCTAGCCCGCGCGAAAAATTGGAAATATAAAAACAAGTTTGAGTTCGAGACCACGACCATGCCCGGCTGGGCAGGCTCTTCGTGGTACTATCTCCGTTACATGGATCCGAAGAATGAAAAAGAATTTGTATCCAAAGATTCAGTAAACTATTGGAAGGACGTTGATCTCTACATCGGTGGAGCAGAACATGCAACCGGACATTTACTCTACGTTCGCTTCTGGACAAAATTTTTATTTGATCTTGGGTTAATTCCTATTCAGGAACCTGCAAAGAAGTTGGTGAATCAGGGGATGATACAGGGAGTGTCATTGTTTATTGCGAAAATGCTTTTCGAATCTGAAGATGGGGAGAAAATCGAATTGTTTGCGACCAATGATAATGTTGCTAGATTTAGTGAAGACAATAACAACCGAGTAATTGAATTCAAAAATAAAAAGTATAAATATCTAAGAGATAAAGGTGAATGGAGAATACCTGTCACTTACACAGAAGGAAGTTCTAAATTATCAAGAGAAGACTTTATTAATTTAATTGAAGATCCTTATTTTAAATCGATATCTTCTGGATTGTCTCGAGAAAATATGGATGAACGGGTTTTGTGGAGAGAAGATTCCACGGGTGAATTTATTTTTCTTAGACATGGGAATGAGAGTATAAATGATCTTTCTCTAAGATCAGAGGTCGAGAAAATGTCTAAATCAAAACTTAATGTTGTAAGCCCTGATGACGTCATCGAAAAACACGGAGCCGATTGTCTTCGCCTTTACGAAATGTTTCTTGGTCCGCTGGAGCTTGCAAAGCCGTGGAATACCAACGGCATCAGCGGCACGTCAAATTTTATCCGGAAACTTTGGCGGCTGTATCACTCTCAAGCAGGTAGTACCAACTCCCTCTCCTCCGGAGAGGGCCGGGGTGAAGTCTTTTTTGTCAGTGACGAGGAACCAACAAAGCAAGAACACAAATCTCTTCACAAGTTAATTAAGAAGGTCTCAGAGGACATTGATCGCTTATCTTTCAATACATCTGTCAGCAACTTTATGATTTGCGTGAACGAACTCACCGATTTGAAATGCAACAAGCGCGCAATCCTCGAACCGCTCGCAATTGTTATTTCACCGTATGCTCCGCATGTTGCTGAAGAACTCTGGCAGTTGCTCGGACATAAAGAGAGCATCACATTCGCGAAATGGGTTCCATACAAAGAAGAGTATCTCACGGAAGATTCATTCGCATACCCGATTTCGTTCAACGGAAAGACAAAATTCAACCTTGAAATTGCATTGGGTCTTTCGCAGGATGAAATTCAGAAAGAAGTAATGTCATCCGAAGAAGTAAAAAAACTCCTGCAGGGTCAATCACCCAAGAAAGTCATCATCGTGCCCGGCCGGATTGTGAACATCGTGGTATAAATTTCATCAATAAATTCCTCACAGGCAACGGTGTAAAAATTTTCGCTTGCAGAGGTTGAAAGTTATTCGTGTATTTGTACTTTCGTTCCGATAAACGACGAAATACCATTCAAAACAATGAACCAACTGAACCAACATATAGAAGCCCTTGTTTTTTGCTCTGAGCAAAGTATTTCCATTGATGAGATCGTCGCATCATTGAAAATCACCTTCGATTGGGAACCTACTGACGAAGAAATTATCGTGGCCATGGAGGAAATCAAAGTGAAATATCAATCCGATGATTTCGCTTTTGAGTTGATGGAAATTGCCGAGGGCTACCAGTTTTTCACTAAGAAGGAATATCACCCGACTGTTACTGCACTCATTCAGCACAAGTCGAAGAAAAAACTTTCTACTTCAGCGATGGAAACACTTGCCATCATCGCTTACAAGCAGCCGATTACAAAAGCGGAAGTGGAACATATCCGCGGAGTAAATTGCGATTACGCTGTTCAGAAATTGTTGGAAAAAGAACTGATCGAAATCAACGGCAAGAGCGATGCTCCGGGAAAACCATTGGTGTATGTAACAAGTAAATCGTTCATGGACTACTTTGGTATTAAGACCGTGAAAGATTTACCTCAGTTAAAAGATTTGCATGTTGAACAAAATGAAATCGGGCAGCCGACCGATGCTTCAGAAACAGAAGAGACTTTTATTCCAGAATCAATCACTGAATCTGAAATGGTGATTGATGAGAAAATTATTGTGGTTGAAGACAGAGTGGATCCGGCAAATCTTCCTGATCGCAAAACTATTTTCATGGAACACGGAGAACATAACCCGGATGTTGAAAATGAAATTTCGTTGGACGACAGCGAAGAAAATTCATACGATTCTCCACGCGATTAATTCCCAGCCTTCTTCCTTCTTTCAATAAACCAGGTGATTTTGCGTTAATTAGTCTGTAAATTTTTTTCCTTTTCCGGAAATCGATTTCTAATTTTATTGTCAAATGAATCATGGAACAATCTTTGTAAACTGGCAGCGCATGAAAAAAATCATCATCGTTGCATTCGTTCTCGTAAGTCTTTCCGCTCATTCATCTAATGGACAAAAAACGTTGCGAACCTTTAATAATAGTGCGTTCAAACCCGGTGAGAAACTTAAGTTCCGTATCCATTATGGTTTTGTTGATGCCGGTGAAGCAACACTCGAAGTTGATCCAAATTCTTCCAATATCGGTGGCCGCGATTGTTACCATGTTGTTGGAACCGGTAAAACGGTTGGTGCGTTCGATTGGTTTTTTGAAGTCCGCGATCGCTATGAAAGTATCATTGACAAGCAGGCTTTGATTCCATGGATGTTTATCCGGAGAGTGAATGAAGGCGGCTACACGATTAATCAAAATGTAAGTTTCAATCATTTTAAAGATTCGGCGACAAGCGAGAAAAAAACAATCGCCATTCCGGAATACACGCAGGATTTGATTTCTTCTTTTTACTATGCACGCAACCTTGATTTTTCGAATGTGAAAGAAGGGGATATTTTTCCGATCAACGGGTACCTTGATGATGGCATCATTCCGCTCAATTTAAAGTTCGTTGGGAAAGAAGATTTAAAATATAAAAAAGGTGTTTTTCATTGTTTAAAATTTCACCCAATTTTACAGGAAGGTCGCGTCTTTAAAGAAAAAGAAGACATGACTGTCTGGATCAGTGACGACAAAAACAGAATTCCCGTTCGTGTACAGGCGGAAATTCTGGTCGGCTCAATCAAAATGGATTTAACGGATTACGAAAACCTGAACAGCGAACCGGCGTTTGTAAAAAATTGATTTCATGGATTAAGAAAAGATTACACCGATTACTGATTTCTAAAAATGATCGGTGTACTTTTTTGTCGCGTCGAAGTAATTTATGCCTTCTCATATTTACGCATCCGCACATTATTAGGAGTGATCTTAAGATTGGCAAATTGATTCTTCTTATTAAATTGAGATCAAATTGCAAATTAATACTGAGTAATCTGAATTAACTAAAGTGTATTTAAGTCGCGGTGAGCGGGGCATCCACGAACGGCGCGAACCGTCAATTGGCCGGCCCCAAAGCGATGCTTTTTGAAAAGCCAATTGAGGGTTGGCGTTCGTGGGCTGCTTTTTGCTCCACTTTTTGCAGAAGCAAAAAGTGGAAAATAAAAATTAAATGTCGAGAGGGTAATATACATTTGGTCATTTTGAGATAGGTTCTAATAATTCAATATTAGAATAAAGGTTATTTTTTAAGAATCGTTGTAATCTCTTTATATTGTGCTCATGGAACTCAAACCTGAAATCGTTGAGCGCATCAACAAGCTCGAAGAAAAATACGAAGCAATGGGTCAGAGTCTTGCCAATTACCTTGACGGACTGCTGCTTTCGAACTATCTTCCTTACTGGGATTATACGCATGTTGATAAACTGCTTGCACTTCAGAACCCCAAAACAGATTTTCCGGACGAACTTATTTTTATCATTTATCACCAGATCACAGAATTGTATTTCAAACTCTGTCTGCATGAGATGGAGCAAATCGCTAACAATGGAAAAACTGTTTTGCCGAACGGTCACGATGCCGGTTGGAATGAAAAACTCAATGTTAAATTTTTTAGTGAACGCGTCATTCGCATCAACCGTTATTTCGAAGCGCTGACAAAATCATTTGATATCATGGTAGACGGAATGGAGAAAGAACAGTTTCTCCGTTTTCGTATGGCGTTGCTTCCTGCAAGCGGTTTTCAGTCGGCGCAATACCGGATGGTTGAAATCTGCTCCACCGATTTTATTCAATTGGTGGATAAAGATGAAAGAAAGAATTTCGAAGGAAAGAATGCTTCCATAGAAGACATGTACAAGCACATTTACTGGAAACAAGGCGCTACTGAATTGGCATCAGGAAAAAAAACACTGACGCTTGAACAATTCGAAAAAAAATACTGCGGACAGTTTATAGCGCTTGCTAAAAATTACAGAGACAAAAATCTTTGGGCAAAATATAAAGGACTTAGCAAAGAGGATCAGCAGAATGTTGCACTTATCACTGCGCTTCGCCAGTTCGACCAGGATGTAAATGTGAACTGGCCATTGGTGCATTACAAATCTGCTGTACGTTATCTCGCTGCCGATGAAAAAGAAATCGCGGCAACAGGAGGTACCAATTGGCAGAAATATCTTCCTCCTCGTTTTCAAAAAAGAATTTTTTATCCTGAACTTTGGTCAAAAGAAGACATAGAGAATTGGGGAAAAGGTTGGGTGACCAAAGAAGTATTCAATAAGTAATCATTTTTTCTCTTTTTAAATAAGCTATAAATATTTTTTAGAATATTTGGTTTAAAGTATAAACTACTTTATGTTTGTCCCTTAATTAAAAAGACCATTCATGAACCGTCACTTGTTTTTGCTTTTGATTTTTTTGTTTCCATCGTTGCTGTTTGCTCAAACAAAAATTTCAGGAATGGTATCTGATAAACTAGGCAAGCCCATTCCGGGTGCCAATGTGTTTATCAAGGATAGCTACGACGGTATGTCGACAGATGTTAACGGAAAATTTTCATTCTCTTCTGATGAGAGGGGGGAACAAATTTTTTCTGCAACTTTTCTCGGCTTCGAATCCTTTGTGAAAAAAGTAACTCTTGACGGAACGGACGTCACGTTAAATATTTCATTGAAGGAAGCGGTAAGTGAATTAAAAACCGTGACTATTTCTGCCGGTTCATTTGAAGCAAGTGATGAGAAAAAAATGACGATTCTTCGTCCGCTCGATATTGTTACCACTGCCGGCGCGAACGGAGATGTATACGGAGCATTACAAACATTGCCGGGTACTCAACAGATAGGTGAGAAGGAAGGTTTGTATGTTCGGGGTGGTGATGCATCCGAAACCAGGACCATCATTGACGGCATAGTGGTTGACAATCCGTATTTTTCTTCTGTCCCTGATGTGCCGCAACGCGGACGTTTTTCACCTTTTCTTTTTAAGGGAACAAGTTTTTCAACCGGTGGATATTCGGCGCAATACGGTCAGGCGTTGTCGTCTGTTTTGGTTCTTGAATCACAGGATGTCGTTGAACAAACATCCACAAACATCGGGATAATGAGTGTTGGTGTAAGTGCCGGTCGAAACATTGCATTCAAAAAATCTTCGATTGGATTTTATGGTGGGTATACGAATCTGCAACCTTACATGTCGCTTGTCCCGCAAAATCGTGATTGGGATCATGCACCGGAAGGAGGAAGCGGATCAGTTGTGTTCAGGCAGAAGACTTCTCAAACCGGTTTGCTGAAAGGGTTTGTTAACTATGGTTACAATACATTAGCATTACGTTTCAATGACATCAACGATCCGACCGGTGAAACAAGAAATTCTTTTTCACTGAATAACAACAATTGGTTTGGGAATATTTCTTATAAAGAAATCATCGAAAAGAAATGGAACCTCTTTACAGCATTTTCTTTCAGTGATAATAAAGACGACATACATTTCGATTCCATCCCGATCTCTAATCATAATAATCTTTACCAGGGAAGAGCAACTGTGTCAAGAGGAATTGGTGAACTTTCCATTCTTCGTTTTGGCGGAGAATTTCAAAAGCCCGATGTCAATCAAAAGTATTCGATCTATCCTTCTATGTATAGAGAGAATTTTGGAGCCGGTTTTGTGGAAGGGGATATTTACCTCACACAAAAATTGGTGACGCGTGCGGGTGTTCGCTACGAATTTTCTGATGTAGTCGGAAAAGCGAATGTGGCACCGAGACTTTCGCTTGCGTATAAAACCGGCAAGTATGCGCAGGCATCTTTTGCTTACGGAGATTTTTACCAGACACCGGATAAAACATTTCTCTTCAGAAACCCTCAACTCGAATATGAAAAAGCATCGCACTATATTTTTAATTACCAGGTGGTGACAGAGAAGAGAACATTCAGGGTGGAAGCTTATTTCAAGCAATATGATAATCTTGTGAAAGAAGTTGCACTTGCGCCGTCATCGGGACTTGATAGTTTGTATACGAATTTCGGCAATGGTTATGCAAAAGGATTTGATATTTTCTGGCGCGACAAGCAAACTCTTAAGTATGGAGATTATTGGATCTCGTATTCTTACCTCGATACAAAGAGAGACTATCACAACTTCCCGATTACAACCACTCCTTCTTTCGCAGCGAAGCATACACTGAGTGTCGTGTATAAATATTTTTTTCCAAAGCTGAACCTTCAGGCTGGTTTTACTTACGCATATAATTCTGGCCGGCCTTACTACAACCCGAATCGCCCGCCTTCAGAATTTTTATCTGATTATACAAAGCCATATCAAAACCTGAGTCTGAACGGAAGCTATCTCACCTCAATTCATAAAAATTTTACTGTAATTGTTTTCTCAATTACAAATGTACTGGGCATTGAAAATGTTTTCAATTACCGGTATTCTGCTGATGGAATGAGACGTGAATCGATCGGTCAGACGTCTCCAAGATTTTTCTTTGTCGGCATGTTTATCAATATCGGGTCACAAAAAGACGACTCGGATAAATACAATTAAAAATGAATATTGAATAATTAAGTAATCGGAATTTTACACAATCAACCAATTAATAAAAAAGAAAAATGAAAACACTTAGATTAATGTTTGCTGCAATTTTCATTATAGTTGTTGTAAACGCACAAGACGCGAAGTATGTAAGGGCAATGGAAAAAAATATTGCCATGATTGATTCCGCTAATAAAGAATCTGCAGCAACTATCTTCCAGGATGGGTATAATGGATTTGAAAGAATTGCCGGTGCCAATCCGAAAGAATGGCTCCCGTTGTATTACCAGTCATTTTGTGAAGTGATGATCGGTTTGAAACAAACTGAAAACTCAAAGAAGGATGAATATTTCGACAAAGCGGAAGCGTTGATCAACAAAGCGGATTCTGTGAAACCAGACAACTCTGAGATTTATGTAATGAAGTCTTTCATCACGTCCATGAAAATTTCTGTTGATCCGCAGAACCGCGGACAAAAACTCGGGATGAAATCAGGCATGTTGCTTGGAAAAGCGATGCAGCTTGATCCTGAAAATCCACGTGCTTATTTCCTGAAGGGACAGGGACTGCTGTATACACCTGAACAATTCGGCGGTGGAAAAGACAAAGCAATTCCTGTATTGGAAACGGCTGTTGAGAAATTTAAGAAGTTCAAACCGACAAGCAGTATCATGCCAAATTGGGGAGAGTCGAAATGCAAAGCGGCGCTGGAAGAATGTAAGAAACCAGAGTAATTTTTTTATTTTGGATTGCGAATTTGAAATTTCGATTTCGTGTCGGCCCATTCCGCAATTGTTAAAATAAGTTCTACAGCTAAAAGAATTCACCATGATTCCTGACGAAGAACAATTATCAGAAACCGAAAGTCTTGCTCTCATTCAGAGAATGATCAGCACAGTAAAGGAGGAAATAGAAGACGACAGTTTTTATTTCCTGATCTGGGGATGGATGGTTTTCATCGCAAGTGTAATGCAATATGTATTGATGAAAATGGATGTCAGCTATAACTATATTGGTTGGGCGATCCTGATGCCGGCAGGAGGAGTGATTACGATGATATACAGTTACCAGCATGAAAAACAGAAACGTGTGAGGACCTACATCGACGACGTGATGAAATATGTTCTTATTTCATTTTTAGTTTCGCTCTTCGTGGTATTGTTCTTTATGTCGAAACTGCAACTCAATACATACCTGATGGTATTGATGATATACGGGATGTGGTTATACGTCTCCGGTTCGGCCATCAAATTCAAACCGCTCATCATCGGTGGAATTATCAACTGGATCCTTTGTATTGTGAGTTTCTTTTTTACGTTCGATATGCAACTTCTGATTCTTGCTACAGCAGTCCTGCTGGGCTACATTATTCCGGGTCATCTTTTGAAAAACGAATTTTCAAATTCAAAAATGTAAAGATGTTCGAATGCGATTTACGCATTTGCACCTCTGCACCTCTGCACATTATGTTTAAAGAGCTTGATCCTGTTCTTCATTCCCAACTCCGGCTGGCCATTATGTCTGTTCTCATCAGCGTAAAGGAAGCTGAGTTCTCGTACCTGAAAGAAAAAACAAATTCGACAGCAGGAAATTTAAGCGTTCAGATTTCAAAACTTGTTGAAGCGGATTACATCACGGTCAAAAAAACATTCAGGGATAACTATCCGCTTACAACCTGTAAGATAACACCGAAAGGTGTAAAGGCCTTTGAAGAATATGTAGACAATATTAAATCGTACATTTCAAAAAAATAAATCATGGAAACAAACCAGGAGCGTAACGATCAATTGTGGAAGATTGCAGAGAAGCGGGCGTCTTTCAAAAAACATCTGGCAACATATTTTATCATGAATGCTTTCTTCTGGGCATTGTGGTTGTTCGGAGGAGGAACGCATGAACACGACGGCTGGCCATGGCCGGTATGGCCCATGTTAGGATGGGGAATCGGTGTAGCATTTAATTACCTCGGTGCCTATCACGATGATAAAATGACAAGCACAGAGAAGGAATATGAGAAACTGAAAAGAGAGAGGGAAGGAAATTTATAATGTGCAAATGTGTGTGGATGTGCAAATGCGTAAATTGCATCTTTACATGTATGATTTCATTTAGTTTGTATGCAAAGATGTTTCCACCCAATCACCATGTTGCTTGATTAGATCAATCAATGCATCTACCGCTTTTTCTGAATCGATATTCCGTTGTATTACTTCTTTGCCTTTGTATAAGGTAATTTTTCCGACACCGGTTCCTACGTAACCGTAATCCGCATCTGCCATTTCGCCGGGACCATTTACGATGCATCCCATGATTCCGATCTTCACTCCTTTTAAATGGTCGGTGCGTGAACGGATCTTCGCAGTTGTCTCCTGCAAATCAAAAAGTGTTCGTCCGCAACTGGGACAACTGATGTATTCTGTTTTTGAAATCCGTGTTCGTGTTGCCTGGAGAATACCGAAAGAAAGGGAGTTGATGGATTTCGAATTTCGAATTTCAATTTTGGGATTGTGTTCGATCAAGATACCGTCTCCGAAGCCATCAAGTAATAAACCACCAACATCTGTTGACGCAAATAATTGAACCGATTTTTCATCATCTTCTTCATAATTTCTTTTGATGATGACAGGAACTTCCAGGTTGGCCATCATTAATTCGAAGAACATCCTTCGTTGCTCCGCCATCCCGTGTTTATTATCGGTTTCGAAAACAAGAACTGTATTGTGAGATGTAAGATATGAGATATGAGATGTGAGATTGAATAAATCCCCGACTCTGACGCTCACGAAATTCAGCGTATGATTCATCCGTTTATTTGAATCAACATTACTCATTATTTGTTCAAAAGCTTTCCAGGAAAAAAGAGGGTAATGTCGTTCTCTCTCTGAATTTTTTTTCCACGTTTCGTAATTCACAATTACACCAAGTGTTCCGGGAATTTCAAAATCTAGCAATTGATCTCCGGTAAAGATGTAATCACATGCCTGGTCAGATAAATTCCATTTGTCGAGCGGGACTGAATAATTGTATCCAACAGGAAATAATGAAGCCGGACTAATCTTGTCACGATGAGATAAATCAGCAATCACTCGTGGAACATTGTGCCCTCCGATGTTCTGTATTTCATACGTGTGCCTTCTTGTGTATTCAAAAGGAGAGTAGTGAAACTGAGCGTTGGGAGTTTTGAGTTCGGTCGACACACTGTCAATTGCCAACCGCCGACTGCCGACTTCTTCAATTGGCTTCTGAAGATATTTTCTATTCGCATATCTTTCAGCAATGAGCCG